>CAZXFB010000001.1:0-150196 GCA_964639725.1 uncultured Rikenellaceae bacterium
CAGGGGGTGGTCTCTTTGCTCCGATCTTAGGTGGTCATTTTGACCGTTTTTTCCAATTCTAACTTCTTTTATCGTTTATCAAGCAAATATTGTGCAAATTAAATCAAATTCTTTTTATTGCAATTTTAATATAAAGTGCTTTTTATCATTAAGAACAAACAGGTTTTACTAAAGTTCAATATTACTTCCTTTATCAGAGATTTCGTTCGTTTTATTTTTTACATTTACCGGGCAAAATTTATTATCAAATATTAGTATATGGAAACAGTAACAAATACACTTCGTGATTCAAAAGTTGCACGTTGGAGTGCCCTGGCTGTTGTGGCTTTTACAATGTTGTGTGGCTATTACCTGACTGATGTAATGGCTCCTTTAAAGCCGATGCTTGAAAAGGAATTGCTATGGAACAGTGCGGAATATGGGTTCTTTACCAGTGCATACGGCTGGTTTAACGTCTTTTTGTTAATGTTGATTCTGGGTGGTATAATTCTTGATAAAATGGGTGTGAGATTTACCGGCAAGATGGCAACTATTGTGATGGTAGTTGGTACTGCTATTAAATTCTGGGCTATTTCAACCCATTCTCTTGATACAGTACAGATAATGGGAATGAAAGGTCAGGTTGTGATTGCTGCTCTTGGTTTTGCAATATTCGGAGTCGGAGTGGAAGTTGCAGGTATTACTGTATCCAAGATAATTGTTAAATGGTTTAAAGGTAAGGAACTAGCTCTGGCAATGGGTCTTGAAATGGCCACGGCAAGATTGGGAACTGCACTTGCTCTTTCAACTTCTGTACCCATAGCTGAAGCTTTTGGAAAAGTTTCAGCTCCAATTTTAGTCTGTCTGATAATGTTATGTATAGGGATGATCGCCTTTTTTATCTATGCTTTTATGGATAAAAAACTTGATACTTCTGTAGCTTCTGAAGCCACAAGAAGTGGAATTACAGATGATGAGGAATCGTTTCGTATGTCTGATATCTGGCTAATTGTTACAAATAAAGGATGGTGGTATATTGCAATATTATGTGTCCTGTTTTATTCTTCTGTATTCCCGTTTCTTAAATATGCATCTGACCTGATGGTTAATAAATTTGGAGTCGATCCGAAGTTTGCAGGTGCTATACCTGCATTATTACCTTTTGGAACAATCCTTCTTACTCCGCTTTTTGGAAATCTGTATGACAGGAAAGGAAAGGGTGCCACTATTATGATACTTGGATCAATTCTGCTCATATTTGTTCATGCCTTATTTTCAGTTCCTTTTCTCAGACAAACACCAGTTGCGATAATCCTGATTATTATTCTTGGTATTGGTTTTTCTTTAGTCCCTTCCGCCATGTGGCCATCTGTTCCCAAAATCATACCGGAAAAACAGCTTGGAACTGCTTATGCAATGATCTTTTGGGTGCAAAACTGGGGTTTAATGGGTGTTCCTGCACTTATAGGATGGGTGTTAAATAAATATTGTATTACAGGAACCCGTCTTGTGGACGGAGTTCAGGTTTCAAATTATAATTACACAATTCCTATGATAATATTTACCTTTTTTGGAATACTTGCCCTTGTATTTGCATTTCTTCTGAAAGCTGAAGATAAGAAAAAAGGGTATGGTCTGGAGGAACCTAACATTAAGAAATAATTTTGAGGTGATAAACAGAATCTTTGAAAGTAAATTACAGATTTTAACTTTTAATTAACATGATATTTTATACTTATTGGAGTAAGTAATTAATAAACTATATATATTTGAAAGATTAATAATTTAAAAATTTATTAAATGAAAAAGCTAATAATTAGTATATCAGGGCTCATGGTACTTGCATTTGTTGTCGTATTATTTGTAAATGCCGGTACAAGCACAGAAGACAAAAAGAAGGCTTCTACTGAGGTTTCGGTAAATTGCGGGAAATGCCCTTCTGCACCAGCTTGTGCAAAGATGTGTCAGGGACCAGCATCCTGTGATCCTGCAAAATGTAAAGAAGCAAAATGTGATCCTGCCACATGCAAACTTAATTGCGAAGCTTCCAAATGTCCAAAACAGGCTAACAAACCTGCTTCCTGTCCTTCAGTATGCCCGATGAAAAAGGGAGTAAAGTAATAAAAATCAATAGATTATTTTAAAACAGGGACATTGGATACAATGTCCCTGTTTTATTTATTACCGAATTTGAACTATTTTAAATAGATTTCTGTTATAGTAATGTTAATTCAATAAAAGATGGAATCAAAAGAATTTTTAAAAGCAAATGTTTTCTCATTCTCAGGTTCGGTAGATTATGCGGATGGAGCAATTGTAAGCAAAACTGTACTTAAAAAGCAGACTGGAAATATATCCCTGTTTGCTTTTGACAAAGGTGAAGCTTTAAGCGAGCATACCGCTCCATTTGATGCCCTAATTGATATTGTGGATGGGAAGGCTGAAATAATAATAGGTGGTAAACCATATTTGCTTGAATGCGGGCAGAGCATAATTATGCCTGCAAATATTTCTCATGCTGTAAAAGCTGTTGAAAGATTTAAAATGGTATTGACTATGATTAAAAGTATTTAAACCATTTTACGGCTGCAGGCGCTTGGTTCAGGCCATTTTTATCAGAATAGATTTTATAGTGTCTGTTACATCTTCTGCTTCATCAACACATCTTTCAAGAATTTCGAGTATCTTGTTATTCTTCATCAATTCTGCAGGATCCTTTTCTTTCTCAAATAGTTCAGAGATAGCTACATAATAATAATCATCAGCTTTGTGTTCAATTTCCTTAACTTTATCGCAGGCCCGGGTAATCTCTTCTTTATTGGCAGCGGCATCGTTCAGGCAATGGATACATATTTCAATCTCTTTAGCTGCCTGGTAAATTGCTTCAGCCATCTCTTTATAAACGGGCATAAGTTTCTTAGGTTTGTAAAGACATATCCTTCGGCTAATACCATTTATTGAATCTACAACATCATCAATATTGGCAGTCAGTTCGTGAATATCCTCGCGGTCGAATGGCGTAATGAATGACTTATTGAGTTGCTCATATGTTTTGTCAGTGATGATGTCACCAATATGTTCAACATTCTTGATCTCTTTGTTGATTCTCTCATGATCCTCAATTTCAGTAGTTAACATAAGCTCTTTCAATAGCTCTGCTGCCTTTACAAGGTTTTTTGCATCTTCTTCGAAGAGAGGATAAAAGGAGTGATCTTTTGGTACAAAAAACTTAAGAATTTTATCTATATTCATAATATATATAATTAATAATCTGATTAATTACTAAACAATCCAGTTAAAAACTGTGTACATAATTCCTCCGATGATCCCTGATATAGGTATAGTAAGGATCCATGCCCAGAATATTTTTGTGGTCATACCCCATTTAACAGCTGAGGCACCTTTTCTTGCACCAACTCCGATAATTGCACCTGTTATTGTATGTGTTGTACTAACAGGAATACCGAAATGTGTAGCTCCGAATAATGTCAGAGCTCCTGAAGTTTCTGCACAGAAACCTTCAAAAGGTTTAAGTTTTGTGATCTTTTGGCCCATAGTTTTAACAATCCGCCAGCCACCAAACAATGTACCCAGAGCAATTGCAGACTGACAAGATAATATAATCCATAAGGCTATCGGTTCCTCTTTTGTTGTAAGTCCGGTTACAATCATTGCAACCCAGATTATCCCCATCGATTTCTGAGCATCATTTCCACCATGACCAAGACTGAAAGTTGCCGACGATATGAGCTGTAACCTGCGGAATAATTTATCCACATTAAAAGGACTAAGCTTCCTGAAAAGAAAGACAACTATTGTTGAAATGATAAATGATAAAACCATCCCCATCAACGGAGCAATAAATATGAACAATACAATTTTTATTATACCTGGCAATATTACTGAACTTAATCCCGAATGAACAATAGCTGCTCCGACAAGACCTCCCACTAAAGTGTGTGATGAACTTGAAGGAAGACCCCACCACCAGGTAAGAAGGTTCCATGTAATAGCCGCAACAAGTGCAGCTGCAATCACAGTAAGATTGAGAACATCAGGCTCTACAATCCCTTTTCCTATAGTATGTGCAACCTTGAGTGGAAAGACCGTAAAAGCAATGAAATTGAAGAATGCAGCCATTACAACTGCTGCTAATGGTGAAAGGACTTTTGTCGAAACTACAGTGGCAATTGAGTTTGCAGAATCGTGGAAACCATTTATAAAATCAAATATGAGTACTAAAGCAACAACAATATAGAGAAAGATCATCTTGTCGGATTATCTGTTTTTTTTTGGTTTTTAATAGGGAGCTGTTCTGTTCGAAATGCCAAGTAGTTCATTTATAATTGATACTAAGTGTGGTAAGTTTGATAATTATTGAGTGCAAAGTAATAATATTGAGACAAATTTCAAAAGAATTTGTTATTAAGTTATTGTTACATTTTATCGTCCATGGCTTAAATTAAAATAAATAATTTATTGGGACTTCATCAGATTATCTTTTTTATATTGCCAAATTGTTTTAATTTTATTGTTTATTCTGTAACAAAAAAATAAATTGAATATGAGCGACATACGAAAACTTGAACCACAACCTTTATGGAATTATTTCTATGAAATGACGAGGATACCACGTCCTTCAAAAAAGGAAAAAAAGATTGTTGAGTTTGTTAAGGAATTCGGTAAGAAAAACAATCTGGAAACTATAGTTGATAAAACCGGTAATGTTATTATCAGGAAAGAGGCTACCAAAGGAATGGAGAAACGAAAAGGTGTTATACTTCAGACTCATCTTGATATGGTTCCCCAAAAGAATAATGATAAGAAGCATGATTTTGAAAAAGATCCTATTGAAACAATTATTGATGGTGACTGGGTAAAGGCAAACGGAACAACACTTGGTTCAGATAATGGGATAGGGGTAGCTGCTACATTAGCAGTTTTGGCTTCAAAGAATATTGTTCATGGACCCCTCGAAGCACTTTTTACGATAGACGAGGAAACAGGTATGACAGGAGCTTTTGGCTTAAAAAAGAATATTCTGAAGGGTGATATCCTTATGAACCTTGATTCTGAGGATGAAAATGAAATATGTGTTGGTTGTGCCGGTGGCATTGATGTCAGCGCAAAAAAGATCTACTCTGAGGAAAAATCCCCCCTGGGTATGGCAGCTTATAAAGTCACTGTAAGTGGTCTTAAGGGAGGCCATTCAGGGGTTGATATTGCATTGGGCAGGGCTAATTCAAACAAATTAATGTTCAGATTCCTGATGCAGGCTGAGACTGATTTTGGTATAAGGTTGTCTGAATCATCAGGCGGCAATCTGCGTAATGCAATCCCCCGCGAATCATATTCTGTTGTACTTCTGCCAGAGATAAAGGCTAAAGAATTTGAGAAGTTTGTTAAAGGTTATGAGAAAATGTATAAAGCGGAGTTTGTAGAAACAGAACCTGATCTTACTTTTAAATCTGAAAAAACCGGAATTCCTGGTAAGGTGATTAACCCGGGAGAACAATACAGGATTATTCGTGCCCTGTTTGCATGTCCAAATGGTATACAAAGAATGAGCCAGGCTATGAAAGGTCTGGTTGAAACATCAAATAATATGGCAATTGTGAAATGTTCGGGGGGTGAATTTGAATGTCATAACCTGACACGAAGTTCAGTTGATACATCAAAAGAAGCAACTGCATGGAAAATTGCAGCTGTATTTCATCTGATAGGGGCTGAAGTTAAAATGAGCGGAGGTTATCCCGGATGGAAGCCAAATATGCAGTCACCTGCCCTGAAATCGATCAGTGAAGTTTATAAGAATATGTTTAATAAAGTCCCTGATGTCAAAGCGATTCATGCCGGACTTGAATGTGCTATTATCGGTGGAGTTTATCCGAACCTTGATATGATCTCATTTGGACCAACAATCAGATTTCCTCATTCCCCGGATGAAAAGGTAAACATTTCTTCTGTCAGGAAGTTTTATGATTTCCTTTGTGAAACTTTGAAGCAGGTCCCGGTAAAATAGTATTATGAGCATTAAGCAGAGAGCGCAAAGTTTCCAAAACTTTGCGCTCTCTGCTCTCGATAAAATGGTTGAGTTTTGATTATCAACGATTGAACTAATCAACTTTAATTTCTATAAGCAGGTCATCTTTCATGACATTTGTGTTGGGCTTGGCATGAACCTTAAGAACTTTTCCGTTAACAGGTGAAAGAATCTCATTCTGCATCTTCATTGCCTCCAGAATGAGAACCGGTTCGCCCCGAAGAACTGAAGAACCATCCCTGACAAGTACATCGATGATCTTACCTGGCATCGGGGCTTTTATAAATTCCTGTTCAACCTTGCCTCTTTTTGAATTAAGAACCTTCATCCTCTGAAGTGAAAAGGGTGTCTCAACTGTAAAAGAATAACTTATGTCGTTAAAAAGAATTTCATATTTGTTCTGCCTCGAACGAACTACTTCAACCGGATACTTGCGGTTTTTCCAGAGTATGTAGGTACCATATTTTTCATCTGACTTAAGTTTTACTTCATAGTCTCTTTTTCCTATCCTGATAGTATGCTTAAGAGGAAGAGAAAAACTGAATTTTCTCTTCTCGGATGAAAGTGCGTAGAGCTTTTTTATTTGAAGTTTGTCATTACTCATATTCTGTACCCTGATTTAAAATTGATTAATTCTTTTATTCAGCAACCATGGACTCATCTCTTTACTGTTCTCGAAATCTATGTTAATACTGTCGTCACTAAGATTTTCCTCAACAAATAGTTTTGTTGCCAGCCAGGCAGCGAGCATCTCCTCATATTCACTGTTGTAGTAATATTTGTCTAGATCCTTCTCAATGAATGCAGTGGTAAAGTTTCCGTCCTGAAATTTTTGATTACGGACAAGCATTCGAAAGAATGGAAGTGTGGTTTTAGTACCCTTTATCCAGACCTTGTCAAGAGCCATTTTACAGTTTTTGATGGCATCTTTTCTGTCTTTTCCCCTCACAATCAGCTTAGCAATCATTGAGTCATAACTGGCTACAATAGCAGAGCCTGCCTGGATTCCTGTATCAACCCTTACACATGAATCAGTAGGCATATTAAGATATTCTATTTTTCCGGGATCAGGTGCAAATCCTGCCTGAACATCCTCAGCATTAATCCGGCATTCTATTGCCCACCCACTGAGCTTTATATCATCCTGTTTAAATTGTAATTCTTCTCCATTTGCAATCCGGATCTGTTGCTCGATCAGGTCAATGCCTGTAACTATTTCGGTAACTGGGTGTTCTACCTGTATTCTTGTGTTCATTTCCATGAAATAGAAATTTTTCTCAGAGTCCAGAAGGAATTCTACAGTGCCTGCAGAGTGATAATTGACAGCTTTTGCAATCTGAACAGCCATTGTTCCCATCTGCTCTCTTAGGTTATTGTCCAGTGCACCTGACGGGGCTTCTTCCAAAAGCTTCTGATGCTTTCTCTGAATTGAACACTCTCTCTCCCCAAGGTGAATCACATTACCCTTTGTATCGCCCAGAATTTGAAATTCGATGTGTTTGGGATTCTCTATGTACTTCTCGACAAAGACCGATGGATCATTAAATGCCTTCTCAGCCTCTTTACTGGCAATACTGAACATCTTTTCCATCTCTTCAGATTTCCTTACGATCCTCATGCCTCTTCCTCCCCCTCCTGAAGCAGCTTTTATTATTACAGGATAACCTATTTTTGAAGCTATTAAAATGGCTTCCTCCTCATTTGCAATATTACCTTCACTTCCCATAGCCATTGGAATACCAGATGCAAGTGCAATCTTTCTGGCAATTGTCTTGTTACCCATTTTATAAATTGCATCAGGGGATGGTCCAATAAAAATAATTTTATTGTCTATGCATTTCTGAGCAAAATATGCGTTCTCGGCAAGAAAACCATAACCCGGATGCACTGCATTTGAATTGGTTTTCAGAGATATCCTGATAAGTTTTTCAATGTCCAGAAAGACTGGTATTTCAGACATATCCTCTGAATTGTCAAAAACCTCATCAGCAAATGAAAGATACATAGCATTTGGCTCGACTGCTGTTTTTATTGCAACTGTCCTGATCTTCATTAGCTTGGCAGTCTTCATAATCCTGATAGCTATCTCTCCACGGTTTGCAATAAGTATTCGTTTGATTTTCATCTGGATCTATTAAATAATTATCTGTATGTTTCTGATTCTATATGATTATTCATTCTTTAAGTCTGGGTTTATTACCTGGCGCGACAAAAGCCCGTGTTTTTTACTTAGAAAGCAGTATAACAAAATTAAAAATGTAATTGTTGCAATAAATGAAAGAATTAGGGCAATTTCATACGTATAGTTATATCTTTTTAAAATATCTGATTTAATATCGCCAAGTCCATAGTATCCATACAGGTTGATAAATTGTAAAAGTAAAATAATATGTATACTTATCTTAAAAACCAGGCTTTTTGCTTTTGCTAATACAGGGATTACGATCACTGAGAAAAGAAACAGATGATTTTCATGAGCAGATGTCATGATAAAAGGAACAACCAATGAAGAAAAACATGCTATTAAATAAAAACTGAGGTTGTTTTCATTTTCTCTGGTTTTCTTATAAACCAATCTTATAAAATAGTAAACCAGTACTAGCACTGCTATCATAGCAATATGTCTTATATAGATGCCTGAAAGTGACATTTCATCGCTTATAATATAAATAGGATCATCAGTTCCTTTAAGGAAATATGCCACCGGAAACCATCCATTCAGAAAATTAGCATTTAAACAAGGCATCATATTGGCAACATGAATATAGGCACTGACTAATTTGTAGGGACTTCCCGATTTGATTAAAAAGTAAAGTGCATAATCAATGAAGATGATTAAAGGGAATACAAAAATATGCAGGGTTTTCAGATCACGGTTTTTAAGATATATTATCACACTATAAATGAAAAAGGCCAGAAAAACAACTTGTACCTGTGGTTTCATAAGAAAAGCAAAACCAAGAAAAATTCCTGCAATGAGATAATTTTTTGATGTGTCTTTTAAAGTGAAATAAAGTGTACCAAGTATGAAGAAAGTAAATTGAAAATCGCAATAGCCCAGCGATAACATATTAAAGTACCAGGGATGTATCCAGTATAAGAGCAGATAGTATTTCGATACCTGTAATTTATTAAGAATGAAAAATAACATTACAAGATTTCCACAATCAAAAATCAGGTTAACAAGCTTAAATACAATATAATAATTTATATTAGAGACAATAGAGATCCATGATGCGAATTCAAATATCTGATATTGGAAAGGGAAATATATTCCGTGAAATGAAGTATGCAGTCCGTTATTTAAAGTAGCTGTTCCCCATTCATTATATGTGTCAATATCAAAGCTTCCGGGATATGATATTGAAAAGCATCTGATAATAAATCCGATAAAAATAATTATCCAGAAGGTATATGTTAATATTTTGTTCATCTGAAGTATTTCAGTGCTACTTTATCAGTTTTAAATCTTATAATAAATAATAAAATTATCATTTTTATCCCTAAGAAGAAAGCTTTTTTGAAATTCCCGGTTACTGAACTAACACCTATTCTTTCCTTATAAACAACAGGTATCTGAATACATCTGTACTTTTTTAAATAACTGCGTACCATCATTTCAGGTCCAAAAAAATTTGATTTTACCATAAATAATGGTAATAATTCCAGGATAACCCTTTTATGGACCAGCCTGTAGGTGCATCCAACATCAGTCAGGGTATTAGTATTAAAAAGTACCTCCAGAAGTTTTGCAACTGCCCAGTTACCAACACGCAGGAACCATCCCATATTTGCTCCTGACCATATAAGTTCTTTATAAGTTCTCGAACCATAAACGACATCAACATCTTCGCAATAAGCCAGGAATTTATAAATATCTTTTGCAACAAATGTATCATCAGGTTCACACAGTATTATAATATCACCTGTAGATTCTTTGTATCCCCTGATTATTGCGCTGCCGTAACCCTGAACAGTTTCTGTGATTTCAATGGCTGAAGTCTTTCTGACCTCCTCTGAAGTACCCTCTGCTGCATTATTATTTATTACAATAATTTCATCGACAACATCGAGTTCTTCAAAATCATTAATGACCTTTTTTATTGAGTCTCTCTCATTGTAGGTCGGAAGAATCAGACTGATCTTTTTATCTTTATACATAATTAAATAGAATCCTGTTTCTCAGCAATAATAAGCATTTGTTTCGCTAAAGGATGCCAAAAAGATAACAGATATATTTTTGTTAAAATATATGATTTCGGTATTCTGGATTTGAAGGAGTAGGGGAGAAACCTTTTTTCAATCTTCCTGATATTGAAGCCATTGCTTGCCAGGTAATCCGACAGGCTGACATGGCTGAATGCTTTTTTATGCGTGTAATCATCCCAATACTCCCTGTATGCATAATAATAGTTCGGTTGGATTATTATTAATTTCCCATTGTTTTTGAGAATTTTAGTAATCTTACCTATGAGAGTATCCAGTTCCTCCTCATCAAGATGTTCAAATAAATTACTTGCAAAAACAATATTGAAGGTTTTTTCTGCGAACTCAATATCTGTAGCTTTAATATTCAAGAAAGATACACTCTTGTCACAATAAGACCCTGAGTTTTTATCCATATCAACTGCAACTCTATTCTTTGCAACTATATTGTTAATGAAATCACAATAACCTGATCCCAGTTCCAATACAGATGAATCGGGAGGAATATATCTGCTTAAATATTCGCAAATTGCTTTCCAGACTCTCTTTCTGTCACTATTAAATTCATATCGGGTCTGAAAATAGCCTGAAGTCATTTTTATGGAATTTTTTATTTATCTTTTTTATCCTCGGCTGGAGGCTTTGGATTAATTTTAATATAAGTCAGTTAATGCTTTAATTCCGGCTACCATATTGCGTGTCTATAAGGGCATATTCCCATGCTTCCTTGCAGGGACTTTTACCCACTTATTATTAAGGGCATTCAGAGCCGATAGGATCTTTTTTCTGGTAACAGCCGGATCTATAACCTCATCAATATATCCACTTTCATCAGCAATAAATGGATTAGCGATTTTATCACGATATTTTTTAACCAGTTCCTTTTTTAATTCAGCAGGATTCTTTGATTCGGCCAGTTCTTTACGATAAAGGATTGCAACAGCGCCATCAGGTCCCATTACTGCTATTTCAGCCGATGGCCAGGCAAAACTGAAATCACCACCAAGGTTCTTACTGTTCATCACAATGAAAGCCCCTCCGTAAGCTTTACGCAGAATAATGGTAATTTTAGGAACTGTTGCTTCACTATATGCGAAAAGCATTTTAGCCCCATGTCTGATAATACCGGCATGTTCCTGATCAACACCGGGAAGGAAACCAGGGACATCCTCAAGAGTTATTATTGGAATGTTAAATGCATCGCAGAACCTTATAAAACGAGCACCTTTGACAGAAGAATTAATATCAAGGACCCCTGCGAGTACTTTAGGCTGGTTAGCCACAACCCCAATTGTTTTTCCTTTCAGGCGCGCAAATCCTGTAACGAGGCTTGCACCGAACAACTCTGCCGTTTCAAAAAAGCTGTTCCTGTCAACTATTTGATTTATAACATCTTTAACGTCATAAGCTTTATTTGGATCTTCAGGAACAATGTCTCTGAGTTTTTCGTTAACCTCACCAATTGATCCGTCATCAGAAACTACTGGAGGATTCTCAACATTATTGGAAGGAAGGTATGACAGGAATTTTTTCAGTGCAAGGATTGTGTTTTCTTCATCATCATAAATCATTTGAGCAACACCGCTTTTGCGTGCATGAACTTCAGCTCCTCCCAAACCATCGGAAGTGACGTCTTCATTAAGGACCTCCTTCACAACATTAGGCCCTGTAACAAACATGTAGCTTGTATGATTTACCATGAAGACAAAATCTGTAAGCGCAGGAGCATATACAGCACCTCCGGCTGCAGGTCCCATTATCACAGATATCTGGGGAATAATTCCAGATGAATGAATGATATTATGAAATATTCCGGCATAACCGCTGAGGCTAGCCACACCTTCCTGAATCCTGGCACCCCCGGAATCAATCAATGCAATAATAGGGGCACCCATCTTGAGTGCCATTTCCTGGATCTTGGCAATTTTCTTTGCATGGACTATTCCCAGCGATCCACCCATAATTGTAAAGTCCTGGGCATAGGAAAATACAAGCCGTCCGTTCACTTTACCATGTCCTACAATAACACCATCGCCATATGATCTCTCTACCTTTCCAAATTCCACAGGTTGATCTGCAGGTGTGACGAATGCGTCTATCTCCTCAAATGTTCCGTTGTCGAAAAGAAGGCTGATGCGTTCATGTGCTGTGAGCTTTCCTTTTGAATGTTGTTTTTCGGCGTTTTTTGGACTATACTGTTTTCTTAAAGCATCCCTTCGTTCGATAAATGCTTTGTAAGGTTTTCGTGATAAATCCATATTTTCTTCTATTGGTTTAATATCAGCAATTACTCTTAATAAAAGATATGATAAGTGCCTGCTATTCCTGAATTTTAACAGGTTCAAAAATAGTCAATCCCATGGTAATTCCAAAAAACATTCGACCATGAAATATCTGTAGATATAAATATCTTACAATGAAATGATTAGGATAGGTTTTTTTTCGACTCTTAATTAATTTATAGAGTGAAAATTCTATTCACTCTTTTTTTCCGGTTTGAACAGACCATTTTCATTTGATCCCAGCAGACCTGCTTTTAACATTGAGTCACTGGCTAAGTTGAGGTTGTTGATCATCCTGGTATTAACAACCGGGAAGTGATAAAGTGATTCGATCTTGTTTCCTATATATTCAAGATCTTCATCTGTAGTGGCCCAGTTCAGCGATTCGAATTTTGTCAGGTCAAGAGGCAGGGAATAGGACCTGAGAGACTTTTCTCCATAAATATTGAAAAAGAAATCAAAATATGACATAATGAGCTCACGAAGTGAACGATAAACAGGTTCCCTGAATCTTAAAGATGTAAAATTGGATTTTGCAACTGCACCCCAATGACCCTCTTCTTTAAAAACAGCAATCACATGGTCATCGTCGTTAACTGCCAGCATGTCAACTATCAGAGGCTTGTAGCCAATAAATTGCAGCGATGCTGCTGCAAACAATGCACCTTCAAAGCAATGTGCTGACTTTTTTCTAATTACCCACCTGGGCGACCTGCATTCGTAATTGGGATTATAATCAATTGTATCAAGGAATCCCTGGATTTTCCACGGATTATCCAGAGTCTTCAAAAACATTATCTCATCTTCTGTCCACTCCATATACAATTACAAGTATTTTTGTCTTTATCCGGATGTATCCCTGCTTTTAGATTTTCTCCCTTCTTAAAGCAGCTTGTCACTCAGGCACAATTTCGCTGGTCAGAGCCATAGGACTGCACCTTACATTCTTATACTAATTGAGCAATAATTTTTTTCATTTCTTCATACTGTTCCTCCATACTCTCAATAAGCTTAAACTGTGCTCTAGCTCTTTGAAGATTATGATGTTCGTGATGAATCTTGAAATAATGATCTCCATCAATGTAATCAGTAAGAAACCTGACGGCAATTGTGTAGGTGATAAGTCGGGGAGCAAAAGCCAGATACTCCTTTTCAACAGAATTAAGAGTATTACTTGTTTCTGAAAGGTATCCCTTTGAATATGCTTTAAACAGGTTGATATCCATCTTGATTTTCGATAGTTCTTTTTCATCTTCCACAGCAATATTGGCAACAGTCCTGATAGCATCACCAAAATCGTAATGAATATAACCCGGCATTACGGTATCGAGGTCAATAACACACAATGCTTTGTCATTCAGATCAAGAAGAATATTATTAAATTTTGTATCGTTATGAGTAATCCTCACTGGAATCTTCCGCTCCTTTCCCAATCTGAGAATGATCTTCATCTCTTCAGCTCTTTTCAGGACAAATTCAATTTCTGGTCTTACCTTTTCAACCCTTTTGATGCTATCTGTCTGGATAGTATTGTTGAAAGTAATAAGTCTTTTCTCTATATCATGAAAAAAGGGAATAGTTTCGAAGAGGGGTTTTCCCGGGAGATCGGCTAACATTGCCTGAAATCGCCCAATAGCTTTTCCACCTTCAAATGCTTTGTCAGGATTATCAACAATGTTGTAAGAGAAGTGGTTTGAAATGAAGATGTACATTCTCCAGTAGCTGCCATCATCGTCTATAATCCAGCTTTTGCCATCATGTGCAGGGATCAGTGTAAGACATTCCCTTTTAATATCAGATCCTGGAATTTGCTGAAGTTTTTGTCTTAAATGATTTGTTACCCTCTCAATATTATTCTGAAGTTCAGGTATATTCTTAAATACTCTGTTATTCAGACGTTGCAGTATATAATCATCTTTATCTTTCTTGATCGTCTCTATGCGGAAAGTATCATGAATATGACCGGTGCCATATGGTTCTCCTCTCAGAAAGCTGCCATCAGCATTAAAACGATCATAAATTTCTTTCAGATTATTAACCATTTTTCTTTCCGGCTTTATGTCCTATAAAGGCATAGTACATTATTACAAGATATGAAGGAACGCATATCCAGTAGGCGGTCTGAGTTGAAAAATCAACAGCAAGTTTACCATATAACAATGGTAATAAAGCACCACCGGCTATTGCCATAATAAGCATTGCTGAACCTGTTTTGGTAAACCTTCCAAGTCCATTTAATGCAAGTGGCCACATAGCAGGCCAAACTAGTGCATTGGCTAAGCCAAGAAGTGCAATAAAAAGTACAGTTACCGGTAACACAAGCTGGAGTGGCTGAAAAGTAACAAGATCAACAAAAGGCATAGTGAACACTATATCTACAGGTGTAAAAATTGCTCCCAAAGAAAATATGACACCTAATATTGTGCATAGTTTTAATGCATTAGTCTGACTAAGATATTTTGGGATGAAAATGATACCCATAAGATAACCAAATATCATACCAAGAAGAGTAAGTGATGTATAATACTTTGCTGATTCCATTGCAATTCCAATAGATTGTCCGTACCTGATAATACTATCACCGGCAATCACTTCAACCCCCACATAGAAGAACAATGCAACTACACCCAGCAACAGATGTGGAAACTGCCAGATACTTGTTTTCTTAAGATTTGCTTCACCAATTGTTTCATCCTCAGCGTCTGTATCAACTTCAGGTAAATGAGCGAACCGAAGTAATAGTCCAAGAAGAATTAGAGTTATTGTCATTACAATATATGGCATAATAACTCTCTGAGCCATTTCATCAAGGAGTAGTGACCGGGAAGCTGCATCTGCTGCGGAAGCTATTTTAGCTTCGAGAACAGCGGCATCTTTAAGAATTATGCTGGCAAGAATTATTGGGGCAATTGCACCTGCAAATTTGTTTGCAATACCCATTATACTTATCCTCTTAGCAGCACTTTCAGGGGGACCAATGATTGTTATATAAGGATTGGATGCAGTCTGAAGCAGCGCCATCCCTGTACCTTCAATAAATAAACCTGTCAGAAAGAGTCCAAATGTCCTTGTCATTGCAGCAGGAATAAAAATCAGGGCACCAGCAGCCATAATCCACAATCCAACTGTCATGCCATTCTTAAAACCGGTTTTCTTTAATACGTAAGAAGAGGGAAGAGCCATTACAAGATATGAAACATAAAATGCAAATGTCACAAAATAGGCTTCAAAATCATTGAGTTCACATGCAGTTCTGAGGAATGGAATCAATATACCGTTAAGCCATGTTACAAAACCAAAAATAAAAAAGAAAAGACCTATTATTGTTATTGAAAAAATATAATCTTTCCTGCTGATGCCGTTTGTTGAAGCGCTTTGAGTCATAAGATACTTTTTTGGGTTTAACTTTTATTTGAAGGATTCAAAACTAATCTTTTTATCATTCGCAACCAAGAAAACATAAATATGTTTTTAGTTTGGACCATATAGAATCTGATGGTTATTATGGTATTATTTGTTAGGTGCTGATTCCTTTTTTTAGAAATTTAAATATTGTGTTACTATTGATATATATGTGCATAATAAATTGTAAATATTTAATATACAACAATATAAATAAAAACCTGTGTCTGATTAAATTATCTGTTCTTTATTCAGAGGGGTAAATGGCAATTCAGATTTTTTCCTTGATTTCATGCCTAGGTATCCTCCATGGTGCCTTTTTGAATACTCTTCAGCTGAAAATCCTATTTTTTCCATCATCAAAACAACAAGGGCATCACCGATAACGGTAAATACTGTAGTTGATGTGGTTGGTGTTAGTCCGAGAGGACAAACCTCCTTAGGAGCACCCGTAAGGATTGAGCAATCGGCTTTTTGTGCCAAAGGACTCTCATTATTTCCGGTAATTACAATTAATGGAATGTTACTGTGAAGATTATCTTTTAGTTCTATCAGTTCGATCAGCTCCCTTGTTTTTCCAGAATTGGAGACTGCAAGAATTACATCATTATCCTGAAGTATTCCCAGGTCCCCATGCTGTGCTTCACTAGGGTGTAGAAATACCGCCGGTGTACCTGTAGAACTAAAAGTTGTTGCTATATTATGGGCAATCTGACCGGCCTTGCCCATTCCGCTTGTAACCAGTTTACCATTCATCCTGTGCACCCTGTTGAAGATTATGTCAATTGCTTCCTCAAACCTTCCTGAAACAGGAATCTTTCTGATTGCAGAAGCTTCATCTTCAAATATTTTTCTGATTTTATCTTCCATATTTTTTTTTACTGAGAAAAGCAAAGGTATTAAATATGCCTTTATAAACTCCTGAACTTTTATGTTCTTGCATTTTATTTGCATTGATAGTGTTATATTTTTGTAATTCATTAGACCAGATAGTTTATGTCTGAATAAACAATAGGGAGGTGTGGGTCATCATCAGTAACCAGGTGTGAAAATTTCAGCCTGTCATATATGGCACACAAATGGTAAATGACCTGTCTTTAATAGTAATATCTTTGCACTAATCGAACTTTAAACTGTAAAGCAATAAATCTATGTCAAAACTATCAGTTGGCTTGCTTCTTGTGATGATTGTAGTATTTGAAGGTAATGCCCAGGTTAAACAATCAGGTGACACCTCATTTATACTTGTCAGCGGTGAAGGCTGGTGGGGTGGAGTTATCAATGATGGTACAAAAATGCCGTTTGGGGCTATGCCCTATTCATTTAACCTGTATGGTAATGATGCAGGAAATCAAAGCGTTCCTCTTCTGATTTCAAACAGGGGAAGATATATCTGGAGTGATAAGCCATTTCAATTTGCTTTTAAAAATGATAGTATAATAATAAGAAAAACTCATGGTCCGGTAATAGTCGGACAGAGCAGAAGTACGCTTAAGGATGCTTATATAAGTGCATCTCAGCAGTTTTTTCCCCCCACTGGTCTCTGGCCGGATAGTTTACTTATAAAATCTCCTCAGTATAATTTATGGATTGAGCTGATGTATAATCCCAATCAATATGATGTACTCAGATACGCAAAGCAGGTATTAAGTAATGGCCTTCCAGCAGGAGTTCTTATGATTGATGATAACTGGAGCAATTATTATGGTCATTTCGATTTTGATAAAGAAAAGTTTCCTGATGCCAGGCTGATGGTTAACCAGCTTCATGACCTGGGTTTTAAGGTAATGGTCTGGATTTGTCCGTTTATTAGTCCTGACAGCCCATCTTACAGGGAACTCAGATCCCAAAAATTATTGCTTCTTGACAGCCAGGGGAGAAAAGGTGCAAGCTGGAATGAAAGTTCAAAACCGTTATTAATCTCCTGGTGGAACGGTTACAGTGCCTGTCTTGATTTGTCAAATCCTGATGCTGGAAAATGGCTTAAGAACAAACTGGATTTTTTGCAAACGGAATATGGTGTTGACGGATTTAAACTTGATGCCGGTGATGCTCAATACTACAAAAGCCCCGACCTGGTGTCATTCAAGTCATTTTTACCAAATGAACATAGTTTATTCTGGGCTGAGATTGGCTTAAGATATCCCCTGAATGAATACCGGGCGATGTGGAAGATGGGGGGTGAACCACTGGTTGAACGACTGCGTGATAAAAAACACTCGTGGTCCGATCTGCAAACCCTTGTGCCAAATACAATAGCCCAACAACTGGCAGGCTATACCTTTACATGTCCCGATTTGATTGGTGGCGGGGAGTTTGACTCTTTTCTGCCAGGAATGGAAATTGATCAGAAGCTTATTGTCCGGTCAGCCCAGGTTCATGCATTGATGCCAATGATGCAGTTTTCCGTGGCACCCTGGCGAATTCTTGACTCAACTCATCTTGCAGCAATAAAAAAGATTGTGAAAATACGTCAGGAGAACATGCCATATTTAATGCAGGTGTTGCGCAATTCAGCAAAAACAGGAGAACCGGCAATAAAACCTATGGAATATGCCTTTCCTGATCAGGGATTTTTAAATGTGACTCACCAGTTTATGTTAGGTGACCGTATAATGGTAGTCCCCGTTGTGAATCCTTCAGACACTATTAAGGTTAAATTTCCCAGAGGAAAATGGCAATTTGAGAAGACTATTATAACAGGACCTACATCTAAATCATTCAGAATAGCACTTGATGAACTGGCGGTTTTTGTCAAAATCAGATAAGACCTTGTGATAATTGGTTTTAAATGATGAATTAAAAAACCCCTTTATTACGTGTGTTGGCATAACCAGGATTCCCTTGCGGATCACTACATATCTTCCATTCTTCTGAACGGACAACACCATCACCGAAGCCGCATATATCCCGTGTCGACGGAACTTTTTCAAACAGAAGTGCAAATACTTCCCTGCCTTTCATTGTGGCTCCGGGCATCAGCCCCATCTTCTGGAATACATCAAGGTCCTTCTTATAGTCTCTTATCATCCCGCAACCATGTACACAGCGCCCATTACCGGGATAAAATCCGTCACAACAGTCACAAGCCATACAAGTTCCTTCAACAAGAGTAACTGGTATATCAGGATTCTTCCTGATACGCTGCCAGATTTCAAAAAGTGTGTCATTGGATCTTGGTGACTGCCCCTTTCCACCGTCATACCAGCAGCTGAAACACATCAGGTGATGAGGTCTGACATATAGTCTGTCGGCATTATTGATGTTACTCTCATTTTGCTTACGGTATTCAGCCATCTCCTGTTTTGACCGCTGGTATACAACAGATTGCCACCCTTTTTTATGAATATCTTCATATGCACCGCTATGTGCCAGCTCACAACCTTTCCAGCCCGTAGTTTCAAATGCGCAAATATTGCGAGGAGTATCAATACGGCTGAACAACAGTTCAAAAAGATAACGGGCACGGCGTGTGTCGCCCGGTAAAAGACCTAGACGTTGCAGTACATCAAGGTCGCGCTTGCGGTTCAGAATGTCATCAGTATCAGGTGTTGCATGATCTTCAGGTTTGAGACAGGTATATCGTGGTATCTCGTCAACATTCGATATAAGTCTGATAGTCGTCGTCGGATCACTCTTAAGCCTGGCAATTATCCCTTTTGCTTTTTCACTTTCAATGAGCGGGCATTTTGCGCCACCTAGAACGCAAACTGTACTTAACAGCTGGTAAGGATGGATCGATATTGCAGGATTGCATAATACATCACTAAGTATATATGGTTTTCTTTTACCGTTTTTTGTTTGCGCCGGATATGAAATTTTGTATTCGGATCCGGAAGAATTTACCCCATGAGTTGCTGCAACGAAAGCTACTGATGTCATTGCAGCATTTTTAACAAAACGGCGCCTGCTAAACTCTCTTTTCATAACAATATTAGTATTTGTGAGAAAATGTAAAATCCTGAATAATGCTTTTTAAATACTTTTGACAGATACAAATATATTTATTAGTCTTGATTAATAATATGTAAAACGAATCATAAATTTTCTGGTAAGCATATATGACTTACTTTAAAATTGGTCATAAATAAAGTTATAGAAGTTTCATATTTAGATAAAGAATTGAAATGAACCATGCATTTGGACTGAAGGTTATCTTATATTTAAAATTTTACCGCATTCTTACGTATCGTCTTATAAAATGAGGAAAGGAATATTCTTTTCCATTATTTTGTTCTTTTTTTGAAACCGAAGCAATTAATCAGATTTTTTAATCGTATTTTGGTTTTGCAAATTAATAAATGATAGGTTAAATCTGAAAAATTTAAATAATATGGAAAACAAACTTGAGAGTCGTCGTAATTTTTTAAGGAAAGCTGCAATAAGCGGATTTATGGCAATAACTATTCCCGAAATTGTTTCAGCTTCAATATCTGGAAAAGGGATAAAAAAGAATCAGTTGTTAAAGAATAATATTATTCTCTTTCAGGGGGATTCGATAACAGATGCTGGTAGAAACAAAGAAGAAAACAGTTTTAATAATCCTAAAGCACTGGGTTCGGGTTATGCCATGCTTGCAGCTGCACAAATCCTTGAAAAGCATGCCGGGAAAGAAATTAAGATTTTTAACAAGGGTATCTCCGGAAATAAAGTTTATCAGCTTGCTGAGCGTTGGGAAAAGGATTGCCTCGAAATAAAGCCTGACATTTTAAGTATAATGATTGGAGTAAATGATTTCTGGCATACTTTAAATAACAGTTACAAGGGTACTGTCAAGAGTTATAAAGATGATTTTATAATTCTTCTTGACCGCACCAGGAAAGCACTTCCTGATGTTAAACTGATAATAGGGGAACCATATGCCGTTGCTGGAGTTAAAGCAGTTGATGATAAATGGTTTCCGGAATTTTATGGGTATCAAAAAGCTGCCCGGGAGGTTGCTGAGCTGTACGGTGCTATATTTATACCATTTCAACAGGTATTTGATGAAGCTCAGAAACTTGCACCCGGCATTTACTGGACTCCCGATGGTGTTCATCCCTCCCTGGCTGGTGCACAACTTCTAGCGAAGGCATGGTTAGAGACGTTAAAATGAGTTAAAAATCAGATTCTTTTTATATTCTCCCAAATCGGGAGTTATTTAATTCTTAATATTGTAAAATAGTTAAAACAAAACTGAACTAATATGAAATATTTTGGTTCCCTGGTTCTTTCTCTTTTAATTTTTGCTAAACTGATCGCTTCAGTAGGAATAAAAGAAAACAAATTATCATCAAATAATACGAATTATGACACTCTTCCGACTGTGTTGGTTGCCAACAGATCAGATCTGATTGAGAGTAAGTTAAGATTAGAGGCAAAGTTGAAATTTGCTGAACATAGATTGCCTGACAATACGAAAGATTGGGAAACATATAAAAACCATATCAGGAGTGAAATTATAAAGAAGAGTGGTGTTTATATTGATCATAAGCTGCCTTTAGATCTGCATGAAACAGGTGAGATTAAAATGAAAGGATATAGTGTCAAGAATATTTTCTTTCAAACCAGACCAGGTGTCTATTGCACAGCAAATCTTTTTGTCCCTGATGGAAAAGGCCCTTTTCCCGGTGTGATTAACCTGCATGCCCATTCAGGTCGTTTCGATGACAAGGACCAGGCGGTAGGGCATGTTCTAGCCGTTGATGGTTATGTTTGCCTCAGTATTGATCCCTGGGGTGCTGGTGAAAGAACTTCAGTTCATGGAATAACAGAATACCATGGATCTAACCTTGGGGCATCGGTTATGAATATGGGTGAATCTTTAATGGGTATTCAAATATCAGATAATATGAGAGGTGTTGACCTGCTGTGTTCTTTACCTTTCGTGGATGCTAAAAATATTGGAGCGGCAGGGGCTAGTGGTGGAGGGAATCAGACTATGTGGTTAACTGCAGCGGACGAGCGGATAAAAGCAGCTGTTCCAGTTGTAAGTGTTGGCACCCTTGAAGCATACGTAATGCGATCAAATTGCATCTGTGAATTACTGATTGATGGATTGACTTTTACAGAAGAAGCCGGAGTTCTTGCATTAGCCAGAGCCATAATGCCATGTAATCATAAACAAGATAAAGATCCCGCTTTTTTTGTTTCTGAAATGGTGCGAAGCTATAATAACGCCAAACCAGTTTTTAAAATGACAGGTGATGAAGAGAATATTAGTTGCCAGATATTCGATCTTCCTCACGGCTTTCTGAAAGAAGACAGGGAAGCTATGCTGGGCTGGTTTGAAAAGCACCTGAAAGGAATTGGTTCAGGTGAATCAAAAAAAGAGGGTCATTATGATCTGCTTACAGAAGAAGATTTAATGGTATTTAAAAAAGGAGAAAGAGACCCCAGAGTGTTGACTACTGTCGAATACTCAATAATAAAAGGGAATGAATTAAGGGCGGCTTTCCTCAACAAAAAGGTTCTTAATGTTGATCAAAAGAAAAAGGAACTTCGGGACATCTTGAGACTCAATGAAATGTCAGATCTGAAAAAAATACATCAGTTTCCGAGTCAGAAAGGGTGGGACCGCTTTGCTCTTGAAACATCAGATAATAAGCTGATACCATTATTACATTTTGCCCCTGCCAATAAATCAGCAGGATATGTAATTCTTTGCGACCCACTTGGAAAAAGCCGGATAGACTTATCTTATATTGATGAATTAAAGAAAAAGGGATCAGGTATTGTAATTGTTGACCTGACAGGAACAGGCGAAGCTTCTACTTCAATGGACAAATCATCACGTGGTATATTATTGCATAATTTATCACGTGCTGAATTATGGTTGGGTAAAACTATTCTTGGGGAATGGGTTAAAGAACTCACTATAGTTAACCAATTTCTGAAAACCAGTTATCAGGCTCAAAAAGTAAGTATCGATGGAAGTAAGGAGGCTGGTCTGGCTGCTTTATTTTTGTGTGCGGTATCGGCAGATGATAAAATAGAAAACTTGATTATCAGAAATGCCCCGCTCAGTTACATATTTGATAAAAAGGAAAACATCGATTTTTTCAGTATGGGTATTCACCTGCCGGGATTTCTTATATGGGGTGATGTCTCATTAGCAGTTGCACTGTGTGGAAAAAATGTTTCGTTCATTAATCCCGTTACTATGTCAGGTCAAAAGATAGATGGAGACAAATTAGAAGAATTCATGAGAGAATTTAAAAATTTACGATCCATCTGTAATCAGCCTGGCATAACCATATTTAATTAAATAATTATTTCTAGATATTAACCTATTAAATTACCTTTCATGAAAAGTAATCGCAGAGATTTTTTAAAAAGAGCTGGTGTTGCCGGAGCAGGTCTGGCAGGTTCCGGACTACTATCATCATATTCTTCTGATAATGAGCAGAAGCAAAAAACAGGGAAGGTTAAGGATGTAAAAACCGGTTCAGATCGTTCCCAGATCTTTAACATGTCTGGTTACGCATTACCACGGCTCGAAACTGTGCGAATTGGATTTATTGGCCTGGGTAACAGGGGACCTGGTCACATGGCAAGCATGACCCGTATCGAAGGTGTCAAAGTGACTGCTCTTTGTGACCTTCGTCCTGAACGTGTTGAAGCGGCAAAAAAGAGAACAGAACGCGGAGGACATAATCCTGTTTTATACAGCGGAGGTTCTGAGGAATGGAAAAAGCTTTGCGAACGGGAGGATATTGATCTTGTTTACATTGCAACTCCGTGGGAAATGCATACTCCTATGGCACTATATGCGATGAATCATGGTAAACATGTTTGTGTTGAGGTGCCGGCAGCAAGGACATTGGAAGAGTGCTGGCAACTGGTGGAGACTTCGGAGCGCACGCGTAAACATTGCATGATGCTAGAAAACTGCTGCTATGACTTTTTCGAATTGCTTACTTTGAATATGGCCCGGCAGGGTTTCTTTGGTGAGATAGTACATGGAGAAGGTGCTTATATTCACAACCTTCTTGAAGGAAATTTTTCAAAACGTAAGTATTGGGACATGTGGCGCCTCAAAGAGAATGCCGCAAGAAATGGGAATCTTTACCCTACTCATGGTCTCGGTCCGGTCTGTCAGATTATGGATATTAACAGGGGTGATAAAATGGATTATCTGGTTTCTGTTGCAAGTAACGATTTCATGATGAATGAAATGGCGAAGGAGCTTGCTGCCAGTGATGAGACCTTTAAACCATTTGTTGGGAAACCATACAGAGGTGAAATCAGTACTACTACAATACGTACAGTTAAGGGTCGGACAATAATGGTTCAGCATGATGTGACCTCTCCAAATGTATATTCAAGAATACATAAAATAAGCGGTACAAAAGGAGCAGCATTGAAATACCCGCTACCTGAAAAGATTTCAATTGGTGATAAATGGGTCTCAGCTGAGGAATACAAGGTAATTGGGGAGAAATATAACCCGTCGATAGTAAAGAAGATCGGAGAAATGGCGAAACAGGTAGGCGGACATGGAGGAATGGATTTTATCATGGACTGGAGAGTTATTGATTGCCTGAGAAATGGGATACCACTCGACATGGATGTTTATGATGCAGCTTTATTGAGCTCTATTAGTCCATTGACAGAATGGTCAATATCAAACCGTTCCAACTCAATTGATGTACCTGACTTCACCTGCGGATCATGGAAAACCAACAAACCGATGGATATTGAATTAAATAATAGTGGGAATACAAAAGTTATTTAAGGAGCATTCGTTCATTATTGTTTTTGTATTTAGATGGATTTGAAATTACTATTTTAATCAGATGAAAATGAAACGGGTTTTAATAATAATAACTGGGATTATAATACTAACAATTAGTTGCAGTTCTCCCGGAAAAGAAGGGTCGCTTAACAATAGGGCAGAAAATGACAGTTTACCTTCTATTCTTCCGGAAGGCCATGCAGACCTGGTTGCAGCCAGGGCAAGACTGGAAGCCTCAGTTCAGTTTAGTCTTTTACAACTCCCTGGAAATCTCAAAGATTGGGAAGTTTTCAAATCTGAGCTCAGACGCAGGATCATCCAGAAAACAGGGGCTGTTGTTAATCAGGCATTACCCCTGGATTTAAAAGAGTCTGGTTCTCTTAAAATGAAGGGATATACAATTAAGAATATTTATTTTCAGACCCGTCAGGGTATCTATGCCACAGCTAATCTTTATATTCCTGATGGCAAAGGCCCTTTTCCGGCAGTTATTGTAATGTCAGGTCATTCAATAAACGGTCGGATGGGTTCACAAACATTAGGATATACTTTGGCCCTCAATGGCTATGTGAGTATGACCATCGATCCCTGGGGTGCCGGAGAAAGAACTACAAATCATAGTAGTTTTGAATATCATGGTGCCAACCTTGGAGCTTCTCTAATGAATATCGGCGAATCATTAATGGGCATCCAGATAACTGATAATATGAGAGGTGTCGATCTGCTTACTTCCCTTCCATACGTTGATCCTTTAAGGATAGGAGCGACCGGTGCCAGCGGAGGCGGAAATCAGACAATGTGGTTAACTGCAATGGATGATAGGATTAAAGCTTCAGTGCCGGTCGTTAGTGTCGGTACATTTGAATCATATGTTATGGGGCATAATTGTATCTGTGAGGTTCTCATTGACGGTCTTACATTCACTGAAGAATCAGGTATTCTTGCACTTGTAGCCCCCCGGGCTCTGATGTTATCAAACGGACTTAAAGACAGCAATTCTGCATTCAATCCCTCCGAAATGCTCAGGAGCTATGCTAATGCTATGCCTGTTTATGAAATGTATGGAGCAGAAAAAAAATTCACTCATCTGATATTTGATGGACCTCATTCCTATCCACCAGAAACAAGGGAGGCAATGATTGATTTATTCAATGTTAACCTGAAAGCGATTCCTCCGGGGGCACGTAAGAAGTCAGCTGCTGCAACTGACCGTCAGCCACAGGAAAAACTTATGGTTTTCACTCCCGGGCAGCGTGATCCAAAAGTTATGAGCACTGCAGAATTTTGCAGAGAAAGAGGTAAGGAACTAAGAATGAACTATCTTGATGGAAAGTCTGTTGATGTTGACCAGAAAAAGAAAGAATTAAATGAAATTTTAAAGATTGGGGATGAACCTGTTCTTAAAGCAGTAAATAAATACTCATCTGTAAAAGGGTGGGACAGGATTTCCCTGGAGACTTCGGATGGAAAACTAATTCCTGTTTTACTAAAGGCACCTTCCAGAAAATCCCTCGGATATATGGTTGTATGTAATTCTGATGGAGCAAATAACATCTCGTTATCTCAACTTGATGATTTAAAGAAGAAGGGATTTGGAATCGTTATAATTGAGCTGTCAGGAACAGGAGAAGCTACTTCATTTCTCTCAAAATCAAATGATCAGTTGGCAAAGCTACATACATATGCAAGGGCTGAACTATGGCTTGGTAAGAGAGTGCTTGGAGAATGGGTAAAAGAATTAAGTATTGTTGATCAGTTTCTGAGATCGGATTATAAGGCCGGTAAGATTAGTATTGATGGTACAAAAGAAGCTGGTCTGGCAGCATTATTCTTTGGAGCTCTTAATGGGGATATTGATAAAATAATCCTTCGCGATGCACCTGTCAGTTATATGTTCGATGTTAGAGAGTCGATCGATTTTTATAGTTTGGGAATTCATTTACCAGGTTTTCTTAAGTGGGGCGATGTTTCTCTGGCTGCTGCTATATGCGGAAAAAATGTAACCTTTATAAATCCGCTGACAATGTCAGGTAATGTTTTGAGTTCAGACAAATTGAAAGAATTACAGTCTGAATATGAGAATGTTAGCAAATTATGCGGAGAGAAAGGTAAGACTTCCTTTAACTGATTTTTCTGAGAATTGTTAATATAAAAACCTCATTTAGTGTTATTTTATAAATTCATTCCGTAATAAATAACTTTTATAATATAATTAATATGAGAATCAAGAGAAGTAAGGAATTGAATTATAGTGTTTTATTTAAAATTGTGCTTTCTATAGGTTGCATTTTACTATTTAGTAATTCAGTCGTTGCAGAGAAGAGCCTTTTAACGCAGGATCCCAGACCATCCGGCCTGATGCTTGCTACATTCGATGTTGATGCCACACCTCCTATAGGTAGTTTGATGGCATACGATCCGGTTGTGAATAGTTGGGATATGGGACTCCGTGCAAAGGGTATCGTTCTGCTGGGAGCAGGCAAACCTATTGTGCTCTGTTCAGTCGACTGGATAGAAATAAATAATGAAAGCCAGGATATCTTTAAAAAGGCACTTGCCGATGCTGCAGGTACAGAACCCGACCGTGTTGTTGTGCATACTGTTCATCAGCATGATGCTCCCATGAGTGACTTCAGTGCTGAAAAGATCCTTAAAGCAGCCGGCATAAATCCCATGTGTTATGAAAGTACTTTTCAACGTGAGGTCATTCGCAACCTTGGAACTTCTGTTCGTAAATCTCTCGAACAAGCCCAGCCGGTTAACCATGTCGGACTGGGAGAAGCACAGGTTTACCTGGTTGCTTCAGCCAGACGCATTCTGGGTGCAGACGGAAAAGTCAGGGCAACAAGGTATACAGCCACTGCCGATCCTGCCTTACGAGCTGAACCTGAAGGTGTTATTGATCCGACAGTTTCGCTCATCAGCTTCTGGAATAACGATAAGCCTTTAGCTGTTCTGAGTTACTTTGCTACACATCCCCAAAGCTACTACAGAACTGGTATTCCTAATCCCGATTTTCCGGGGATTGCCCGTTTTTATCGTCAACTAGCTGTACCACAGGCACTGCATGTTCATTTTGCCGGTGCCGGAGGGAATATTACTGCAGGTAAATATAACGACGGGTCAAAAGAAAACCGGGGGATACTCGCTGAAAGGCTGGCTGATGGTATGAAACGGGCCTGGGATGCAACTAAACGGGAACCTGTTACTCAGGGATCAGTCGGATGGAATGTGATCCCGGTATCACTAAAACCGGCTCCCTATCTGGAAAATATTAAAAACCAGGTAAAGACGATGGATGCCTTAACAGTAACAAACAATGTTTTTAAGGTAGCATTTCTTGAAAGATGCCAGGCTGGAAGAAAAATTGACATCTCCTGTCTTAAAATCGGTAAAGCAAGAATACTCCACATGCCTGGAGAACTATTCGTTGAATTCCAGCTTGCTGCCAAAAACGAAAGACCTGATTTGTTTGTAGCAATGGCTGCTTATGGTGATTGTGGGATGGGCTATATCGGAACAGCAATAGCATACAGCCAGGGAGGCTATGAGGCTGGTCAGGCATCAGGGGTAACATCAGAGGCAGAGGAAGTGCTTATGAGTGCAATAAAAAAGCTGCTGGAGAGATAATACTAACTCTTAATCATTGTTTAATGAAGAACTGTAACTTTAAAAAAGTCTTTGGTATAATCATACTTAATTAATTGTAATGCTTTGAAAATTAATTATAAATAATTTTTAATCATGGAATCCTATAAAAAGAATTATTCAAGACGTGAATTTGTTAAGCAGAATTCAATAACAGGTATCGGAGCAGTGATGGGGATGGGTTTTACTCCATCCATGTTTGCCGATAATGCCAGATTTGCAGATACCCCAGCAATTCTGGGAGGTCAGAAGATAAGAACCAAAGGATGGTCCAAATGGCCGATATGGATACCTGAAGCTGATGAAAAGCAGCTAATGGAAGTAATCCGTAGCGGAGTATGGTCACGCTCTAAGGTTGTAGCAGAATTTGAAAATAAGTGGTCTGAGTTGATTGGAGCAAAACGATGCCTTACAACGGTTAATGGTACCAATGCTTTGATCTGTGCTGTTCGTAATCTGGACATCGGAGCAGGAGATGAGGTTCTTCTGCCACCTTTCACTTTTATAGCTACTCCTCTTTCAATACTGCAGAACGGAGCAATGCCTGTATTTGTTGATATTGACCCAGATACATGGCAGATCGATCCGGATAAGATCGAAGCTAAGATAACACCCCGTACTAAAGCCATATTGCCGGTTCACATCTATGGGCTGCCTGCCGATATGGATCGGATTATGGCAATAGCAAAAAAACACAATCTACTGGTGGTGGAAGATGCCTGTCAGGGATGGCTTGCAGAGATTAACCACAAGAAAGTTGGTACCTTCGGTAACGCCGGATGTTTTAGTTTCCAGAATTCAAAGCATTGTCCAATGGGCGAAGGCGGAGCTATTGTAAGTAATGATGATAAATTTATGGACAGATGTAACT
Organism: uncultured Rikenellaceae bacterium; assembly: GCA_964639725.1. Taxonomy (GTDB): domain Bacteria; phylum Bacteroidota; class Bacteroidia; order Bacteroidales; family VadinHA17; genus LD21. The sequence goes on from CAZXFB010000001.1 coordinate 29,148, forward strand.
CGTACCATAATTTTGGAGGTATGAAAATAATGGGAACAAAACTGCGATTATCCGAATATCAGGCCGCTATCGGATTGGCTCAGTTAAAAAGGCTTGAAGAACAAACTGCGAAAAGAAATGAGAATGCCGATTATCTGAGGGATAAGCTCAAAGAGCTCCCGGGTATTGTGCCTAATAAACTTAATCCTGGTGTGACCAGAGCCGCTTATCATTTATTTCCGATTAGATATAATAAAGAGGCATTTAAAGGTTTGGCACGAACAGAATTTATCAGGGCGATGAGTGCTGAAGGGATTCCGTGCAGCGGTGGATATGCGAAAGGTCTGAATACCGGAGATTATATTAATGATGCATTTCAGTCGAAAAATTACCAGAAAATGTATCCAAAGGAGATGCTTGATTTTAAAAAATTTGTTGAACAGAATCAGTGCCCGGTAAACGACAGGATATGCACTGATGAAACTGTTGCCTTTGGTCAGAGAATGCTATTAGGTGATAAGTCTGATATGGATGATATTTTGAAAGCAATAGATAAAGTCTACGTAAACGCAGAGAAAATAAAAAAAGGTAGCTGATACTTAATTCATTTTACATTTTTTATTTTTTGCCTTGTGTACAGGATTGAAATAGATATGGTATGAGAGTACCACAAGGATTGAAAAAAGGATTTAAGTCTGAAATTGACTCGGAGTATGAGATATAAACTTAGCATTCTTGAATGGAATCAAAATCTAAATCTTTGATATTTAATAATATAGCGAATATGGCGAGTGTGTAATTAGGTTTTTAAAAAACAAACAGTATATTTGTTTTTATGCAGATGCGCCAAAAAAATGTATCTGGAGTTACTCTATTATAAATCAGATCAAACCTAAAAGTGATGAAAAGAATAATCTGCTCTGGAAAACTTTTATTAATAGTATTTCTGTTCACTTCCTGTAAATTTGATTCATCAGAATTGAAAAAAGGGCTGACCGGACATTGGCCTTTATCAGGCAGCACAATTGACATTTTATCGGGAACATCAAAGGATATTTCAGATAATGAACGTAATGCTTTTACAAATGGAGTAACAGATTTTACTGTTTCAGGTCCTGATGGCAGAAAGAATACTGCAGCCGGATTCAACGGTTTCGATTCATTTCTGGAGATCCCTGCAGAAAAGTCACCACTTACTGGAAATGCAGATTTCAGTATCGCGGTCTGGATAAAAACGGACAAAAATAGTGGAGATGTACCCGGAGATATTTTAAGTCAGTATGATTTTATTACTCATAAAGGATTTCATCTCAGTCTGAAAAGTAATGCAGTAACGACCAGTCATGCTAATATCCTTCAGTTACATTTTGGAATTGATAATGGTCAATTATCTGATTGGACTGATTGTGGTCGCCCTGGAAATGCTATTTGTGCCTTTTCTATGGCATCATACGACGGATCGATATTTGCAGGGACATGTGAACCAGGAAAAGATGAATCAGGTCACGTATATAGATTTACCGGTATTAACCAATGGATTGATTGCGGATCACCCGACAAGTCAAACAGTGTAATGGCTCTTGCGGTATTTGATGGCAAGCTTTATGCAGGAACAAGTAAATACCGTGTTGCCGGTTCTGCACAACCTGAATCTGAAAACCTGAACTTAGGTGGTAGTATATTTCGGTATGAAGGTGAAAAAAAATGGATACATTGTGGACAGTTACCTGCGACAGAAGCTATTGGAGGGTTAATCGTTTTCAAGGGAGCATTGTATGCGTCATCTTTATATCGACCAGCAGGCTTTTTCCGATACGAAGGTGGTACAAAATGGATAGATTGTGGTACTCCTGGAGGAAAGAGAGTTGTGGCACTCGGGGTGTATAACGGGTTTATATATGCAACCAGCTATGACGGAGGGTATGTATACCGATATGATGGAAATGTATGGACTGATTGCGGGCAGCTTGGATCCAATACTCAAACATATTCATTTGCTGTTTATCAGGGTAGATTATATGTTGGAACATGGCCAAGCGGGCGTGTTTATCTTTTCGAAGATATAAACAAGTGGACTGATGTGGGAAGACTCGGAAATGAGCTTGAAGTTATGGGTATGCTTGTTCATAACGGCAGATTGATAGCAGGTACTTTACCACTGGCAGAGGTCTACTCATACGAATATGATACTGTCTGGCAGAAAATTGCGAGGCTTGATAATACACCTGATGTTAAATATCGTCGGGCATGGACAATGGCTGAGCATGACGGGAAAGTTTTTTGTACTACATTACCTTCAGGGAAGATTTTCTCTTTTGGATCAGGTCATAGTATCATATCCAACAATCCTTTAAAAGATGGATGGCATCATGTTGTTGCTGTAAGATCGAAGGATCAGCTGTCACTCTATCTGGATGGAAAGTTGGAAGTTCAATCAGGTTTAATTGATCTGTCACAATTTGATTTGGACAACAAGGTTCCGCTAAGGATCGGTTTTGGTGCCAATGATTTTTTTGATGGAGATATGGCAGATCTGAGGTTATACAACAGGGTACTGAGTAAAAAGGAAATAAAATATTTATCTGATAAGGGTAACATTTTAGTTCAGAATGACAAGTAACAAATAAAATAATCATATAACATTTAACTCTCAATGAAATGAAAAAAGCGATTTTACTTTCAGTTATTTCTACATTCATGATCTTCATCTCTCTTATTGCAGCAGATGGAAATCAACAGACAAATATTAAGGGTTGGAAAGCCGGGGTAGTCAAGGTGAAAATAACTCCTGAAGAGCCGATATGGATGGCAGGTTATGGTTCTCGTGTTCATCCATCCGAAGGCACACTTGTTGACTTATGGGCAAAAGCTCTTGCAATTCAGGATGCAAAAGGTAAAAAAGTTGTTCTCGTTACCACTGATATTTTAGGTTTTCCCCAGAAGATGTCAAATCGTATAAGGGACAGAATTGGAGCTAAATATGGATTAACCCGTGCTCAGATAATTCTAAGCAGTTCGCATACTCATTCTGGACCAGTATTGCAGGATGCCCTTGCTGATATCTATCCTCTTGAAGCAAAACATAAAGAGGTTATTAAAAAGTATTCTGCTGATCTCGAGAATAAAGTAGTCAATCTGGTGGGTGAGGCAATCCGCTCAATGGTGCCGGCACAAATATTTTCTCAGAATGGCGTTACACGTTTTCAGGTTAACAGGCGAAATAATGCTGAGGCGAACATTAGCAAGATTACCGATCTGGCAGGTCCGAATGATTATGCTGTACCGGTACTGAAAATTACCAATGAAGCAGGTGATATTATGGCTGTTACTTTTGGTTATGCATGTCATGCCACTTGTCTTAGTTTATATCAGTTCTCAGGTGATTATCCTGGTTTTGCCCAGATTGAAGTGGAAAAGTTACATCCGGGCGCTATTGCTATGTTTTTCCAGGGTGCTGGTGCAGATCAGAATCCTTTGCCTCGCAGAACGATCCCATTGGCTCAACAATATGGAAGGGAGCTGGCAGCAGCTGTTGACAGAGTTCTGAGTGATGAGATGAAGAAACTTGAACCTTCAATTTCTACTGCATATTCCGAAATACCATTGAAATTCTCAAAACCTCCGACAAAGGATGAGTTGATAAAAATGGAAAAAGAGTTAAAGGATTCTCAGAAGCGGTGGGCCCAAAATCAACTTGAAACTCTTAAGAAAAATGGATCTTTACTCACCTCATATCCTTATCCGGTTCAGATATGGAAACTTGGCGAACAACCTTTAATGACACTTGGAGGTGAATTGGTAATCCAGTATGCAATTGATCTGAAGAAACTGTTTGGACAGGATGTTTTTGTTATGGGCTATGCAAATGATGAAATGGCCTACATACCATCTGAAGTGGTTTTGCAGGAAGGTGGATATGAGGGAGATACATCTCAAAAAGTGTATGGTATGCCAAGCAAATGGGAAACAGGTATCGAGAAGCAGATACTTGACGAATTTGAAAAGATGGCATTAAAAGTAAACCTGCAAAAGGTAAAGAAATAACCGGAACTATTGAGATTTCCATCTTGAAGCCTACTTAAATATGTCATACAAAGTCGATCGAAGAAAATTTTTCAAAGATACAGCAATGTCTGCTGCAGGATTAGTTGTGGGAAGAAACATTGATGGTCTTACCGCTTTGGATACTTCTGTTTCAACTTCATACAATATTATGAAGGAGACAATGAAATTCCGGAAGATTGATACTCATGTTCACCTTCTGCTCTCTCCGACAGTTACTGCTGAGCTCCTAATTGATTATGCTGACAGATTCGGCATTGAGAAACTGGTTATCTCAAAACCAATAACTAAGCAGGAAGGAACTCATCAGGATTGCAGAGATTCCAATGATGTAATGATGAAAGCTTTGAAGCAGTTCCCTGACCGATTTATAGCCCAGTTTACTTTGATACCAAAATACAAAACCGAATCTCTTGAAGAGATAAAAAGATGTGTTGATAATGGGATGGTAGGTTTGAAGGTTTATTATCAGTATAAGCTTAATGATCCGTTATTCTATCCGATTATTGAAAAAATGATTGACCTTAAGATGATCACTCTTATGCATTCATATCTGGGCATTGGCCGTGGTGGGCACAGGACCAAATATGGTAATCTTTACCCAAACGAGTCAACACCTGAAGACTTTATTGATGTAGCCAGAAGATATCCCGAGGCATTGCTTCAGTTTGCACATACTGGCGGAGGTGGGGATTGGGAATATGAATGCAAGGCATTAAAAGATTATCCAAACGTTTATGTTGATGTCTCCGGAAGTAATAATGAAGAGTACATGGTGGATTATGTTATTAAATATCTTGGTGAGGACAGGTTATTCTTTGGGTCAGATAATTCTTATTATCAAAGTGTTAGCAAGATTCTCTCAGCAGATATAACTGATACTCAGCGTAAAAAGATCTTCTTTGAGAACTATAATAACATGCTTAGGAAAGGAGGGTATAATGTTGATTGATATTAATACTCATGTTGGTCATTGGCCATTTAAGAAGCTTAGGTATAATACTTGTCCTGATTTGCTGGAACGAATGAACAGGTTCGGTGTTGATATTTCTGTGGTTAGTAACCTCAATGGTGTTTTTTATAAAGACACTATGGCAGCAAATGAAGAATTATTCAATGATATAAGATCCAATAAAAAATTTTCAAACCGATTCATTCCTTTTGCAGTTATTAATCCAATTTATGCTGGTTGGAGAAATGATCTTGAAATCTGTACTTCCAAAATGGGAATGAAGGGTGTTTGTCTCTACCCTCTTTACCATGATTATGAAATAACAGATCCTTCATGTATTGAACTCGTAAAGCGAGTCCGTGACAAGGGATTAATAGTAACCTTCACTCACAGGATTGTTGATTCCCGCCAGCGTTCCTGGATGGATATCTCAAAGGAATGGACTCAAAAGGACATAATGCCAATTGTCAAAGAAGTACCTGATGCGAAGTACTTCTTTGTCAATGCTGCCAACAGTGTGCTGCTTAGTAATGAGGAAAATGACCTCCTGAAACAGACCAATTTTTTATTTGATACATCCGGCCGCATAATTACCAATATGAGTGAAATGATAAAAAAATTCGGAAAGGAAAAATTTGCATTTGGCACCCATTCGCCTGTTCTTGATTACCTTTCAGGATTATTACGTATCGAATCTCTGAGGGACAATGAAGCTGATGAGTCAATTAAAGAACTTTTACGTTCAGGGAACGCGAAGAAAATATTGGGAATTTAATAGAATATTATCGGCTGCAAATCCGGATTGTTTTGTTTATACCTGAATTATAATTTAAATAAAAGAACAACTAAATATAATTTTATCATGAGTTATCTGAAAATGAGAATAATAATTGCAATCACATTTATGATTGCATTTTTGCCATTTACAATCTCTATTTCCAGGGATTATGATCTTTTACAAAATAATAGTGTGGCTGGGCTCAAATTATCAACTTTTGATGTAGATGCCACACCTCCTGTAGGAAGCTATCTTGCATACGATCTTATGCTTAATTCATGGGATCTTGGTCTTAGGGCAAAGGGGATAGTTATATTGGGTGCCGGCCAACCTATTGTTCTCTGTTCTGTTGATTGGATAGGGATTTCCAATGATAGTCAGGATGCCTTTAAGCTAGCCCTTGCTAATGCTGCAGGCACAATACCGGAGAGAGTTGCTGTACATACTGTTCACCAGCATGATTCCCCTATAAGTGATTTTGGTGCTGAACGCCTTTTAAAAGAGGCTGGTCTCGACCCAAAAAGTTATGAAAGCACTTTCCAGCATGAGGTGATCAGGCGATTAGGTGTAGCAGTAAAAAACTCTCTTGAGAAGGCACAGCCCATAACACATGTGGGAGTTGGACAGGCGCAGGTTAATGAGGTTGCATCAAACAGACGCATAATTGGTGCTGATGGTAGATCTAAAGCATCCCGCTCATCCGCAACAAAAGATCCTGTAATAAGGGCTGAACCTGAAGGATTGGTTGATCCAATTGTGTCCCTTGTTAGTTTCTGGAATGGAGACCAGCCTGTAGCTGTATTGAGTTATTATGCAAATCACCCTCAGAGTTACTACCGCCTCGGTGTTACTAATCCTGATTACCCTGGTCTTGCCCGCTTCATGCGCCAGCTGGCTGTTCCACAGGCTTTACATGTTCATTTCAATGGAGCAGGAGGAAATCTTACAGCCGGGAAATATAACGACGGATCAAAGGAGAACAGAGGACTTCTGGCTGAAAGACTGGCAGATGGAATGAAACGAGCCTGGGAAACCACAATCAAAGAACCTGTAACACCTGATGCTGTAGCATGGAACTTTGTTCCCGTGGCCTTACCTCCAGCTTCATCTATAGAAAACCTGCCTGCTGAGATGAAAACAAAAGATATGGTTTTTCTTACTAATAATCTCTTTAAATTGGTTTGGCTCAGACGATTACAGGCTGGAAAAAAACTTGATATAGGATGTCTTTCCGTTGGTAGAGCACGTATTTTACACATGCCCGGTGAATTATTTGTTGAATATCAGCTTGCAGCAAAAAAAATGCGGCCCGACTTGTTTGTAACTATGGCAGCTTATGGGGATTATGCTACAGGATACATTTGTACTGATAAAGCATACCAGGAGGGTGGTTATGAGGCAGGTATCGCCTCTGCAGTGCAACCCGGTTCTGAGGCTATTCTGATGGACGCAATGCGGAAACTTCTTAAAAGTAATAAATAAAATGTCAGATGATCTGAACAATAATTTAATTTTCTATTACCATGGCAAAGCATAAATATTCAAGACGTGAATTTGTAAAACAAAATTCAATTACCGGACTCGGTGCAGTTGTTGCAATGGGTGTGACACCTGACTTCCTTATTCCGGGTGTAGTAGAAACAAACTCTCCTGCAATTGCGGGTGGATCACCGGTTAGGACCAAAGGATGGCCTTCCTGGCCTGTTTGGGATACAACAACTGATGAAGAGCAGGTACTAAAGGTTCTTCGAAGTGGTTCATGGACACGTGCAGGTGTTGTAACAGAATTTGAAAAAAAATGGGCAGAAACAGTCGGAGCCAAGCGATGTCTTGCTGTTGTTAACGGAACTAATGCCCTTATAGCTTCGCTTAACCAGTTTGACATTGGAGCCGGTGATGAAGTGATTATCGGTCCTTATTCTTTTATCTCAACAATAATCTGTATCCTTCAAAATGGAGCAATGCCCGTATTTGTCGATACTCATCCTGAAACCTTCCAGATTGACCCAGATAAGATAGAAGCAAAAATTACTCCAAAGACACGTGCCATACTTCCTGCCCATACTCTTGGAATGCCGGCCGATATGGAGAAGATAATGCAAATAGCAAAAAAGCATAACCTTATTGTAGTTGAGAATGCATGTCTGTCATGGCTGGCAGAGATAAATCATAAAAAAGTTGGGACCTTTGGTAACGCAGGATGTTTTAGTTTTCAGACTTCAAAAAACATTCCTATTGGTGAAGGTGGTGCAATCGTAAGTGATGACGAAAAATTTATGGATAAATGCTACTCATACCATAATTATGGGAATCCTTATGGATCTGTTGTTTTACCTGAGGGTGTAAATGGGGGAACCGTCATTAATGGCACCAAACTAAGAATAACCGAATACCAGGCGGCAATCGGATTAGCTCAGCTAAAGCGTCTTGAAAAACAGACTGATACGCGTAATGAGAATGCTCAATACCTTAAATCTAAGATAAAGGATATACCTGGAATAGTACCATTTAAGCTCAGCAATAACGTAACAAGAATTTCAGCATGGCAGTTTCCTTTCAGATACAAAAAGGAAGCATTTAAGGAATTATCAAGGGCTGATTTCTTAAAAGCTCTTCGTGCTGAGGGTATACCAGGATCAACTGGTTATATTACACAAAATGATAAACCTTACCTGAAAAACACCTTTGAATCAAAAAATTATCAGAGGATGTACTCTAAAAAAGAGCTTGATTTTGACAGGTATGTTGAGCGAAATCATTGTCCTGAAAATGATTTGCTATGTGAAGAAGCTATATGGTTTTCACAAAATATGCTTCTTGGTACTAAATCAGACATGGATGATATTGCTTCGGCTATTAATAAGATACATGATACTGCAGGTGAAATAAAGAAAGCAGTTGCTAAATGAGAAAACCAATTAGGAGTGTTGTAATTTCTTCATTTCTGATAATCCTGTTTTTTAAAGCAGAAGCAGGTGAGCTGATTTCAGCTCCACTATTATGGAAAGCAGGGGTTGCAAAAGCAGTTATAACACCCCAGCAGCCAATGTGGATGGCAGGTTATGGTGCACGTGACCATCCGGCAGAAGGTACTCTTCATGACCTTTGGGTAAAAATACTTGCAGTTCAGGATATTAACGGGAAAAAGGCATTACTTATTACCACTGATCTCGAATCGTTCCCAAAATATTTATCCGACCGTATAAGAAACAAAATTGGATCAACATACGGCCTTATGAGATCGCAGATAATACTTAATGGTTCCCACACTCATTCAGGACCTGTTTTGCAGGGCATGTATAATATTTATACAGAAGATCTTCAGGAACTTGAGAAAATCAGAAATTATTCGGTCAGACTTGAACAAATAATTGTGGCGCTTGCAGGAGAGGCTTTAAATTCAATGAAGCCGGCACAATTGTTCTCGCAAAATGGTGTTACAAGGTTCCAGGTTAACCGGAGGAACAATAATGAATCAGATCTATCAGAGAAGAGAGATTTAAATGGTCCAAACGATTATTCTGTTCCTGTCATTAAAGTTGCAGATGAAATAGGTAATTTAATTGCAGTTGTTTTTGGTTATGCGTGTCATAATACTGTCCTGAGCGGTTACCAATGGTGTGGTGATTATGCAGGTTTTGCACAGATTGAGCTGGAGAATCTTCACCCGGGAGTAACTGCAATGTTTTTCCAGGGTGCAGGAGCTGACCAGAATCCTCTACCCAGAAGATCAGTAGCTTTGGCTCAACAATATGGAAGATCACTTGCTGCAGCAACTGAAAGGATTCTCAGTGAAGAGATGCGTATTTTGTTACCTAAGCTAACAACTGTGTACTCAGAGATTGATCTGACCCTCGAAGATCCCCCGGGGAAAGCAGATCTTATGCAGATGATACAAAAAACATCAGGTTATCAGAAACGCTGGGCAGAAAGCCTGCTTAATATCATTTTAAGGGGAGAACCTGTGATGTCATCATATCCTTACCCCGTTCAGATTTGGAAACTTGGGGATCAAACCATTTTCAGCCTTGGAGGAGAACTTGTAATTGATTATACTATCGGTCTTAAGAAGAAATATGGGCAGGATGTTTTTGTAATGGGTTATTCAAATGATGTTATGGCTTATATCCCTTCTGCTTCAATACTTAAAGAAGGAGGATATGAAGGAGCTTCATCCCAGATTGCATTTGGGTTACCTTCTTCATGGAAAGTTGATATTGAATCAACAATAATCAATGAGGTGGATAGATTGGCTAAGCTGGCAGGAGTGAAGGTAAAAGATTAATTCAGATATTTAAAGAGATAAATTATTTCTGATGGAGCCAGGAAAAAAAATAGACCGGCGCAGATTCATTCAAAATACTACACTTGGTATTATTGGTCTTCCTATTCTGTCTAAGACACTCAGAAGCAAACCTCCCAGCGATACCGTAAGAGTAGCACATATTGGATTGGGCAGCCAGGGTAATAGCCATATGAATTGGTTCAATGCCTTATCTGACGTCGAGATTGTTGCATTATGCGATGTGGATAAAGTATTGCTGGGCGAAACACATAAACGGCTTCTCTCGATAAATAAAAGTGCAAATGTTGAAACCTATTCTGATTTCAGGTATATACTCGACAGAAAGGATATTGATGTTATTACATGTGCAACACCTGACCATTGGCATGCACTGATAGCTATTATGGCTTTTCAGGCAGGAAAAGATGTCTACGGCGAAAAACCTCTTTCATATACTCTAAATGAGGGTCGGGCAATGCTAAAAAGTTTGAGAAAGAATAAATCTGTTTTCCAGTTGGGAACACAAATTCATGCCGGAGAAAATTATCATCGTGTTGCAGAAATTATTCAATCGGGAAAGCTGGGTTCCATCCACACTGTCCGGCTTTGGAAAACAGGAGGTTCTCCAGGAATGGGATTTCCAAAAACTACAATTCCTCCAGATACACTTGACTGGAATATGTGGTTGGGTCCTGCTCCTTATGAGGAGTATACTCCTGAACGTTGCCATAGAACATACCGGTATTTTCTTGATTATTCCGGCGGTGTATTTGCTGATTTCTGGTGCCACATTGCTGATATACTATTTATGTCGGTTAATCCAGGAGGATTAACCGACATAGAGAGCAGAGGTGACAGACCTCATGATGGTATTGCAGATGCTCCGCTCTGGATTGATGTTGATTTTAAGTTTAAAGATCTTAATGTCTACTGGACCACTAATCCTCCTTCCATTCCTGGAGCTGAGAAAATGTCAATAGGTGCTCATTTTGAAGGAACTGAGGGCTCTTTAACTTGCGATTACACTACATGTGTAATCAGGTCAGGAAATGAGGTTTTTAGTGATATCGCTGAAGTACCCAGGACATTACCTCGATCTCCCGGGCATCAGCGAAATTTTATTGATTCGGTAAAATCAAGACAATTACCTGAAAGTAATCTTATATATGCACGGGAAATGACTATCCCGATGCACCTTGCAATGATTTCATACCGGCTTAAACGAAAACTTATATGGGATAATATTAAGGAAGAGTTTATAGGAGATGAAGCTGCAGATTACCTATTATCAAGAGCATACAGAAAACCTTGGGTATTGCCTGAATAACCTGAAATACAACTTTTAAGATCATTAAAAATGAAAAAAGCATTCCTGTTAATTCTGATATCTCTTCTTTTCGCAACATCATGTTCTTCTCAAAACACTAATAATTTTGTTTCACTTTTCAATGGAAAGGATTTATCAAATTGGACTCTTCAAAAACCTGGTGCATTTGAAGTAAAGGATGGCGAAATCATTACAAGAAGTTTTGGTGCAGGAAATGATATTTTCTCAAATAAATGGTATGGTAACTTTATCCTTCGTCTTGAATTTATGTTATCGGAGGTAGGGAATAGCGGAGTTTTTATAAGATTTAACCCAAATATTCAGGCAACAGGATTTGAAGTTCAACTACTCGCTCCATGGACTCCCTGGAGAGATGATCTTCATTGTACAGGTTCATTATATGGCTATGTTCCAGTAATAAACAGGCCAGATGAAACAACCGGAATCTGGTACAGGATGGAGATAAAATGTGACAGAAATATTGTAACTGTATCAGTTAATGATAAGGTCACAACCATAGCGGACATTGATACTGTTAAATCATTTATTAATAAACCATACTTTGGAGTAATAGGCTTTCAGGGAAATCATGCAAATAAACAGGGACAATATGCCAAGTTCCGTAATATTTTCATAAGGGATCTGGATACAGAGCCTGATTATTTAAAAAAGGGTTTTTATTGTAAAGATACTCAGTTTAGAAATTATGCATTGGTTGCAGCAGTTTCAATCGGAGCTGATATGGTAGCTACCCTTTCAGACATAATGTCGGGAGATGATCCTGTAGCGAAAAGTGGGGCAAAAGATGCACTTTTTAATATTGTTGCCAAAGCTTCTGACCCTGAGTCACCGGAAAAAGAGAAGAAAGCGGTTTCAGCAGCATTGAAAAAAAGTATCAAAAATGCTTCAACACCCATTACTAAGAATTATCTTAAATGGTTGTCGGGTATGATTACAAATTAAAATATGTACTTTTAAGACACTATATTTAGATATTTTAAAACCAATTTATTATCAATTAATATGAAGAACAATTCAGAACTTAGTCGCCGTAAATTCATATCAAATACGGCTTTGGGTGCAATAGGAACAATCAGTGTCACCGGATTGCTGACATCATGTTCCGGTTCAGAGAAGAAGGCCGCAGAAGTAAAACTTCCTGCGTTACTTAATGAAGCTCCTGATGGAAAAGTATTAAAAGCGGGTCTTATTGGATGCGGTGGAAGAGGTACTGGTGCTGCCATAAATTTTGTTGATGCAGGGCCCAATCTTCAGATTGTCGCAATTGGTGATATCTTTCCGGATAAACTTGCAGCTTGCAGGGAGACTCTCAAGAAGGAAAGAAATATTGAAATTGCTGATGAAAAATGCTTTACCGGGTTTGATAATTATCAGAAGGTAATTGAAGCAGGTGTTGATATAGTTTTACTTTGTACTCCACCTCATTTTCGACCGGCACATGTTGAGGCTGCAGTAAATGCAGGGAAACATATTTTTATGGAGAAGCCAATTGCAGTTGATCCTGTTGGTGCACGCTCAGTATTGATATCATCAAAGAAAGCAGAGCAGATGGGTCTCTGTATCGTAAGTGGTACAATACGTCGGGTGCAAAAAGATTATATGGAGACTTACCGGCGGGTAATGAATGGCGAAATAGGAGAGATTGTCAGTGCACATATTACAAGGAACGGAGGATCTCTTTGGGCAAAAAAGAGGTTGCCTGAATGGTCCGATATGGAATATATGCTTCGTAACTGGGCTAATTTCTGCTGGTTATCTGGTGACCATATCGTTGAACAATTTATCCATGAAGTAGATGTGATGAACTGGTTTGTTGGTAAAAATCCTGTTAAAGCTATGGGTTGGGGTGGCAGGCAGCGTAGAGTAACTGGTGATCAGTATGACTTTTTCAGCGTGGAATATATTTATGACAACGGTATGCAAACTCATTGTGCAGCTCGTCAGATAAGCGGATGCAGTAACCTGAAAAGGGAGGTTATTGTAGGTACTAAGGGTTATGCCGACTGCAACGGAACACTATTTGATCTTAAAGGTAATACCATCTGGAAATATCCTTATCCTAAAGAAGGGGATACCGATCTTACATGGAAAGTCAAAGATCCTTATGTTCAGGAACATGTTAATCTGGTTACTGCTATCAGGGCCGGAAAAACAATTAGTGATGCTGAAGCCCAGGTCAACTCAACATTAATAACAACAATGGGTCGTATGTCAGCATATACCGGTAAAGATGTAACATGGGATGAAATGTTGAATTCAGACCTTTCTCTTGGACCAAAAACCTATGCCATGGGGCCTGTTCCAAATATTCCTGAAACAATTCCTGTAATAGGAAATGAGGCAAAATTATCATAGAACATTATTATTTGGATTTGAATTTAAATATTTAAGGTATGAACAGAAGACAATTTGCAAAGAATGCAATATTGGCATCGGCTATGATGTCAGCAAAATCTCTAACTGGGTATTCAAATATTGCAATTCCAGCAACCCGGTCCCTTAAGAAGGGGATAATGTGGGGAAGTATTGGTTATGGTGCATCAATACTTGAAAAATTTCAGGCAGCAAAGCAGGCCGGATTTGAGGGAATTGAAGCAATGAGTCATGCTAACAGGGATGAGGTCTTAAAAGCCCGGGATGCAACCGGATTAGTAATACCCAGTGTATGCAATGCTTTGCACTGGAAATTCCTTTTATCAGATCCTGATCCAAAAGTTCGTGAGCAGGGGGTTGATGCTCTCAGATTAAGTCTTGAGGATGCCAAGGCTTATGGAGCTGATACTGTACTACTGGTTCCCGGGAGGGTCAGTGAAGTTGTCAGTTATGATGATTGCTGGAAAAGGACAGTTGAAGAGATTAAGAAAGTTGTACCATATGCTGAACAATTGGATGTTAAAATAGCAATTGAAAACGTCTGGAACAATTTCCTGCTTAGCCCTGTTGAAGCTGCTTACTACGTCGATCAGTTTCAGAGCAGCAAAGTCGGTTTCTATTTTGATTGTGGAAATATTCTGGTTTATGGCTGGCCTGAGCAGTGGATAAAAATACTCGGACAGAGAATAGCTAAAGTTCATATTAAAGAGTTCAGTCGAAAGATTGCTGATAAACAGGGTAAAGGTGCCGGATTTGGAGTTAAACTCCAGGAGGGTGATGTAAACTGGCCAGTTGTAATGAAAGCTCTAGATGAAATTGGTTATAATAACTGGACAACTATTGAACAGCCTGGTGGTAATACACCTGAAGGTTTGAAAGACCTTTGTGACAGACTATCTAATATACAGGCTAGTTGAAAATTTAACATAAATAATTTCTATTTCCTTCTTATGATCAGAAAAATTAAGATTTCTAATTATCCCTGGTTAATATTTATCTCAGGCTTAATAGTTTGTTCTTTATTGTTTATTGCCGGGAAAAAGGCATTATATTATACCTCTACTGATGATTATTGTCAGTCATGTCATATACATCCAATGGCTGACAATTCCTGGAAAAAATCTACTCATTTTGTTAATAATAGCGGTGTAAAGATTCATTGTGTTGAATGCCACCTTCCACCAAAAGAAAACAGCAATTACTTATTTGAAAAGGCCAGAACAGGATTAAAGGATCTGTATGGTTTTTATTTTAAAGATAGTATATCTTTTAACTGGGAGCAAAAAAGTACTCTTGAATATGCTGTGAATATAGTTTATAACGAATCATGCCTAAAGTGCCATCAGAACCTCTTTCCAAAAGGACTTACAGCGGATGGAGGAACTGCACACCTTTACTATGATAAAAATGCAAAAAAGCTTAATATTCAGTGTATTAACTGTCACCTTGATGTAGGTCATTATAATCCTGACTATGTTCATGGTAAAATGACAGGTATTCCCATAGTTAAGTCAGCCGCAAAAGATATATTCAAAGAACCTGCGAAAGTTACTTCATTCACAAATTATACTGAACAGATCCCTAATAGTTCCGTTTCATTTAAGATGATTCCTGTCAAAGGAGGTACATTTAAAATGGGAAGCCCAGATAAGGAACCTTTACGAAAAGTTGATGAAGGACCTCTCCGCAGTGTAACTTTATCTCCTTATTTTATTGGAGAAGCTGAAGTATCATGGGATGAATACTGGACTTTTTTTGCTGCTACTATGTCGGAAGGAAGAATGGATCCGAATGAAGTAATGGAAAATAATTCCAATAAACCTGATGCAATTACTGGTCCTACGCCTCCTTTCGGAATACCTGATCAGGGCTGGGGTAGCGGTAAACGCCCTGCAATAACCATGACTCATTATGCTGCAACTATTTATTGTCAATGGCTGTCGAACATGACCGGTAAGAAATACAGGTTACCCACTGAAGCAGAATGGGAATATGCATGCAGGGCCGGCACTGAAACTCCTTTTTTCTTTGATGGAGATCCAAAGCGACTCTCTAGGAAGAAACCTGGTAAGAAAATTTCTGCAGCTGATACTGCACAGATAAACAGGTATGTTGTTTACTCACTGAACTCGATGGGAAAAACACAGGAACCCACCTTTGTCAAAGCAAATCCATGGGGCCTTAAGAATATGCCGGGTAATGTTTTGGAGTTTTGTTCCGACTGGTATGCAGTTGATGCATACTCCAAAACTGCTTCAGAAGTTGTTGATCCAAAGGGACCTGATGAAGGAGTGGAACATGTTGTTAGGGGAGGAAATTACTCTTTTGGCGCAAGAGAAATAAGATCAGCCAGCCGTGACTTTACGAAGACAACTGACTGGTTAAAGACAGATCCACAACAACCCAAAAGCATCTGGTGGTATGCCGACATCAAGGGTATTGGGTTCAGAGTGGTTTGTGAGCCTGATAGTACAATTAAAATGGATTAAGGCTTTTATCAATATTTTCCAAAAATTTTGTAATCAGCTGATACACTCATGTTAATAAATTGACATAGTGACATTTCTGATAGATATACGGGATTTTGCATTAATTTATTGTGAAATCACTAACAGTCGAATGTTGAATGTAACCTTAAATTTCTCAATTATTATGAAAGCGTTAAAAGTGAGTCTGATAACATTTTTTTCAGGTATCTGCAGGTTTGTTTTTATTTTTTTTCTGGCATTATCTCTATTTAGAGTTGATGTATATGGGCAAAATGAACTTGATATAGTGAGGAATAACTGGCTTCTGTATAGTGATGCACCCAATTCCTTGTATCATTATCTTACTGATCAGGCATATGATCTCCTGCAGAAAAGAAAAGATTATGTTTCCTCTCTGAATTCAGTTAATGACTGGCAGCTTTATCAACAGAAAATGAAAAAGACTCTTCTTGATATTGTTGGGCCATTTCCTGAAAAAACTCCATTAAATGCCAAGATAGTCAGAGTCCTGAAAAAGGAAGGATACAGGGTTGAACATATTATTTTCGAATCTCAACCTGGATTTTTTGTTACTTCTTCAATGTTTATTCCGGATGGGTTAAAGAAGAAGAGTAAAGCGCCTGTTGTGATATATTGCAGTGGACACTCAGCCGAAGGATATCGAACTGCAGTTTATCAGAATGTCATGCTTAATCTTGTAAAAAAAGGTTTCATTGCATTTGCCTTTGATCCGGTAGGACAGGGAGAACGTCTGGAATATTATGATCAAAAAGCCGGAAAATCAACTGTTGGCGGGCCAACTCAGGAACATTCTTATCCGGGTGCACAGGCTTTTATCACCGGAAGCTCACAGGCAAGATATATGATTTGGGATGGAATCAGGTCAGTTGATTATCTGCTGACAAGAAAAGAGGTGGATCCTGCCAGGATAGGTATTACAGGACGTTCAGGCGGAGGTACCCAATCATCATATATTGCCGCAATGGATGACCGTATTTATGCTGCTGCCCCTGAAAATTATCTTACTAACTTTAAAAGGTTGCTTCAATCCATTGGTCCTCAGGATGCTGAGCAAAATATGTTTAATGCACTTATCAGAGGATTTGACCACGGTGACCTCCTTATGGTACGGGCACCAAAACCTGCTCTTATGATTACAACAACACGCGATATGTTTAATATTCAGGGAGTAATGGAAACTGAAAAAGAAGTTTCCCGGATATACAAAGCTTTTGAAAAGGAGGAAAATTTCAGCAGAACAGAGGACGATGCACCACATGCCTCAACAAAAAAGAACAGGGAAGCAATGTATGCCTTTTTTCAGAAGCATTTAAATAATCCGGGTAATCCTAACGATGAGGAAACACAACTGTTGAGCAAAGAAGAAATTCAGGTAACACCAACAGGTCAGATCTCGACATCGATGGGAGGAGAATCTGTCTTCACTCTGAACCGTAAAGATGCAGAAAAACTTGCTGCTAAATTACAGGAAGCAAGAAATGATATTTCAACACATATCCCCGCAGTATTAAGTTCATCAAGGATTCTTTCAGGCTACATTGAGCCAAAGAACAATGAAATACCTGTGTTCTCAGGTCGTATTCAACGTGCAGACTATTCAATTGAAAAGTACTTTATTAGAGGAGAAGGAGATTATGTTATTCCATACCTGCTATTTAAACCAAATATATCCAATAATAAAGCATTAATTTATCTCCATAATGCTGGGAAATTAGTGGAAAGTGGCACCGGAGGTGAAATAGAGTGGTTTGTTAAGAATGGATTTATTGTACTCGCTCCGGATATTATTGGGGTAGGAGAGATGGGTCCTGGAATCTTTAAAGGTGATGCTTATATTGAAGGTAATTCTCATAACATATGGTATGCATCAATGCTTATTGGAAGAAGCATTGCTGGTGTAAGGGCTGGCGATGTTGTAAGACTTGCGACACTTTTAAAAAGTAAGGAAGGAATAAGCGAAATATATGGATTGTCGAGGAGAGAGATGGCTCCAGTTATGCTGCATGCTGCTGCTTTTTCTCAGGATATAAAATGCATCGCACTTGTCGAACCCTATTCATCATATTTATCTATTGTGATGAACCGTTTTTATACACAGACTTTTATTCACAATACAGTTCCTGGTGCCCTGAAAAGTTATGACCTGCCCGATCTGGCTGCATCACTTGCTCCCAGAAAACTGCTAATTGCAGGATCTATTGATGGAAACAGTAAAACATTGGACTATGAAAGTTTGTCCAAAGAAACAGAAATAATCAAAAAAGCTTACCAGGGTAAAAATGCCTCGGCAAATTTAAAAATTGTCCCTGGCGAGATTATTGAAAAGCCATATAATCTTTATCAGGATTGGATAAAATAAATGAATCTCATCCTGGCTCATCTTAATTTTTAATAAATTATTACCAATGAGAACATCATAATGTTGGTTATTAAACTGAGAACATTATGAGTATTTCATGATAGAAAATATTTTGAATTTTAATGTTTTACCTTTTTAAAAAGAATTAAGATCAGGATTAATATAAAGGACATTCCTCGTAAAATAACAATAATGAAAAGGCTTTTTATCAGTTTCCTTGGTTTAATATCAATAGTCTTACTTTCAGTATCAGCTATTGTTATTAAAGAAAATCAGTATACTTATAAACCGGCACAGGGAGATACACTGCCTGAGGTTCTTGTTGGAAGCCGTCCGGATCTGCTGGAAAACAGGCTGAGAAATGAAGCTGCATTAAAGTTTAGTATTCATCAGTTACCCACTGAAATAAAGGAATGGGAAGTATACCGGACGAAGCTTAAAGATGAAATCATTAAGAGATCAGGTGTAGTTATCGACCACCAGTTGCCATTGGGGATGAAAGAGTACAGGACAATTCAGATGAGAGGGTACTCAATAAAAAACCTCATCTTTCAGACCAGACCCGGAATTTTTGCTACCGCAAATCTTTATATTCCTGACGGCAAAGGTCCATTTCCTGCTGTAATCAATATGCTGGGGCACTGGAGAAAAGGTAAAATAGATTCTACAGGTCCCCAGGCAGTTGGACATACCTTAGCTGCTAATGGTTATGTATGTCTTACTCTCGATCCATGGGGTTCTGGTGAGAGAACAACTGTACATGGTATCTTTGAAGACCATGGAGATGGTAATAACCTTGGATCGGCTCTTTTAAACTTGGGAGAGTCATTACTGGGAATAACAATTTCCGACAACATAAGAGGTGTTGATCTGTTATATTCTCTCCCATATGTTAATTCAGGTAAAATCGGAGCCACTGGCGCCAGTGGTGGTGGTAATCAGACTATGTGGCTTGCTGCTCTGGATGAGAGGATTAAAGCTGCCGTACCGGTTGTAAGTGTTGGGACTTTTCAATCGTATATAATGGGAACTCCTTGTATTTGTGAAGTGATGACTGATGCACTTACTTTTATGGAAGAATCAGGAGTTTTGGCAATGATAGCTCCCAGGGCAGTTATGCCCTGTAATCATAAAAAAGATGCTAATCCTGCCTTTTTCCCTTCAGAAATGATGAGAAGCTATCAGAATGCAAAACCAATATTCAGAATGCTTGGCGTGGAAGAAAACCTCAGCTACCATATTTTTGACCTTTCGCACGGATATATGAAAGCCGACAGGGAAGCTATGCTGGGTTGGTTTGATCTGCACCTGAAAGGTATCGGCCCAGGGACCCCGCGTAATGAAATACCATTTGTCCAGCTTCCAGAAGAAGAACTGATGGTTTTTCAAAAAGGACTTAGAGAAACAGGTGTAATAACGACTGATGAATACTGCATAAAGAGAGGGATTGAGTTAAGAAATTCTTTTCTGAATACTGGTTCTTTTGATCTGAAAATAAAAAGAAATGATTTGAGAGAAATTCTGAAAGTTGATGAAAGGTCATCTGTCACAGAGATTCATAAATATTCAGCTATTGGTGGATGGAACCGTTTAGCTATTGAGACCTCTGATAGTAAAATGATACCACTTTTGTTGCATGCACCCCCGGGCAATTCTACTGATTTTCTTATAATATGCGACCCTGAAGGTAAAAGAAGCATCCCTGAAGAATTAATTACTGAATCATTAAGATCAGGAAAAGGGATAGCAATTGTTGATCTTTCAGGAACAGGGGAGTCTTCTTTTAACCTTTCTCGTATGAATTATTTTAATGGAAAATTACGTGTTATGTCGAGGTCTGAGTTATGGTTGGGAAAAAGGGTCCTTGGCGAGTGGGTGGAAGAACTGAATCTGGTGAATAGATTTCTGAGAGACCAGTATAAATCAGAGAAAATAGATATAGATGGAAGTAAAGAAGCAGGATTGGCCGCCCTGTTTATGTGTGCAATTTATAATAATACCGACCAGCTTTTTTTGCGTGAAGTTCCTGTTAGTTATCAGTTTGATAACAGGGACTCAATTGATTTTTACAGTAGTGGAATATTTCTACCCGGAATTCTTCAGTGGGGTGATGTATCACTTGTTGCTTCCATGACCGGTAAAAATATTACTTTCATCAATCCCCTGACATTGTCAGGACGAAAGATAAGTGTATCCATGCTTCAGGAATATAGTGCCGAATTTGAAAAAATCAGGAAAATCTGCAAACAACCTGGTAAAACTTTATTAAAATCAACCACTAACTCCATTTGAACTTAAATATTTGCAAAATGAAAACAAAATTCTTTCTGATCACAATTCTCCTTTTTGTTTGTCTGGTTGTTGTGGCACAGCAGCGTCGTCCATTAAATCGGGTTCAGCAGCCTCGGCCAATGGACACTATTCTGCTCAAAAATTACAAACCAAGGTCATCAGTAGTTACTAATGTTACCTCTGTTATGAAAGCCAGATTTCCTGTCATTGATATTCACGCACACCCTAATGCAAGTACTCCTGATGAAGTCACCGAATGGGTGAAAACTATGGATGAAGTAGGAATAAAGATGACAGTTATACTTACCGGGGCTACAGGTGAGAGTTTTGATAAACTAGTTCAGTTATACCTGAAATCTTATCCTGAACGTTTTCAGCTTTGGTGCGGAATGGACAGGACCAGTATAGGTAAACCTGAATTTTCAGAGAAGGCAGCTGAAGAACTGGAACGGTGTTATAGAATGGGTGCACGAGGAGTTGGGGAAATAATGGAAAAGGGAGGCGGGTTTTCACGGGACCCAAATGATAAGATTCACCCTGATGATCCCCGGATGGATGCATTCTGGAAAAAATGTGCTGACCTTAAAATTCCTGTCAGTATTCACATTGCAGATCATCCGTCATGCTGGACTCCTCTTGATAACAATCAGGAACGTACACCTTCTTACCAGGCATATAATCAGGTTGGTAAAGATGTACTTTCATATGATGAGCTGATGAATCTTCTATGCCGTTTGCTCGAGAGACATCCTAAAACAACTTTTATTGCCTGTCACCTGGCAAATCAGGGAAATGACCTGGCTGAATTAAGTTTGAAACTTGATAAATATCCAAATTTGTTTTTAGATATTTCTGCCCGTGACTACGAAATTGGACGGACACCCAGGGCATCTGCAAAATTTATTTCGAAATACTCCGGCAGGATTTTGTTTGGGACAGATCTGGACCGTTCTAAAACCATGTACCAGGGGTGGTGGAGGTTATTGGAGACAGCTGATGAGTACATTAAGGGAAGAGTTTGGTGGCAGCTTTATGGTCTTGAGTTATCTTCTCAGGTACTGAAACCCCTCTACATCGGTAATAGTACGAAGATTATGAATTGGACAAAGTTATAGTTGATATTTAAATGTATTGAATAAATTTACAATTTATACAGAGTTATTAAAATTAATACTTCAGATTTTTATTTATAATTTTCTGTTTTTAATTTTTTTTAACATCCGGATTCTAAAAATATAATTGAATATTTATATGTTTATATTTCAATGTTACTTATCTTAACCCCTTATTAATGCCATCATTAAAAAGGGTGCATTAGGGTTTTTAAAATATGCTTATTTGTATTATTTGACTTCTGTTTAATGTTATAAATTACGATTAAAAATGACTAAGAGAAGAGAATTTATTAAAAAGAGCGTTGTTGGTACAGCAGGTATTGCCATTGGTGGAATGGGATTCTCTGCAAAATCATTTGCTTCCATTTCAGGTGCTAATGAACGTATCAATATTGCAATTGTTGGAATCGGCGGACGGGGCAGTGCCCATGTAGGCAGTTTTTCATCAATGAAGGATAAGAAGAACGTAGTTATAAAAACACTATGTGACACCGATGAACAGTTTTTTGCCCAGAAACTTAAAACTGTTCAGGATAGAACTGGCCTTAAGCCACTTACTGAATGGGATTTTCGTAAGGTACTTGAAGATAAGGAAATACAGGCAGTCTCTTTTGCAACACCTAACTTCTGGCATGCTCTTGGTACTATCTGGACTCTGCAGGCAGGGAAACATGTTTATGTTGAAAAACCTGCATGTTACAATATTTTTGAAGGTCGTAAAATGATTGAAGCTTCCCGTAAATATAACCTAAGGGTTCAGGTTGGTCATAACAACCGCTCTTCCAAAGGCGTCAGGGATGCTATCAAGTTCCTTCATGATGGTGGAATCGGAGATATTTATATGGCTCGCGGACTATGTATCAAACCGCGCGATTCATTTGGTATCGCGAAAGACAGTACACCTCCTGCTACTCTGCATTATGATATGTGGCTTGGACCAGTTCCATGGAGGCAATATAACGAAAAACGAAGCCATTATAACTGGCACTGGTTCTGGGATACCGGAAACGGAGACACAGGTAACCAGGGACCTCATCAGTTTGATATAGCCAGGTGGGGAATGAATAAGAATGAACACCCTGTAACCGTTTTTTCCACTGGTGGAATTTATGGAATTGACCCTAAGGAGTGTGCTCAGGAAACACCAAACACCCAGACTTCGCTCTTTAAATATGCCGATGGAAAAGTCCTTGAGTTTGAGACACGTGGTCGTTATTCAAACGGAGAATCTGGCCTGGGTGTAACAGTTGGCAATATTTTTTACGGAACAGATGGGTATCTTGAACTGAGTAATTCTGACTGGAATGCATACAGAAAGAGAGAAAAAGAACCGTTTGCCGGAACAAAAGCCGCTTTAACAGGTAAGCCACAGGATGCTCCTTCCCTTACCGGAGGCGAAGCCTCTGATCATTTCGGCAATTTTATTGATGCAATAAGATCAGGAAAAGATGAAGATCTTAATTGCGATATAATTGATGGTCATTATTCTGCAGCACTTCCTCATTTGGCAAATATTTCATACCGACTGGGACGTGGTTTGAAGTTCATGGGAGAATATGAAAAATTTGTCAATGACCCGGAAGCTGATACTATGTTAAGGCGTGTTTACAGAAAACCTTATGTGGTCCCTGATAATGTTTAGACAATTGTGGATAACATTTTTGCAAATGCTTGATAACCTAACTAAATTTCAATGTTGAAAAAAGAATTATCACGAAGAAGTTTCATTCAAAAAACTGCCTGTGGAGGTTTGAGTCTGGCGGCATTAAATAATTTAAATATTAGTTTAAAGAAGCCGGCAATGAAATTTGGACTTGTAACATATCAGTGGGGAAAAGACTGGGACTTGCCAACTCTGATCTCCAATTGTGAGAAAGCTGGATTTCAGGCTGTAGAACTCCGCACACAGCATGCCCATGGTGTTGAAACCTCTCTTACTGCCGCACAGCGTACAGAGGTTAAAAAGAGGTTTGCCGACAGCTCACTGACCTGTGTTGGATACGGATCTAATTTTGAATACCATAACCCGGATCAGGCCAAGCTCCGTGAGAATATTGAACAAACAAAAGAGTATATCAAGCTTTGCAAAGATATAGGTGCTCCTGGTATAAAAGTAAAACCCAATAACCTACCTGCTGATGTACCAAGAGAAAAGACCATTGCTCAGATTGCTGCTTCACTTAATGAGGTTGGTAAATTTGCGAGGGACTATGGACAACTGGTCAGAGTTGAGGCTCATGGTCCGTTGACCCAGGAGCTGCCAAATATGAAGGCAATTTTTGACCAGGTAACCCAGCCTAATGTTAAAATATGCTGGAATAGCAATGCACCTGATCTTAATCCTCCCGGACTTGAAGGAAATTTCAATATGGTTAAAAAATGGATTGGTGATACTACTCATGTAAGGGAACTGAATCTTAAAGATTATCCTTACCAGCAGCTCTTTAACCTTCTTGCAGGAATTGACTTTAAAGGATGGATTCTTCTTGAAGCCAGTTCAACTCCGGTCGATAAGATGGCAGCTATGAAAGAACAGGTAGCAGCTTTTAAGGAGTTGGTTGCAAGAATTGCAGTCACATGATTGCTTTTACAATATCAGCGTAGTTTTGATATAAAATTATTTACCTGTTTATTTGTATTCACCTGATTATCAATTTATTCAAATAAATTAATATTTTATTGATATGACAAAAAGAAGAGAATTTATTAAAAAAAGTGCACTTGGAACCGCCGGCATTGCTATAGGTGGTATGGGTTTTACTGCTAAAACATACGCTTCGGTTATTGGTGCAAATGATCGTATCAATATTGCAGCTGTAGGCATACGCGGACAGGGTACTGCCCATATTAACAGCTATTGTTCACTTAAAAAAAGTAAAAATGTATGGTTAACCACACTGTGCGACACTGACGAACAATTTTTTGCTGAACGCTCAAAAACTGTATTTGATAAAACAGGGATTAAACCTGTTACAGAGTGGGATATGCGTAAGGTATTTGATAACAAAGAGATACATGCTGTATCGATGGCTATACCAAATCATTGGCATGCTCTGGCAACGATCTGGGCATGCCAGGCTGGGAAGCATGTATATATTGAGAAACCTGCCTGTCATAATATTTCTGAAGGCAGGAAAATGATCGAAGCCGGACGTAAATATAATCTCCTTGTTCAGACAGGGTTCAATAGCCGTTCTTCGCGAGAAGTGATAAATGCCATTAAATTCTTACATAGTGGTGGTATCGGAGATGTATATATGGCCAGAGGGCTCTGTATTAAACCCCGTGATTCTTTTGGCATTGCCAAAGATACTACACCTCCAGCAACATTGCATTATGACCGGTGGCTTGGACCAGCCCCCTGGAGGCAGTATAATGAAAAACGAAGCCACTACAACTGGCACTGGTTCTGGGATACAGGAAATGGTGATACCGGGAATCAGGGTCCTCATCAGTTCGATATCGCACGCTGGGGACTAAATAAGAATGAACATCCGGTATCAGTTTACGCAACTGGGGGTGTTTATGGTATTAATCCGGCAGAATGCGCCCAGGAAACCCCTAATACACTTACTTCTCTGTTTAAATACAAAGATGGGAAGATGCTTGAATTTGAAACACGTGGTCGCTATTCAAATGGTGAATCAAGCCTTGATATTCGTATCGGAAATATGTTTTTTGGAACAGAAGGATATCTTGAAATAAACAATGATACCTGGAAAGCTTTTCGTAAAAGAGAAAAAGAACCGTTTGCAGGTTCAAACACAGCAGATGGGAAACGTGTTGATGTTACATCAACTGTTGGAGGAGATGATGAAGGACATTGGGCAAATTTTCTTGATGCAATAAGGACAGGAAAAACAGAAACTCTGAATTGTGATATTCTTGATGGTCACTATTCTTCTGCTCTTCCTCATCTTGCAAATATTTCTTATCGTCTGGGAAGAGGGTTGAATTTTATGGGCGAATACGAAAAATTTGCCAATGATCCTGAAGCCGATGCAATGCTTACCCGTGTTTATCGCAAACCTTATATAGTACCTGATGAGGTGTAAAAAAAATTAAAATTTTAACCCGTTCTTGATAATTATTAGATAAAAACAAATTTGAAGATTATGAAAGTTAAATCAATCGCTATTGTGCTGTTAACAGCTTTTTTTACATTTTCATGTGGTAATAAAGCATCGAAAAATAGTCAGACCACACAAGGACAGAAAGTGGATCTGGTTAGTAACGAAGCTGAGAAAAAGGTGGATGTAATTATTGATGGTAAGCTCTTTACATCTTATTGCTGGTTCGCTAATGTTTACAAACCAGTTCTTTATCCTATTTATACTTCAGCTGGAACTGTTATTACACGGGGTTTCCCATTAAATCCCAGGGAAGGTGAACGAAGTGATCATGCTCACCAGATTGGTAACTGGCTAAATTACGGGAATGTAAATGGATTAGACTTTTGGGGAAATGGAGCATCAGGAAGCAAAAACCCGGAAGGAGGGGAAATTAAACACCTTGCAATTGAAAATATGTCAGGAGGGAATAATGAAGGCATCCTTACAACTAAGGAAACCTGGCTTGACCCTGCTGGAAAAGAACTCCTTGCTGGTAAAACAGAGTATCATTTCATTGCAAGTGGTTCAGTACGGATTATTGACCGGATTGCAACTATCACTGCTACAGGAGGTGATGTGGCATTTAAAGATACCAAAGAAGGAATGTTTGGAATACGGGTTGCTCGTCAGCTTGAACTGCCTTCAAAAGAAGATGTAGTTTTAACAGATGCGCAAGGTAATCCGACTACTGTAAAAGCTTTATCGAATGAAGGTGTTTCCGGAAACTACAGAAGTAGTGAAGGTATTACAGGTGAAGATGTCTGGAGTACCAGAGCTAAATGGATGGATCTTTATGGAAATATTGGTGATGAAAAAATTTCACTTGTTGTATGCGACCATCCAAAAAATCAAAGCTATCCAACATATTGGCATGCACGCGGTTATGGATTATTTTCAGCTAATCCGCTTGGTGTAAGTGATTTCACAAAAGGAGCGGAAGTACTTAATTTTTCAATTCCTTCCGGTAAGTCAGCAACTTTCAGATACAGGATAGTTGTAAATTCCGGAACTCATTTAACTGACAGTGAGATCAATGCTTTTGCAGATGATTTTGCCAAAAAATATTAGGCCTGACTTTAAACAAGTTAATAAAAATCCGGGTTTCTCCCGGATTTTTAATTGTGAAGGGAATTTTTTTACCCGTGGTAATGATTAAAAGACCAGGCTGCAAGTAAAGAGAATCGAGCATTGTATTTCAACTGTTATTACTTTAACACAAGGTGTCATAATTTTAAAATGCTATCTTTAAAAAATTGGTCAAAATCAGATATTCATAATTTTAATTATGCTTTTTAATAATCAAACTAATTTTAACAGAATGGTATCCAAGATAATAGCTGGTAAGAGTAAAATTATAAGTTCATTGTTATGTCTCTTTATTATTAATGTATCATGTGCACAACAGAGGATAGAAGGATTATCCTATATTGATGGTAAACCAATATCAATAGAAATTAAAGATGGTAAAATAACAGCTATTACCCCAATTACTGAACAAGCTTCAGTCAGCAGGAAAATTTTTATCGCTCCCGGACTTATCGATAATCAGGTAAACGGTTTTATCGGTATATCATTTCTATCGGAAACAGGTGCCATACTGACTCTTGACGGAGTTAAAAAGGCAACACAGGCTCTCTGGGAAAGAGGTGTTACCTCTTATCTTCCGACACTTACTACAAACACACATAAAGAGTTATTGAATATCTGTTCAAAGTTAGGTGTTTATAAAAATGATAAATCACTGCTTGGATCTCTCCCTGGTTTTCATCTTGAAGGTCCTTATATATCGCCTGAAGATGGATATCGAGGAGCACATGCAAAAAACTATGTTCGTCCACCTGATTGGAACGAGTTTATGGAACTGTACAAAGCTTCCGGTAACAGCATAATGACAATTACACTTGCTCCTGAAACAGACGGTGCGATGGAGTTCATAAAAAAGTGCACTGAAAAAGGGATTGTTGTTGCTCTCGGGCATCATAATGCGAATGCAGAAACGATTAAAAAAGCTGTGGAAAATGGCGCAAAAATGTGCACACATCTGGGAAACGGGTGTGCCAATTCCATAAACAGACATAACAATCCTCTATGGCCCCAGTTGTCGAACGATAAACTTTCAATCAGCATCATTTGTGATGGATTTCATCTTAATCCAGAAGAAATAAGAGTCTTTTATAAAGTTAAAGGAAACGACAAAACTATTATTACCTCGGATGTTACTGAATATGCAGGAATGGCTCCAGGTTTTTATAAAATACTTGATGGAGAGGAGATTGAACTTACCACAGAAGGTGAATTGAGATATCCGGCACAAAAGGTACTTTATGGATCTGCCTCTGCAATAAACAAAGGTGTAACCCATATAATGAAGGTTACAGGCTGTTCCCTTGCTGATGCGATAAAAATGGCAAGTTCAAATGTTGCTGACCTGTACGGTTTAAATGACAGGGGAACTCTGGAAGTAGGAAAGAGAGCTGATATAATATTATTCGAATTGGGTGATTCAGAATTAATCATAAATAAGACTTACGTAAATGGAAAGTTGGTATTCAATTCAAAAAGATAAATAGATGCCTTCTTCCCAATATACTTATTTCTGTTAAAATATTGATTAATAGCAAAGTACATATCACTTTAAATGTAATTGATTTCAAATCAGATACTATTTAACCGAAAGAAAGAGATTTTAGAATTAAAACTTATGGATAAAAAGATCACCCGTCGTTTTTTTGTAGAAAGGACCCTTGGAGCTGGTATAGGTCTGGCAGCAATAAATCATTTAACAGCCTGCTCTGCAACTGGTAGAAAAGGTATGAAGCTTGGTTTGGTAACATATCAATGGGCAAAAGACTGGGATCTGCCTACTCTTATTGATAATTGTGAGAAGACTGGCTTTGAGTCAGTTGAATTGCGTACCCAGCATGCCCATAAAGTAGAAATTAACCTTAGTGCAATAGAACGTACCGAAGTAAAAAAACGATTTATGGACAGTTCTGTTATTTGTGTCGGATACGGATCTAATTTCGAGTTCCACGATTCTGATCAGGTAAAGCTGCGTGAAAATATTGATCAGACCAAAGCTTATATTAAGCTTTGTAAAGATATAGGTGCTTCAGGACTAAAAGTTAAGCCCAATAATCTGCCTGCTGATGTTCCAAAAGAAAAGACAATTGCTCAGATTGCTGCATCTTTAAATGAGATTGGAAAATTTGCAAACAATTTAGGACAATTGATAAGAGTTGAAGCACATGGGAACCTTACTCAGGAGTTGCCTTATATGAAGGCCATATTTACCCAGGTAACAGAGCCAAATGTAAAAATCTGCTGGAACTGCAATGACCAGGATCTATTGTTTCCAGGACTTGACCGGAACTTTGATATGGTAAAAAAATGGTTTGGTGACACAGTGCACATCCGGGAACTTAATGAAGGAAGTTATCCCTACCAGCAATTATTTAATCGCTTTACCGGGATAAATTACAACGGATGGATACTGCTTGAAGCAAGGACTGAGCCATCTGATAAATTAGCTGCAATGAGAGAACAACTTTCATTATTTAATCAGATGATAGGTGAATCGCAGAAAACCTGAAATTTATTTACATTGAATTTTAACTGGTCAGAAACATAGTGTCATAATTACCAACTTAGATCAGGTAAAAGAAAGCAAGGGAAATCAGGATATTGTTAAATAAAACCTTTAATAAAATGGATGAAGTGAAGAAAAAAATCGGCAATTATCGCTACAGGATACTTGCTCTGGTATTTATGGCAACTACAATTAATTATTTTGATCGTAGTATTGTTGGTGTAATGGCCCCAACTTTGCAAAAACTTTTCGAATGGACAAATAAAGATTATGCAGCCATAATGGTTTCCTTTAAAATTGCCTATGGTATAGGGTTGCTTTTTATGGGAGGTATAATTGACAAGCTGGGCACTAAAATTGGGTATACTATCTCAATTGCAATATGGAGTGTTTTTGGAATGCTGCATGCTGCTATTAGGCCGGCTTTTAGTCTGGTTGGTTTTATAGCTGCACGTTTTGGCCTGGGAATTGGTGAGTCGGGGAATTTCCCTGCCGCAATTAAAACAGTTGCCGAATGGTTCCCGAAAAAAGACAGGGCTTTCGCCACAGGTATTTTTGATGCTTCAACAAGCGTTGGAGCAATTCTGGCCCCTTTCATTGTAGGAGCAATCGTTTCAATTGATGGTGATCACTGGCAGATACCATTTCTTTTTACAGGTGTTCTAAGTGCTATATGGGTTTATTTATGGCTGAGGACATATAAGAAACCCGAGGAACATCCAAAATTATCTCCGGAGGAGCTCGAATATATTAACAGTGATTCTGAAGTGGAGACTACGGAACGAATTCCCTGGTTGAAGTTATTGCCAAAGAGAGAGACTTGGGCTTTTGCTTTGACAACAGTTACAGATGGGGTTTGGTGGTTTTACCTTTTCTGGGGTGCGAAATTTCTTGCTGAACAGTTTGGCGTGGACATAAAAAATATAGGAGTGCCTTTCCTTATTATCTTTGTTATGGCTGACGCAGGAAGTCTTCTTGGTGGATTAGCCTCTGGAGGATTAATAAAAAGAGGATGGTCTATTAATAAAGCCCGGAAAATAACTCTGCTGGTTTGTGCAATTATAATTTTACCGGTTGCTTTTGTACCTATAATTACAAGCAAATGGCTTGCTATTATTTTAATTGGAATAGCTGCTGCTGGTCATCAGTCATGGTCTATAAATAGTTATACACTGGTACCTGATGTTTTTCCGAAAAAAGCAACTGCATCTGTAATTGGAATTGGGAAAATGGTTGGAGTGGCTATTGCCATTATCGCCGATATAGCTCTTGGAGCAGTCCTTGACACAGCAGGTAATTCAGGCTATTTCTGGGCATTTATAATAGCTGGCTTTTCATATATTGCAATCCTGGGTTTTGTGCATCTGCTTATGCCGAAAATGACTCCCCTTGACGATAATTTGAATTATGTAAAAAAAGGTTAGAGTCAGAGAAAATTTGAATTTTCTCTGAAAAGTTGGTGATTTCTATTCAGTTAAAGATTAATGATATGGCAAAAAATGAATTATCGCGCAGAAAATTTATAGGTAAAGCTACTGCAGGCCTTGCAGGTGCTGCAGTGACTATAAATAGTGTGCAGAGTGCAGTTTCTTATAACAGGATAATTGGCGCAAACGATCGGATAAATATCGGATTCCTTGGTTGTGGAGCAAGGAGTTCAGGACATCAACGCATGGTAAAAGTTACGGAAAAGACTAAAAATCTTGGTGTTGTTGCCGTCTGTGATATCTGGAAGTTGAATAAGGAAAAAGCGGCTGCTAACTGCAAAAAGCTCTTTGGATATGATGTAAAGCAGTTTAAATATTCCGAAGAGATGCTTCAGATGCCTGAACTCGATGCGGTTATGATCGGAACAGGTGACTTTCAACATGCAAAACTTCTTGCAGAAGTTGTAAAAGCAGGTAAAGATTGTTATTGCGAGAAACCATTATCTACTGATGTAGAAGACGCCAAACTTGCAAGGAGTGCTGTGCTTGCATCAAAGCAGGTTGTTCAGATGGGATCTCAATGGGTCAGTGATCCGATACAGAAGAAAGTCAGGGATATTATCCGCTCAGGCAAATTAGGTCAGATAACTAAAGTTGAGCAGGTGTGGAATGATAATGATCACCGATGGCATGTACCTGAGGATCCTGATGTGGCAGCCATACGTGAATCAGATACCGACTGGAGCAGATGGCTTTTAGGCAAACCATATGTACCGTTTGATCCATGGAAATACTTTGAATTCAGGATATTCCGCGACTATTCTGGTGGAATCACATCCCAATGGATGAGCCATGGTAGCGGTTTAGTCCATTTTTATACAGACACTGCAATTCCTGATACAATGGTTGCCAATGGAGGAATATTCGGTTGGCCTGATATCCGTCAGAACCCTGATACATTCCAGGCCCTTGCCACATATGAGGATGCTAAGATATTATATTCATATACATCTAATTATGCAAGTATGTTTGGAGATTATACCTGCATTCGTGGAAAGGATGCCACTCTTTTTGCACATGGTGGAGAGGGTAGCTCACGCTGGTTCCTTATTCCAGAACATCAGCGCCTTCCGGGCGGATTTGATTTTTATGAAGGCATGAGAGAAACAATAAAGAATGGAAAAGCTGAAATAATTACTACTGAAGAATACGGAATGAAACTGGGGCCTGTTAATGTTAGTGATGACAGTATTTATCATGTGGATAACTGGGTTGATTGCATGAGGGCAAGGGATCAGAACACCAATGGGAATATTCACACGGGATTCTGGAATGCTATTGCCAGCATTATGGCTACCTATGCTTACAGGGAAGGTAAAAAACTGTACTGGGATCGCACAAAAGAAGAGATAGTTGACCATCCTGTTTTATAACAGCTGGAAGTAAATGGGTAGGATTTTGATTTATGATTAATCTTTAATTTTAGAAGTATATTTTAATAACCCTTTAATATTTAAAAAATGAAAACAAAACTTTTTTTACTTATGGTACTTGTAGTTGCTATTATAGCAGGATGCAAAAGTACCGGAACAACAGAAGAATATAAACCTAATTATTCCACACCTCCGTTTATTATTGATTCTCATATGCATTACAGGGCAACTGATGACTGGGAGAAATCTTTTATCGATATTTATACAAAGCATAATGCTATGGCTTGCCTTCTGATGTCGATGAAAGATCTTGAAAGAGGTATAGCATTTGCCAAAGCTCATCCCGACAGGGTAATCCCTTATGCTGCCATTGACATTGAGAGTCCGACCGTATTAGCTGATATACAGATGGTTTATGATATGGGATTTAAAGGATTAGGTGAGTTATTTGCAAGCGGAAATTATAGCTATAATGATCCAAAATATGAACCTATGTGGACCTTGATCGAAAAACTTGGAATGCCGATAGCACCTCATACAGGAAACCTGTCGAACGGTTTAATGGATCATCTTCGTCCTGCACCACTGGCTGACATAATCTCACGTCATAAAAATCTGGTTATTCATGCTGCACATTTTGGAAATCCATGGTATGAGGAGGCTGCTGAGGCTGCCCGCCGTAATAAAAATCTCTATTTCGATCTCTCAGGATCATCACTAATTAAAAAAGAAAATGATCCCCATTTCTGGGCTCAGTGGCTATGGTGGACTGATGCAATCGGGAAAGCTCATATGCCAAAAGATGCTGTACCAGCATGGGAAAAAATTGTTTTTGCTACTGATGAAGGTCCTGACGCATTAGTTGAAAACATCAGGAGATTCAATAAAGCTCTGGACGCATGTGGTGTTGATGAAGCAACAAGGGCAAAATGCTATGGTCTGACACTTGCTAAAATTCACGGAATTACTGTTCCTGCCGCAAAATAATCTGGGATAACTTCCGTTATAAACAAACAAAAAGCCTCTCTGTTTATAGCGAAATATCTCTAAAAATAAGGGGGTTTACTTGAAAAAGGAAACCCTTTTATTTATTGTCTGAGACATAAATAAAATATTTAGAATTTATTTGGTTCCTTTGTAAAATTCAGAAGTCTCTATACATATTGCAGACTCCTGCTGGTGAAAATGATTATATTTTTTATCAATATTGTGAATCATTAAGATTTGATCAGTTATGAAAACATGGAATTTTGGAATTGTAGGTGCAGGACTAATTGCTGACTTTCATGCGAAAGCGTTACAAAATATCAGTAACGCAAAACTTACATCAATTTGCGATACGAATCCGGGAAAAGCCCGGAAATTGGCTGAAAAATACAACTGTAAGGCTTATAACAGTTACAGTGAAATGTTGCATTCAGGTGAAATTGACATTGTAACAATTGCTACTCCAAGCGGTGCACATATGGAGCCAACAATTGAAGCTGCACAACACGGCAAACATGTTATCTGTGAGAAACCTCTCGAGATTTCGCTTGAGCGTATCGATAGAATGATTGAAGCTCATGATAAAGCGGGTACAAAACTCGGGGGAATCTTCAACTATCGCTATAACGATACACTGAAATATCTTAAGATGGCAGTTGATGCTGGTCGTTTTGGAACAATTACTTTTGCCTCTGTATATGTACCTTGGTGGAGAAGTAACGAATACTATAAGGACAGCTGGCATGGAACACAAAAACTTGATGGTGGTGGCGCCCTGATGAACCAGGCTATACATATGATTGATATGCTTCAGTTCCTTATTGGACCTGTTGATTCATTACAGGCTTACACAGCAACATTAGGTCATTCAATAGAGGTTGAGGATACAGGGGCAGCAGTTTTAAAATTCAGGAATAATGCCCTTGGAGTAATCTATGGTACTACAGCATCATTTCCCGGTCAGTTCCGACGTATAGAAATTACAGGAACTAAAGGAACCGTTATCCAGGAGGAAAATAGTTTCAAAGTATGGCAATTTGTTGATCAGACAGAAAAAGATAAAGATATTTTTGAAAAGTTCAGCAAGATAGAAGGTGGGGGAGGTGTTTCTGATCCAGCAGCTATTCCATTTGAACCTCATGCAAGAAATATCGCCGCATTTATTGATTCTATTGAAACAGAAAAAACATTCGAGATCAATGGGCCTGAAGCAAGAAAAGCTGTTGAAATTGTTTTGGCAATTTATACTTCTGCACTGGAAAGGAGACCATTTGTATTCTGAACTTAATTAATAATCTTGAATCAGTTAATCAAAATAATTAACCTCTTTAATATTTAACTTTATGAAATATCTTTTGTCATTTACTTATATTTTTTTGGTATTTATGGCTTTTTCTTGCTCTGGTGTGAAAAGTGACGGGAATTATATTGAAGGTCTCTCTTACATTGACAAGTCTCCTGTGAGAATTGAATTCATTGATGGCAAGATAAGCAGAGTGGTTAAAATCGGTAAACTCACAGATCCTAAAAACAGTTATATTATTGCCCCTGGTTTGTTTGATAACCAGGTTAACGGTTACAAAGGTGTATCTTTTGTAGATATGGGTGGGGAGTTGACACTTGATGGTATAGCTCTAATTACTAAATCATTGTGGGAAAAAGGTGTAACATCATATCTTCCAACTGTGACAACAAATGACAAGCAGATATTTCTTAAAAATTTTGCATTGCTTGCAAAAGCAAAGAAAGATCCTCTTTTGCATGGTTCCATACCTGGTTTTCATCTCGAAGGGCCGTTTATCTCCCCTGTTGATGGTTATCGTGGTGCACATCCCTTTAAATTTGTCAGGAATCCTGACTGGGATGAGTTCATGGGTCTCTATGAAGCTTCAGAGAAGAACATTCTGCAGGTTACACTTGCTCCTGAGGCAGAAGGTGCATTGGATTTTATTTCAAAATGCAGGGAAAAGAATATTGTGGTTGCACTGGGGCATCATAATGGATCAATGAAACAGGTAACTGATGCCATCGATAAAGGAGCCCGGATAGCTACTCATTTTGGTAATGGGTGCGCTAATAGTATTAACCGTCACGCAAATCCTTTATGGCCGCAATTGTCAGATGACAGGCTAATGATAAGCATCATCGGCGATGGATTTCACCTCCTTCCTGAAGAGATAAAGGTATTTTATAAAGTTAAAGGCCCTGATAAAATAATAATTACTTCTGATGTAAGTCCGTTAGGAGGTCTTGCTCCCGGAAAATATCTTAATGTACTTGGCGATACTCTTGAGCTGACTCCTGAAGGGGCTGTGATGTACCCGGCACAAAAAGTATTAAGTGGTTCAGGTTCTGCGCTCCCAAAAGGTGTTGGAAATGTTATGAAAGTAACAGGTTGTTCACTTGCACAGGCAATTCAGATGGCAAGTACTAATCCTGCACATCTATATGGATTGAATGACCGCGGGGAACTTAAAGTCGGAATGAGAGCTGATTTGATCCTTTTTACTATGGTTGATTTCAGAATGGACATCAGGAAAACATTGGTTGCAGGTGAAGTAGTTTTCGATTCGGAGAAGTGACCATTAAAATATCAAAGCGATCGTTTCAACTTGAAATTCACTTATAATTCTCCTTTAAACAAGCGTAACACAGTCGTAAAAGTGATCCGGTTTATCCGGATCACTTAATTTTATCATACATTAATGCCATGACTATCAATGGATTATGGCCGAGATATTCTGTACAGGGCATATTGCGTTGTGTTTGCGGTTTACGTGCTAATTGCTCAGGCTGGCCTCCTGCCGGATGATAGAATTCCCATATGGTTCCGGTCCTGGCGAACTGCCTGGCCGAATCATCAAGCGCTTTCTCAATAAGAATTTTTGCAGCATCTTTTCTCCCGTATAAAAGACATCCACGGGCTACCCAATAAGTCATACTGTTCCATGCTGGTCCTCTCCATAATCTTAATTCAAATCTTGGATCATTTTTGCCGACAGATGAGATCGGATGACCGGTCAGAAATATTTCGGGATTTAAAATATATAAATCAATGAGTTTATCAGCCTGCTCTTTAGTTGCAGCCCCAACCATAAGAGGCCACAAATTCTCATAAGCTTTGCTTCGGAGTGAACGATCTTTTATAGCCCATATATCATAAAATAATGCATCATCAGTTGCATAGAGCTGATTTTGAATGAATTTAAGCAGTTCGTTTTCCCGGTTACTATAAAAAGCTGAATTTACCCCCATTTCTTTTGACCATAATGCAGCATAATGATATAACTGATATACATGACATGTTGCATCTATGCAGGCCCACTTACCCATGTCTGTCTTGTCAAAGCGAATGCCTTCATCTACTCCGCTTTCCCATTTTTTTAATAAAATGTCGTTATAATAAAATCCCTCCCCATCCGCTTTGCGGCTGTTTTCGAACCACGTGATCTGACGGACCAGCGCACTGAAGAAATCAGGCAGCTTTGATTTATCATTTGTCATATCAAAATAATCCTGTACTGCAACAACCCACACCGGCGGATGTCCGGCATCCATCTTGTTCCATGTAACTGTGGTTCTCCCGGATGGTAATCCGGGCATCCATATCGACCCCGGTATCAATCCGTTTGGTTCCTGATTTTTTATATTGTTAAGTAATTGATGAAGTGCATGCTGAGGAAGATAATTCATCACATCCAGACTCTGGTGAATAATATCCCAATGTCCGAAGGCAGGACCATAGTGGTACCCTGGGCCAATTTCTTCCCATTCATAATCAAATGGGTAGATAGCAGGGTGAGTGCTCTTCCTGTGTAATTCTGCAACATATTTTAACATCGGTTGCCATTCTGATTTCCCAAGTTGGGCAGCATTTAATATCAAAGTATTCCACTCTTCACTTTTTGGATCTGATGTTTTCGATAATATGCTTTCAGGTGTTTTGGCTGATGTACATATCAATAGAACCAAAAGAAGGAACAGGATTTTTTTAAATTGCATTTTCATCATCTGTCAGGAGTTTTGTTTTATGGTTTAATTATACTGTATTACTTAAATATTAACTGTTAAGTGATTCGATAATATACTTTTATCTGATGACTCAGACTACGTGGATATTCATCACAATTTAATGTTATCTGCTGATTTATTTCCTTCCTTACTCTTTGTAGCTCCTGAAAATTTTTCTCTATTTTTCAAAAGATCTGTTAGTCTTTTACCAGATCCTTTGTGTGCATTGCAGAAACTGTAATCCTTAATATGAATTTCTTCATTTTAACAGGATAGGTAATGCAGAGTGCAATAATATTATTATCCTTCAAAAATTCAGATAAAATTACTTTTACAACTATCTGAAGCTATCGTTCATTAAGTGGTATGATTAGTTTTCTGGGATTGGTAGTTGTTATACATCTTTAGGAAAATAATAAGTAATCTTACCGGTTAAAAAGTTTTAAACTTATGCAATCACGTTTTCCCATGCTTCGCTTGTTACCGATTTCTCGAGTGCCTCAAGTACTGCAATGCCATAAATTATACTCTGATGGCTTCTGGGTTCTTTCTTCGTACGGAACATGTTAACCATATCAACATAGCATCGGGGAGGATCAGTCTCTTTTACCCTGGATTTTAATTCTATTAACCCTTTTTTTGTTTCAGCATAAGTCGCAAAAGTATAAGTTGAATTAAGAAAGATCAGGGAAGCCAAAACTCCATTTTCAAAAGCGAGATCTGCATTTGCATTTTTCCCATTTCTTGATACCCGTACTTTTTTTACAGTATCACCAAAATAGGATAATAGCTGATCTACAATATGGACTCCATAAAAAAATACTCCTCCCCAGACAGATTCAATATCTACGGGTCCAAAACTTACTATATGATTAATACCTTCAAATGATTCAAGTTGTTTTTTAATATCCTGCGTTGCATCGTTATAGGCCGAAGTACTCCATGATGATACAGGGGTTCCAATGGAACGGGCCATTGATAAGAATTCTTTTCCTTCTTTTACCCTGTAGCAAAAAGGTTTATCAATAAATGTTGGAATTCCTGCTTTAACAAAAGGAATAGCTGGTTCAAGATGATATTTTGGATGCCGGTGATCAACTATCAGGGCATCTATTTTTCCAAGCATTTCTTTGGGATCTTTTACCATGTTTGGGATTTTCCCTTTTTCCATTGCTGTTTTGGCAAATTCCTCGGTTTCACCCCAAACGTGAGTAACTTCTACCCCGGGAAATTTTTTATCTATGTTGAACATTTTTCCATATCCAACTGTATGGGAGTTTTCCGCACCAATAATGCCTATTTTTATTGCTTGCTGGTTCATGGTATTTTCATCTTTTTCTACCCGGCTATTACTCGGGATAATTGAAGCTGATGATGGGAAAGCAAATGTAGATAATGCTGCACCGACTCCAACTGTCTTAATAAATGATCTTCTTGAATTCATTTTATTTGATTTTTGGTTAATAGTATATTTATAAATAGTATTTGTCTTCGAAAGGGGAGGAGTCTCCAGCCGGATCCCAAAATATTAAAATACTTTACTGGTTGTTACTTATATACCAATTAAAATTAGCTCATTACAGGACTCTAATTTATTATTAATATACGAATTTAATGCATTTGAGCAGAGGAAATCCGTGTTCATGTATGAAAAAGTGTAATCTGTTTTCTGTTTTCTCGCTTTTTTGAGTTTTTCATATTTAAATTATAAATCTTTTTAACTTATGAACAATAATTAAAATTATCTTAGGAAAGTTTTTCTGATAGCTAATTTTTGTTCTTATTAATTCAAGACGAAATGAAAAGAGAAAAGGAGACAAAGTTGAGTTTTGGACGTCTATTAAAAGGAATGGTTCAACAACGCAAAGAAAAGAAATTTCCGAACTTGGATAATCCGGAATCAATCCAGTCAGGAACCACAACACGGAGGGAACTTATAAAGAATCTTGCTGTTCTTCCTGTTTTGGGAGTCCCTATTTTTAGTATTATGAAAAAGACCGGATGGACAAGTTTTGCGGAAAACAATCTCGAAACAGGATCAGGTGCTATTGAAAAAAATTCCATTCCTGCCAGTAACTTCGATTTAAGTAATCTCCAGGGAGAGGTTCCAAAAGGTAAGATTAAAAATATTGAAATCAGCAGGCTTATCCCTGGAGGAAATCTTGTCTCTGGGTTTGTCTATTCCCGTGATTTGCTTTACGTATCAGCCTTAATGAAAAAATACTTTACAGATGAAAAAGTTATTGAGATCCTTGGAATGTGCGAAGCTTCTGGTATCAATACTGCCATTTTAAGGGCAGATGAACATATTCTTCGTATTATTAAGGAATATAGAAGACGGGGAGGAAAGATTCAATGGATAGCTCAGACTTATCCTGACAAGGATGACTTTACAAATATCAAGATGGTTGTTGATAATGGTGCCGTAGGGGCATTTGTACAGGGTGGTATTGCCGACAAAGTCGTTGCAGCCAATCGCCTTGATTATTTAGCCAAACCGATTGAATATATTAGAAGCCAGGGCCTTATTGCAGGAACAGCAGGGCATGTGCTTAAGGTTCCGAAAACCTGCATGGAAAATGGTATTGAACCTGATTTTTTCATGAAGACATTCCATCATCATAACTATTGGTCTGCACCCGGTCCTGAACGCAGAGATGAAGGATATAGCTGGTGCGATTCACCGGGTGAAGTCACTGAATTTTTCAAAACATGCAAAATCCCATGGATTGCATATAAAGTACTGGCTGCAGGAGCAATAAAGCCACTTGATGGCTTTAAATACGCATTTTCAAATGGGGCTGACTTTGTGGTTGTTGGAATGTTTGATTTTCAGGTTGTTGAAAATGCAAATGCTACAATCAGTGTTCTTAATTCTGATCTCAGAAGGGAGAGAAAATGGTATACATGATCTCTGTATACAAGTATTAATTAATCAATTATTTATGATCAGGGCCAGTTCAAATGTTTATGAAGAAAATTAAATGACCCTTCACAACGCATTGAATGGCCTCCATTATAAAATTCTATTGTTGTCTTATCTCCAAGATTATAGTGATCATATAAATATCTGACTTTCCCATATTCATAAGAAACCCGTTCATCGGACTCAACAAGGTCGTCATGGCCGCGTTCGACCATAAATGGCCGTGGAAAAATCAGGTACGTCATCTCAGCATAACTGAATGTATTTCCCATGTTAAAATAAGGCATTTCCCATTCCATGGAATTCATAAATGATCTTCCATAAGTGTCAACCACTCTTCGGGTCCAGTCACCGAAATCGCCTGAACAGATTGAAAGTGAGTAGCTCTCCAATACCGATGGAACACGCATAGCTGTCTCTCCTCCATAGCTAAGACCATAAAAGGCAATTCTGTTCTTATCCACAAAAGGAAGTGTTCCCAGCCACCTGAGTGTCTGGTCATGCTGTGAAATGATAAAAGAGAAGAGTGTCTTTTTTACTGCGTTTGCCTTCCTGTCGAGCCAGCGGTATCTGTCTTCTCCACGGTAAAGATTGTGAGGTGCATATACTATGAAGCCCTGGTCGGCAAGTTTCGCGGCAACATCATTGTAGGCAGTCTGATTACCCTCGACCATTACTTGTGGTATTGAACCACGACCATGCTGACATACTACTACTGGCCTTATCTCCCCGGGTTTGATATCCTTTGGTATGAGAAGAATACCCCAGGCAAAAAGATCAGGAAATACATCCAGCACTACTTCATATCCGGTCCATCGCTCTTTATCATAGATTTTTCTTGTTTCAGGATCTGGTGGCAGCAAAGGATCATCAAATTTACCCAATATTTCTTCATAAAAATATTTGCGGTACTCCTTACCCTGTTCAACGAAATTATCGGGTGAGTAATAAGTATGATATGGTTTAGTACTCCATGTCCTGGAAACATACTCAGGCATAACTTTATTAAGGAAAAAAGTATTTCTCTCCATATCTGAAATTGTAAGAAGCCATTGAACATGATCTTCAATCTCTTTTACCTGTCGTATTTGCCTCTCTTCAGTGTTTAAAGTTTTTCTGGTATCAGAAGGTATCTCATCTGATATTGAAACGGATGGTTCATGACCAAGAGCCTTTACAAATTTTCCGATAGCCTGTTCTGATCCGAAATTTGTCGGTTTATTTTGCTTTTCATAAATAAGATATCTCTCTTGAAAACCAGGCTTTAATATTTTATCGATACGGATAAACTCTTTTTTTACCGCTTCAAAATCCGGGGTTTGTAATTTTCCCTTGTATCCGGT
The DNA here is from genome assembly GCA_964639725.1 of uncultured Rikenellaceae bacterium. Classification (GTDB taxonomy): domain Bacteria; phylum Bacteroidota; class Bacteroidia; order Bacteroidales; family VadinHA17; genus LD21. The sequence goes on from CAZXFB010000001.1 coordinate 71,029, forward strand.
AAAAGGGGTTCCCCCGATCTGAGTAGGATTATTGCGGAATTTTTCAACATCCTCTGTTATTTCAGGAGTAATACTATATTCAACAATTAGTGAACGGGGAGCAACAAGAGATGCTATCTCAGCATCACCAAATTCTGAAAGCAGGGCCCAGACATTTCGGTATATTGGTTCATCCCAAACCTTTTGCCTTGAATTAAAATAGCCACTTACCAGTACAGCATCTATCCTTTTATCAACAGCAGCTGAATAAAAGGCGATCAGGCCTCCCTCCGCATAACCTGCCACTCCTATTTTCAGATTCTTTCCTTCAGATTGCTTAAACCAGTCAATTGCTGATATCACCTTCTGCACTTCATATCCAATAATGTGTCGTCCCATATGGAATGCCTGCCTGTAAATTCTTTCTCTGTAAGTTTGTTGCTGAGATGTTCCTTTAAAAATAAAAGATCTGTTTACAAGAACCGGTATCAGGACCTGGAAACCATTCTCGGCAAGACGTCTTGCAAACTGAGATAATGGATTTACTCCCGGAGATAGGCCGGCAATCTGTTCAGGTGTCTGATCTGCGTCGGGGAGAGCAACAATATTTGCAACTGGTTTTGTCTTTGGCTGGAGTAATATTCCTTCTCCATTGACACCATTAAAGACCGGCCATCTCACCTGAAATATCCTGTATTTTGATGTTTCTGCTATTAATTGGGGATCATCATTAACAGAATATTTTTCCATTGAAACCTGAGGATACTTATCTGCAAGAGCAGTGTTGAAATTGTTAAATGGTAAACTCTTATCAATAACTCCAATATATTTCATAAACCTTATGCGATTTGGTTCTATTGATGCTTTATATGATTCAGGGGAACTGAAATCATGAGTCCAGAATTTAGAACGTTCAATCAGGGATTCATCAATTTTTTTTTCAATGAATCTATGGGCTCCATCCATCATCCTTACAGACAGATCTCCTTCTGTTGTCAATGGTTTTGTCCCGGGCATTACATCAGGCATTTTACTGTAAGTAGTGGACTCCTGGAAATTATTACCAGAATTGAAATTATCATTCCTGTCAGAGAAAGAACCTAATGTCAGGCTTCCGGTGACAAGTACCAGCTCTAAGTAAAGAAACACAATTACTTTTTTCATTTATCTGATATTTATTTTACCCTGTGAGTTTTTATTATGTTTACTTATAATCATTATTTGCCTGGTGATAAACAATAGTGTTACCAGGAAAATTTTTATATCATATTTCGGATCTGTCAGCTGGACGATGGACTCTTATCTCTGCTTTGAAGTCACCTATTTCAGACTGTAACCGTTTATTGAGATCAACTTCGGTAATGGCCACGCTACCCCACACTTCAGCCTGAGCCAGAATATCACCGGCATGGCCAAAGATTCCAGATATCATCCAGTTTGACTTAATATCGGTGTGTGTGCTGCTTACGATATATGTATGATTTTCGCACGCTCTGGCCCTTGCAAGCAGAGGATTACAACCCATGACAGGCCATGCGATTACTTCTGCACCCCTGTTGCTCAATTCCCGGGCTACTTCAGGAAAGAAACCATCATAACATACCATCATGCCAACTTTACCGAACCGGGTATCAAAAACAGGATACTCATAACCGGGTGTAACTCCGTCCTCTATCTCACTGCCAGTCAGGCATACTTTCCGGTATTTGCCAACGATCCTGCCGTCAGGGCCTATAAGAACTGCAACATTATAAACAAGTGGTCCATATCGTTCCACCAGTCCTGGAACTATATACATATTATATTTTCTGGCCAGATCACCGAAATACTCGGTTGATGGACCAGGTATTGGTTCGGCAACTTCAGCAAAAGTTGAACCGCTTCCATATGTGAGTACTTCCGGGAGAACTAAAAGGTCAGCCTTCTGTTTTCCTGCCTCGTCAATTACTGGTCCAAAGGCAACTCTGCGTTCTTCAGGGGACTTAGAATTACGCGGAACAAAATGAACTGATGCAAGCTTTACCCTACGTGGCACTGGTTCTGCTTCTTCTGTAAGGGATATCCCTGCCCATTCAACACGCACATTGGGAGCGCAACGTAGTTCCAGCTCAACAATAGCCTGGGTTGCGGATAAAGGAACACGGTATATATCAGACATTTTAATCCATCCTTGTGTTTTCGTGTCTTCGTGCACCATTGGGTATTCCGGAAAGGATGCCGGCGAGTTAGATGGTTTTTCACCTGTTTTGAATGAAGCAAATTGTGGTTTGTCATGTTTTACAGGTTTTCCTTTATCATCCCGCCACGATACACGGGCCACTCCTGCACGGCGTTTTGGAACCGGGGATTCAGCACCGGAATATTTCCGGTATACTGAAAATCTGTAATGACGGCCACCTTTGACAGGAAAGGTCTTTGTCCACCTTCCTAAAAGCCCTTCACGCTGGTCAGACTCAATGATAAAGCTTCCGTTCTTTTCAGGGCCTCCTCCCTGCTTATATGAAAATTGTGGTTTAATTTCGTCTCGCGGTGAGCTGGTATTCCAACCTTCAGGAGCACTACTAACCTCCTGCTTTTTACTCGTAACCTGGGAATAAACTCCGGTAAGTCCGGTAACAATCCCCGCCGATACAGACACTGATTTCATTATAAAACCACGACGGTTTACAGATTCCATAATATTTCTTATTATTAGTTACAGAATATAGTTTTCTTTCTGAATGAACTGATTATGCCAAAGTTAAACTTTTTTAAAAGGGATTAGTATTTTAAATCATATAAATACTTTTTGCTTTTTAGATTAATATTTTTCTAAAATAAGGCACTTCAACTGAGAGAAAAAATGTTTATTATTGCTATACAATAACTTTTTTATCTGAATTCTTCAAAGCAGCCAAGGAGGTTTAGATAATCAAATACTTCTGACATTCATGTCAAAAAGCACAACAAGCATTTTTCTCTCAACATTTACCGGTAAAATATTTCTTGCTGGTTTACTCTTAAGTTGTAGTTTTTTTTATGTTTCAAATGCTCAGGATCCAATTGTTGTAAGCAGGATGGAAGGGGAGATTAACTTTGACGGATCACTGGATGAAGAAGCCTGGGATAAGATTGTTCCGATCCCTGTTACAACTCTTCAGCCTGTGCCGGGGAAAGAACCATCTGAAAAGACTGAAGTGTTGCTTGGTTATACGGATGATTACTTTTGGATCGGTGGCAGACTATACGATTCAGAAGCTTCCCTGATAAAAGCTTATACATTAAAGAGAGATGACATTGGAGGCGAGAATGACTATTTCGGTGTGCTTATAGATTGCCTCAATAATAACGAAAATGGACTCTGCTTTTTTACTTCTCCTGCAGGGAACAGACTTGATAATACGATCTTTAATGATGCCAGGGATATTATTCCTTTCAATATTAGCTGGAACACGTATTGGGATGTAAAAACAACAATTACTGATAAGGGATGGTTTGCTGAAATGCGCATTCCCTTCTCCAGCCTGAGATTTAATTCTGTAGATGGTATTATCACTATGGGTCTGCTTGTTAATCGCTGGATCCCGAGAAAAAATGAGATGGTGGTTTTTCCTGCTATTGATCCCAAATTTGGTATTTGGGCGAAGCGCAGACCAAGTCTGGCTCATGACATTGTATTTAAAAATGTAAAACCTTCAAGACCTGTCTATCTTACACCATATTTACTGGCAGGAAAAAGAATGACACATGATATGGATATTGTTAACAAGTTATATAAAAAGTCTTCAGAATTCACCAGAGAAGCTGGTATTGATCTTAAGTTTGGTATCACATCTGATCTCATAATTGATCTTACTGTTAACACTGATTTTGCACAGGTTGAAGATGATGACCAGCAGGTGAACATAACACGGTATTCATTATTTTATCCTGAGAAAAGAGTTTTTTTCCAGGAAAGGTCCGATATGTTTGATTTTTCTTTTGGTTATAATGGGGTGAATGGAAATGTTTTTTATAGTCGCAGAATAGGACTCTACGATGGTCATCCGGTAAGGATTCTTGGAGGGGCAAGAATGACTGGCAAAATAGGTAAATTTGATATTGGTTTTATAAATATGCAAACAGCAAAATATTCCATTGACCTGCCATCAGAGAACTTTAGTGTATTGCGATTTAAACGGAGGATTTTTAATCCTTATTCATATGCGGGAGGAATTTTTACTTCCAGGGCAGGGGTGAAAGGTAACCTGAATATTACTTATGGACTTGATACATATGTTAGTGTTTTTAAAGATAATTATCTGGAGTTCAAGGTATCACAGACATATGATACTGAAAAAGCCTATTATAGACCTGCAGATAAGACTTTCCTGAGATTTAATATGGAAAACAGGAACATAAAAGGATGGAGTTACAGAGCATCATTTGACTGGCTGGGAAAAGATTATGAACCTGCTATGGGATTTGTCCAGAGAAGGAATAATTTTGTTTTTATGGAGAATATGCGCTATGGTTGGATTCCTGGTGAAAAGTCTTTTCTATACTCACACAAAGTTTACTATAAGTTCGCCGCTTACTATAACACTCAGGGTATGCTTGAAACAATAATTACAGGACCAGGATGGGATTTTGAGGCCAAGAACAGGTCAACTGGCGAAAATGAACCGGAATTAAGGAGAGAAATAATCAGAGACACATTCTATATTGATAATAAGACTTATGTTCCAGTCGGTGATTACACATTTCTTTTGATGAAAGAAGTATTTCAATCCCGCACAACAACAAAAGTTAATGTAAAGGCTGATTGCTTAATAGGGCAATACTATGATGGTTCTGTAATTTCAATCAAACTTCTCCCGAAATGGATTATCTCAAAAAATCTCAAGCTGGAGGGCCAGTATCAATATAATTTGGTCAATTTCCCGGCCAGGTATCAGAAATATCTCAGCCATATTACAGGTATAAAACTTACCTATATGTTCAATACCAGTTTATCTGCCGGCGCTTTCGTTCAGTATAACAGCTCAGCTGATGCCCTGTTGACTAACCTTAGAATTCGTTATAATCCAAGAGAAGGGAATGATTTTTATATTGTTTTCAATGAGGGACGGAATACAGATATTTTTAAAGAAACACCTAATCTGCCCCGAATTGATAATCAGGCATTCCAGGTCAAGTATTCATACACCTTCACCCTATAGATGTAAATTTCTTGAAGCCGGAATGTAAGTGCTTATTAGCATGCTCATTATCTTTGTAATTTTAGAAATATATGTTTTATTGATGAAATTGATACATGTATTTGATTTTTTATGTATACTTAAAAAAAAATTGTATGAAAATAAATTTCAGAGTGTTTCAAACAGGTCTGGTTATATTAACATTATTTCAATTTGGATGCAACCAGGTTCAGACAGCTGATTTGATTCTTATCAATGGCAAAATTTTAACAGTTGACAATAAATTTTCTATTACTGAAGCGGTTGCTGTATCATCAGATATTATTACAGCTACAGGTACTAATAAACAAATCAGGAGGTTAGCTGATAGTCATACAAAGATCATTGATCTTAAAGGAAAGAGTGTTGTCCCTGGTTTGATCGATTCACATCTTCATCCCGAATCGGCCTCAGTCAGTGAAATCAGAGATAAGATACCTGATGTTCATACAATAGAACAACTATTGACGTGGATAAAGGAACAGACAAAAATAAAAGAGAAAGGGACCTGGATTATTCTCCCAAAACTTTTTTTTACACGACTTGTAGAATTAAGGCAACCATCACTTGCCGAACTTGACAGTGTAGCGCCATTTCATCCTGTGTTCCTTAATGGTTCGTTTGGTGGCATGGTAAATAGTGCTGCCATGAAGGTATCCGGATTTTCAGGTAAGACTATAAACCCTGGTATAATAAAAGATGATAAAACAGGATTAGCTACAGGATTTATAAGAGCTTCTGCATTTCGTCATTTGAAAATTCCTGCTGAAAAGCAATTGTCGGTTAGTGAGCAGGAGGAAGCTCTCCAGGCTATGCTTAAACGCTATAACCGTTACGGAATAACAACTGTCTTTTCCGGATCAGGTGATTTTGAAACTATCAAAATGTACCGCAATATGAAGGAAAAGAACCTGCTGACAATGAGAATCTGTCAGAATATTCTTATTCATCCTGAGCGCGGAATAAAAAAGGATGATATGCTTGAAAGTCTCAAAAAATATAATCAAAAAACCGGCGATGGAGATAAATGGATTAAGATCGGTTCCCTTAAAATATTCCTTGATGGCGGCATACTTACAGGTACAGCTTATCTCAGCGAGCCTTGGGGACCTAGGGCACAAGACCTATTTGGCATTGATGAACCTGGTTATAAGGGTGTCATAAACTATTCACGTGAAGATCTTTTAAATATTATTTCATCTGCCAATCAATTAGATTGGAGCTTCACCGCGCATGCCACAGGTGGTGGATCAGTTAACCTGTTACTTGATGTATTTAATGAGGTAGATAGTTTGAAATCTATTAAAAAGAGTCGTTTTTCGATAATACATGGTAATTTTTTTACACCGGAAGCTATCAGGCTTATGAATAAACTTGGTGTATGTGCCAATATGCAACCGGCATGGTTCTATAAAGATGCTGATGCAATGGAGAACATACTTGGAAAAGAGAGAATCAGGACTTTTCATCCCTATAAGACAATGATTGAGGCAGGTATCATGATAAATGGAGGATCTGACCATATGGTGAAATGGGATGCAGACAAGTCAATCAATCCTTATAATCCTTTTCTTGCAATGTGGACAGTAATAACACGTAAAACCGAAAGAGGATCAGTTATATTACCATCGGAAGCAGTAACCAGGGAGCAAGCCCTGAAGATGTATACTATCAATAATGCCTATGCTGCATTCGATGAATCAGTTAAAGGATCTATTGAGCCAGGCAAACTTGCTGATATGGTTGTTCTGTCAAATGACTTGTTGACCTGTCCTGTAGATGAAATATTGAGGATTGAGTCTGAATTAACAATCCTTGGAGGGCAGGTAGTCTATTCATCTGGGGTGATAATGAACCAGTAATTTTTTACTTATTATTACTATTCGAATATAAAAGTGCCGAAGTTGTTGATTTCATGAAAGGTTTTGTTTGTTTTCTGCCAGGCAAATTGTGTTGAACCATTATCATAATCAATCCTGTACATGTTCGCTCTCCATTTGGTTCCTTGTAAGGGAGGGACCTGGTTCAATGGTGCAAGTAATTTGAAAGGAATAAATATTTCTCCCATCCAACCTGTTACAACACTCATGCTGCTTTTCTTTCCGCCTTTCACACTTGTTGCGTGCCGGGTTTTTCTCTCTCCTTCATAATGCCATGGGAGCCAGCCAAGAAAAGTTCCTTTATAGTTTGGGACCATAATAGGCAATTCGTAATTCATCGGAGATAGCTCATATTCAAAATATACAGGGAAACTTTCATCTGTCCACAGAAATACTTCAATCACATCCTCTTCCCAGAGGTTAAGGTTATCAGCATTCATTGTGGAAGTGAGTTTTTTGTCTTCGCAACTGAACAAAAAGTAGATCCCCGTCTCAGAATAAAGAACCTTGGCTTTAGTCTTATATGTGCATGAATTATTACTTTGACGTATCAATTCAATCCATTCTGTTTTTCTCCAGTTATCAGAGCTACCTTCACCGGTTATCTTAAAATCAGGACATTTTTTGACTCTAATTGATCCCGATTCTGTTCCGAAAGCTAATAGACTGTTATACTGAAAAATACATGACAGGTAAAACAGCATTATAAAAAAACCTCTTGTAAAATTTAATCTATCTTTCATAGTTGTAATATTTTAATTATCATTATTTTAATAAAAATTAAATAATTATCAGAACTTCTATTTACCGTTTAATGCTTTTTTGCATGCATGGTCAATAAATATATAACTAAACAGGTAATACAGAGAATTCTTCTTCGTGATCAGATAATAAGAGATCATTACTGCAATTTAATATAAAATCTTGGTACAGAAAATTTAATCATTGTCATATCGGCAACCTTATTTCACTATTTATTTGACCATGTTTCTTTTTGTGAATAGTTAAGGTAATTATTATCTTTGGCTTTTAAAATTTCAAGGTAAAAAGTATTAATAATTTTTAAGTCAATTGTTTGAATTGAATTCAGTCTCAAACATCAGAATATATTTAAGGATTCCTGAGCATGGATGTTATTTCATTAACAAAGAAGCTATTATCTTTTAATTCTGTCAATCCACCTGGCAATGAGCGGGAGATAGCTATGTTTGTTGGTGAATTGCTTGAAAAAAACAACTTTAAGACAACCTACTTTCAGTTTGAGAAGGATCGCTTACATCTAGTTGCAGAGAAAGGTTTGTCATCTCTGAAACCTCCGGTTGTACTTTCAGGTCATTTTGACACAGTTCCTTTAGGGGCACGTGAATGGAGTGTTGATCCTTTTGCAGGAATAGTTACGAATGGTAAAATATTTGGCAGGGGATCAAGTGATATGAAAGGTGGTCTGGCGGCAATGATATGTGCAGCAGTTGAATCATTTAACGGATGTGAGCCTGAATGTGGGGTAAGGTTAATCTTTACTTCCGGAGAGGAGTTAGGTTGCCAGGGAATAGAACACCTTGTTAAAGAAATCAAAAATAAAGGTAAAGCAAGTGCTGTAATTGTTGGAGAACCAACAGCAAATCTTCCTGTAATAGGACACAAAGGTGCGATCTATCTGAATGCTGTTACTTCCGGCGTTTCTGCCCATTCTTCGATGCCTGAGTTAGGTGTCAATGCAATTTATAAAGCTGCCGCATCAATTTTAAAGATCAAGGAGTTTAAATTTGAAGTTGAAAAGGACAAATTACTTGGATTTCCTACTATAAATGTGGGTAGAATGCATGGAGGAATGAACCTTAACTCAGTACCTGACCATGCTGAGTTTAGCATTGATATAAGGTCAACTACTAAGTTGGATCACAGTAAAATACTTAAACGATTAAGCGACGAATTAGGGAAAGAAACAATTCTGGAGATTCTGGTCAATATGACTCCTGTTTCAACTGATGAAGCCGATCCCTTTATTCAGTTGGTTTATGATGTTTGCTCTATCGACAGATCAGACAGCCGCTTTCCCTTGTCACTGCCATATTTAACAGATGGCTCCATTTTACAAAAGTTTTACAATGGAGTTCCAACTCTTATTATGGGACCTGGTGAACCTGAAATGGCTCACCAGACAGATGAATTTTGTTATACACATAAGCTAGAAGATGCTGTAAATTTATATAAAAAAATAATTTTAAATTGGAGGATTAAAAATGAATAAGTACCCTGATAAAATAACAACTGAGGAACAGTTAGATGAATTGATTTCCAGACCTACTGCAGAAGCGATTGAAATGTTTGCCCGTCTCGACGGGGATATAATATTTTTAGGAATTTCAGGTAAAATAGGTCCATCACTGGCAAGAATGGCAAAGAGAGCCTGTGATGAGGCAGGAGTAAAAAAACGTATTGTAGGTGTCTCACTCTTTGATTCCTCTGAACAGCAAAAAAGTATTGAAAACCTGGGGATCGAAACTATTCATGGAAATTTGTTGGATACCGATTTTCTTAAAGGATTACCCCCATTGAAAAATGTATTTTTCCTAGCAGGAATGAAGTTTGGGTCTCTGGATAATCTTTCGTTGACCTGGGCTGTTAATTCATATTTACCGGCACTTGTTGTTGAGCATTTCAGGAATTCAAGAATTGTTGCTTTTTCAACCGGCTGTGTCTATCCGCTCGTTCCGATTAAATCGGGCGGTTCACGTGAGTCTGATATGCCTGAAGCAAACGGGGAATATGCTCAGTCTTGTCTCGGACGGGAAAGGATGTTCGAATATGGAAGTAATAAGAATAAAACAAAGGTTTCTCTGATCCGTCTCAATTACTCTGTTGAATTGCGTTATGGTGTATTGGTTGATATTGCCGTAAAGGTAAAGAACAGCTTACCTGTTGACCTGGCAATGGGTTATTTCAATGTAATATGGCAAGGAGATGTGAATGATTATGTCCTTCGCTCAATTGAACAAAGCTCAAGTCCGGCAAAAGTTTTAAACATAACAGGTACTGAGACTCTTTCAGTACGTGAAGTGGCAAAGGAATTTGGCAAACTGTTTGGTGTGAATGTTAAACTTGTGAATGAGGAGGCACCTACAGCTCTTTTAAGTAATTCTGAAGTGGCTTATGGTCTGTTTGGTCACCCGAAAACACAAATAAGCCAGGTGATAAAATGGATTGCAGAATGGATGAAAGCAGAAAAAAAATTGCTTGGGAAACCCACACATTTTGAAGTAAGGGATGGGAAATATTAATAACTATGAATGATATGATCCAAAATATAACATCCCCTGATATTCTGACCTCTTTTAACAATGGAGTGGTTATACCTGCGCTTCCTCTCGCTCTGAACAGCAAAAGAAAACTTGATGAAAGACGTCAGAGGGCATTAATAAGATATTACCTGGATGCAGGTGCAGGAGGTATTGCTGTAGGAGTTCATACCACACAATTTGCAATTCGGAAACCTGAAATTGGTATTTATACTCCCCTGCTTGAATTAGCTGATGAAGAATTTACAAGGTTTTCATCAAAGACTAAAAAAACTGTTATCCGGATAGCCGGAGTTATTGGTAAAACGGAACAAGCTGTTAATGAAGCACGATTAGCTTTAAAAAACGGTTTCAACGCTGTTTTACTTAGTGTGGCAGCATTTCATGATTCTCAAAACAATGTCATTATAGACCACTGTAAAGCTGTAGCTGAGGTCATTCCGGTAGTAGGTTTTTATCTTCAACCAGCTGTGGGCGGAAGAAAACTGGATGTAAACTTCTGGAGGGAGTTTGCACAGATTGAGAATGTAATTGCAATAAAAATGGCTCCATTCAACAGGTACCAGACACTTGATGTTGTACGGGGTGTTGTGGAATCAGGGCGTGCTGAAAATATCGCACTCTATACAGGAAATGATGATAATATTCTTGTTGACCTGCTCGCTGAATATAATATTTCTGCCGGCAATAAAGTTATAAGCAAGAGAATTGTTGGTGGACTTCTGGGACATTGGGCCGTCTGGACTCATTCGGCGGTAAAATTGTTAAATGATGTTCATGCTGGTAAATTTGACAATAATGTTCAGAGAGCCTTATCACTGGCAAACAAGATTACTGACAGTAACGCTGCATTTTTTGATTCTGCCAATAATTTTGCCGGATGTATTGTAGGATTGCATGAGGTACTTCGTCGCCAGGGATTACTTGAAGGCTTATGGACCCTTGACAAGGATGAGATATTGTCACCCGGACAGATTCAGGAGATAGACAGAGTGTATGCAGCTTATCCTGAACTTAATGATGATGCATTTGTTGCAGAAAACCTTGAAAGATGGCTCTCCTGATAATAATACTGGAATATAGAACATGAATAACCTCAATTTTTTAGTAAGACCTATGCTTCCGAGTGACCTTGGTTTTGCTTTGGAATTGTCAAAAGCTGAAGGTTGGAACCAGACAGAAAAAGACTGGAGACTTTTGCTTGATAATACCCGGAATACATGTCTGGTTGCCGAATTCAATGGAAGAGTAATAGGAACAGCTACAGCAATAAATTATTCAAACCTTGCTGGATGGATAGGAATGGTCCTTGTTGACAAAGAGTTTCGGAGACAAGGATTGGGAAGGCTTCTTGTTTCTGGCATTATTGACCGGTTACAGGGTTTTATTTCTGTCAAACTGGATGCTACACCAGCAGGAGAACCTGTATATAAAAAGCTAGGATTTGTTGAAGAGTCTGTATTATCCCGTATGACAAATATTTCCTTTAAGAGCGGGAATATTGGAAGTATTGATCTGGAACCAGAACCAGAACCAGAACCAATTAAACATGAAGAATTGGAAGAAGTTATAAAATTTGACAGGGCGATTTTTGGTAGCGACCGTTCTTATCTGATAAAAACTATTATGGAAAATTATCCTGATAAAGCATTTCTGCTGAAAAAAAATGGCAGAATATCAGGATATATCCTGGGAAGGAATGGAATTAAATATAATTATATAGGTCCAGTTTTTGCACATACAACCCGGGAAGCTAAGGCACTCATTGTCAGGTCGTTAAAATGTATTGATAATCAGGATGTTGCGATTGACATACATGATGATAAAAAAGAATTAACAGTTTGGCTGGAAACAATCGGATTTATCAGACAACGACAATTTGTGCGAATGTACCTGGGAAAGAATCCTTTCCCGGGAAGAGTTGAAAGCCAATATCTGATTGCAGGGCCAGAGTTTGGATAGAAGAAAGGATTATTCTTTTGTTTTAGAAACTCTTTCTCTCAAATTCTGATTGCAGCTCAGGAAGATTGACACTTTCTGCGTTTCCATCATGAATAATCAGACGGTAACGTAGAATTATTGGTTTTTCCATCGACACACTAATTCTCTCTCTGCCTGGGAAAACAATATTTTGCATGCTTGCTTTCTGTCTTAAAATCCATGGTGCAGGATAGTTGGGTGTACTTGGATGACATAGGATTGATAGCCCGGATATTTCTCCTTTCCGGCCATAGGCTCCTGACATATCCATCCATGGACCTGCTTTTATCTGGGTATTCTGAGGTTTCACAGGGCCTCCAGTTGATGTGAAGATTAATCCGTCGGGAAGTTTTACCCTTGGACAGAAACCACCATATCCCTTTTCGTCATCTGCTCCTCCTATTTGTACTCCTGGTACAAGCGCTCTGAGCGTTATTACAAAATCTATTTTACGAAGGTTTGATTCACTGGGATATACGATAATTGAACTCTTTTCCTCAATATATGGTTTCCCGTTTTGATATAGTGATGATTTCCATAATACGGAGAGATAAAATTGCGCATAATCCTTTTTAAATTCCTTGCGGACACCTGTGACCTCCTGGTAAATACCTTCCATTACCCAGCCCTCTCCAATACTCTTATTATCAATAAAATGCTGATGCCATCCCCAGAAAATGCCTCTGTGGTAGGGATGATCTTTCGGCGACTCTTCCGTAAGTGTATCGCCTGAAAGAGTGTATAAAGGATGCAGATAATTATTACAATTATACTTATCGGCCAGAAGCTTTGTTTTTTGTTGATAAAAGAAAACTGGTTTTCCATTTTCCATCAACAGAATCCCCTGGTCATTTTCTTTAACAGTAAAACCTGATTTTTTGGATCCCTGGGAAAAACCAAAAGAGATAAATAATAGAGCAAAAAGCATCGTTAGGAAAAATCTATTTTTCACAGCAGGTAGTATTAGATTACAAATAAATCAATATAAAAAATCTATTTAAACAATTTTTCTCTTTTCAGGATCCCACTCCACTCTTCGTTTTTCAACATATGATCTGTGCGCCATTAGGCAAGTAACTCCCTCTTCAAATGCCCTTTCAATATTTGCGCTTGGAACTCTTCCGTTTCTGATACAATTTATCCATTCCCTTATATGGAGATGGGTCACATCGACACTCCTTCCATTAATATTAGTTGTAGTGAGCCCCCTTGCAGCATAATATTTTTCAGTTGCAGATGTAACTGCATCTATTTTACCTGATGTAGGATTAAATGAGATCATTGGACCTGAAGGGTCTATAGCGCCTGAAGCAATCTGCTTCTTGTAACGTGTTGAGTCCCGGTCGGCAGTAATACTTATTGCACTACCCAGCTCCATAGAGGCATCATGCCCCATGAATACTCTTCCCCTGCTGCGGCTGTTAGCGAGGGTTGCGCTATACAGAAGTGTTAGCTCACGATCAGGATATTCGAATACACAATGAAGGAGATCAGGTATTTCACGGTTGTCTTTCCAATAATAGATTCCTCCGGAAGATACAACTGACTTTGGTATCCCTATTCTCAGTAATTGGTTTACTGCATCATATTCATGTGTAAATAGCTGACCGAGCAAACCAATATCATAATCAAAGAATTTAGTCCAGTTATAATAACGGTCAATTGAGAATGGAGCTTTTGGTGCTGGTCCAATCCATTGTTCCCAGTCTATGCTTTTCTCATCACCAGGTTTTGGATTGCCATTCTTGTCCAGATGTCTTATCCAGGCTCCGTCAGAGGTGTTCCGATTTGTTGTTGTTTCAACCAATGTGATCTTTCCAAGAATATCTTTCTTAATTATATCCTTTGCCTGTTGAAATATGACACTCTGTGGTACCTGGTGTCCCAGCTGGTAAACAATTTTACTTCCTCTTACAGCAGAATAGACCTCATTAAGCTGATCTTCGGTATGTGCAACAGCTTTTTCACAATAAATATGTTTTCCGGCTTTTGCAGCTGCAACTGTTATTGGACCATGATGGTGATCAGGTGTTGCTATCATAACAGCATCAATATTCTTGTCATCAAGCATTTCCTGATAGGTCCGGTATCGCTTCACAGGAATATCTGAAGATTTGCCTCCCCCGGTCCTGATTGAATTGCGTGCTGTCTCCATTCCGCGTTCTGCATGAAGATCAAAAACATCGCTTATTCCTGTAATCGCAACATTAAGATTTTCCTGGAGTAACCATTCTTCCAGGGTACCATTCTTCCTTCGTTTCTCTTCATCTTCAGGATGGATATATCCTAAACCATTGGCATGAGAAACAGCCCTGTTGCCATAACCAATTATCCCAATCCTCAATAGATCACCCTTTGCGAGTTCAGTTAATCCTGTAGCCTGCATTTTATCAAGTTCGAGCTCCTTAAGTATCCTTGTCTTTTTCTCAAGGTCGTAAGATTTTTTTTCCATTAACTCAAAGGCAAAGGCACCTATAATTGGTATTCCAATAAATGCCTTTAAAAGCGTCCTGCGCTTCAGTACAGGTTTTTTATTATCATTTTCTGTTGCCTTTCCGGCTCCTGTTTCTTCTTTTGACATTACTCTATCCCTCTCTATTATCTTTATTTTTTCTGAGCTTGTTTATAAACATATCTAATCCAAATACCGATGAAGTCGGAAAAAGTGCCAGGACAATCAGTGCTGCCGATTCAATAAGTGTTTTGCTAACGACCAGGTAGCTACCCTCCGACGGAACTGAGTATTCAAGTCCGATCAGTGGAGGGTTATTAAGAAAGTACAGCAATAACAATGCAGATCCGGACAGGCACGCAAGCCGTGTAAACAACCCTAATATCAGTCCCAGTCCTATAGCTATCAATCCCCAGGTATTCATAAAGTTAACTATATGGAGGAGATTGTCATGTGCCAATACATACCTGGCAAAACCTGCAAGAATCCATTTTGATTCACTTAAGAATCCAAATGATGACCAGTTTGGTATCAGTACTTTGGAGAACCCTTCATATAGCAAATGCCAGCCTATCAAAAATCGCAATAAAACCAACACCGTCATCTGCAAAGGCGTATAAATTTTATTTTCTTTCATAATTCTGTTAGTAAATAGTAATTAATAGGAATCGGAAGTATGATTTTATAAAATGTGAGATAAATGATTATACTAAAATTTAGTTTGAGTTATCTCCACTTTGATGATCTGACATTATGTAAGACAAAGTTACTTCAGATTTTCTGATGAACAACCATTTTTTATTTTTTTTAACACAATATTATGCACCAATATGTGCCTAAACTGATAGTGTAATGTTTAAAATGACAGACAGAATTGAAATCAGCTATAAATGTGTTTAATGTACTTTCAGTGATTATTAAAATCAAGCCTCCTGCAATATTTCTAGCTCTTCAGGTTTATTTACTGATCATTAGGAATTACCAGTGATGTATAAAATATTACTGATAATTTATAAATATTTGATATTAAGTATTGTATAAGCTTTATTTGATTTTTTAATTTGAATTGACGTGTGCTACTTTACGATACGATTTATTTTGAAATCAAACGCATCAGTAGTACTTTTATATTATTATATGTTATTTCTGTAATTTGTTTCCGGCTTAACAAAAAAAGCATAGATCATGAAGACATTTTCAAGAAGAAAATTTGTAGAAAAGACAGTTATGAGTGGCGTTGGCGCAACAGTTTTATCTGATATTTCAATGAATCTGGATAGCAATCAGTCTCCAGATGAAAATATTTATAAATCATCCCGGAGTGTTAGCGGTCAAACGCCTGCTAATCAGGAAATCAGGAATATATTGAAGCCTGAAAGAAATATGCAATTACATGATTTTAACACAATGCGACCGGTGAGGAACTTACGCCCTGTTTCTATTACAGTTGGTCAGTCAGAGGGTGATCTCAGGGGAAATGATGATAAAATCCTGCAGGCTGCAGTGGATTATGTGGCAAATCTTGGTGGCGGAACAGTACATATTCTGCCTGGACTCTATACAATGCGAAATTCACTTTTTCCCAGATCTGGGGTCACAATCCGTGGTACAGGAGAGAAAACTATATTGAAGAAATGTCCAAGTATAAGCAGTAAAATTGTGAGAGAGTCTGACTGGTTCGAGTATTGTGTAATGGTAGAGGATCAGAATGGATTTACAAAAGGAGGAGGCCTTGCCTTGAGTACGGACAAAAAAGATGACCAGGAGGTGCGTCTTTTCACAATAACAGAAATTGATGGTAATGTGCTCTATCTTGATAAACGTACTGAAAAAAACTACTGGATGATGGAAGGAGCACGTGCGAGCACGCGTTTCTCTATAATTCATTCCCTGAATGTCAATAACGTATCAATAGAGGATATTATCCTTGAAGGCAATCGTGAGGTGAATGAGCGCATAAATGATAACTATGCCGGTGCAGTATTTATGCAGTACTGCAATGAGTGGGAGTTTAAAAATGTAATTGCCCGCAACTATAATGGTGATGGTTTCAGTTTCCAGGTATGTGATGACATACACTTTACAGGGTGCTCATCAATAAATAATGCTGATCTGGGGTTCCATCCCGGCAGCGGTTCACAACGCCCGGTTTTTAAAAATTGTACCGCAAAAGGAAACAGTCAGGGTTTTTTCTGGTGCTGGGGTGCTTGTGATGGAATTGCTGAAGATTGCACATCATCCGAAAATCTCAGGTATGGTGTTAATTTCGGTCACCGGGACACGGATAATATTCTCCGAAATTGCCTGATTGAGCGTAATGGGGAAATAGGTGTGATTTTTCGCAAAGAGGTAAATGAGTACAGAACAGGAGACCGTAATCTTATTGATAGTTGCGTTATACGGGACAATGGTCATGCCGGACCAGGTCTTGGAATAGATATCCAATGGAAAACCAATGACATTACAATCCGCAACTGTCAATTTGAGAATACATTAAATGGGCATCAGAAGATTGGAGTACGTATAAGTCCTGATGCCCAACGGATTTCACTTGAGAATAATATATTTAAAGGATCTTCTGTCAATGTTGAAGATCAGCGGAAAAAATTGTAGATAGTTACAGTTCTTTTATTCTGATATTCTTCCACATAGACTTTTTATCTTTCTGCCACTCTCTGCCTGCTCCGTGAAACTGTAAGCCAAGGAAACCAGATGAGGACATATCATCTGTTGTATCAACAGTGAGTACACCATTTACCCAGGTTTGTATTTTATTCCCATCCATTAAAATCTTAAAATGATTCCAGTCCATAGGTTTGAAAGCTTTGCGTGCCGGTTCATTATTAGCAAGAGTTACAATCCAGCCTCTGTTCCCTGGTTCATATAAGCCACCTGACCATGCACGGCTCGATGGGTCTACTTCTATCTGATATCCCCAAACATAACCTGCCCTCCATTTTGATTCATGTTTTGTACCTGCAGCATCACCTGCAATATAGACTGATGAAGTATCTTTCTCCCATACACGGCTGCGGCACTGTAATCCGGAATTGAGCGATGTGTCAATTTTGACATCAAACTCAAGTATGAAATTACTATATGATTTTTCGGTAACAAGATAGCCACCGCCAGAATTATTAAGGGTTGTATTGCACACTATCATGTTATTCTCTATATAAAATTCAGGTTTACTGTCAGGATTATTCCAATCCTGATTCAGGATCTTCCATCCGTTAAGTGTTTTACCATCAAAAAGATCCTGATATCCTTCCTGTTTCGCAGAATTGTTCTGGCATGAAATGCTTATGACAAAAACTGCCATGGTTGCTAACAAAACTGATTTGTTGAGTGTTTTTAAGAAATTCATAGTCCCTCCTTTTTAAAATTACGGATTAAAATATTTTAGTATCTAATATGCGAATTATTGCTATTCCAAATATATCAGAATATTTTGATTAAAGTGAGTTATAATTAGCAAAATAGTTAGCTCAGGGATTGGTAATTAAAAGTATATCAGGTGCAAAACAGATTTCTTATTTCATACCTGTATCTAGTTTAATAAAATCTGTTGGTAAAAGGGCTTTTCTGGTAATTTTGAGAGTCTTGATTAATCCACAGTAATAATTAATTTTGTTCATCCTTCCTCCAATTGAAGTCATACCGGTTTTATTTATTAATTTTTCATTAAACGGAACGTTCCCGGATAATTCCTGAGTCCCGTTTACGAAAGTTTTAAATGTATTGTCCTTGAAAGTTACTGCTGCGTGAATCCATTCACCTGTAGAATGGATAAGTGTTTTATTGACAAGAGTTTTTTCTCCAGCATCAGTCTGCATGTATCCATCAAGATACCACTCGTTTTTTTCAGTTATCCGTAGCTCAATCATCAATCTTTTGCTAAGGGAGTCATCCGGATCCTGGATGTGAATAAAACGCGGAGCATTACTGATATTATAGGCGGGTTCAGGTTTGAATATAACCTCAACAGTAAATTCCCTGGCATCACCAATCGGATTATTATCAATAAGTAACCTGTCGTCAACTCCATCAAATTTAATTGCTTTTCCCCATTTGGTTCTGACAATTTCGGGATTACCAAAAACGGTCACAGAGTGTCCATTAATTTTTTTTAATGATTTCAGTTCCCAAACCTCATAATATGGTTTTTCAGGATCAGAACCTTCAGCAGCTCCGTTTATAGAGCAAAAAAGGATTATAGCACAAAAACAGGTATTCAGGTTAAGTCCCATAAGTTTAATAGTTATTAGTAATAATGGTTCAAAAGGTTAGATTTTCTTATTTAATTAAAAGCTTCCCATATTGGGAAATGGATTAAACAATTTCTGGAACAACATAAGGTTCACGATAATTTCTAGTTAATAGTTTATCAGCCTCTTTATCATTGACAAACTTTTCAGTATCCGGGTTAAAAGCCAGCTTCCTTCCTGTCCTGTAAGAAATAACGCCTAGGTGCCCCAGGGCAGCTGACATATGACCGTTAAGAATATCATTATCAAGATCTTCCAGTCGTCTGCTTCTGACACATTCGATAAGATTTTTCCATCCGTTGCTCCTTTGTTCTTCAGGTATCTCTTTATCAGACATAGCCGGTCCGGGTTCATTCTTTGGTCCAAAATATGTTTTGAAACCATCTGTAGAGAAAGTCATCCAGCCCTGATCGCTGTAGATAAAGATATCTCCAGAGTCGCTAAGGCCCTCAGGATTGGTAATAAGACTTCTCACTTCATTCTGGATTATTATACCATCATCGTACTCATAATTAGCAATAAGAATATTAGGAACCTCCTGATCATCATCTCTGGCGAATTTTCCACCCGTACAGTGTACTTTTACAGGGTGTGTGTTTTTGTTTAAAGCCCACCGGATTGTATCCATTCTGTATATACCATTGTTTCCAAACTCTGTTGTTCCTGTATCCCAGAACCAGTGCCATGTATAGATATATCTGTTTTCATTGAAGGGACGATAAGGAGCCGGGCCAAGAAATTTATCCCAGTGTACACCAGCCGGGACAGGAGTATCTTTTACATGTTCAATAGGTTGCCGTGGGCCATATACCAGACCTTTGGCCATATATACCTTCCCCATTTTTCCTTCAGATATAAATTTCACTCCTTCTTTTACCGATTTGCTGCTCCTATAGCAGATACCTGCCTGGACAATCCGGTTATACTTTCTTGCTGCCTGAACCATCTTCCTACCCTCAGAAAGGTTATGACATACAGGTTTTTCAACATATACATCCTTACCTGCCTGACATGCCCATATTGTATGCAGTGCATGCCAGTGATCAGGTGTTGCTATTGAAATAACATCAATATCTTTATTGTCACACAGTTTTCTGAAATCAACTTCTGTTTTTGGTCTGGCTCCGAATAATTTCTCAACATTATCAACTACACCAGGGAAAAGCCTTTCGTCAACATCACAAACTGTTGTGATTATTGCGTTAGGGACCTTAGAATACCCGTTTATATGTGCAATACCTCTTCCTGAAATCATTCCTCTAACACGCGGTCTGTTTCCGCTTATCCCGGCCAATGCAATATTTACTCTTTCATTCGGGCTGTTTGTCAGCATATTCTTAATATAAGCCGGTCCAGCGATAATACCTCCTGCAGTACCAGCTGTGCTCTTTATAAAATCACGGCGACGAATTGTTTTCATAATTTCATATTTTTAATAGAGGTTCTCTGATTATTAAGTTTTCTAAATCTTAAAATTATTTATAAAAAAGTAACATACAAGAATTTTTTTTAATTATCAGTATTATGTAAGATTTAAAAAATGTTAAATCATTACAAATCAGTTAATGTTATAACCATAAAATTTGTATTGTATTTACTTTTCTTTTACTTTGCACAACATGATAATATCTAATGTATTTGCCTGGAGTATTTATTAAAAACAGTAAAATATTATGTCAGACATTCTGAATACTCTTTCTGCAGATTGTTTTAATTCAAAATCCTTATAAGATTAACCTTAATTATTATATTTAAAAGAATTGAATATGGAAAGAAGAAATTTTATTAAGACTGCTGCTTTGACGACTACTGCAGCTATTGTCCCGGTTGCTGCTATGGCTTCAGTAGAAACCCAGCAGAAGAAACCATTTGTTTTGAATACCAATCCATTGAAAATTGGTATTATGACCTATACAATTGCAAAAGACTGGGATATTGAAACAATTATCAAAAATCTTACAGAGGCAAAATACCAGACAGTTGAACTGCGTACAACTCATGCTCATAAGGTGGAAATAAATCTTACAGCAGCACAAAGAGCTGATGTGAAAAAACGTTTCAAAGATTCACCGCTGGAAGTAATAAGTCTTGCAAGCGGGTTTCAGTATCACTCACCTGATGCAGCTGAGTTGAAAAAAAATATTGAAGGTACAAAAGAGTATATAAAGTTAGCTAAAGATGTTGGAGCTGTCGGAATCAGAGTTTTCGGAAATGCTCTGCCAGCCGGTGTTCCGGAAGAAAAAACCGAACAACAGATTGGAAAAGCATTGGCTGAAGTGGGTGAATTTGGTTTTAACAACGGTGTTGAAGTAAGGATCTGTATCCATGGCTCAAAAACCAACAGACCATCTGTTATTAAGAAGATCATCGATTATTCACAAAGTCCTCATGTGTATGTAAACTGGAACTGTAATCCGGAGGATACACAGGAAGGTGGAATCGAAGCCAATTTTAACTTGGTAAAAGACCGGCTGAGAGGTGTTCATATGCATGAATTGTGGACTCCAGAATATCCGTTCCGTCAGTTATTTAAATTGCTGACAGGTATTGGTTACAAAGGATACTGCAATGCTGAGATAGATGGTAATCCTGATCCGATAAGATTCATGAAATATTACAAGGCTCTGTTCCTGGCTTATCAGGATGCTATTTAAATTAAGAGTATATGCTTTAAAAAAACCCGCTGCAAAGGCGGGTTTTTTTCTTTATATTCTACTATTTTCTGACACTTTCTACAACCTGGTTCACAGTGGATGAAATGCGATCTTCAATATCGCCTGCCCATCTCCAGGCAGGACGACCATATTCATCCAGGTGAGGACCTCCCTCATAACCACCCTCTTCCCATACACGACGTGAAGGAATATATGCAGCCATATCATTTGCATACCCGCAAACCCAAGTACCTTGTCCAAAATCGCGTTTGAAGCGAAGTGAATAATCAACTACTGACTCGCCCCCTATGCTTATCATTAACAGCTCTTTACCAAACTGCCATGCCTGAACAGGGTAGGGGTAGGAGGTTGGAAAAACAACTCCGTCATCAATCTGTTTAAGCATACGTTGAGCCCATCGCGACTGAACTGAAGGTTTCCCATTTGCGATCGGAATAAGTTTTTCACGGGTCACATTCTCTTCATAAGCCAGGTTGACGAATTTAAAAGCTGTACTGATTCCTGGTGAAACAGGTTTCATTGGGCCGGATAGTACTTTTTCAACAGCTTCAGACAACATCCTGCCATAGTTTTCGCAAAGTTCAACCTTTCTTCGTGGAAGTGGATTCTGATCTGCACCACATGCATTAAAAAACATAGCCTCTGTACCCGGATGATTTGCTTCAAGGTTTATCTGGGCAAATCCGGGATAGTCTCCACACCATGAATTAAATGAAAGTGTTGTAGGATGACATGCGTATCCAAAGAGTATTCCAAGCAGCTTGTCTTCATTATTTTTAATAGCAAGGACAGGGACGTAATGGTCGACAACTCCTTTAAATGGGATACCCGATTGTATCATCCCGGGAACTTCTGCCTCAGGATTCTCTCTTCTGTTGACGGCAAAAGTACAATTGCCTTCACCCATTAAGAGTTTCGCACTCTGCCAGCTTCTTAGTGCGTCTCCGATAGCATCAATAACCTGAACTTCCATCCAATCGGTATACTCATTAACAGCTTTTCGCTGAGCATCATCACTGGGATAATAATCTACCAGATCGTCCCTCAGGCATGGTCCGCAGTGGTTGTGTGAGAAGGTAAGCATAAATTCAGATCTGTCAATTTTATACAGCTTATTTACTTTTGAATAAATACTTTCATAAACTGTTTTTGACATGCCCATATGGTCAGTTGTGGCCATAACTATTCTTTTTCCGTCCGGACTTTTCAAAGCCATTACTTTTACCCATATATCATGAATCTTATCCGCAGCAGGCCTTTTGGTTCCATAGCCGGCGAGCCATACATCATTTTGTGGAGTTATGACACGCTTACCAAATCCTGCCTGCCATTCATTTGTTTTGTCTGCAGATTTTCTTTTGTCAGATTTATTGCTCCCGGAAATATTTTCTTTATTAAACTTAAGTTCTTTGTCAAAAAATTTATACGCCTCTTCACGGACGGTCACCGGAAAATCATGAGGAGCATCGGGAGTTGTTAACACTACTTTACCAGTTGCCTTAAGCAAATTATACACTGGTTTTGCAGCATTGACGCAATCATGCACTCCGGAATTTTCAAAATTACTGTCTTTCAGAGGAGCATTAATAAAGACAGGTCGGGGAGCCAATGCACCAATTACTTCTGTAAAATCAAAAGGCATCTTTGCCGGATTCTTGTCATAAACACTTGCTATCCTGGGCATATAACCTTTGTGGGACCAACCTGTCAGGTCACCATTATAATACTTGTAGAATGATGTGAAACCACAACTTGTTACCACAGCCTTGATTCGTTTGTCAAAAACCGACACGAAAAGGGAATTGTGACCGCCTAATGAATGTCCAATACAACCGATCCTGTCAGGGTCAACTTCGGGTAATGACTGGAGAAGATCCACAGCAGCCATATGGTTCCATATTCCTTTCATGGTTGCACTCAAATATCCATTTTTATAAGGATCGAAAGTATATTCTCCAAAATTCGGATAATCGGGTGCCAGTGCAACATAACCTCTTTTGGCCAGTTCCAGTGCATAATTGAGATTAGGGCTGCCCCCGAGTCCTGCCGGCTCTTCCTTCCCGATCTTTATCGTCTGGTGAAGGCATAATATCCCGGGAACCTGACCATTTGTAATTAATGGAATTAAAAGGTATGCTGAAACCCGGTCATCTTTTTCGGCTGCATAGGTAATTTTTATTCGCTTTATTCCATCAAATTCAACTTCTTCAGAAACCTGAATATCAAGCGGCACTTTTTTTGAAGCATCAGGCATGGGACCCATTACAAGCTGCATGTTATCAAGTATTTGAAGACGCCTTTTTTCCCAATCACGGGAATTTTTTACTTTTTGTATTTTTCCTGAAGACCCTTTGAAATTCATCAGGTCCATCCTGTCAGATCCAGATTGCTGGAATGTCCAGCTATTGGATAATATGATTATCAGGGTAAAAGCAAGACAATATTTAAATTTTTTTTGCATAACAGATTAATATTAATTTGTTTTTACTTCTTTTGATTAATCAGTTAAAGAGAAAACTAAAAATATAAACTTTTCGAATATGATGAATAATAAGAGTTTATAAGATTATTTTTTTCAATGATCTTACAATATCTTCAGAACCTGCTATTACAGAAAAATTAGTTTCAACAATATTATTATTCAGCATAAATTCTATTTTTTTACCTTTTATATCTACCATAGTACCTCCGGCTTCGGATATTATTAAACCGAGTGCTGAAATATCCCATATCCTTGTGAATAAGTTTATACAACCTCCGAACTTACCTTCAGCTACATAAATAAAGTCAACAAGTGAATTTGTTGAGCGTATATTCCTGGCTCCTTTCACAATATTCCTATAAATATCCATACATTTATTAAGGAATACTTCATCATCTGTATAATCAACAGAAAATGAGACCAATGAATTCTTTAGTTCCTTGTTGATGGCCATTGAAAAACGTTTCCCGTTTCTATAACAACCTTTATCTTTTTCGGCAAAATAGAGAGTATTACTTAGTGGAAGATATGCACCTCCCATAATGGGATTATTATCCTCAAATAGAGATATTAATACCCCAAACCATGGCAGGGCAGATGCAAAATTTGAAGTGCCGTCAAGTGGATCAATAACCCATGTGTAAATTGAATTATTGTTTGTAAAACCACTCTCTTCCGAAATAATATTGTGAAACGGGAATCTCTCCCTTATCATTTTCAAAATTAATAAATCACTTTTCAGATCGGTTTTTGTGACAATACTGCTCTGTGACTCTTTGACTCTTATATCAACAGGTCTGTTATAGTTTTTTAATAATACTTCACCTGAAGCCTTTAATGCTGAGATTAAAGTTTTTTTCATATTAATGTTTACTCGGTTACTTTCATTGCTTTTGGGAGGAATGAAACCAGAATGGCTCCTGTAAGAGCAACGCAAATAAGAATAATGAACCCAATTGTATAACTGCTGGTTAAATCATATACTTTTCCAACAAGCATAGGAAACATCGATTCTGCTATACCATCTGCAACAAGTATTATTCCCATAGTTCTTCCAAGAGCTCTAACACCAAAAAGATCACCTGCCATTAATGGAATAATCATATAATCCCCACCCAGCCCAATACCAAATATGCAAGCAAATATGTAAACGCGTCCGGGAAAATCAGGCATCAGGAGCAAGGGTATAGCTAAGGCTACGATCATGTATATCAGTATCATGACATATTTACGGCGTATAAGATCTGCCAGCCAACCCATAATAACTCTTCCTGCCAGACTCGAAAACAGCATGAATGACATTACATGTGCAGCCTCTTGCTGTGTATAATCAAGATCCCGCAGATAAAGTTTAAGATGCTGACCGATTCCTCCTACAGCTCCAATTGAACACATGCTGCCAAGAGCCAACAGGTAGAAATATGGATTTGTTAGTATCTTTTTTATAGGAACAGCTATCTCTCTTTTGCCCGGTTCTGTTACTTTAACTTTAGAACCCTTAATGAAAAATACCATGGGAAAAGCAATAATAACTACAAGAATCCCCAGGGCTGCAAGAGAATTGTGCCAGCCGTAATTTTTTTCAAGGTTTGAAGCAATTAAGGGTACTAGTGCTCCACCAGTCCCGATTCCCAGGTAAGCTATCCCCATCGCTTTCCCTCTGTTTTTATCGAACCACCTGGAAATCAGGACCTGACATGGTAATGGTCCACCACTTACATATCCAAGCGCATTAAAAATATAAAACAGATAAAATGAACTTAGTGTATCTGACATACTTAGCCCTACAAGTGCGGTTCCCATCATCAATACCCCTGCAAGCATTAGTCTTCTCGGGCCATATTTGTCAATCATCCAGCCGGCAAAAAATCCGAAAAGTGGTCCGACAATAAGCTTGCCAAGGGCATTCCCTGATGTAACAGTTGCCCTTGACCAACCATATTCCTTGACCATGAAATCATAAAAGAATGGTAATCCGTAATAAGCTAAACCTACTAATGCAAAAAGTGATAGAAATGCAGTTGCTACTATATAGGTTTGTGAACTTCTTGATTCCGAGTCCAGATTGATTTGTTCAGAAACGTATGCCATTATTATTAAAAATTATTGTAGATTATTTGAGAAATAAAAGGAAAGAACAAATCTAATTTTAAAAGATTAAATTCAATATTAATTATCGTAAAAATTTATAAAATTAGAAAATCACATTTTCAACTCTCTAAGTAAAATAATTATTACTCTATTAACAGCTAATGTTTTCAGGTAATAACTTAGTGTTAAACAGATTATTTTTTATATATCTTAAATTGCATACCATAACTTAACCTGAATTATTCATAAAAAGGTTTTTTTGTTATTCATTAACAACTTAATTAAAGATGATCATAAATTCTAAAAACTATTGATTGACAAATAGTTAAATCTTATTATATTTAAGAAAAACCCCAAAAAAAGCTCTGAACAGCTAAAAATCGGGGTAATTTAGGAAAAATACTAAGAGAAAAATACGAAGAATCTACGAAACTACCCAAGAAACTAATTTCATTTCACCACAAAAAGAGTTTTCACTCTACTGGAACTCTTTCCAACAATCGGAATTAGGTCATATATATCAGGCAATTCCCTGACTTGAACTTGCTAAAAAACTGAAAATCAGAGATTACAGTAAGGGACCTGATAGGATATTCAGACCTCAGGGAATGCTTGCTTTGATGTTTCTTAAGAGTTATGCAGGATGTTCGGATGGTAAACTGATCTCCTTCGTTTGGGTGAGTGTTTGGTCGACAGCCGGTAAAACGTTAACATTCATTTATGTACTAAGTCGGGAGTTGGGAAAACTACCAACGAGTTATTGTGAAAGTTGAAGTAAACACTATGGGAACCTGCATCCGGTACATAGTCACCAGTCTGGCATATTTTCGTACCAGTGATTTATGCGCGAAAGTCTACTGTGCTCCTGGTTCAATGGAGCTTCGTATAAAAGATCATAAGTTGTACCTTAAATCAGACCGGTTGTCCTCTACAAAGATTACAGCAAAACAGTTTCGTATGTTTCTGCACTCTATGGCAAACATACTTATACACACATTGCAAATACAAGTATTTAAAGGAATTTATGAAAACCATCCAGCAAAAAAATATTTAAACCGCAGCATGGGTTAAAGAAATGAAAACAATGACAAAGTTAGAGCTATCTCAGTTTTGCACAACAAAAATGAGCATATAAAAGGCTTTGAGATGCTGATCATGCTTCGACCTTAGAAATATTAAATCACAGTATCCCAATTATATAATCTGATAATCAGTAACCTGGATGAAAAAGGTATTTCCCCTCGAAAGATTTTGGGTAAAAAGTGAATACCATCGCGAGAAAATTAAAGCGGTATCAGATAAAAATCTTAAAATCTCATTCATAAAACTAAATCATGAACTCTGCCAGAATAAAAATAAACGCAAATGTCAATTTTTATACCTAATTTTAAGATATGAATTAATCAGGTTAGAGATAGATAAAGTTTTATGCTAAATCAATTTATTAACGAACCCCTTTGGGGATTAGCAATAACTGCAAAAATCTCTTAAAACTAACCTGGATGAACGATCCTGGGTTTACCGGTTCCATTGTGATATCAGGATGTTCTATGGTTGAAAGCAGTGAATTTAGTAATGTTACGATCACCTGCTCTCTTTTAAACATGCTGGGGGAGTTGATCTTATAGAATATGATAGACATATAATTAAATGCGGTATATATGAAGTGATTATTGCATCCATCTTTTAAGACAGCTATACTCAGAGGACTGGTCAGAAATAGTTGAGAAAATTTTTAAACAATCTTTTTATTTCAAATTGTGAAAGATCATTTCTGGTTATGGGGTCAGAATGCCGGACGCCATAACGGAGGATCGCTGGAGAGTGGTTACAAACTGCCAGGGAAGAAAACCCCGGAACCAGAGGCAGGTGCTGATTTTTTTGGTATCGACAGGATGCTATTTATGGAAATACGGGGAGAGGAAGCCGCTGACAATGGATCAAATGAAGTACCAATGGGATGGGTATTACCACTTGTTAAGAAATGGGGAAATTGGAGGTCTTATTTTTTGTTCCAAGGCTACTGTTCCTGACCCTGGAATTGGTGAAGGAGTCTATGTTGACCATTACAGCACTTTGTTCTAGTGTGTTGAATAAACTAAAAATGGATTGCTGAGGCTGGAGAGGAGACAGGTACTTCATAACCGATACGAAATAGTCATCCTTCTTTGTCTGTGTTTTTGTCGAAAAACATTATTTATTGGGGGATGCTGAAAGATTCATGACAAATGATCGGCTATGAATTAGAGTTTACAACCTAAGTTATACATCTTATTTCATGCTAAATTACTACCATCAGGTAACCAAGTTCATCTTTATAGCAACGTTAACTTTTTTTCTGTCAGGGTTTGGCTTCAAGTGTCAGGGGGAAAAAAGGTTCATGTTTCCAGCTGGAACCAATCAATCTGAACAGAATCAAAAATCGTTGCGAAATACAGTTTTCCCGCTTAAAATAAGCTCCTCTGATAACCACCATTTAGTGGATCAGACCGGAACTCCTTTTTTCTGGTCTGGTGATGCAGCGTGGTCAATCATTGCTCAGCTAAATAAGGAAGATGTAGTTTTTTATCTTGATAACAGAAAACAGAAAGGCTTTTCAGTGATTCTTGCGAACCTGATCGAGAACAAATACGGAAGCAATGCACCTGCAAATATTTATGGAGACCCTCCTTTTACTGGGGAACCATTTATTTCAGCAAGTGAGGAATATTTTGCTCATGCAGATTTTGTGATACAAGAAGCTCAAAAGCGCGATATACTTGTTCTGCTGAACCCGTTATATCTCGGGTACAAAGATGAAGGATGGATTCAAAAGATTGAGGCGGCCTCTGAGAGCGATATTCATGCTTGGGGTCGGTTTGTAGGAAACAGATATAAAAAATTCGATAACATTATGTGGCTTATTGGAGGTGATACGGATCCGACTCCTGTGAAAGACAAAGTATTACAAATGGTAAAAGGCATCCTGGAAACAGATACGCTGCACCTGATGACAGCACATAATCACGCCGGTACCATGGCAACAACCTACTGGGAAAATGATCTCTGGCTAACTGTCAACAACGTTTATAGTTATGATTCCACTATTTACCGTCACTATAAAACGGCATATCAACTCTCTCCGGCGATGCCCTATTTTATGATAGAATCGGGTTATGAAAATGAACACAAGCGCAATTCCACCCCTGTACAATTGCGTTCTCAGTCTTACCAGGCTGTTTTGGGTGGAGCAATGGGTTACATCTTTGGTAATTGCCCGATTTGGCACTTTGGGTCAACATCAATATATTGTGGAGGATTAACAGATTGGAAACCGGAGCTAGATAATCAAGGATCGAGAGGAATAGATTATCTGCAACGCTTGTTTCGTTCAAGGGATTGGGTTCGACTGGCACCTGACTTTGAACATCGGTTCTTAGTCGATGGTTATGGAGAATGGGGCAGCACAAACTATGTAACGGCAGCCATTACTATGGACAAAAGCACTTTGATCGCCTATTTACCTATAAGTCAACCCGTAACAATTGATTTGAGTTCTATGGCCGGAAATAGTTCCAAATGCTGGTGGTATAATCCTTCAACTGCTGATACCAAACTCATTGGAACTTTTAATAATACAGGATTAAAGACTTTTACACCACCTGATGGAGATTGGGTATTAGTAGTTGATAATGTAGAATTGCATCTTCCACCTCCCGGGAAAATATAACTGAATAATTTTACTTTAAAACAAAACTGATATATTTGAAATTATGAAACCTGATTGTTTTTATTCTTTAGTGCGTTATGCCAGTGTTACAATTAAAAACTTCCTTTTCATAAGGAATCGTTTTTACAGGTTACTGTCACTAATAGTTGTATCGTTTTTATTTTCTTTTTTATGTAATGCAACAAAATACTATGTTAGCAGTTCTATCGGAAATGATGTAAATTCAGGTACCAGCCCCGCCTCCCCGTGGAAATCATTGGCAAAGGTAAACAGCTTTAGCCCTCTGCCGGGAGATGAAATTTTATTCAGGAGAGGAGATGAATGGAATGGTACAATTACGGTAAATGCTTCAGGAACTGCAGGAAATCCTATTGTTTATGGTGCCTATGGTGAAGGGGCCAAACCTAAAATTTATGGTTCGGAAGTGATAACAGGATGGCAATTGCATGAAGGGAATATTTGGAAAGCAACAGTTACAAATCCGGTAACCCAATTGTTTTTAAATGGAGCAAAAATGAAAGTCGCGAGGCTTCAAAATACGGGGTACAGCACCATTACATCCGTTCAAAGCTCAACACAATTTACCTCAACGGAAATTCCGAGCAAGGCAGATGGATATTATACAGGCTGCAAATGGTTTGGCAGGACAAATGACTGGCGGGCTGTAACCCGAACTGTATCAGCTTCTTCAGGTAATACTATTACATTGGATGCTTCCGAAACATACAATTATAATGTAGGAGAGGGGTTTATATTAATGGGGAAACTTGAATTTCTTGATTCATCAGGCGAGTGGTGTTTTGACAATGCTGCAAACACGGTTTATTTCCGGACACCCGAAGGAGATACACCAAATAATTACATAGTAAGGGGTTCAATTATTGACAACGGTGTTTTTTTAAACTCTGGCAGGGATTACATAATGGTAAGAGACCTTGAAATTTTAGAGCAAACAAGATATGGAATATACTTTCCTGGTGGCAACGAAAATATTGTAATTAATAATAATACATTGAAAAATCAGGATCAATTTGGGTTATATATATATAATACTCAAGGCACTATTGCTAGATATTGTTCAATTACAAACAATTACGTAAACGGACAGAACCAAAGGGGTATTTATGCAATTATTGCTGATTCGGATGTTTCTGATAATACCGTTGAGAATATTGGATTACTTGAGAATATAGGACTAAACGGTAGTGGAAATGCCATTACAGGTACTTTATTTGGGGTGGGTATTGATGTTTATGGTAACAGTCCCGGTTCTGAAAATACGATTAGGTATAATAGAATTTCAAATACAGGCTACTCCGGACTATATTTTAGGGGGAAATCCTATATTGAATATAATTTTATAACCCGTTCCTGTTTGGTAACACAAGATGGCGGAGGTATTTATACTCCTTCTCCAACTTCCTATAATTCATTATTAAATAGCAATATCGTTCTTTACGCTATAGGAAATGCTGATGGTGTGACATCAACTGAAAGAAAAGCTCATGGAATTTATATGGACGATCCAACAGGAAATATAATCCTTGAAAACAATACCGTGGCCTATTGTAATGGTGGCGGGCTCTTTCTTCATCATAATGGCAAGACGGAGGTTAGATATAATACTTCATTTGGTAACCGAAATGGATTGCTGGCTAGCAGGGAATGGGATGTTAATTCATTTCACCATAATATCGTTTATGCCCTTAACATTGCCGACGAAGCAGAGGAAAATCAATTATTGTCAAGAGTCCACAATGGTGCTGACAGTGTTGTTTTTGATAATAACACCTATGTCCATCACTATAATAGTTCGAAAACTTTTAGAAGAACATCTATGCCAGAATATGCATATTACGATTTTGCAGGATGGAAAACAGCGACAGGGCAGGATGCAAATTCAACAATAGACTCATCACCAATGATATCAGGTGAAACAGAACAATTGTTCTATAACGATACGAAACAGACCAAAACCTTTGAGCTGGAAAATTTTATTTACAAGGATATATATGGAGAAAAGGTAATAGGAACGATCACGTTGGCGCCTTTTACTTCAAAAATTCTTATCAAAACAACCTTTGTCCCCGGAGAAAATCATGTGCCAAAAATTCAAAACCAATCCTTCGATATTCTGGGAGTCAAACAGAAGAATGAATTTGTCGGAGTGGTAACTGCCACCGATTCTGACCCGGATCAGTCGTTAAGTTATTCGATTCTTCAGGGGAACAATGAAGCTCTGTTCACGATCAATCCTTCCACCGGTGAAATACGGACCAATGCCATTCTCAACATGACCAAAGACACCACTATTGTCCTGGTCGTCCGGGTAACAGATAATGGCACCGATCCCTTATCGGCCACTGCCAATGTATCGATCAAATTTTTTACCGGTTCAACGACATTCTCAGAATACCTGTTTGAAGAGACTTCCGGAGATATTGTTAAAGATTCGAATGGCTCGAACGATGGAATTATCCATAACGAGACATTAAGAATCGAGGGTATTAAGGGGATGGGTCTGTCATTTACCGGATCAGGGTATATTAACCTGGGTGAATGTTTTGGCGTTAACGTGCTGAACGAATTTACCTTAAGTGTCTGGTTAAAACCTGCCGGAACCACCGGGGGCAACCAGGGTATTATTATGCACGGAGGGCCAAACACCGACACTTACGCGCTTTATATCAAACCAGACACCAAAGAGATCGGTTTTAAAACAACAGGAACTACCAATTCCTGGTTTTCCATAAAAAATGTAACTGCTCTATGGGATGGTAACTGGCATCATCTGGCGTTGATTTATGACGGTGCGATGAAAGTTATTTATCTTGATAATAACGTGGTAGCCAGCATTGATGCCACGGGTAATATAGATTCAGGAAGTGGGTACAATTTATTAATCGGCGCGGGTAGAGATATCGCGATACCTACCCTTGTATACAAAGGCGCTATCGATGAAGTGAGAATCTATAATTATGCATTAACCCCTTCCGGGATCAGGGCTTTATATGATTTGGCCACACTCAGCATCGATATAGCATCGTCCAACCCTGTTAATAACATTGAAATATTTCCCAATCCTGCTAAAAACAAGGTTTCCATTCGATTTTTAAGCCTGCCGAAAGGAGAAGTAGAACTTGTTCTTCTTGATGCTACAGGTAGGCCATTAATCAAACGAAAAGTTCAAAATAATCCTGAAATTTTCAATCTTGATAATTTACCAAATGGATTCTACTTCATACTAATAAATGACAAGTACTCGACCTACCAATCCAAAATTATCAAGTGTGACTAATAAATTATGTTTTGGATTAACGAAAAAAGTTATCGATATCCCCATCATTAAACAGATAGTGACATAGCGTAGGGTTTATAAGTGTACCTGTACTTGCGGAAAGGTAGTCGAGAGTGACTTTCCTGTTGAAGTTGACAGTCCTGTCAAATATGGAAAGAGCATTGAATCTCTCATTGGTTATCTTAGCGTAAGGTATACCTTCCCTTAAAAGGCTTCAGGAAATGCTCAATGACATCTTTGCTGTTCAGATAAGTGAAGGAGGCCTGCATTGTTTGTCGAAAAGACGTACGGGGTGCTGCTGCAAACTTCGCCATCCTGAGATCCATAATAGTTACTGTCATAAAAAATAATCAAAATGTGGCAGGAGCTTTAAGTGTTATCGCTGCTTATAAAAGAAACTAATTCATTCTATTATTATTATTAACTTTAGGCACTCTGGGCACTCCAAACTCCAGGCACTTATTAGTCACAATAAATTAAAAGGTGGGTAAAAAATGAAAACAATTTTACAGGATTATCGATTATTTTTAAGATGTTTTTTCCTAAAATATTGCATTTTTTCTATTTGCATAATTGGGCTGGCAGGTACTTCCAGGGCAACAACATATTATGTAGGTTTAAATGGAAATGATACTAATCCAGGTACTAGCATGGATCAGGCATGGCGCAGTTTGACAAATGTCAATAATTTTGTTTTCAGCCCGGGCGACCAGATTCTTTTTAGAAGAGGAGATGAATGGAATGGTGCGATTATGGTAAATGCTTCAGGAACTGCAGGAAATCCTATTGTTTATGGAGCATATGGCACAGGCGAAAAACCTAAAATTTATGGTTCGGAAGTGATAACAGGTTGGGAATTGCATGAAGGGAATATTTACAAGGCCACTTTTAACACAAACATAACACAAATCTTTGTTGATGGGGTTAAAATGAAACTGGCACGATTAACCAATACAGGTTACAATACTGTTAACTCTGTTACAAGTCAAACTCAATTTTCATGCGATGCTTTAAATGCGGGTATAAATTATGCAGGAGCACGCGTTATGCTCAGAACAGAAAACTGGTATTCAATTATGCGTACAGTAACGTCTTCAAATTCTAAAACTTTAACTATAGATTTGGCACCATCGGGAACCATTAAAGTAAATCAGGGATTTCTTCTAATGAATAGATTAGAGTTTCTCGATTCTTCAGGCGAATGGTATTACAATACTGTGACGAAAACGGTTTATTTATGGACACCCAATGGAAATTCACCTGACAATTATGAGATAAGAGGTTCTGTTATTGACGATGGCGTTTATCTTCTCAATCAGGATTATATTACTATTCGCGATTTAAACATACTTCAGCAAAGAGAAAAGGGATTGTTTGTAAATGGCACTAATCTAATAATTGACAATAACCAGATTGAAGGACAGGGGTATGGAATATTTTCAGAAGGAGCAAAATCAGATTGGGTAATTCAAAACAACAAAATTGATGATGTTAATGGTAAAGGTATATACACCTGGATTAGCAACTCGCTTATTAGGGACAATGAAGTTACCAATACTGGCAATTTTGAGACATTGGGATTTAATGGGACAACATCTGATAATGGTGGAAGTGGGTTGGAGATTTCGGGTGATGGCAATACCATTGGATATAATCGGATAATTGGAGCAAGTTATAACGGGATTTTCTGGAGAGGGAGATCTGTTTTACAGTATAACTTCATTAAAGATGTCTGCTTAATGAAATCCGATGGTGGCGGTATTTACACGGGTAGTCCCACGGCATCTGGTTCGTTAGTTGCTTATAATATCATTGATCATGTTGTTGGCAATAATACTGGCGGCACAACTGGCCGTAATCTTGGAGAAGGAATTTACCTCGATGAGCCAACATTGAATATTACAGCAGAATTTAATACGGTAATACGATGTTCAAATAGTGGTATCTTCTTACACAGAGTTGAAAACCATATTATCAGAAAGAATACGGTATTTGATGCAAGGCAATGTTTTAATGCATCTAAATATTCGGGTACAGTAAAAAGCAACGTTAATAATAATTTGTTTGTTATCGCGAAAGCTACGGATGATTATGACCCTCGTCAACTTGCAATATCATATTCTGGTGGCAACGTAGTATTTGACAATAATATTTATGTCAATGGATTTGCCAGTGATTTGGTTTTCAAAAATAGTACTCCATTTGGATACAATACATTTGAACAATGGAAAGCATTTATCGGCAGTGATTATAACAGCACGTATATTAGTACAGATTTGTCAGCTGGTGAAACGCAGGAAATTATTTATAACGCCACAAAAATTGCAAAAACCTTCAATTTAAACGGTGCTGTTGCTAAAGATATTAATAGAAATCCAATACCAGGAACATTTACATTACAGCCGTTCACTTCCATTATTCTTGTTGGTACCAATTTGAATAGTATAAGTGAAGGATCAACAGGATTTAGAAAACCTGAGGCCGCCGGTACTTTACGCTTTTATCCGAATCCGTTTAACAGCGAAATTAAAATTGAGTTTGCCGGAAAAAACAGTAATGTCACTATTGATATCTTTGATAATCTTGGTTCACTGATAAAACGTGTTTACAATGGTTACGCAGTAAATGAATTGAATACTTATGTTTGGAACGGACATGGTGGAAATGGAACCGAATTGCCGGTAGGGATTTATTACGTTCGTTTAATGTCAGAAGGTAACATTCAAACGGGCAAAGTTTTTAAGAGCAGGTAAATAATTTCTGTTCATAAATGGCATAATTCATAAGAAAAATTCATAGAGGCAGAGCCTCCCAATGTTTAATAATATATTGTAAATGAATTGGTTATTATGGAAGAAGTGGTTTTGTTAACTATAAAATACTCTATTTTGAAACATGAAAATAAATTTTTTTATTCATTAGTGCGTTATGCCCGGGTTACAATTAAAAACTTCCTTTTCATAAGGAATTGTTTTTACAGGTTGCTGTCACTAATAGTTGTATCGATTTTATTTTCTTTTATATGTAGTGCAGCAAAATACTATGTAATCAGTACTGCCGGAAACGATGCAAATTCAGGCACCAGCCCTCTTTCCCGGTGGAAATCATTGGCAATGGTAACCAGCTTTAACCCACAGCCGGGAGGTGAAATTTTATTCGGGAGGGGAGACAAATGGAGTAGGACAATTACGTTTAATAGTTCGGGAAATGATGGTAGTCAGATTGTTTATGGTGCCTGTGGTGAAGGAGACAAACCTAGCATTAAGGATTCGGAAGTGGTAACAGGATGGGAATTGCCTGAAAGGAATATTTACAGGGCTACATTTAATACACCCGCAACACAAATCATTGTGGATGGGGTTAAAATGAAACTGGCACTATTAACCAATACAGGTTACAATACTATTAACTCTGTTACAAGTCAAACTCAATTTTCATGCGATGCTTTAAATGCGGGTATAAATTATGCAGGAGCACGCGTTATGCTCAGAACAGAAAACTGGTATTCCATTATGTGTACGGTATCGTCTTCAAATTCTAAAACTTTAACTATAAATTTGGCACCACCGGGAACCAGTGCAGCAAATCAGGGATTTCTTCTAATAAATTTATTAACTTAAGAGATAATTATTTTTAATCCTTTATTTTAAACCGGAATAAGATGGAAAATACAGACAATCATTTTTCGAATGAGATTCACAGGGAATCCTGCTCCTGTTGTGGTGGAAACAGGGATAATATATCACATGATATTTCCCGGAGGAAGTTTGTTCAGGTTACTGGTAATGCAGCATTGAGTACAGTAGCATTATCAGGTTTGTCCTGGGCTGCTTTAAATTCAGATCAGTCCAGTGAAAATGTATTAAACCAGAGGAAGACTCTGATTGTAAAACCGGTTTTTACTTACGATGTTCCGGTACGCAGAGATAAGACCAGCTGGCGCAGTTGGGGCGGTATTCAGTCTGAAAAAGATGCGCTTCAGGAGGTTGTGCGTATTGAAGGAGAGATAAAAGCACTAAATGCTCAGGCTGATTTTCCGGTAAGTTTTCTTCCCGTTTCAAAGGTGCGCAAGTCCCAGGATTTGAAAAATATATCCGACCTGGAACAAGCAGACGTGTTTCTGATATATGCTGCCGGAGGCGGCATGGATACCTTTGATGTCCTAAATAATTTGGGAAGGAATATTATCTTTTTCTGCAGGCATAAATCAGGACCAGTTTATTTATGGTATGAGATAATTAGCCCCAGGTTCCTCAGGAAACATACAGATAAGCTGGCAGTGAAAGGCATTGATGAATCAGATGTTGTTATTGATAGCCAGGATGAGATCATGTGGAGGTTAAGAGCTTTGGGAGGTTTGAAAAATACCCTTGATTCAAGAATAATAGCAATAGGAGGTCCTGATGCCTGGGCACAACCAAAAGGAGTTATTCCAAAGATTGTTCAGGATAAATTCCGACTCGACATTCAGACTGTTACATACGATGAACTTGGAAAACTTATCACCGAAGCAAAAGCAGATCGTTCACTATTGTCCCGTGCAAAGTCCCTTACTGAAGAATATCTTAAGGATAAAAGTATTAAACTTGAGACAGAACGACAGTATGTTGAAAATTGTTTTGTTCTGGAAGATATTCTACGTAAGATTATGGACAGGTACGGTTGCAGGGCAATAACAATAAATCATTGCATGGGAACAATAATGCCACTTGCTGAGACATCCGCCTGCATGACTCTTAGTTTTCTTAATGATGCAGGGTATCTGGCTTTTTGTGAATCTGATTTTGTTGTTGTTCCTTCAGGGATACTTCTTGGCCACATTTCAGGAAAACCTGTTTTCCTGAATGATCCAACCTATCCTCACGATAACATAATAACACTCGCTCATTGTACCGCACCACGCAGGATGGATGGCAGAAAACTCGAACCAGCAAGGATAATGACACATTTTGAGTCTGATTATGGGGCTGCTCCAAAAGTTGAAATGCTCATTGGTCAGACTGTCACTAATATCATGCCTGACTTTGGATTTAAACGAAATGTTGGATTACTGGGAAAAATTGTTGATAACCCAACACTGGATATTTGTCGCTCCCAGATTGATATAAGTTTTGATTGCGACAGTAAAACTGTAGCTGAACAGATGCCTGGATTTCATTGGATAACAGTATATGGTAATTATATAAAAGAAACAGGGTATGCTCTTAAAAAGATTGGAATTGAATTTGAAAACCTGGTTTGAATACAATTACCATTAACCGGTAAAGAGTAACCGGTACTTCTGTTTCCATAATTTTTCAACCTTTAGCAAATATTAAGTATATGAAAAGAATTTTAATCTCAGTTTTACTTTTAATCATTTGTATTTCCTCTTTTTCACAGGAGGATTACTTTTTAAAAGATCTAAATGTTCCTTATTATAGTAGTTCTGTAAACCAGACTGATAAATACATCGGAGAAATGTGCTTATTGGATGTTTATTATCCAAAAGATTTAAAAGAGTTTCCAACAGTTGTCTGGTTCCATGGAGGAGGATTAACCGGTGGTAATAAGGCTTTACCTTCAGGACTTGTTCAAAAAGGAGTTGCAATAGTATCTGTTGGTTATCGGTTGTACCCTAAGGTAAAATGTCCGGAATATCTTAAGGATGCAGCTGCTGCCGTTGCTTGGGTGTTCAATAATATTCAAAAATACGGAGGTAACGCAAAGTTGATTTTTGTTTCAGGGCATTCAGCCGGAGCTTATCTTACAAGCATGATCGGATTGGATAAAAGATGGCTGGCAGCTAATAATATTGACGCTGATAAAATTGCAGGACTCTTTCCTTTAAGTGGAAATGGAATAACTCATCAGGCTATCAGGGATGAAAGAGGTTTATCTAATCTTGTTCCGGTTGTTGATGAGTTTGCACCTCTCTTCCATGTACGTGCTGATGCACCACCACTTATTTTAATGACGGGAGACAGAGAAATAGAATATATCGGGAGATATGAAGAAAATGCATATCTGATACGTATGATGAAACTTGTAGGACATAAGGAAACAATTTTATATGAATTTGATGGTTATGGTCATGCAATGACCGGTCCTGCATTTCCTCTTCTTTTTAAACATGTTGGCCTGATAACAGAACGAATAAAGAAGGCAATAAGATAGATTTCAATCATTATTACTATTATTTGCAATACAACTATTTAAAAGGTACTTCAGAATTATTGCAACTATTTAGAATAATGCTGACTATGTTTCTGGGAATTAGTAATACATCTAATAATTAATGAGATAGAGATGAAAAAGATAACTTTTCTGTTAGTATTATTGGTAAATTGTACCCTTGCAGGTGCTATTTCAAAAAATGGAGATTTCAAACTTGCTGTATTCCTGTCTGATGCCACACCTCCTGTAGGTCATATGCTGGCAACAGGTGACTGGAAAAGAGCTGAATCGATCGAAGTTCCTCTTGAAGTACGTGGTTTTGTACTCCTGTGTCCTGATGAAAAACCAGTTGTATTCTGTTCTGTTGACTGGGCTGAAATTCGCAATGATGCCTATAAAAGATGGTGCCAGGTTCTGTCTGAAGCTGCAGGAACTGATCCGTCAAGGGTGATGTTATGCTCAATCCATCAGCACGATACTCCCCTTGCTGATCTTAATGCACAACATATTCTGAAGCAGTTTAATTCGCCATATGACTTGATCGATCTCGATTTCCACGAAAGGGTTGTTCAGGCTGCTGCTGAGGCTATCCGCAAATCACTTAAAAAAACACAGATAGTTACCCATATCGGATATGGAATGGGAGAGGTTAAGAAGATAGCTTCCAACCGTCGCTTTATCCTGCCTGATGGAACACCAAGTTATAACAGAAGCAGTGCCTGTTCCGATCC
Source organism: uncultured Rikenellaceae bacterium (assembly GCA_964639725.1). Taxonomy (GTDB): domain Bacteria; phylum Bacteroidota; class Bacteroidia; order Bacteroidales; family VadinHA17; genus LD21. Next base: position 111,227 of record CAZXFB010000001.1, read on the forward strand.
GACAGCACAAAATGCACCTGAAGGGGATATTGATCCCTTTCTGCGGACATTGAGCTTCTGGAATGGAAAGCAGGCTCTCTGTGCACTGAGCATATATTCAACACATCCAATGAGTTATTACAGAACTCAAAAAGTTAATCCTGATTTTCCTGGTATGGCACGAACCCGTCGTCAGTCTGATAACAAGGAAATATTCCAGATATATGCCACAGGTGCAGCCGGAAATATAACTGCCGGGAAATATAATGACGGCAGGCATGAGAACCGCCCTGTACTTGCTGACCGTTTATACCAGGGTATGAATGAAGCATGGGAAAATACTAAAAAACAGCCTCTGAGATCCCTCTCTTTCAGAACTGCCAATGTTAAACTTGATCCCAGGCAAAGTAAGGGTTACACACGAGAGGAGCTGGAAAGAACACTAAGATCTGAAGGAGGAGCCCAGGAACATGGATTGGCTGCACTTGGCCTCAGTTGGTTAATGCGTGCAGAAAAAGAGGGAGGAGCAGGGATTATTGAGTTTCCCCTTCTTGATTTTAATAACGGGCTTGTAAATCTTCTTATCCTTCCGGCTGAAATTTATATTGAATATCAACTATTTGCCCAAAAGGTAAACATGGATACATTTGTCATGGCAGCAGGCTTTGGGGAGTGTGCTCCCGGGTATATTCCAATTGAGCGGGCATGGAAAGAAAATGATCATAATCTTGACACATGGAGCTGGGTAGCAACAGGGATGGAAGAAAGAATAAAAACTGCACTTTCCGGATTGTTGAAAAGATAAATCTTAAATTTAATATAAATTTGCTTCTCTCTACTGTAAAACTATTGTCAAAATACCTGATTTATAATTTTGAATAATGAAAACATACAAATCAATTTTTACCCTTTTATTACTAAGCATCTTTCTACCTGGTTGTAATCATGTAAACATTAAGGATAGAGGAAAGGAAAATGTTTCAGATAAGGAGAATTTGCTCACACACAGTCTTGATTTTCCAATTCCTGCTGTACCTCCCGGATTGAGAATTGCAACATTTGATATTGATGTTACACCACCTGTAGGAACACAGCTAGCTTATGATTCAGTACTTAACACATGGGATCTGGGTCAGAGGGCAAAGGGAATTGTGATATTAGGTTCAGGACAACCAATAGTATTGTGTGCTGTTGACTGGGTTTGCATATCCAATGAAGGGCATGACGCTTTCCGAACTGCACTTTCAGATGCCGCAGGGACTATACCTGAGAGGGTTGCAGTACATACTCTCCACCAGCATGATGCATTATGGTGCGACTTTAGTAGTGAGAGAATTCTTAAAGAAGCCAATGTAAATCCACGTTGTTTTGAGGGAAGCTTTGCCCGCAAAATAATAGCTCAGTTGGCTGTAAAAGTGCGAAAATCAATTGGAAATTCCCAACCTATAACCCATCTTGGAATTGGTGAAGCACAGGTGTTACAGGTAGCTTCCAACAGACGGATTTTGGGTTCTGATGGTAAGGTCAGGGCAACACGCTACACAGCAACAGCAGATCCGGTGTTACGTGCTGAACCTGAAGGTTTGATTGATCCAATGGTATCGGTTGTTAGCTTCTGGAACGAAGAAAAACCCATTGCAGTATTAAGTTATTATGCCTCACATCCACAAAGCTATTACCATACAGGAATACCCAATCCCGATTACCCGGGTATAGCACGCTTCTTACGCCAGCTTGCTGTGCCTGATGCCCTCCACGTACATTTTGCAGGAGCTGGAGGTAATATAGGTGCAGGTAAATACAATGATGGAGCACATATTAACCGTTTAATACTTGCAGAACGTCTGGCTGAAGGTATGAAAAGGGCATGGGAAACATCAAAGCGTGAACCAGTCACAACTGAATCTGTTCAGTGGAAGGTGGAACCTGTGGTACTGCCTCTGGCTGAAAATCTGGAAAAACTTAAGGCTGGATTACCATCTGCTGCGGATTCACTTCTGGATGAAAACAATGCAGGTAAACTGGCCTGGCTTGAACGTATCGGAGCGGGCAAAAAAATTGAATTAACATGTCTTTCAATTGGAAGGGCAAGGCTTTTGCATCTGCCTGGTGAGTTGTTTGTAGAATATCAGCTTGCAGCAAAATCGGAGCGAAAGGATTTATTTGTTGCGATGGCAGCTTATGGTGATTGTGGCACCGGATACATAGGGACTTCAGTTGCTTATCAACAGGGTGGCTATGAAACAAGCTCAGTATCTAATGTAGCCTCGGGTTCTGAAGCTATCCTGATGGCAGCCATACGAAAGTTATTAAAGAATAATCAATAAAATAATTATTAAAAAAGAGAAACAATGGATAGAGAAATCAATTACAGGAGAGACAATTGTAAAAAAAGCCAGCGAAGTATACTTCATATCCTGGTGAACCGGGGGATATTTTTTACTCTTTTATTGATATTAACATCTTCAAATATGGTTATTAGCCAGAAGAAAATATATGTTGTTACAGATCTTGAAGGTGCAAGCGGGGTTTACCAGTTTTCGCAAAGTCGAGAAAAAGACACTCCATTGAATATTAAAGCCTGTGAGTACCTTATGGGTGATCTTAATGCTGTGGTTCGCGGTCTGCGTGATGGAGGAGCAACCGAGATAATCATACTCGACGGTCATGGTTCACAGACAGTTATCCCTCATCTTCTTGAGCCTGGAGCAAAGCATGTTACCGGTACAGGAAAACCAAAATCTGAAGGTGTCTTCTGGGGTTTCGACAAATCATTCGTCGGATTTGTTCAGATTGCAGCTCATGCTATGATGGGAACACCCGATGGTGTTCTTAATCATACTCAGTCTTCAAAATCTGAGAACCGTTACTGGTACAATGGTGTTGAATCAGGTGAAATGGCACAGGCAGCTGCAATTGCAGGTTATCTTGGTGTTCCTACTATAATGGTCTCAGGCGACGAAGCTACATGTCGTGAAGCCAGGAAATTTTTTGGTGAAAATTGCGTTACGGTAGCTGTTAAACAGGGAATTGCTCGTGAAGCTGCAGTCATATATCCTTTTGAAGAGACACGCAAAGCCCTTTATGAGGGTGCTAAAAAGGCAATGGCCGCTATACCAAGATGTAAACCTTATATTCTTGAAACACCTATCAAAGCAAAAAAGGAGTATCTCGATCTGAATCCTGATTTGCCAAAACCAAAACTGATCACAAAAGAGGGTACAATTCAGGATCCACTTCATATTTACGAATTCTGATGTCTGATTACTTTACCTCCCGTTCCCGATCACCTGTTGGTTAGGGCTGTCAGCGGAAGGCTTTGTACTCCGGACGATAATCTACTTACAGTTTATTATAATCATTTCTTATTGTTTATCAGTACTGTCCGATGAAAAGCATGAGGCTGTCTCAAAAGGAAAATCAACCACCCCGTCATGACCCTTCGGGCATGACACCCCTCCTTGAAAAAGAGGGGAAAGTATTGATGTATAGCACATTAACTTTCTCCTCCTTTTGAAGGAGGAGTACCCCTGACGTCAGTCAGGGGGGAGGTGGTTGACTTTTGAGACACCCTCATGCATATTTCAAATATTATCCTTTTAATAATGATAGTTTATATGATATTTAGCAATTTTTAACTTTTAATTAACAATATTTTGTTTTTTTTGCTTTTAATAATATCTTGTCCCACTTTTTGAAAAAGTATATTTAATATGAACATTCGTTTATTAATCTAACCTTAAAAGTCTAATTTATGAAAAATGAATCTGATCTGATCTTGACAGGGAAGAGTTTTTTCAGGCTCTTTCCAAGATTATTGTTAGTCGGAGTCTTTCTGCTTATTCAACTAAGTGCCTCAGCGCAACAGAAGACAATCAATGGAACCGTTTCCGGAACTGACAATAGCCCTTTACCAGGTGTTACTGTTATGGTAAAAGGTACAACTATTGGTACCACTACAGGTATAGACGGAAAATATTCCCTGTCTGTTCCTGCAGCATCCCAGACACTTGTTATAAGTTTTATGGGGATGCAGACACAGGAAATAGCTCTGGGCTCAGGAAGTGTTTACAATGTAATACTTTCTGAAAGCCTTGTGGGATTGGAAGAAGTTGTTGTTATCGGCTACGGTACAGCAAAGAAGGCTGATTTAACAGGATCGGTTGCACGTGTTTCACCTGAAAACTTTCAGAACTCCTCAGTGAAGCAGATATCTGAAATGCTTACCGGTACTATTGCGGGATTTAATGCAAACCAGGGTAGTAAAGCAGCTGGTGGTAGCTCCCTTGAAGTAAGAGGCCCAACATCATTAAGCGCAGGTACAAGTCCATTGATAGTCCTTGATGGTGTTATTTTTAACGGTAGTATCAGTGATATTAATCCCAATGACCTTGCATCTGTTGATATTCTGAAAGATGCCAGTTCTGCTGCTGTATTTGGTTCAAAGGCTGCCAGTGGTGTTATTCTTGTAACAACAACTAAAGGTACTGTCGGAAAACCTGTGATAAATTTTACAACAAAGGTTGGTGTATCAAACCTGATAAACAGGGACTTCAAACCATTTGACGATTATCTTACCTTCCGCAGAGACTTCTTCCGTACAAGGAATTATCCTCAGCCTGACTATTACTGGTTCAATCCGAACGACCTTCCTTCAGGGGTTACAATTGATCAGTGGCGCGCTGCTGCAAATAATCCGCAGGCCGACAATACCCAGGAATGGTATACTCGTATGAACCTCTTCCCAATAGAAAAAGTAATGGCCGCTGAGGGAAGGACTACAGACTGGCAGGATTTGATCTTTCAGACAGGCGTCAACCAGGACTATGACCTCAGTATGAGCGGAGGAACAAAAGATGTAAGATATTATTGGTCAATAGGATACCTTGATAACCAGGGAATTATTGTTGGTGACAAGTTTTCAGCAATACGTTCTAGGTTGAATCTTGATGGCAACATCACCGATTGGCTTAAGGTCGGGATCAATTCTCAGTTCAGTATCCGCGATGAAAGTTCAGTTGAAGCAAACTTAGGTGATTATGGTCAGATACCCCCACTCAGCGAGCCCTTTAATGCTGATGGTTCTGTAAGGTGGTATCCGAATGATTATACAATAACCTATAATCCCCTGATAGATTACTATGGCCAGGACCGGATACGAAAACTGAATAACTTGTTTGCCTCATTATTTGCTGAGATTAAACTTCCTTTCGGTTTTACATGGCGAACATCATTCCAACCACGCTTTGGTAATACAAAAGACTATAATTTCTGGGATATAAAGACACTTACTGGAGCAAATACATATATCGGTGGATATGGAAGAAGGCGTGATGATTCCTCTTTTGAATGGATGGTCGATAATATGTTAAAATGGAACAAGGAAATAGGAATCCATAATTTTGATCTTACCCTGCTTCAGAATGCTGAGAAGTATCAGAGCTGGACAAGCCAGTATGATAACCAGAATTTTCTTCCAACAGATGCTCTGATTTATCATGGGATGTCATTTGGAACTATACCATCAGTAACAAGTACCGATACCAAATCAACTGGTACTGCACTCATGGCCCGTTTAAATTATACATTGATGGGTAAATACCTGTTGACTGCATCAGTAAGACAGGATGGTTACTCAGCTTTCGGTCAGCAAAATCCAACTGCAACCTTTCCTGCTGTTGCATTTGGCTGGAAAATATCAGATGAGAGTTTCTTCAAAATCGATGTTATCAACAGGATGAAACTCAGATTATCATGGGGTGCTAATGGTAACCGTGATATCGGAACATATGCTGCATTGGCAGCTCTGAATTCAAATACCTATTTTGATGGAACAAAGGTTCAGATGGGTACATATGCCAATACATTAAGTAATCCAAGCCTTCGCTGGGAAAGAACAGCTGCCACAAACATAGGTTTGGATCTTGGCTTGCTTGAAGACAGAATAGATATTACAATTGATGCTTACGACAGTAAAACCACTGACTTGCTTATGAGTCGTCAGCTTCCAAGGATTACAGGATTTAACAGTGTTATGGCAAACCTCGGCGAACTTGGAAACCGCGGATTTGAAATTACGCTGAATACTGTTAATGTTAACCGTCCGGATTTCTCATGGAAGTCAAACGTTGTTTTCTCAATTAACAGGAATAAGATAATAAAATTGTTTGGTGATATAAAAACCTATACTCTGCTGGGAATAGAACAGACAGGAGATGTTCCTGATTTCACAAACATGTGGTTCCCCGGTCAGCCGATAGATATTATCTGGGATTACAATATCCTGGGTATATGGCAGAATGAGGAAGCCGCAGATGCTACAGTTTATAAACAATTCCCGGGCTGGTATAAAGGGGAGGATGTTAACGGAGATGGTGTCTATACTGCTGTTCAGGATAAAAAGTTTATTGGTCATGATGCACCTCAGTATCGTTTTGGTTTCAGAAATGATTTTACATTTCTGAAAAGCTTTACAGCATCATTTTTTGTTCGCGCTGACCTTGGTCATATGGGTGATTATCCTTACGTACTTGAAGGGCATTCTACATTCGACAGAAGAGATGCATGGACACGTCCATACTGGACACCCACCAGTCCTAATAATGAATGGCCAAGCCTTGGACATGTATGGGATGCATTCGGAGGTGGAATTACAATATATAAACCAAAATCGTTTGTAAGAATTCAGGATCTCTCCCTGGCTTACAATATTCCTTCTGCCTTAACAAAGAAGATCAGTGTAAACAGTGCAAGGATTTTTGCTTCCGCCAGAAACCTGGCAACTTTTACCAAATGGCCGGGTTGGGATCCTGAGACTACAGGACATAATCCTATGCCAAGGACCTTTACTTTCGGATTTAACGTATCCTTATAGTTTTTAAAGTGAAACAAAACCGTTTAAACAATAGAAATATGAAACGTAGATATATAATACCTTGGATTTTAATGGTAAGTCTTCTGTTCCAGGTCTCATGCTCGGAAGACTTTCTAAAACCGGAGCCGCTATCTTTTCTGAATCCTGATTATGTTTATGTGAACAAGGCAGGTTTCGAATCAGCACTTAATTCAATGAGAAAAAATCTGATCCTCGATTCTCACGGTGCTCAGGGAAACTCTCACATGCTTGTGGAGACACAGGCATCTGATCTGGGTATCAATACATTCATGATTGACCTTCGTCAGTTCATGCTCCCTACAAATAATAACCTCTATACAACTACATTCCAGGTTATTTACCGTTACATAAAAGAGCCAAATGTTGTCATATCCAGAATTGATAATGGAAAATGGAAAGATGATGCTGAAAAGAATGAGGTACTGGCTGAGGCATACTGGCACCGTTCATACTGGTATTACAGGTTAGTCAATTCATGGGGTGATGTACCATTTGTTGACAAAGAGGTAATAGGTGCTAAGCTTGATTATAAAACATTTTCGAGATGGGCTATTCTTAAGAAGATTCAGGCAGATATGGAATGGGCAGTTCAATATATGACTGCTACAAAAACTGCAGGAAGACCTAATAAATATGCCGGTTACCATCTTCTATCTAAGATCTGCCTTGCAAATTGTGAGTTTGATAAAGCAATTGCTGCAGCCAATGAAGTAATTAACGGACCTTATTCTCTTATGAACTCAAGGTTTGGAATAGATAAAAGCGATGCGAATTGTAATGTGATGTGGGACCTTCACCGGAGGGAGAATAAAAATGCAACAGAAAACACCGAAAACATTCTTGCAGTTGTTGACAGGTTCGGAGCTCCTACTGCTGCTATGATATTCACCACTTATACAGGCGGAACCACAACTCTTACCGGTACCAGTACAATGCGTTTTTATAACACCAGCTGGTGGCATTCACTTTGCAGGGATAGCGAAGGTAAACGGCCTACAATAGATGCAGGTCCTATATACCGCTATCTTGGCAGGGGTAACCCCGACTGTCCGATGCAGCAATGGATGGCATATAATGCATGGAGCTATGGAGGTCAGACCTGGCAAAACACCACCGACCTGAGAAGGGCTGATACATGCTGGTACGACAAACATGAAATACTCAGCAATAACCCTGCCTCAAAAGATTTTGGAAAACCGGTTCAACCTAAATATCTTGCTACCCTCGTTGACAGTAATACTCTTTATTTTGCTAACTGGTGCATGAAAACATGGTGTAAGACTGACAATGAGACTGCAACTCCACTTGGTGGTGATGCTGACTGGTATGTTTTCCGCCTTGCTGAAACATATCTCAACCGTGCAGAGGCTTACTACTGGAAGGGTGACCTTGTAAATGCTGCAGCTGATATCAACAAAGTCAGAGTTCGTGCAAAAGCTTTACCCATTACCTCCACAGAAGTTACTCTCGATTTTCTCTTTGATGAGCGCGCTCGTGAGCTTTGGATTGAGGAAAAACGTCATAATGAACTTGTAAGAGCTTCTTTTATAGAGGCTAAATTAAACAAGGATGGTTATACCCTGGCAACATTCCAGACCAAGAACTGGGCCAGAGACAGGGTTTACAGGCGTAATCACTGGTTCATGATGCCAATCACTCGTGGTGGATTCACTGCAACATGGGAACCTATGCACACCCTGTTCCCAATACCTGACCAGGTAATAACCGCTAATACCGGAGCAGTAATTAATCAAAACTATGGTTACACAGGATATGAAAATAATGTCGCTCCTGTTGAAACAATAGAATAAAACTTATTGCTGAATAAATATTATTGTGCAGCCTGAAATATCAGGCTGCACTTTTTTTATCATGATAACTGCCTGTATATTGTTTCCGAAAGAGGAAAATTTGAATATTATTTTTATAAATTTGTCCAGATCACTATATAAATGAACTACCTGAGAACTGATCTTTTATTTTTTAAATATTGTTTCTGCCAACCTTGAAAAACAAAATTATGAAAGTAAATAATCTAATTACCTTAAGCTTATTGATCACTCTGCTGACTTTCGGATGCAAGCAGAAAGTAAAGCAATCATCAGATTACAAACAGATAGATGATATCCAGGTTTCATCTGATTTGAAGTTCAATAGTTTACATATTTCAACTTTTGATGTTGATGTCACTCCTCCGGTCGGCAGCCAGTTGACTTATAATACTATGGTTAATTCATGGGATATGAGTTTGCGTGCGAAAGGTATTGTTATTCTTGGTTCTGGTCAGCCAATAATTTTATTGGCGCTTGATTGGCTGGGAATTGATGATGAGAGCCAGGATATGTTTAAAGCTGCTCTGGCCAGCGCAACAGGTACATCACCTGAGCGTGTTGCAGTACATACTCTGCATCAGCATGATGCGCCGCGCTCTAATTTTGCTGCTGAACGTATTCTTAAAGATGCAGGTCTTACTCCCGGACCGTTTGAAAGCAGCTTTCAGCGTGAAGTAATCCACCGCCTTGCTGTTGCAGCAAATTACTCACTTAAAAAAGCCCAACCTGTGACTCAGGTCGGAATGGGCGCAGCAGAGGTATTCAAAGTTGCCTCAAACAGACGTATTATGGGACCGGATGGTCGTGTTCGCGCCGGACGTATGACAGCCACACCTGATTCTGCACTGCGAGCTGAACCTGAGGGTGTTATTGACCCTGTTTTATCATTGGTAAGTTTTTGGAACGAAGATAAACCTATTGCAGTACTTAGCTATTATGCTACACATCCTCAGAGTTATTACCGGCAGGGAATTGCCAATCCGGATTATCCTGGAATTGCAAGGTTTTTCAGACAGCTCGCTGTTCCTGATGCACTACATATTCATTTCACTGGTGCCGGTGGTAATATTGGTGCAGGTAAATATAACGATGGTTCACATGTTAATCGTGGCATATTGGCCGAACGACTTGCAGATGGTATGAAAAGAGCATGGGAAACAACAAAACTTGAACCAGTAACAGCAGCAGATGTCTCTTGGGGCGTTGAGCCAGTTGCACTTGTACCAGCAGATACTATCAGGAAAATTAAAGCTGCTTTAACCATCAAGAAGGATACAACTTTGCTCAGGGCAACTGCCAAGAAGCTTTCATGGTTACAGCGCTGTGAAGACGGTAAGAAGATAGATGTAACGTGTCTTTCTATTGGAAAAGCAAGAATCCTTAATCTTCCGGGAGAACTGTTTGTAGAATATCAGCTTGCTGCAAAAGCTCTGAGACCTGATCTTTTTGTTACCATGGCGGCTTACGGTGACGATGGACCAGCATATATTGGTACAGCTGTAGCTTATAAGGAAGGGGGGTATGAAGCCAACTCATCAAATGTAACCGCCGAAGCAGAAAGTATCCTGATGAACGCTATACGTAAGTTGCTTCAGGTAGAAAAAAGTAACTGATTAATGTCCCGTCTGAAATTATCAGTCGGAATATTTTCAGCAAAAACTGTAATATTTATAATAATTAAGACATGCTTACAGGAACTGCTTCTCTATCGGTATCGGGGTATAATTCATCCCTCTCTTCTTCAGATAATAAAGATCAGTTTTCTTCATATTAAGACAAGATAGCACCTATGATTATTGATATTCATTTACATACACATTTCCCAAGGCACCCGAAGGTTAACCGATCTGGAGATTATCATTTTCCTGCTCCCGAAGTCATCATCGGAATGATGAACAAAAATGGAGTTTCAAAAGCTGTTGTACTCCCGGTTGTTTCTCCTGAGTGCATGTATACTATTGTTACTCCTGAGGAGGTATTGGAAATATGTGCTCTTTACCCTGACAGGTTTATCCCTTTCTGTAATATTGATCCGAGAAATATGGCTAACAGTCCCAAGGCTGATTTTATGTCATTGTTGACGGCATATAAAGAAATGGGATGCAAGGGTCTGGGGGAGTATTTTCCAAATATTCCGGTTGATGATCCTCTTAATATGAATCTTTTCAGGCAGGTTGAGGAAATTGGATTTCCGCTGACTTTTCACCTTGCACCACAGGTAGGTGGTTATTATGGCATGTATGATGAACCAGGCCTTCCACGGCTTGAAAAAGCGCTTAAGCAATTCCCGCACCTGATATTCCTTGGCCATTCCCAGGTATTCTGGGCTGAGATAGGCCCCTTGAAGAGTCCGGATGAAAGGAAAGGTTATCCTAAAGGACCAATATTGAAAGATGGTCGTGTTGTGGAATTGATGCGCAAATATCCGAATCTTCATGGTGATCTCTCAGCTGGTAGCGGATTTAACGCAATTGCCCGCGATCCTGAGTTTGGTTACAGATTTCTGGAAGAGTTCCAGGATCGTCTCTACTGGGGTACTGATATTGATGTTGTGCCAATTGATCTGCCAATTGTCCCTTATTTCAGGAAACTGAAAGATCAACGGTTAATTTCTGACACAGCTTATGAGAAAATAACCTGGAAAAATGCAACTAAGCTCCTCAAATTATGATACGATAAGGCATATTTTTAATGACAGATTTCTACAGAAAATATAACAGTATTGATAACCAGGGTGACTCAGTCTGTTTTCTGGTACTAATTGATAAACAAAAACTTAATCATATGAAAAAATCAATATCTCTTACACTGTTTATTTCTTTATTGACAATTACCAGTTTATTTGCTGATCAACCTGGTAATCAGACTAAGGGTTCTGTGGGTTGGAAAGCGGGTGTGGCTAGTGTAACCATTACTCCTGAACAATCTATGTGGCTGGCAGGTTACGGTGCCCGAAACAGACCTTCTGAAGGTACTGAGGCTGATTTATTTGCAAAAGCTCTGGCAATAGAGGATGCAAATGGAAAAAAAGCCCTGCTTATAACCAATGATCTGGTTAAGGTACCAAAGAACATCTCGGATCGTATCCGTAACCGCATAGGTGCAAAATATGGACTGACAAGATCCCAGATTATTTTAAACTGTTCTCATACACATTCCGGACCAGTTCTGTACAATAGTTCTGCAAACCAGTATAACCTTGATCCTGAACAGCTCAACAGAGTAAAAATCTATTCTGAAAAATATGAAAACCAGATAGTAGAGCTTGCAGGAAAAGCAATCAGTTCGATGAAACCAGCACAACTTTTTTCACAAAACGGTATTACGAGGTTTCAGGTCAACAGGAGGAACAATACCGAGGCAGCATTAACTCCTCTTACAGAATTAAAAGGTCCGAACGACTACGCAGTCCCCGTGATCAAAGTGGTAAACGAAACAGGGGAGATTTTGGCCATTGTATTTGGATATGCCTGTCATGCAACGGTTACCGACCAGTATAAATGGTCTGGAGATTATCCGGGATTTGCCCAGGCTAAGCTTGAGAAGTCGCATCCTGGTGCAACTGCAATGTTCTTCCAGGGTGCAGGTGCAGACCAGAATCCATTGCCGCGAAGATCAATTGCTCTTGCAAAGCAGTATGGGAGCGAGATGGCCGCAGCTGTAGAAAGGGTCCTTGAGGAGACGATGAAACCTCTCTCCCCAAAATTGACTGCAGCATATTCTGAGATTGCACTCCCATATACAGATCTTCCGTCAAAAGATGAATTAAAGAAAATAGCTGATAAGTCATCGTCCTTTCCGGACTGGCATAAAAAATGGGCTTCAAACATGCTTGAAAAAATCTCAAAGGGAGAAGGATTGGCGACATCTTATCCTAGCTACCCAATCCAGGTATGGAAACTTGGTGAACAGGCAGTTATGGCTTTAGGTGGAGAGCTGGTAATTGAATATGCCATTAAACTTAAAAAAACATTTGGTCAGGATATATTTGTAATGGGTTATTCAAATGATATTATGTCATATATACCTTCACCAACAATACTTATGGAAGGAGGCTATGAAGGAATAAGATCTCAATTGTCTAGCGGGTTAAACGGTACTTATAAACCGGAAATTGAATCAATCATTCTTAATGGTTTGAATCGTTTAGCTGAACAGGCAGGAATAAAACCAGTTCAACAAGCACACTAATCTGTAAAAAAGACAATATGGAACCAAAAGAAGACAGAAGGAAATTTATCAAGTCAGCAGGTTTGCTGATAGGATCAACTGCGCTCACAGGTGGACATTTTGCATCATCATTTATTTCAAATGAAACAAGAGAATCATATGCAAAAAAGGACAATTCAGGAAACCCGGATTTAATCGATTTGCATACGCACACATGCTTGAAAAGGCATCCATTGCTTAAACGTGCCGACGGGTCCAGATATCCTACTCCTGAGGAGCTTATTGATAAAATGAACCGCGAGGGAATCTCAATGGCAGTTGTGTTAAGTGTAGTCTCACCGGAATTCAGATATACAGTTGTAACACCTGAAGAAGTTCTCTCAATATGTGCCAAGTATCCGGATCGTCTTATCCCATTTTGCAATGTTGATCCTCGTTTTCTTGCTAATAGTGACAAAGCTGATTTCAGTTCTCTGCTTTCAGCATATAAAGAATTGGGATGTAAGGGAATGGGTGAGTATATTCCAAATATTCCACTTGATGATCCAATGAATCTAAATGTATTCAGACATGTGGAACAGGCAGGACTTCCTCTCTTATTTCATTTGGCACCACAGATCGGCGGATTTTATGGTTGTTTTGACGAACCGGGTCTTCCCAGGCTGGAGAAGGTGTTAAAGCAATTTCCAAAACTCATTTTTTTGGGTCATTCACAGGTGTTCTGGGCTGAGATAGCATCGCTGGATAATCCTGATGAGCGTAAAGGTTACCCAAAAGGGCTGATCAAAAAAGAAGGACGTTTGGTGCACTTAATGCGCAAATATCCGAATCTTCACGGCGACCTTTCTGCTGGCAGTGGATTTAATGCAATTTCACGTGATCCGGAATTCGGTTATAAATTTATGGAAGAATTCCAGGATCGTCTCTACTTCGGTACTGATATAGCCAATGTACCTCAGGATGTGCCAATAGTACCATATTTTAAAAAATTGAGTGTACAGAACCTGATCTCTAAGGTAGCTTATGAAAAGATTGCATGGAAAAATGCAAAGAAATTGTTATTGTCCTGATAAAATAAATTTATTTATGAAGTACAATAAGGATGCCTTTTTTAAATTCATTGGTCTTACAGGAATCTGTGTGACGGGAGAATTTATTTCGCAGGCAAACACCCCTGTCGCTTTGGAGAATAAAGCGCCTAACATTCTGATTATTACAGTTGACAACCTGGGTTATGGTGACCTCTTAGCTTATAATAAGAATTCTCTGATTAAGACACCCAACATTGATAGATTAGCAAAACAGAGTGCCAGGCTTACCAGCTTTTATACAGCTTCACCCACTTCTACAGCTTCCAGGGCGGCCCTTTTAACAGGCCGTTTCCCTCAGCGGAATAAGCTGGATTACCAACTTGCAGGTATAGAAGGTAACTGGGGAGTTGGACTTCGTCATTCAGAAGTCATTATTCCTCAAATCATTAAAAAGAGTCCTGTAAATTACGCAACAGGAGCATTTGGTAAATGGAATATCGGATTTGCACAGGGATCAAGACCGACTGAACGAGGATTCGACGAGTTCCTGGGTAATTGCTCAGGCAATATAGATTACTACCATCATCTTTATGATGGGAAGCATGATATGTACAAAAGCACTGAGGAGGTTGACCGCGATGGTGAATATACCACAGATCTTTATGCCAATACCGCAATAGATTTTATTAAGCGGAAAACAAAAGCCACTGTTCCATGGTTTGTTTATCTGCCTTTCAATGCCCCACACTATCCGAAAAAGAGCAATTTATCGCCTGGTCAGCCATTGGTATGGCAGGCTCCTGACTGGGCACTTAAAGTTTATGGGCTATCACCTGGTGATACAGATCCCCAAAAGCGCTATAATGCTGTAATAACAGCTCTCGATGCTGCCATTGGAAGGGTTTTAAGTTCCCTCGACTCTCTTGGAATAACTGATAATACTTTCGTCTTTTTGTATTCAGACAATGGTGCTTTTATGATCAAAGGGAGTGGCCTTGAAGTTGCTTCAAATGCACCTCTGCGCGATGGTGGTGTAACATGCTGGGAAGGTGGAGTGCGTGTAGTTGCGTTTGCAAGGTGGCCCGGGAAAATAAAAGCAAATACAGTGATCGAAACTCCTCTCTGGTCTCCTGATCTGATGGTTGCCTGTGCCAAAATTTCTGGTGCAGTGATACCGGAAGATCTCATTCTTGATGGTAAAGATCCGTTACCTGTACTAACCGGGAAAGTAAAAAAATCACCTCACAAAACTTTCTTTTTTCAATATGAAACACATGCTGCATTGCGTTGGGGAGACTATAAAATTGTGCGTACAAAACCTGATCAGCCATGGCAACTGTTTAATCTTAAGGAAGATATTTCCGAAATGAGGAATCTTGCTTCTAAACGAGGTGACATTATTGAAAAACTAAGTAATGAATTTAATTCGAAACTTGAGGAAATAAAATTTTATCCCTGAAATTTACAGATCTTATAAATAATATTTTTTATACTTATTCCTTGGATGATAAATATTTATAAACATAGGCAAATGGAAAAGAGGTTTTTTTGTCTTCTTATATTGGTTTTCTTTAGTCTGAGCTTCATAACTGCAGAAAGATCTTCCCATATGAGCAAAAATGTATCTGGCTGGAAGGCAGGTATTTCAAGAGTTAAGATTACTCCGGAGCAGTCGATGTGGATGGCAGGGTATGGTTCCCGGAATCATTCATCTGAAGGAGTCCTTCAGGATTTATGGGCTAAGGCTATTGTCCTTGAAGATTCGGACGGGAAACAGGTGGTTATGATATCCACCGATTTATTGGGTTTTAAAAGGGAAATGTCGGACCGCATCAGGGAGAGGTTGTATAAGAAATATGGTTTAACAAAATCACAGATCTTATTGAATAGTTCACATACACATTCAGGACCTGTACTGAATGACGAATTAACAGCAATTTATCCTCTATCTTCAGATCAATCAGAGAAAATCAGGGAATATTCAGAAAAACTGGAAGATATTATTGTTAAGTTAGTTGGAGATGCTTTCCTGAACAAACAGCCGGCAAAACTTTTTTCACAAAACGGGGTAGCCCGGATTCAGGTAAACAGGAGAAATAATCCTGAGGCAAGATTATCTCAGCAGGTAGAATTAAAAGGTCCGAATGAGTATTCAGTACCGGTAATGAAGGTTCTGGATGATAAAGGCATTCTAAAGGCAATCATATTTGGATATGCCTGCCATTCAACTACCCTCGATCTATATCAGTTTTCCGGAGATTATCCTGGTTTTGCCCAGGTTGAACTTGAAAAATCACATCCGGGGGTAACTGCGCTCTTTTTTCAGGGTGCCGGAGGTGATCAGAATCCATTACCCCGAAGAACAATTTCATTAGCAAGGCAACATGGCCGCACCCTTGCTGTTGCTGTAGAAAGAGTTCTTGAGGAGGAAATGATAAGTCTGCCTCCTAAATTGTCCTCATCATATGCTGAAGTTAAGTTAGAGATTGCAATTCTTCCTGTTAAGGAGGATCTGATGAGGATTGAAAAGGATTCTTCAAAGTATCCTTATTATCACAGATGCTGGGCAAAAAACATGATTGCCAAAATCGACAAAGGTGAATTATCAGATTACACTTTATTGCCATTGCAGGTTCTGAATATAGGTAATCAGCCGGTTATGGTGATGGGAGGAGAGCCGGTAATTGAATATGCTATTCTTCTTAAAAAGATCTTTGGTCAGAATATATTCGTATTTGGTTTTTCCAATATATTAACATCATATGTTCCCTCAGATACAGTACTTGCTGAAGGTGGATATGAAGGTGAATCATCACAGGTAGTACATGGATTGCCAGGAAAATATAAAAATGGTGTGCAGGAGGTGATACTCAGGGAAATGGAAAAATTGGCACAACAGGCAGGAATCGAAAAGCCTTATAAAAGCGACAAATAAAAATACTATGGAAGTTATGGCCGATTATCATGAAGCTTTTAACTATCATTACCAGGTAAGATCAGAAATTGCTGTTTCACCCCCTGAAACGGGGCAAGCTATCAGGCTTTTAAAAATAAATTATATCAAATGAAAACAACTAATTTATCAGCTTTTTACAATGCATCTTTAACATCATGCATGATAGGATTTTTATTTTTTTTAACCCGGTTTTCTCTTGCTGGAGATCTTAAAACAGGATCAGCCAGGGTCAGAATAACACCTCCTGAAGGAACACCCATGGCTGGATATTACAGCGATCGGGGAGCAACAACAGTTCACGATGATCTGTATGCCAAAGCGCTTGTACTTGAAAAAGACGGATCAAAGATTGCAATCATATCGTGCGACCTTATTTCAGTACCGTCTGAAATTACAGCAAAAGTGAGGGAGATTGTCAGAAAAACAGTTGGGATAGATGAAGATCATGTCATGGTTAGTGCCACACATTCCCACACAGGTCCTGTGATTCCAAAAAAGAATGACAGGTATGCAATTACGGGTAAAACAGCAGAGATTCATTCAAAGTATATTTCTGAACTGCCTGGATTGATTGCCGAGAGCGCCAGGCTGGCAAATGCAGCTTTGGCCCCTTCAAAACTTTCATTGGGAGAGGGTCACGAAGAATCAATAAGTTTTAATCGCCGGTTCTTTATGACAGATGGTACTGTAGGCTGGAATCCCGGGAAAATGAATCCTAAAATAATTAAACCGGCTGGCCCCATCGATCCAGAGGTTTTTGTACTTTTTGCCGAAACTGCTGACGGAAAACCTGTCTCAACCTATGTTAATTTTGCAGTTCATCTTGATAATGTAGGAGGAACGGATATTTCTGCTGATATGCCATATACATTATCAACAATTCTGGGGAAGATAAAAGGTAGTGAAATGGTTACTATGTTTGCACAGGGATGCTCAGGAAACATAAATCATATTAATGTTAAAAACAAAGAGCCGCAAAAAGGACATGCCGAAGCACAACGTATAGGAACGGTATTAGCAGGTGAAGTAATAAAGACATATTCAAAGCTGCAACCTTTGGAGGTAAACACTATTTCTGCAACAAGGCAAATAGTAAAACTTCCTCTTCCAGATATTAAGCCTGAAGAATTGCCTGCAGCGCGTGAAGTGATTTCAAGGAGTGGCAAGCCCGAGGCACCAAAATTTCTTGAACTGGTGAATGCTTATAAGGTTATTGATGTATTAGACAGAAAAGGGGAACCGGTTGAAGCAGAGATACAAGTGATAGCAATAGGAGATAAGTGTGCCATTGTGAGCTTACCTGGAGAGATATTTACTGAATTAGGAATGTATATTAAAACCAGATCACCCTATCAGTATACCATGGTTGTTGAGTTAACTAACGGTTCAATCGGTTATGTTCCCGACAGAAAAGCTTTTATCGAGGGAAATTATGAGCCGGTCAGTTCAAGATGTGCCCCAGGTTGCGGGGAAATATTAGCTGAAAATGCTCTTAAAATTTTAAATGAATTAAAAATAAAATAGTATGAGAAAATTTTTCACACTGGTGCTGATGCTTTCAGCGCTATCTGCAGGGGCGACAGTACATAATCCTGTTATGCCACAACCGCAGAAAATAACTTATGGAAAAGGTCAATTTGTAATTAAGGGACTTACTATTGGGTTTGCTTCTAAACCGGTGACAGAGGATCTTTTTGCAGCGAAAGAACTTGCCCGGATATTTTCAAAAATCACAAAGACAAATATTCCCGTAAATGAGTCAATAGGATCAGGAGCTTCAGTTATTCTTTCACGTACAGGGAATCCTGATCCGTTGCCTGTTCCTGGAGAAAAATCGGGACCTGATTCAAGGGAATCCTACACGATCAAAGTTACAACGAAAAGTATCAGAATAACTGCCAGATCATCTGCCGGTTTATTCTATGGAGTTCAGACTCTGCGTCAGATGATTGAAGGTGCAGGCTCTGACGCTTATATTCCTGAGGTTGAAATTGAAGACTGGCCAACTCTTGTTTACCGGGGATTTATGATGGATATGAGTCATTTTCAACTACCAAAAATTCAAGAGATTAAGAATCAAATTGATTTCCTTTCCCTGTGGAAAGCAAATCAATATTTGTTTTATTCTGAAGGCAGTATTGAACTAGAAGGCTATCCCCTTCTTATGGCAGAAGCGCGTTATACAAAAGCACAGGTAAAAGAGATTATTGAATATGCCAGGATCAGGCATATAGACGTTATTCCTAACATGGAGCTGTACGGCCATTTGCATGACTTATTCCGATTGGAGCACTATTCAGATATGTCAGTGGTACCTCATGGCGGCGAATTTATTCCTGATGACCCGAGAGTTAAACCATTGCTTGAAGATTGGATCAAACAGATATCCATGCTTTTCCCGAGTCCTTTTTTTCATATCGGTTTTGATGAAACATGGTCACTTGAATTTGAAGCAAAAAAGCGTAATAAAACCCCTGAAGAACTCTATTTACACATGCTTAACCAGACAACAGATATAGTTGAAAAAGAGGGTAAACGTGCCATGGTTTGGGCAGACATGCTTCAGAAATATCCTTCAATTATTCCCAAAGCTTCTCCGAAGATGATTGCAGTGCCATGGCATTACAGTGCACTGGATGATAAAAGATATGAACAATTGCTTGCTCCATTTTCCAAATCAGGTATTCCAATGATTGTTCAGGGAGCTATACGAAACTGGAACTGGGTTGCACCATCATTTGAAGTCTCTTTTCAAAATACAGATGTCCTCATAAATGCCGGTAAAAAATATAATGCTATCGGATTTATTAATTCTGGATGGACTGATGATCCCCTGACTTTAATGAGGATGGGATTTCCTGACATAGCCTATGGATCTGTAGCCTCATGGCAAAGTGAACCTGTTAACCAGGAAACTTACTTTATTGACTATGCAAAAACTCAGTATCAACCTGTAGTCGCTGAACTTGTGGGGAAAGCACTTATGTCATTATCATCAGCTGAATCACTGATCCGAAAAGCTGTCGGTGCTACTGATCCGGCTATATGGGCAAATCCATTTACATCTAGATCACTCAAAATGATAGAGAGCAATAAAGAAAACCTCCGGAATGGCCGGTTGGCAGCTGAAGATGCTCAGGTTTTAATAAGAAGTGCAATAAAATATAGAATTGATACCCTTTCACTTACAGCAATGCTTGCAGGTGCGAAAATGCTTGACTATATAGGATTGAAATATATTTATGCAGGAGAAATTGCAGGATACTGGAAACAATTGAGCGAAAAACCTAACAGAGATGACTTTACCTTATTCATCAGCCGTGAAACAAGAGCAAAATATCATTCCAGGACTTCAGATATGCAGGATGCTATTCTTGAGACAAAGGATATCTTTTTAAAAGCATGGCAGAATGAGTATGAGCCTTATCGTATTGGTGTTGCTACCGGCAAATTCGATATGGAATTTCAATTCTGGCTCAGATTTCAACGGCGATTGGAGAATCTGAGTTTCCGCGAGGGAGAACCGTTACCGGCACTAGAATCAGTAACAGGGATTGATTAGAAATAGCTTTTGGCTGATATGAGAGTACTCATTTAAAGAATAGAAATGTTAATTAAATTTAAATTCAGTAAACGTATAATAAAATTTATGAACTTTGATAGAACCAGAAATTCCATAGAACTATGAAAAACAAATCAATCAAACCAACCAAATCTGATTCCCGGAGGACATTTATTAAGGCAACAGGAGTGACCACAGCAGGTCTTATGCTGACACCTTCAGCATTTTCTATTGCAGGATCATCTACCGAAATGCAGGAAAAGCTGGCTCTTTTCGGGGGGACAAAAACTGTTACCGCTTCTGATGATGATTCAACAACATGGCCACGCTATGGTGCTGATGAAGAAAAAGCTGTACTTGAAGTGCTCAGAAAACCTGATTATGAAGCTAATTTTGCATTTGAACAGGCATGGAAGAAACGTTTTGATCTTCCATATTGCAAAACACATTTCAATGGAACGAGTGCAATTACGGCAATGTTTTTTGCATTGAAGCTTCCTCCTGGCAGCGAGATAATGGTTCCATGCGCTACATTCTGGGCTACAATAACTCCTATGCGTTTCTTTGGTCTTGTGCCAATTTTTGTTGATATTAATCCTATTACCTTAAACTTTGATCTTGAAGATGCAAAAAAGAAGCTGACAAAGAATACCAAAGCTCTTTTTCCTGTCCATATTGGGGGTATGCCTGCTGATATTGACCGCATTGCTGAATTTGCCAATGAAAAAGGGCTTATCCTTCTGGAAGATTCATGTCATGCGCATGGGGCTTCACTTAAAGGAAAAGCAATGGGTACATGGGGTCGGATGGCCTGCTTCAGTTTCCAGGCAAGCAAACCACTTCCTACTATTGAGGGTGGTATGGGAAACTACAAGGAAAAAGATGATTATGATCGCGCAACAATGCTTGGACATTACGAAGCAGCTTCCAAATTAGGCGATGGAAGTAAATACAGTAAGTATATATATGGACTTGGAATGAAGCTTCGTATGCATCCAATGGCTGCAGCTCTTGGCAAGTGTCAGCTTGAAAAGCTTGATAAAAGGAACGCCACTCTCAAAGCCCAGGTTCGGAAACTTAATGACGTTATAACCAAGTTTCCAGGCATTTATGAACAGCAGAACAGATCGGATGTTGATAGGGTCTATTATGGTCCTAATCGGTTCTATTTCAATGAAAAAGAAGCTGGTTTTTCACGGGAAAATTTCATAAAAGCTCTGAATGCCGAAGGTGTTTCAGCGAGAGCTTCAGGAGCTCAGTTCCTTGCAAAAAATGCATTGTATCATGAACCTGAATGGTGGCATCACCTGCCAATAATTGCTGATTCTTATCCAGGTGTTGAATCACGTGAAAAAAGAGGATTTCAAGTTCCTTATCTAACCAAGGAGATGCCTGAGTTGACCGAACAGTATGTTAAAGCATTTCAGAAAGTATGGTCACACAGAAAAGAGCTGGTATAGAAATATCTAACTTACTCTTCCTTTCAGGAGAATAAATTTCAGGATTTAAATGTATTGAGAAACCCGGATTTTGAATAAACAAAATCCGGGTATTATACTAAACTTAAATTTAAGGTCATTATTTATTTGTGAATTGCATTTGTTCACTTAATATCCTGGCCTTTTCTGATAAACTAATAATTTTTATATGACTACCAGAAGAGATAATCTTGAAAATATGACTGCTACTGGCATACCTGGAGGCATGTCAGACATCAGCCCGGTTGATAACCAGAATCTCCTTTCCCCGGTACAGAAAAATAAGGACAATAAGATTTGGGCATGCCTTATGCATTTGAGTGTCAACATGTGGGAGGAATATTATCGTGATCTTCGATTTGATGAATCCTTGTGGAATGATTCTTTGAAATTGATGGTTGATAATAACCTCAATATGGTTGTAATCGACCTTGGTGACGCTGTGATCTTCGATAGTCATCCGGAGATTGCTGTAAATAACGCATGGTCAAAGGAAAAGCTTCATAGTGAATTGGTTAAGATGCGTAAGATGGGTTTGGAACCTATCCCTAAGATGAATTTTTCTACGTGCCATGATGCATGGCTGAAGAATTACGGAAAAATGGTGTCAACAGAAATTTATTATGCTGTTTGCCGCGACCTGATAGATGAGGTTATTGATCTTTTTGATAAACCAAGATTTTTTCATTTAGGTATGGATGAAGAGAATGAGGCAAACCAGAGAGGTTTTGACATGATTATAATAAGACAAAATGAGCTCTATTGGGGTGATTTCTATTTTCTGATCGGAGAGGTGGAGAAGAGAGGTTCTCGTCCATGGGTATGGCAGGATTATATAAGATATTATCCTGAAAAATTTGCCAGAATGATGCCTAAATCTGTCCTGCAAAGTAATTGGTATAATCTTACTGATTTTGATAAACCTCAAACCAACAAATCGGTAAAAGCATATGTTGATCTTGAAACCCTGGGTTATGACCAGGTACCAGGAGGCAGCAATTATTTTAAAAACACTGAAAAGTGTATGTTTAATAATGTAAAGTTTTGTACCGAAAATGTGTCCGATCAAAGATTACTTGGATTCATTCAATCACCCTGGAAGCATACAATTGAAGAGAACAGACAACCCATATTAGCCAGTATAGGACAGATCGGTGAGGCTAAAAAGTGGTTTGATGAAAACCATAAATAGATTGAAGAACATATTTGCAAAGCGTATTGAATTATTTTTTAAATACTTGAACTCCAGCCAGTGCGGTTTGACTTAAAAAGTGACTTTCTCGGATGAAATTTGCATATGAAATAAGGTATAATATCCATCTGGTAAAAGTCAGTCCATACTGAACAATCTATCCTGAAATATCGAAGGTATTATGAGAATAATTCAATTTATTGAGCACTATTTCTGGATATTTCTCCTAGCTGGTCTTGCACTAGGTTTATTTTATCCGTTTCATACTCTGTTTTTTATGTCATTATTGAAACCATTATTAATGGTAATGCTGTTCCTGGTTTTTTTAAAAACAGATTTTATTCATATAATTACGCAGATAAGAGATTATAAATTGATGGTCTATCTTTCTTTAATGTATATGATCATCATTCCAGTCCTGTTTTTTTTGATAATTAATTTATTCAACCGTGAGCTTGCAATCGGTATATTGCTTCTTACTTCCATGCCGGCAGGAGTTTCATCGCCTACATTGACAGATATTGTAAGAGGAAATACTGCCCTCTCCTTGAGTATAACAGTTATTACGTCGATGATTGCTCCTTTCACTGTGCCATTTTTATTCGGATTTATCAAATATAATAATCTGGATATTAATACATTGGATATTTTTAAAGACCTGGCAATTCTCGTGTTTTTGCCTTTGATTCTTTCCCAGATTCTTAAAAAAATTGTTCCTGAAACAATTAATCAGGCAAAGAAATTTTTTACTTCTGCAAATATATTCTTTCTGTTTATAATAGTATATGCAGCGATGGGTTCACAGCGTGATGTGATATTAAATGATTCAATAAGGATAATATGGCAGATAGGATTTTTATATCTTGTTTTTATTTTACTACATATTGTCGGATATCTGATAGGATACAACCAGAATAAAGAGAGCAGATCCGCAATAGCAATTGGTGCAGCATATATGAATAATGGTATGGCAATAGTATTGGCAGCAACTCATTTCGGACCGGCAATACTTGTATTAATGGTTCTTTCAGAATTTCCATGGAACACACTTCTGGCACCATTCAGGAAAATAATCAGGTATCTTTAATCTATCTTTTTTTGAAATCAGTTTAAAGTAAAACCAGTCTTTTCTGTTTATTTAAATGATGTTTAATAAATATATATTTCTGATAATTATCCGCAATAAAAACTAAATTTGGCTAACAGATTGAAATATTTTTTAAAGACTTTAATAATAACCTCTGTTTAAAGATCTAAAACACTAAATGAAATGAGCGATTCACCTAATCTGACACAAGAACAAGACCGGATTTTTTCAATTGATTTTTTCCGGGGATTTACAATGTTTATGCTTGTAGGAGGTCTGGAAGGTTTATTCAGTAAACTTGATCCGGAAAAAAGCGGTCCTGTTGTTAATTTTTTCCAGCAGCAATTCTCTCATGTTCCATGGGAAGGCCTTCATTTCTGGGATTTGATTCAGCCATTTTTTATGTTTATAGTAGGGGTAGCTATGCCCTTTTCTTTGTCAAGAAGATGGGCAAAAGGAGATACATGGAAAAAAACATTTTACCATGTTCTTACCCGTTGTTTTTTCTTGCTTGTTATCGGCTGGGCAATAAGTTCAAGTGCAACAACTTCTAACTTTAATAATGTAATGGCTCAGTTATCAGTTACTTATCTGATAGCTTTCTTTTTGATGCGCAGAGAAATAAAATGGCAGTTGATTGTCTCATTCGGATTGATCATCATATCAGATTTGCTTTATCGTTTTTGGCCGGTTGAGGGATTTAACCAACCCTTTGTTGCCGGACAGAACTTCGGGTCATGGACAGATATGATGCTTACCGGAAGTCTGGAGCATGGTAACTGGGTGCCATTCAATGCTATACCAACGTCAGCTCACACTATTTGGGGAGTTATAGTTGGTATGATACTAATGAAGGATTGGTCACCCAGAAAAAAGATACTTACACTTTTAATACCGGGCATTATTGGTGTTCTGGTTGGTTTTGCCATGAGTCCTTTCATCCCTATTATCAAACATATATGTACAAGTTCATTCATAATAGTGAGCGGTGGCTGGTGCCTGATAGGAATGGCCTTATCTTTCTGGTTAGTTGATGTTCTGAATTTCAGAAAAGTTCCCATGTTCTTTGCTGTTTTTGGAATGAATCCATTATTTATTTATCTTATGGGTAGCAGTTTCCGTGGCTTTTTCGGTCGTTTGATTAATCCGTTTATTTCAAGAATTTTTGGTTGGACCGGTGAGGTAGCTATTACTGTAATCTCAACATTGATTATTGCAGGAATGTTATGGTATGTATGCTATTTCATGTATAAGCGTAAAATATTTATCCGGCTCTAGTTATCAGGCAAATTTTTTTATTGCGGAAACACTACTTTAAATGTGTTGCTTGAAAACAATTTAATACATATCCAATGAGAAATATTCAAAAAGCAATTTGTGTGTTCATTAGCGTTACAGTTTTTACGATATCAGAAAGCTACTCCTATGGGCAGTCTTCAGTGATAGAGTTTGGGAAAGATGTAAGCTACCAGAAAATAGTTTCAAAATCAAAAGAAAAAGATAAAATTCTTAAATGGATCAATGTTAATACATCTGAAGATACATGGACCGTAAAGAAGGATATTCTGGTTTGCTCTGGCCAACCTATTGGAGTAATGAGATCAGAGAAACAATATGAAAACTTCTTAATGCATATTGAATGGATGCACCTGGACGCAGGTGGCAATTCAGGAATGTTCGTATGGAGTAATGCCACTCCTCCTGAAAAAGCACGTCTTCCAAATGGTGTGGAAGTACAAATGCTGGAGCTAGACTGGGTAAATCTTAATAAGCGTGATGGGGTAACGCCTCCCCTGGCATATGTACATGGAGAACTTTTTGGTGTTGGTGGGGTGAAGACTCTGCCAGAAAATCCAAGAGGCACAAGAAGCATGTCGGTTGAAAACAGATGCAAAGGGAAGGGTGAATGGAATACTTATGATGTTATTTGTGTTGACGGAGTTATTAAGCTCTCAGTGAATGGTAAATTTGTAAATGGAATAAGTCAGTCATCACAAAAGAAGGGCTATATATGCCTTGAGTCGGAAGGTGGCCATATTAATTTTCGAAATATCAGAATTATTGAATTACCATCAGGAGTTATATCAGCTGAACAGATTGCTCCGGAGATAAAATAATGATTAGAACATAATATTTTGTTTGTTGTAAATCAGCTTCTTTCAGGTATACCAACTCATCATTTATGAAATATAGTCTTTAGTTTAATAGTCTAATAATCAATAATATGGGCGACAGAAAAAAAGTTACAAGAAGAGGTTTTGTAAACACTGCTGCCGGAGCTTTTGCCGGAATAGCATTTTTTCCTTCGAATACAATCTCAGGTTTAGGACATAAATCTCCGGGTGATAAACTAAATATTGCAATCATTGGTGTCGGTGGAAGAGGTGGAAGTAACCTCGCCGGAGTAAGCAGTGAAAATATTGTTGCATTGTGTGATGTGAATGAAACTGCTGTGTCAAAGGCAGCAGAGAAGTATCCTCTGGCAAAAAGATATTCCGACTTCCGTAAGATATTCGATAAACCTAAGGATATTGATGCTGTTGTCGTTAGTACTTGCGAACAGACACACGCTTTTGCTGTATTGCCTGCATTACAGCTGGGTAAGCATGTCTATTGCGAAAAACCTCTTACTCATGGTGTTTGGGAGGCTCAGGTGATCATAGAAGCTACAAGAAAAGCCAGGGTGGCTACGCAGATGGGTACTCAGATACATGCCGGGGATAATTACCGGCGTGTTGTGGAGCTGATTCAGACAGGCGCAATTGGGAAAGTCAGTGAGGTTCATGTCTGGGTATCACGTGCATGGGGATGGCAGAGCGAAAAAGAAGCAATTGATCATAAGGATATTGTTTCTGTGCGTGAACGTCCTGCCGATTCTTCTCCTGTACCTGCAGGACTTGATTGGAATTTGTGGCTGGGCCCCGCACCATTCAGGCCATTTAATGAAGTATATTGGCCTGGTCCAAAATGGTATAGATGGTGGGATTTTGGAAACGGGACCATGTCTGACCTGGGAAGTCACTGGATCGATCTTCCATGGTGGGCGCTTAAGCTCGATCATCCACTTACGATAGAAGCTGAGGGACCACCACCACATAAAGAGATTGCACCTGCTTCCATGCATGCAATTTATACATATGGATCACGTGGTGATATGCCACCTGTTACACTTCACTGGTATCAGGGCACTATGAAGCCTAAGATCTTTACAGAGCATCAAATCCCGGAGTGGGGTAGTGCTGTCCTCTTTGTTGGTGAAAAAGGTATGTTACTTTCAGATTATGGCAAAAACATACTATTGCCTGAGGAAAAGTTTATCGGCTTTACCCCGCCTGAACAATTCATTCCTAAATCGGCAGGCCATTATCAGGAATGGTTAAATGGATGTAAGACCGGAGAGCCTACTACCTGCAATTTTCTCTATGCCGGCCCGCTGACTATTGCTAACCATTTGGGTAACATTGCTTTCCGGACAGGCATGAAACTGGAATGGGACCCTGTAAAGATCAGAGCTAAAAATTGTCCTGATGCGGAACCACTCATTCGTAATGAATACCGGAAAGGGTGGAAACTGACCTGATAATTATTTGCAGTTCTTTTCCCGGCTTTTACCTTATTGACACTTCAGATATCAAATAATATTTAGCAGAACTTAAATATTTTAAGTTCTGCTAAATACCAATTCTTACTCCTACCCAGAAGCATGAATGATATGGCTTGAGGATCAGTCGGGCATGTGTCTCACTATTGGCAGGTTGCTCTTCATTGTAAAAATCAGTTGATAATTGCTTGATTTCAGCTGAATGCGGGTCGAAATTCTCTAGTATTAATTTACCACGCAGTGATACAGACATATTGACATCCCTGTTTCCAAGATTCGCGAAGTAGAATATCTCATTGTTCCCCATAACCTTGTGAATATATCTTATGTTTTCATCACAGGAATAGTTTACGTCAAATCTGAGTTCTGAGTCAGCCAGTACTTTTCTGATTATTTCTCCATTGGGGTGTTCAATAAATATTACCCTGCCTCCATTGGAATTTGAATTTGATTTCATGTCGGGATTTTCGGTCTGTGGGAAGATTGATTCAATCATTCTGGTAACAATGTGGTCTTTTCCTATTTCTGATGATTTGTAAGGAAGGGTGCTGGTAAAAATTACCATCCCCCCTTTTTTGTAGAACAAAACAATTTTCTGAAGATTGCTTACAGAGATTGATTTACACCCGGGAATAATAATGACTTGATAATCTTCGCTGTTACGGAGATTGTTAAGGTGGAGTTTTCCATCCGATACCTGACATTTTTCATCCAATATTTCCGGATGCAGAAATGTATAATCCTTTCCGGCATTTTCGGTGAGCCAGTTGGCAACATCAATGTAGTCAATTTTTGTAAGTGCAATATCTCCTTTAAAGTATTCATCAGAGGGACCCGGTGGACCATCAAAGTAATGTTCCCCAAGCATTGAGTGTATTGGATATAAAACTGCGATGTCAGCAATATGCCTCCCATCATTTTGAAGCATCACATTAAGTCTTCCCAGAAATTGTGTGAAAAATTTTAGTGAATCTGAATAAAGGGGATTACGGTATGAGAGTTCCGGTCTGTAGGTGACCTGTTTATTGTCATACCACACGGCATGTGGAATCAGCATATTTATACCTTTTGCATATTGATCCATTGCAATAGAGAAGATCTCGCTCCATGTCAGGTCGCCAGGTTTATCATAATTGGGCATGGCTCCATACGTTTCAGACATTACCAGAGGCCTGTCCCAGTTATATGCTGAAGAACTTATCACTTTGTAGAAGCGTTCGGCAGGTCGGTTGCCACCGATCTTATCTATTCCCGGGATCTCAAGGTATTTGAATGATTTCATCAGATCACCTGAAGAATTTACAGGATTCAATACTTCTTCAGGAGCTGTATGCCCTGTTGCTGTTATACCATGGACTGATGACCAGTCATTTACCTGTTTTGTGAACCCTTCAGAATATAGATCCGCACGAAAACCAAACAGATAATTCCGGGCTGCCTGTGTCTCATTACCTATATTATACCATAATGCCGGATAAATAAGTACAGGGCTGAATCCATACTTTGCTTTAAACTTTTCATTGTAATCATCTGTCCACATACGGTATTTTGCATGGAACATTGAAGGTTCATCGAAGAAACTCCCGGAGATTACAGACCCAAAGTATTCTTTAAATCGCTTATAATAAGCTTCGTGGGTCATTGTGATGAAATTTTTAACCGCATCAGGACTCAGATAATCAGCAATTGGCTCACCGGCATCAACACAGTGAAAGATCATTATTTTCCAGATCCCCTCAGGAATATTACATTTAAGTTTACCTGAGGTTACTTTTTTAGTAAGGTCAATTCGTTTCAGACTATTTATCTCCATTGCAACAACACCCATTAGTTTTCCATCAGGGATGTTTGTTTCAAAAACAATAGGCCCCTCTGTTTCAATTTCAGTTTTATCAAGTCTTTTAAGTGTCTGCTGTGGGTATTTAAGTTGAAAACGTGGAATTCCATCGCCTTCGGTAAATGCCCCAACCGATCCACTTGGAAAACCGTATTCATCGTATAAACTTACTGTCATCCCCAGCTCTTTTGCTTTTGCAAGGACCCTGCCATATAATCTGAAATATTCATCGGAGAGGTATTCTGGGCGAAATTTTTTCATAAAAGGTACGATCCCAAAACCTCCGTAGCCGCACTTATCGTAAAATGCCTCTATCTGTTCGATAACTACTTCCTCTGTTACAGTAGTATTATTCCAGAACCATAAAGGCTTTGGCCAGAAATGCACCGGAGGATGAATAAACTCTTCCTTTGAAAATGTCTGCCCATTTGACAATAGTGCCAGGTTAAATAATATTAAGACAGGAAAAATAATTTTTATATTCTTCATTAATTCATTTTTTGATTATTAATTGCTGACAATAAATGTGGATTTATTGCTCCAAATTACATATTTTTTAAGTTATATTTAATGTTGATTCAGTTCCATGACTTATCTTTTTGATTCTCCTTTTGAAAAGGAGTAAAGAGGTATGAAATTTTACATTAAATGACTTTTATATGCATCTCAAAACAAGCATTTCGGTAATCATAAAAATTAAATTCTTACAGAATGAAAAACATTGAATTCTTAAAAGGATTTTTATTAATTCTTTTAATTGCGATTAATTCTCTTCAGGAAGGCCAGGCCTATGGAATTGCTGACACCAGAAATGATGGTGAAATTGCTCCTGCCATCAGAAAGGTACGTGATCTTGTTATTTATGAAGGGGATGATTTTTATTCTTCTTTCCCGTCGGTAGTTAAACGTAATGATGGGGAGTTGATTGTAGCTTTTCGACGGGCACCTGACCGCAAAGCCTTTGGAGAGAAAGGGACAAGTCATGTTGATCCAAACAGCTATCTTGTTCTTGTACGGTCGAATGATGGTGCTGCAACATGGAGTAAAGAACCTGAATTGATATGGGCACATCCCTTTGGTGGTTCACAGGATCCTTGTCTGCTTCAGCTTCGTGATGGGACGCTGCTGTGTATGAGTTATTTGTGGTCATTCGTACGTCCCGATGGCATCACAAACCTTAAAATGCCTTTTTTTCAGTCATCACCTGGTTTTATTTTCATGGGTGGATATTATATAAGATCAGCAAATGGGGGAAAATCGTGGCAGGGTCCCTATTATCCCCCTCATATTAAGCCAGAAGTTATGTTTAGTGCTACCGGAGAGCCCTTACCAGCATATAACAGGGGAGGATTGTATGAAGGCAGGGATGGGAGGATTTTTTGGGTTGTGGCTGCAAGTGATTCAAATTCACCACATAAGACATCAAATCATCTTCTAATAAGTGAGGATAAAGGTATGACATTCAATTATTCATGTCCGGTTGCAATTGATAATAATGTAACATTTAATGAAGCTTCAATATATGAAACGCCCAAAGGTGATCTGGTAGCTTTTATGCGTACAGCAAAATTTGATGATCATGCTTGTATCGCCAGATCAGATGATGGAGGGAAAAGTTTCCATCAGTGGGAGGATATGGGCTTTCAGGGTCATCCTTTGAATGCACTCAGATTACCTGATAACAGGGTTCTTCTTACATATGGTTACCGGCATGCTCCTTTCGGGATAAGAGCAAGGATACTTAATGCCGAGTGTAATGACTTCAAAACAGCACCGGAGATAATATTGAGAGATGATGGTGGGTCTACCGACCTGGGTTACACCTGGTCCGTGATGGTGGACAATAAAAAAATTCTTGTTGTCTATTATTTTAATAAGGAGGAGGGTCCTCGTTATATCGCCGGTACTATTTTGGAAATCAACTGAATCTGTTGCAAAGGATGGTATTTAAATTTCCTTTAACATGTTTTTACATATAATAGAACTCAGTTTCGGATAATTACTTTAAATTTGGTTATAACGATTTTACTGGCATTCACAGATTCAATTGAAAAGATATGTTTGATTAAAATATATTGATAAATTTTGTAATTTATTATTTATCAATGTGTTATTAGCTTGGTATAGTATAATTAAAGTTCAGATTAGGCAAGATAATTAGTAATTAAAAATAATTTTATATGAAAAAACCATTCTCAATTTCGGTTATCTTTTTGATCCTAACGTTAAATTCGCTTCCGCTATCAGCTGCATCGCAGGAAAAGGCAGGAGGTTGGAAAGCAGGTGTTGCAAGTGTGGTAATAACTCCTGGAGAATCTTTATGGATGGCGGGATATGCTGCCCGGGATCATACTTCAGAAGGAGTACTTCATGATTTATGGTCAAAAGCTCTTGCAATTGAAGATTCAAAAGGGAAAAAAGCTGTTCTCGTTTCAAACGATCTTGTTAAGATTCCAAAGATAATCTCTGATCGTATCCGTGATCGTATTGGTGCTAAGTATGGATTAACACGGTCTCAGATAATATTAAACTGTTCTCATACACACTCGGGACCTGTATTATATGACGCACTTTCTAATAGTTATCCGCTTAATGATGATCAGCTGACAAAAGTGAAGGCCTATTCTGAAAAATTCGAAAATCAAATAGTTGAATTAGTTGGAAAGGCAATAGCTTCAATGGAACCTGCACAAATCTTTGCTGAGAATGGAGTCACACGATTTCAGGTTAACAGACGCAATAATGTTGAGGCTTTAAGCACACAGATTAACGATCTGAAAGGGCCTAACGACTATGCTGTTCCTGTTATAAAAGTTGTAAACAGTACTGGCCGGTTAATGGCTGTAGCCTTTGGTTATGCCTGTCATGCAACTGTTTTGAGTATCTATAAGTTTTCCGGAGATTATCCTGGATTTGCCCAGATTGAGCTGGAAAAATCTCATCCCGGCGTGACTGCACTCTTCTTTCAGGGTGCCGGTGCTGATCAGAATCCTTTACCACGCAGAACAATACCTTTGGCTCAGCAATATGGTCGCCAGCTTGCTGCTGCCGTAGACAGGGTCCTTAATGAAAATATGAGAAAACTTGAACCTGTGTTATCTACGGTTTACTCAGAAATTGATCTCCAGTTTGCAGGCCCCACTCCGACAAAAGAAGATTTATTGAAGACGATGGATCCCTCCTCAGCAACTGCTGATTATTTAAAGCGTAGCGCTAAGGTTCTGCTGCAACGACTCGAATGGGGAGAAACAATTAAAGATACATATCCATTTCCATGTCAGGTATGGAAAATTGGGGATCAGACAATTATGGCATTGGGAGGAGAATTATTGGTGGAGTATACCCTCGACCTGAAGAAACTCTTTGGTCCAGATATTTTTGTGTTTGGCTATTCAAATGATATAATGGCTTATATCCCCTCAGAAACAGTTCTGAAAGAGGGAGGGTATGAGGGCACCAGGTCACCTGTTTTTACTACTCCATGGAATATGAATATCCAATCAGCGATCATTGGTGAAATGGCCAGAATTGCAAAAATTGCAGGGGTACAGCCTGTGAAGTGAAGTTGAAGAGAAGAGTATTTGAAATCGTTATACCATGGATTTTTAGTCTCTTACAGGATTTATTACTAATAGTCAGAATTGTCAAATGAATGTAAGCAGACTGTAAGATACTCTCTTTCCTGCAAAAGGAGGACAAGGTCACTGATGTTCTTGTATTTATTCTGTTCACTGGCACTTATGAAATTTTAATTAGTATTTTCAGAATGATTTTAACCTGCGAGTAGTACTTTAAAACCAAAAATTTACTCTTCGGTAATAGACATTTTTAGAATGAGTCAGGAAATGAATTGTATTTTAATTGCAAGTTTATCATAACGCATATAATAGAATCATTAATATAAGAATTATTCCAAATCCATTAATAAAAACATATTCATATGAAAAATCGTGATTTTACCAGACGGAAGTTCATTGCTACAGTATCTGCTGGATCAGTTGGAGTAATGGCTTCTGGTGCCATGCCCGGAATTGGGAAAATTGGCAATGATGCCGGTAGGTTGGCGATACTTGGTGGCATACCAGTAACACCGGCTAAAGTTTGGCCCGCATGGCCATACGTTGACCAGAATGTGATTGATGCCATAATTAAAACCACAAGAAGTGGAGTATGGTCAAGGATTCAGTCTAAGAATGGAACAGTCCCGACTTTTGAAAAGGAATATGCCGCACTTATGGGTACAAAACTAAGTGTAGCAACAGGTTCGGGAACTCAGGCTTTAAGCTGCTGTGTTGAGGCAATGGGCATTAGCGCCGGTGACGAGGTTATTACATCGCCTTATACAGATATGGGAACTATTTCTTCAATACTTACTGCAAGGGCACTCCCTGTAATGGCCGATATTGACAAAGAGTCTTTTCAGCTCGATCCAAAGGATGTTGAAAAAAAGATCACCCAAAATACCAGGGCCATTATGCCGGTTCATATGATGGGTCAGCCATGCAACATGGAAAAAATAATGGCGATTGCCAAAAAACATAAACTTAAAGTAATTGAGGATGCTTGCCAGGGTCATCTGGCTGAATATCAGGGGAAAAAGCTGGGAACTATTGGTAATGTCGGATGTTTTAGTTTTCAGTCAAGCAAAACCATTGCATGTGGTGAAGGAGGTGCTGTAATCGGTAATGATGAAGCCCTTATGGAAAAAGTTTTTACTGTAATGATGAATGGTGGTAATAAAGTAATCGGTACAAAATACCGTATGAATGAACTTGAAGGAGCAATTCTGATGGGTCAGATGGCAGGTGTTAAAGAACGTTTTGCCCTTCGTAATAAGAATGCTGCTTACCTGTCATCAAAGCTTAAAAATTTTCCAGGTCTTGTTCCACAGAAATTGTATCCGGGTACTACCAGTGGTTCTTTCTACATTTATGCTATGACATACAAAAAGGAGCATTTCAATAATGCTGACCGCAGTAAATTTTTGAAGGCCATGTCAGCTGAGGGTATTAGTTTAAGCACCTATATAGCCAATGGATTACACAGAGAACCATGGACTGATTATATTCTGAATCTTGATGTTTATAAGAATATGTATTCTGCTGAAAGGTTGAAAAAATACCGTGATGAATTGAATCTTCCTGTTTGTGACAAGGTTTGCGGTGATTTAGTAATGATTTGGGCATCAGGTCCATTGCTCGGATCCCAGTCCGACATGGATGATATTATTAATGCAATCATGAAGGTGTATGACAACCGGGATAAACTTAACTCTATCTAACCGTAAAAACTGAAAACAATGAAAACGAATGATATAACAATTAATTCAAATAGAAGTGCCGGCAAGCTTGCTATCTTGGGAGGCCAGCCTGTTATCAGCAATATGATGATACCCAGTACACCAGGGCCATATATTGATGAGAAGATGGTGGAGGCCATAGTGAAAACCACAAAAAGCGGTATATGGTGCAGGATTCAATCTGCTACAGGTACAGTTGCCACATTCGAAAAGGAATATGCAAAACTTATCGGAACAAAATATTGTGTTACTACAGGTGCAGGTACACAGGCTCTGAGTACCTGTGTTGAGGCCCTGGGTATTGGAGCAGGAGATGAAGTCATTACATCACCTTACACCGATATAGGAACAGTCTCTGCCGTTCTGTTCAGTCGTGCCTTACCTGTTTTTGCCGACCTTGACAGAGAGTCATTTCAACTTGATCCTGATGATGTTGAACGGAGGATTACTAAAAATACAAAAGCCATTATGCCTGTGCATATTGGAGGTCAGCCAGCCAATATGGAACGAATCATGGCAATAGCAAGGAAGCATAACCTTAAAGTTATAGAGGATGCCTGCCAGGCTCATCTCACAGAATATCAGGGTAAAAAACTTGGGACTATTGGCGATATAGCAGGCTTCAGTTTCCAGGCAAGTAAAAATATAGCATGTGGTGAAGGCGGTGCTGTAGTCGGAAATGATGAAGCGCTGATGGAAAGAGCATTTACTGTGCAGAACCATGGTACCAACAGGAAAGGGCGCCATGAATTAATAGGTCCGAAATACAGGATGAATGAATTTGAAGCAGCTTTATTGCTGGCTCAGTTGGAGGGAGTTCAGGAGCGTCATAATCTTCGAAATGAGAACGCCTGGTATATGAGAGCTAAACTTAGGAATTTTCCGGGCATTGTGTCCCAGAAATTGTATGAAGGAACAGGTAGTTCCTCATGGTGGCTCTACCTTACATCATATAAAAAGGAGCATTTTAACAATGCTGACCGCTCTAAATTTATTAAGGCTCTTGCTGCTGAGGGAGTTAGTGCAAGTGGTTATATCGGATACGGATTTCATAAGTCAGAGGTAATAAAGAACCACATAATGGAACTGAACCTTTATAAGAAGATGTATTCTGCTGAAAGACTGAAAAAATACCGCGATGAATTACCATGTCCAAATTGCGATAAAGTTTGTGATGAGGATGTCATTTCTCTGGGTGTACCAACTTCAAACAAAGCAAATCTGGATAAAATATTTGATGCAATCATTAAAGTCTATGAGAACAGGGACAAACTTAATTCTATTTAAAAATGAATCTTCTGCATAATAACCTGTTGAGATTTATTACCCTTATTATATTGGGTTTGTTACTTGTTGAAAATGGATATGGAGTTGTTAAAAAACCTGTCCAGGAAAAGAATATGACAGGTCTGAGGGTGGCATCATTTGAAGTTGATGCCACCCCGCCGATTGGATACCAGATGGCCTATAATCCTATTATCAAAACCTGGGATATGGGCCTCAGGGCTAAAGGTATTATTTTGTTAGGTTCAGGACAACCGATTGTTTTACTGGCTGTCGACTGGATAGGTATTTCCAACAATAGTCAGGATGAGTTCAAACGCTCAATTGCTCTTGCTGCCGGTACTATACCTCAACGAGTGGCAGTCCATACTTTACATCAGCATGATGCTCCAAGAGGTGATATCCAGAATGATTTTGTTCTTGCCGTTTTGCACAGGATAGAAATGGCAATTCATGAATCTTTAAGTCAGACATTACCTGTGACACATCTAGGATTGGGTACAGCACAGGTTTATAAAGTCGGATCAAACAGAAGCATTGTAGGGCAGGATGGTAAAGTACGTGCTACACGTTATACAACAACAAAAGATTCCTCACTTCGTGCAGAACCTGAAGGTGTTATTGATCCTATGGTTTCTCTGATCAGTTTTTGGAATGGTAAAAAGCCGGTGGCTGTGCTGAGTTTCTATGCTACACACCCGCAAAGCTATTATGAGACAGGGGTGCCAAATCCCGATTATCCGGGTGTTGCGCGTTTTTTAAGGCAGATGGCTGTACCCGATGCACTTCATATCCATTTTAATGGTGCGGGAGGTAATGTAGGCGCAGGAAAATATAATGATGGTGCCCATGAGAATCGTCTTATTCTGGCTGAGCGCCTGGCCGATGGAATGAAAAGAGCATGGGAGTCAACTAAATTGTCACCTCTCACCCCATCATCAGTGGATTGGACAATAGAGCCTGTTTTAATTCCACCTGATACTCTAAAAGAGGCCAACCTTAAGTCAGAATATGTCAGGTATTATAAAGCCAACCATAAAAAAATTGATATTGAATGTCTGGCAATCGGGGACGCGAGAGTCTTATTCATGCCCGGTGAACTCTTTGTTGAATACCAGCTTGCTGCCAAGGCAATGCGTCCTGACTTATTTGTTGCAATGGCAGCTTATGGTGATGGAGGACCCGGCTATATTCCAACTGCAGCTGCTTTTAAGAGAGGTGGTTATGAGGCAGAAACAACAAGACTATTGCCTGAATCTGAAAATATTCTTATGACAGCAATGCGTAAATTGTTGAAAGCTAAACCTTAATTTGTTGTGGTTTGGTTCTTACAGATATGAAGTAAATAAAGTATTCTAACAATAAGCTTCAGGTAATTGATATTCAGATTCTTGTTGTTCGTTTTACCTGACATATGGTTAATACGAAACCTGATTTTAATTGATATTTTATGAAAAGGAGCAAAACAATTGTTTCATTCCTGTTGTATGGCCTGATTACCTTTTATATCAGTCTTTCTGACGGAAAGGCTGCAGAAAAAAAATTTAATTCACCAGCATCAGGTGAATCAGGCAGCGTACTTAACAATCTTCAGGAGATAAAAGCTGATGGTCTGCGGATTTCTACTTTTGATATTGATGTAACTCCACCTGTGGGTTATGAAATGGCATTCAATCCTGTGGTTAATACATGGGATCTGGGTCTTAGGGCTAAAGGAATTGTTCTTATTGGTTCTGGATTACCGATAGTTCTGTGCGCAATTGACTGGCACAGCATTGCTAATGGCAGCCAGGACCTCTTCCGGCAAGCCATGGCTGAAGCAGCATCTACAGTACCAGAACGCGTCGAGGTACACACCTTACATCAACATGATGCTCCTATGTCAGACTTCAGCGCTGAGAAGATACTAAGGGATGCAGGACTCAATACATCAATTTTTAACGGAGATTTTGCACGGGAGGTTATCCGCCGTCTGCAGTTTGAAATAGCAAAATCGCTCAGACAAACTCAACCGGTTACGCATCTTGGATTAGGAGAAGCTAAAGTTTCTCAGGTTGCTTCAAACAGGCGAATTCTTGGTTCTGATGGACGTGTCCGGGCAAGTCGTTCTTCATCATCAAATAATGCTCAAATACGAGCGGAACCTGAGGGCATTATTGATCCGGTTGTATCTCTTATAAGCTTTTGGAATGGGGAAAAACCTTTGGCAGTTCTGAGTTACTATGCCACACACCCTCAAAGCTATTACAGAACAGGTATTCCTAATCCGGATTTTCCTGGAATTGCCAGATTCTACAGGCAGCTTGCAGTTCCTGATGCACTGCATATTCATTTTAATGGTGCATCGGGTAATGTAGCTGCAGGTAAATATAATGATGGTTCTCATGAGAATCGTCTTCTATTGGCTGAACATCTTGCTGAGGGTATGAGACAGGCATGGGAAAATACTAAACGTGAACCTGTTACAGCCGGAACAGTAAAATGGAACGTTGAATCTGTTGCGTTACCGCCTGCTGAATACCTTGAAAAACTTCAGGAGGATCTGGTTGCAAAGAAAGTTTCCTTGTCGGATAACAGGAATTCTCAAAAACTGGCATGGCTCCAAAGATGCAAAGCCGGGAAGCAGATAAATGTTACTTGTCTTTCAATCGGCAAGGCACGTATACTTAATCTCCCTGGTGAAATGTTTGTTGAATATCAACTCTTTGCTAAGTCTTTACACCCGGAATTATTTGTAACAATGGCTGCTTATGGAGACTTTGGACCA
>CAZXFB010000001.1:150206-163942 GCA_964639725.1 uncultured Rikenellaceae bacterium
GTTGCATATAAACAAGGAGGGTATGAGATTGAAGCATCTGATGTAGCTCCGGGAGTGGAAAAAATTCTTAAGTCGGCAATTACAAATTTATTGAAAGGGCAATAAATATTTTCATATTAAGAAATATTCAATAGCAAAATCAGCAATTTATACTACAGACAAAAATATTAATTGTTATAACACTAATGAGACTGGCTGTCGGAATAGATTTAGGAGGCACATTAATCAAATATGCCCTGGTCACTGAGGATGGTAACCTGCTAACTTTTAAAACACACTTTACTGATGCCGGTTCTTCAAGAGATAATGTAATTAATAATCTTGAAAAATGTGCCAGCGATGCATGTTCAATAGCTAAGACCGGTAAACATCAGGTTTTGGGTATCGGTGTTGGGATACCGGGAGTTGTTGATGCCGGTGTGGTTCAGGGTGGTGCAGAGAATCTGCCTGATTGGGATAATCTCCATTTTGAGGATCTGTTCAGTCAACGGATAGGGTTGCCTGTCTGGATTGAGAATGATGCGAACCTTATGGGTCTCGCAGAAGCAAAATATGGTAGTGCAATAGGAATAAAAGATGTAGTATTCCTGACTATTGGTACAGGAATAGGCGGTGCAATGATACTTAACGGAGTGCTTTACAGCGGATACAGGAACCGTGGTGCAGAACTTGGACATATTATTGTTGAAAAAAACGGAGAGAAGTGTTCATGTGGTGCTGATGGATGTCTTCAGGCTCATGCTTCAACTTTTGCTCTTATAAGAGACTATACAGCTCTGCTAATAAAGAATAATATCGATATACCCGACAGTATAGGTGGTGAATTAATTGTTCAACAGTATCATCTGGATAACATTTTTGCCGTTGAAGCCATGAACCGTCATTTTGATTATCTGGCTACCGGTGTAGCAAGCTTAATTAATATTTTTGGACCTCAGAAAATTGTTATTGGTGGCGGAATTTCAGAGTCAGGAGATTTTTATATTGAGAATGTCAGGCAAAGGGCTTTAAAAATAGCCATGAAAGAGACATCAGTTTTTACAAGAATTGAATGTGCATCATTAGGAAACAGAGCCGGTGTATTAGGTGCTGCCGCCCTTGTTTTTGACCATTTTGCTTAATATTTGGGCACGGGATTATTGATTTCTGATTATAGCCTTATTTTAGAACTAAGCATAGAAAAGACTTATCAAATGAATTCATCAGTTGTCTATTTGATCTTTATTCCTGATTATCTTTAATTCTGATCGTGTGACTTTAAAACAAAATAGTATGAGAAATATCACAAAATCCAAAAGTTGTTTTTTAAATTATCCTCAAACAAAGGTCCTTAATAAGGAAAGATTATTTTACAATCTGTTGATATCTTTTTTGGTACAAGTTGTTCCATCTCTGCTTCTGCTGTTCTTTATCGGAATTGAACCAATGCAAGCCCAGACAACTTCATCTAAACCGGCCACTATTGATGCATCAACTTACAGTGATTTGCAGTCAGCAGTTAATGCTCTCCCCTTAAGTGGAGGTATTGTACTTATTCCACCTGGTGACTATGAATTATCAAAACCTCTTGAAATATCAACTGATAACACTCGTTTACAGGGTTCCGGAGCCGCAACACACATAATAAATAAAAATGAGGAAGGAGAACCGGCACTTTTGATAAGATCAAAGAATCCGGTTCAGTGGAGAGTAGAACTGAGTAATTTTCGTGTAAGTGGAAATCCAAAAAGCGGGGATGGTATCTTTCTTGAAAAGGTGCAGGAACTGTTTATAGCAGGTCTTTCAGTTGATCATAACGGAAGGCATGGTATTCACATGAATCTCTGTACTGAGAACCCGCGTATAGCACATTGCAATATCACATATAATGCCCAGGCTGGAATTAATATC
Source organism: uncultured Rikenellaceae bacterium (assembly GCA_964639725.1). GTDB lineage: Bacteria > Bacteroidota > Bacteroidia > Bacteroidales > VadinHA17 > LD21. The sequence continues at coordinate 152,097 of CAZXFB010000001.1, forward strand.
TATGGTGGACACGACATAGTGGTAAATGCAAATGAGTTTGAAGAAAACCAGGATGCCCTTAGGCTCAGGGATGGTTTTAATCTTACAATGACAGGAAACAATATTGATGACCACCTCCGACATGGTATTGTGATCGAAAATGTATATGGTTCAGTGATATCCGGTAATATGATTGAGGAATGTAACGGCACAGCAATAATACTTCAGGCTCCGGCTTCACCGGCTAACCGTCATTGTTATGGCTTCGCTATCAGTTCAAATGTAATAGCACACAATCTGGGAGGTGGAGTTGAACTGACCGGAGCATGGGGCTGCAGTGTCTCTGCAAACACTTTCACGCTTGATCATAAATATTCTGTATTTGTTGGTTCAGGCAGTGGTCGAATAACCATAACGGGTAATAATTTTGGTAATAGCAATGGGAAGCTCATCCCACCGTCAGATAATCCGTTTTCATGGGATATTTGTACAGGGATTGTTTTGCAGGGCACTTCAGATATTGCTGTTTCAGGAAATATTTTCGCCGGATTATCTGGTGAAGCAATTAAAGCTGATGCACAATGCAACCGTATTTTGGTTGCAACTAATGTGATTAGTAATGTGAATATGGGAGTAAAGGATACTAAACCATCTATTGACCTTGGTGGAGCAAAAGAGAGTACTGTCAGTGATAATATTATTGCCGGAAAGTCCAAAATTGAATGAAAGATATGACCAGCAAAAAACTCACCAGGAGAACCTTTTTAGGAACCACTGCTGCCGGGGTGGTCTCTGTTGCTATACCATCGGGACTCTCTTCAGCAGGTATAAGTTCCTGTAAAAGAGATGTTAATGCAGCTGAAGATGGAAAATACTCTTCCAGGGCGTTTGCTAGGGAGGTGGAAAAAGTCATTCCGGGAGAGGAGCCCTTCGACTATCACAAATACCTTTCTGCATCACCGGTTCATATTACTGGAAGAAATTCAGGTGAGCCCCAAAAAGATGGAGAAATATCGATCCCCTCGCAGGGATGGAAGATAGTCTGTAAAACTGGAAATTCGGCTGTACTCAAAAATGCAGTTTTAGATTTCCAGGACTATCTTGCTAAATCTCAGAATGTCAAAATTGACTTTCAGGAGAGGGAGGCACTGGGTGACTGGCAGAATCTCAGACAATGTTTTGTAGTCGGTACACGAGAACAATTGACAGGTTGTGGAGATGCACTTACCGGACCAAAAGATTATGATATAAAAATAACTTCTGAAAGTGTTATTATATGCGGTTACGATGAATGCGGAGCTATGTTCGGTTTATATAATCTTGAAGCAAGGATGAATATGCGCGAAGGACCATTTCTTCCAGACAATTTGCATACCGTTCGCCATTCTCTGTACCAGACACGCATGGTATTATCATGGATGGGATGGATGGAATGGCCTGACCAGCTTCTTTCTCATCTTGCCCATGATGGTTATGATGGTATTTTTGCTTCAGTCTATGCAAACCCTAACGGAGACAGAACAACTGCAGAATCATCAACAGAGTTCTATGCCCGCCTTCTGTTCAGAGTGCGTCAGCAGGATCCTGAAAAAATTCATGATTTGATCAACAGAGCTTCCATCTATGGGATAAAAGTTTACACTCCCATTATATACCAATTTCTGGGTACTCCGGAAAGTGAAATGGGATTAAGGAAACTGGTAAAAGATATTTTAAAAGAATTCCCCGGGATTAAAGGTTATGTTCTTCTTACTGAAGGATTTTATTATGGAGAGTGGAGAGCTGGTCATTCATCTGATAATGAATACATGAAGAACTGGGCACGTAACTGGTGCAGGGCCGTAGGGATTGTTGAGGAAGAGTGCCATAAAGTAAACCCATCAATTGAAATACTTCCATGGGAATATAATATTGATTTCAGACCACAAAAAGCAGAACTCAAGCGCTATTTTATACAGCAGCTTCCAAGTGGTACTATACCACTTCTTACCTGGGAAAATGGCAAGAGCTTTGAAATAGATGGAATGCAGGGTTATCTCCGTGATTATTCATTGTCACAAATTGGGCCGGCTGAAGTGACAGATGCTCAGATAGAAGAGGCCAGACGCCGCGGCATGAAGGTCTACTGTAAAGCAGATACATTTGCCAGCTGGCAGTTTGGTACTATACCATATCTTCCGGTTCCTGACCAATGGAATGCAAGATACACAGCTCTTGAAAAATATAAAGTAAATGGTACGCTTGAGAGCTGGAGCAGCGGTTACAAACCAAATTTTATAAGTGAATTGCGCGCGTGGACCTGTTGGAGCGATTCGCCGCCCTTTGAAGAGCTTCTGAATGGTATGGCTGCCAGAATTTTTGGTAAGGAACAAAAAGATAGTGTTATAAAAGCATGGGATTGTTTCAGCCAGGCAATCAGGCTTGTTCCTGATACAGGTCCTAATATGGGTACAAATAATGCAGTAGGTAATCCACTTTTCTTTAATGTACCTCCTATCAGGACAACCACCTATAATTATTCATGGACAGATTTTGGTAAATGGATGGGTTATTTTGGAGGAGGTCTGAATCCTTATTGGCCATTTACAGTATCAAGGATGGTCTTCTATCCTGATTTTACAAATAAAACAAATAAGGCGGAATTGTATGCCAGAAGTGCAACAGGTATACAGGCTGATAAAGATGTTAAAGTTTTGCCTGTGTTTCTCAGGTATATGAAACAGGCTGCTGAAAAAATGGAGAAAGGCCTTAACCTTTACAGGAAATCAGCTCTCACAGGTCCTGAATCAAAACGACAACAGGCTGTAAGGGAGGTTGTTGTGGCTGAGCAGCTGTGCAGAATGATGCAGAGCGACTCTGCAATTCTCGAATTTGAAGATATGCGTCTTGAACAGGCATTGGAAGAAGATAGAAATAAAAGAGTCGGTATTCTTGATAAAATGGGGAAATTGTTACAGGAAGAGATCAGCCGTACCGAGCTATCACTAATTGCAGCATCCCATGATTCCAGGCTTGGTTTTCAGTTTGAACAGGATTATGTTTATACACCATATTCACTGAAGGAGAAACTTGACGTTTTAAAAGAAACACTTGAGAAACAAATTCCAGCCGCAAGAGCTAAATAGTGTATTGAAAAAGGAGATATTATTATGAAAGCAACCCGACGAAGTTTTGTACAATCAGCAACGACTCTGGCAGGAGGTATCTTGCTGGGAGGATCAAAAATCAAACAGGGAAACACATCAGAAATCCCTGGTCTTATTAAAATTGATGAACCATTTCATGGTGCAGTTTTAAACAGGAGACATGGAAAAGAGTCAGATGGAGGTTTAAAGATCAAAGTGCAGGGTGAAGCACCTTTAAATTGTGATGTTTCTGTTAATGGCATACCTGCCAGCATGCAGGGAAAAATATTTGTAGCTGAGGTTGTTCTGCGTGATAAAGAAAATGAGATCACAGCAAAAGCTAAGGGGTGGTTTGGCCAGAATGAACATAGTATTCGTGTATTGTGGGATAAGTATTCATTTCCAAGATATCGGTTTTCTATTGATGATAATATATTTTTTTTGCGTGATATTGCTCAGAAAAAATATGATTCGCTTTTTGAGTGTTTTTATCTGAAAGGCCTCCGTGACCTGTACAGGAAGTACGGAGCAAAATTCGTCTTGAACATCTACTATACTGATGGTCTGGAGTATACCGATAAGAAGGAATTTGACTTAACTCAATTCCCTGATCGCTATAAGAGTGAGTGGATGGAGAATTCGAGCTGGCTTAAGCTTGCTTTTCATGCATGGTCAAATAAACCTGACAGGCCTTATCAGGATACACCACCTGCAAAGATGATTGCTGATCTGGAAAAGGTTGCGGAGCAGATTCATCGTTTCGCCGGCGAAATTACATACTCTCCTCCAACTGTAATTCATTGGGGCATGGTACAACCATCGGCTTTAATACCATTAGCCAGGCATGGGGTGAGTACTCTGAGCGGCTCTTTCAGCAAGATAAGCGGCGGGTGGGATATCAACTATTTTGTGGATGAGATCAGGTCGGAGTATCTAATGCGTAATGATGCTCTTATGGACTTTGAAAGTGGAATTATGTTCTCTAAAATTGACATGGTCTGTAACAATACTCCTGTTGATAAGATTGTGTCTGTGCTCGATCCATTGATAAATGACCCAAATCAGGCTGAAATAATGGATATTTTTACTCATGAACAATATTTCTGGCCATTCTATTCAAATTATGTTCCTGACCATTTTAAGAGACTTGAAATGACTATCAGCTGGATAACAGAACATGGTTATAAACCAGTTTTCTTCCATGAAGGAATTCTTGGAGCTCCGATGTTATAACCCATTTCATCCTTAATTAAATGAATGGTAATATGCTGGATAGTTTGACTTTTAAATAATGCTTTGATGAAAAATAATCTAAAAAAAACAGTAGTTTTCTTACTGGTTTTACCATTATTGATTTCCTGTACCGGTAAGAAGATAATTTCTCTTGAACCACAAGGCATTGAAAGTGTGAAAAATGTTAATATTGAAAAAGGAAATCTGAGGGTAGTTTTTATTGATAATACCGAAATGCCTCCTGCCCACAGAGCTGGTTATAATGGCATTGCTGAATTATATCATACTGAACAGGATTCAACTGTTTTTGTTCCGGCTTACGCAGGATTTAACCTTGAACATATCTTCAGCGGGGATACTCTTGAGCAGTTTTATGAACCACGTGTTAATCCTATGACATTATTCAAAAAATGTGATTCAGAAGTAATGTTGCACCAGAAAGCCACACCAATCTCCAGGGTAGAGAGTCTGACAGAGTTTAAGGTGGTTGAACCATGTTATATAGACATTACTTTCAGTTGCATTATACATGATATAAAATATTTCAGGCATGGTTATGCCGGATTTTTCTGGGCGAGCTATATTAACAGACCTCAGGATAAAAGTATTTATTTCAGGGGAGTTACAGAGGGTAAGTCAGTTGAAGGCTGGATCTCTTCCTTTACTGAAACACATGGAATGAAGAGTACTCACAGGGGTTTGAATGAAAAAAATGTTTTTTTCTTTGCTCCTGATTTCAAAGCCACTCTGGCAAATAATTATTCCGATTACCGGTTTGTACTGCCATTCTATTATGGCCGATTTCATAATATGGCCCTTGCCTACCTCTTTAAATCATCTGAAGTTATCAGGTTAACCCAGTCACCTTCCGGTGGTGGAAGTAGCAATCCTGCATGGGACTTTCAGTATATTATTCCTGATCCCAGAACTGAGAAGGTTTACAGTTTTAAAGCAAGGATACTCTATAAACCTTTTATTGGTAATCAGGATATCCTGGAGGAATATAATAAATGGGAAAAAGGTAATTAATTGGTATAAATTAACTTCGCTGAGCTCGCAGACTCGGTTCATGAAAAACATGAGTAAACCCAGCTCGAGTTCCATGTGACCATATAATAAACTTATCCATATGAAAAAGCATCTTTTTTTTATCAGTGTTCTTATTCTCTTTATGAATGGGTGCTCCAGTAAAAAAGAAGGAGAGACTATTTTAGGAACATTCACAATCGAATCGGGAGATCATGACAGGATTAACACTCCTGTCCGTTTTGAATGCAAAGCAGTCGATCTGTTTGGTCAGTATACTGATAAAGTAATCTCGGGAAATATACAACTCATAGTCTCCGAAAAAGGTGGTAAGAGATTGAAAACGGAGGTTCAATGGGAACCAAAAGTCTTCTTCAGCTGGGAAAAATCTCAGGGAGAAGGAGCGCTTGTCTGGATTCTGAAAAGTAAAACAAAAAAAGGTTCAAAAAGAACCTTCAACCTTTTTATGAAAGAAGGAACACCTGCACCCGGTAATTTCAAAATTGAGGATATTGAAAACAGAAAGCTCCTTATAAAAATGGGGATACAACCTGTTATGCAGTACAATTATGGAATCATACATGAAGTTGAGGGAGAGACCAATCCATTTGACAAGAGTTCATATATTCATCCGGTCTGGACGCCAGATGGTGAAATCATAACAGGTGATTTTTCACCGGAACATATATGGCAGAGAGGGATTTTTCTGGCCTGGCAAAAGGTGAAATTTGGAGACAATGAAACAAACTTCTGGGAATTAGGCAATGCAACCGGAAGAACAATGAAAGATGATAATGAACCGGATATAATTAGCGGACCTGTATTTGCTGAACTTGTTGTGCATAATAAGGGTACTGTTGAAGGAAGAACCTATTTCAGGGAAAAATGTATTATAAGATTATATAACCTGCCTGAAAGTAAATCATGGATGTTTGATATTACTTTTCGACAGTGGCCGGTTGATCCGGAGAATCCTGACTCATTACCCGGTGAACTAAAAGTAATGGATCTTCAAAAGGTTTATTATGGGGGAATGTCATTCCGGGGTGTTTCCCCTGGTTGGCTTCATCATTCTTTCATTGCACGAAATAAAGAGCAACTTGCTAAATTTAAACCAGAAACTCAATGGCTTGATCCATCTGATTCTCTGGATATCCTTACAAGTGAGGGTCATGACAGGAAGAACGGCAACGGGACTTCTGCACGCTGGATCGACTTTACGGGTCCGTTGGGTGAAGGATGGGGAGGCCTTGTAATGTTTGATAATCCTTCAAACCAGAGGTACCCTACACCTCTGAGAATACATCCTGACATGCCCTATTTCTGTTTTGCATTTGCAAAAGATAATCCCTATTCAATTACCAGTGAATCCCCCTTGCAACTGACATACCGTGTTGTTGTACACAACGGTCACCCGGATAAAGTACTAAATGAACTGATTGCCAGAGACTTTGTCAGTCCACCACTGGTTACATGGAAAAAGGTTGAATAGATTTGAATAATATCAGGTAACAGGTAATAAGGTTATTACGGAGTAATATAATAATTGAGTCAGGAGTAATTAATATCAGTTATATTTAAACAATAGTGTTATTCGAAAAATTAATTTATCTACCAATGAAAAAGAATCAGCTTCTTAAATTTTCAATCCTCTTTTTAATTGTACTTCTGTTTATAAATGGAGATATCCTCAGTGGCAAGGGTGTTGAGAAGATCAAAATCAGATTTATAGATTATTTTTTTGAAAATGCTTCACCGCTAAGCTGGAAAATTCAGGGTGATACGATTATAAAAATCTCACTTCCTGCAGATTATGAACGTGAGTCGCTTAATCGTCAGACTGACCATTGGTATTTCAAACTTGAGGCTGATAAAGGGACAAACGTTAAGCTTATTCTTTCAAAAATGATGGCTGATGTATATAATGGAAAAGAAGCCACCAGCTGGTGGAATTTTAAGAATGATATCTCCTGCTACATCTCCTACGACGGGAAAAGCTGGGAAGCAATCAAAACTTCAAGATTGCCTGGTATGGAACTTCTGGTTCAATTCACAATGAAAGGTGAATCGGTCTATGTTGTCAGGATGCCCCCATACACTGTAACCGACCTTGAAAATCTGAAGACAAGAATTGCCAGAAACAAGTTGGTGAAAATATATAATATCGGGATGACAGTTGAAAAAAGACCTCTGGAGATAATTCAGCTGGGTGATCAGGATGCACCAAATTCTTTTTTAATAAGGGCAAGGGCTCATCAATGGGAAGCTGGCGGTAACTGGGTTGTTGAAGGGTTGATAAATGAATTCCTGAAACAGGATTCAAAAAAATGGAAGGAGACTTTCTGTGTCTATATAATGCCAATGGCAAATAAAGATGGAGTTGCCAGGGGAATGACCCGGTTCAATTTATCAGGAAAGGACCTTAACAGAAATTGGGACAAAGAGTCTGATTCGCTGATTTGCCCGGAGAAATTTGCGCTTGAGAAATTTATTCAAGACCTTATTAAAAAAGGCAGAAAGCCATGCCTGGGAATAGATTTGCATAATGATGATGCCGGTGGACTTCATTTGTCAAGGTTCACTAAGGTGAATAAGATGATAATGACTAATATGAAATCACTTGAATCATTAATGAGAAAATATACCTCCTTTTCTGAAAATATTAGTTACTCCTCGAGCGAAGTTGTGACTTTTGCCTGTGGAATGTATCAGCGTTATGGTATTGAAGCGGTTATTTACGAGCTTAATGCAAACTGGATGGGAGGTCTTGGAAAGATACCCTCTGAATACGACTGGATGGAAATAGGTAAGAATCTTAATACTGTGTTTTATGAATATGCCCAACAATTAAAATAGTTACTTGCTATTGTTAATGACGAACCAGGTATAAAAACTTTTTTTTATCCCCAAAATTAAACTTCATTATTTAATAGCCTTAGAAATTTAGCACCTTAAAAGTATTACTCTTAACACTCTAACCCAACTTACTTATATTAATCTTATGACACCTTTTTTTAAAACTTTTTTATACCCGTTCCTGCTTTTATCCTTACTTACAGGTTGCCGGCAGGAAGCGGAGCCAATTCGCCACAGGTTGATTTATAACAGCGATGGTACTGATGCGCTGGGCAATTTTTTATTTGACCGGCGTCCGCTCTCAAAAGATGACATGAATGCTTATGTTGATAAAATTGCCGGGACACAGGTAACTACTTTCATGATGTGCAGCGGAAGCGACTTCATGTACTATCGTTCTGACTTTGGGAGGGTACTGGGGGACGACCTTGATGGAAAACTAAAATTTGGTAATGACACCCTTCTTAACAGGTATCTTACTGATTATTACCGGAATCATCTTAATCTGGAGAAAGAAGGTACCGACATAATTGATGCTTCTTTACGCCGGGCAAAAGAAAATGGGATGGAAGCTTTTATCAGTTTCAGGATGAATGATCTACATTTTAATGATACTTCACTTCACTGTCCTGTAGTATATCCTGAATTCTGGGCTGCACATCCGGAATACTGGATGAATGAAGATATCGGATGGAACAGTGCCAGAGCCCTCGACTTCTCCATAAAGGAGGTTCGGGACCATAAACTGAATATTATTACAGAGCAATTGGAAAAATATGGTGACTTGCTTGATGGATATGACCTTGATTTTATGCGTTTTATTGTGTACTTTAAAATGAATGAAGGTGAAAAAAATGCCCCGTTAATGACCGAACTTGTCAGGATGGTCAGATCCAGAATTAATAAAATTTCAGCTAAAAAAGGGAAGAAGATCCTTCTATCCGTGCGGGTTCCCACTGATCTTGATTTTTGTCTGAAAAAAGGCCTTGATGTGAAAGAATGGGTACGATTGGGACTGATTGACTTTGTTAGTATCGGTATTCATTGGATCGGAAATCCTGCTATGCCAGTAGCAAAGTTTAAAAGGGGATTGGGCGAATCATCAATCCCCGTCTATGCTTCTATCGATGACGGGGGATATAACCCCAGGGAATTATACTCGCATGGTATGTATAGAGGTATGTCATCTCATATCCTTTCGCAGGGTGGGGAAGGTATTTACCTGTTTAATTATTTTTTTGGGAAGAATTATTATGGTCAGTTATACCGGGAAAATTGTGATTTTGTATGCTCTGTAAGAACTACAGACTTGCTTAATGAACTTGGAACACTTGAAACTTTGCGGAAAAGAAATAAAATTTACTCTCTTGATGACGGAGGTTCTGCTGCATACGGATATATGCCGGAAACCCCGCTTCCATTAGATGTACTTCCTGAAACCAGGAAGAAAGCAACGATTTTTGTAGGCGATAATGTACATAAAGATTCCCCTCAGGAGATAATACTTTTTCTACGTACTGATGAACCTGCAGCATTTGATATTCTTGTTAATGAAGTAAAGATTGAAATTCAGAAACCGGATTATGTTACTCTTTTCAATCGAACAAATAATCTGCAAAAAAATGAGAAGGTTTATGCTTTCATTTTACCTGCATCGTGCCTGAAACAGGGAGATAACGAAATATTGATTCATTCCTTCCATCCTGAAGCATTTATTGTTAAAAGGATTGAAGTTGCCCTTAAATACGGTGATGTAAAAACACATGGTTATTTTTAATCCGGATAATAATCTAAACCATTATCTGCTATCCTGAGAATAAAAATTTAATAATTACATTTTATTGCTCAGGGATTTTTGTAATAATTTAACAATTTAAATATTTGAATTTCTTCTATTATTGTTACTTCTTGATCATGATCAGGTTTGGAAAAACTATTTTTAACCATATTTTCATCATACTTTTACAGTAATGTCAGACTAAAATCATAAGATTCTACGATCAGAATCTCATGCTAATTTCAAATATTATCCGTTTATTAGTGATACTTTTAATTAAAATTTAATCAAAATATCATGGTCTCTTTAATGCATGGATCAAAGAACTCGCGCCGCCGGTTTATTAAAAACGCTTTGGCAGGACTAGGTTTAATATCCTTCCCTTCTTATTCAATTGGATTTGCGAATAAAGACAAAGTCATTTTAAATACTGGAATTACAGAAAATATTATTGACGATATTTTCCCTTTGTTTCCGAAACAGATCTTTTTACTTGATGACAAGGGTACTCCTTTGTACAAGAATTCTATGTTTTCAAGATTTATTGGTACAGAGTCTATTAATATTCGGTTAGTTACAAATGGCACATTCAGGAAAGTAATTGAAATAAATGATCCGACATATATCGTAAGTTCCGAAGCAGGTGATTCAGGACGATTGATCTTTAACACTAATGACACTCTGGATAAAATTATATATAAAGATGTATTTTTTATTAAGGGAAAATCATCGGATAAAAAGGGGACCAATATCAAAATCATGTCTCTGGGGGATTCACTGACAGAGGGTGGTACACCAACTACGTCACCGATTTATTTACTGATGCAGAAGCTTAAAGCAATTGGTATCAATGTTCAGACTGTTGGCACTTTAAGAAGAACTGACGGAACTTCAAATTACCACTTTGAGGGCAGAGGTGGATGGAGGTACAGAACTATTGTCGGATTGGAAAGTCAGTTTGCCTCTCTGAATATTGTAATTCCGTCACGGGATAGAAACGAATGGATCGAAGGAGTTGATGGTAAAATGAACGTTATTAAAGCAAATAATGTATTTTTATATGAAGCAACTTCACAGGATAAGATAAACTTCCCCCAGTGGTGTTTTAATTTTGTCTCTGGGAATAAGGTCAATAATGTTAATTATTTAACAAATCCTGATCTTGGTACTTACTATATTTTTGATCCTGCCAGGTATTTTTTTGAAAGGAATATTCAGATCCCCGATATTTTAACAATTGCTCTTGGGACTAATGAGTGGTATCTGAAGAGTTTTAATGGTTGGGATCTGCCCTTGATAGTTAGTTGCGCCGACTGGATGCTTACAAGATTCAGAGAGGCTCTTCCCGGTACAAAAATTATTGTTATACCATCAAATAATATTCCTTTAACCCGGGAGGAGGAGTGGTCATCTAAAATGAGCTATTTATGTGCTGAGATAATGAAGATCTGCGAAGACAAGATCGCTGCCGGTGATAAAAAACTGTTTGTTTGCTCCATTTATGCCCATGGGAGCAGACTTCTGGCATATAATTCCCAGAGTACTTCCGAAAATATAAGCGCGGGAAATACCACGCAGATAGCTACCGTTGACAAAAATGTTCATGTATTGGATGTTGACGATGATTCACGTGCTGATTATCTGGATGCCCTGTTTAATTGTATTGTTTCAATTATGTAATCCGGGATGAGGAATATTATACTGATTATTACATCAATGTGGATACTCTCTGCCTGCGATTGTGAAAAGGAGTATTCAATCCTGATAAGTAAAAACTTATACTTGAAAGCTCCTGATCATGAAGCTGTTTACACATTCAGTTATACTTCTGCAGATGGAAGGCTTTTTCA
>CAZXFB010000001.1:163952-251448 GCA_964639725.1 uncultured Rikenellaceae bacterium
AAGCCTGAGAATTCATATAAAGGAGGTATGAATTATTATTCTCCCACTATATACTGCAGGGTAAGTGATGATAATGGAAAAAGCTGGACCATTTTTGACAAATACTTTGAAGATCCTTTTAATTTCATAGGTGAACATCATTATGGAAAAAGTTTTTTATATGACAGGACTAATAAAATCCTGATCGCTACATGGACTCAATTTACATATGATCCGGAATTATTGCATAATGAAACTTATTCTGATGGTGGTACTTATACATATACAATGAGAATATTCTATCAATTGTCAATGAATAACGGTGAGAGCTGGGATACTCCACGGCAATTGATAGATAATGAAGGTCAATACAATGAAAAAAACTGGGGTCCCGGATTGATATACGGGAAAAGCGGTGCTATGGGTGAAATCCATAGGGGTTTAGAAGATAAGGGGTCTGTTTATATGCCACTCACAGCCAATCTGGATGATGGTAAAAAATATCAAACAACTATCGTTCGGGGTATATGGTCCCCTGACCAAAAAGATTATAGATGGCATTTTGGGAGATATATAGCTCTGACATCTCAGCAATCTTCCCAGGGTGCCTGTGAATCACAATTGTTACGGCTTGACAATGGCAGTTTCTTTTTAATTATGAGGGCAGCAGGTGACAGCAAAAACCAAACTTTTCCTACCTATAAATATCTGGCCTATTCAAATGACAATTGTGAAAGTTTTTCAGCCCCTCAGATTCTGACATATGAAGATAGCAAACCCCTTTGGTCGCCATCATCATATTGTTCTGTAATTCGTTCAGGTGTAAATAACAGATACTATTTAATTACCAATATTCTGGATAATCCCACTTTCAGTTCTTATCCACGCGATCCGTTGTCAGTTGCTGAAATTGCTCCCGAAAAGGGTATTGTCTTAAAGAGTACTGTACGAATAGTTGATACTAATAAAGAACCCCAGGTTGAAAGAAGACGTTATACCAATTTTGGAATTTATGAGGACAGATCAGGCAATGAGATTGTTTTAACACTCCCGGAACAACCCAAATATTCATGGACTGATTTTACTTCTGATTGTTATGAGTACAGGATTAAAATTGGTTTAAAGGAGACCAATTCTATTAAATAGGATCTATTCTACTGGGGAGCTTACTTTTTTTTATTCCTAGTGAATCTACCGGGTAATTCTTTTTCTAACTCATGGGAGATATTTAAATATCAGATAATGCTATTCTTTTAAGATTTTGGGTTAATGGATTAAGTAAGAATCTTACATTCCTCTGATTATTAATATTTTTTAGATTGCCACAAGTCATATCGTTTTACTGCTTCTAATCCGGGGATTTATAATAAACAGCCTTTTTATTGTACCTGATGTTTTATATTACAAGAGGTTGCAGTAATATTTGGTATTTTCTTACATAAAATATCAATAAAACATACATTTTTTATCAAAAAATCATATAAAAATATTATTATTTTAACGATTAGTATTATATCCTTAAATATAAGAAATGTATTTTTATTAAATTATTTTATGAGATTTATTAAATTATTTTTTAAAAGTGATGTTACTGAATGTTCCTAAATAATAGATTATCAAAAACCTGTTTATATATCTACAATTAACCTTAATTAATCTAAATTCTTAAACTATTAATCTATTAATCTATGAAAAGACAGCAAATGCTTAAAGACCGGGGTTACTCGGCTTTATCAGGTGCAGGCAGACTTCTGTTTGCCCTGTTGGTTTTTATGCTAAGTACCGGAATGGTTTTTGCGCAGAAAACCATTACAGGTACAGTTACAGGAGCTGATAAAGAACCACTGACAGGAGTTTCAATAATTGTAAAAGGTACAACTACCGGTACAATTAGCGATGTCAATGGGAAATTCATGCTAACACTTCCGTCTGATGCAAAAGCCCTTATTTTTACTTTCGTGGGTATGGAACCTCAGGAAGTAGCAATTGGCAGTAGTAATGTTTACAATATAACACTTTCTCAGAGTCTTGTCGGACTCGATGAAGTAATTGTTGTTGGATATGGGGAACAATCACGTTCAAAGTTGACAACCTCAATTTCAAAACTTGATACAAAAGTTCTGGCAAATGCTGCAATCTCAAATGCAGGTTCAGCATTGCAGGGAACAATTTCGGGATTGAGAGTTATAAGCTCTTCAGGCCAGCCTGGCACATTACCAAGTATTCTTCTTCGTGGAGGTGCCTCGATCACAAGTCCGGGAAGCCCATTGGTTGTTGTTGATGGAGTGGTTCGTTCCTTAAATGATGTAAACCCTGCTGATATAGAAACTATACAGGTTCTGAAGGATGCAGCCTCTACAGCTATTTATGGAGCCCGCGCAAATAACGGGGTTATTCTGATAACAACAAAAAAAGGTAAAACCGGCGTTTCTGATGTAACATACAAAGTAAAAATGGGTGTCAATATCCTCAGGGAATCATATAAGTATGTTCCTGCCAGGGATTATATCTACTATAACCGGGTGGGTATGAACTCTACAAATATTTCAAGGGCACAGGGAGGTGTTGCTGCTGTGAATCCTGATGCCCAGCAGGGTTATGGATTTGCCAACCCACATATGTTTGATATAGCTAAGATAACAAGTGCCAACCGTTCTACTTTCCAGACTCTGATGAGTGAAGGATGGCAATGGATGATGGATCCAATCACTGAAAAAGATACAATTGTTTTTAAAGATTATCTTGGTCAGATAGGGGATGCCTCTTTTAATACAAATGCTTTTACTCAGGATCATAATTTAAGTTTTTCGGGGGGTAATGATAAAGCCAAGTTTGCAGCCAGTCTTGGTTATTATTCTGAAGATGGATTGGTTATCAGTACAAAATATGAAAGATTATCTGCAACATTTAACGGATCATATAAAGTAAAGGATAATCTTGAAATATCGAGTGGAGCCACTTTTTCAGATTCAAAGCGGCCGGCATTTTTACCCGGAGATATTTTTTTCAGGTCTCAGGCTATGTTCCCTACTTTCAGACCTTATGATCTTGCAGGGAATTATGCTGCAGGTACAAATATAAGCTATGGAAACCCTCTCTATTATGTTGATAAAAACATACGATTAAATAACACAAGGAGATCAATTTTTAACATGGGCGCAAACTGGGAAATTATTCCGGATCTTTTCCTGAGGATTCAGGCAAATATCTATTATACAGATTATCAGGAGGATAATTTTAATAAAAAAATTGTGTATCAGACAGGTAATGTTGATATAAACCGTACTGCATCGGCCAGATACGAAAAATCATTTCAGCAGCAGCATAATATAACTCTTGAGTATAAAAAAAGCTTTAACAGTCATAATATGAGCCTCTTGGGCGGAGGTGAATATTATGATTTATCTAATTATGTTTTTACTGCTGCAGGGAAATCAGCTCCAACAGATGAGATATATACTCTTAATTCGGCAGTAGAGAGGACAAGTATCAGCTCAACTTTAGTCGATTACAGGATGCTTTCGGCTTTCAGCCGTTTCAATTATGATTATAATGGAAAGTATTTATTCACAGCAGTTATCCGCTATGACGGGACCTCATCACTTGATGAAAACAGGTGGGGATCATTCCCTGGAGTTTCTGCCGGTTGGAATGTGCATCAGGAAGAGTTCTTTAAAGCTTCTCCGCTCAGTGATTATATTTCAATACTTAAACCAAGGGTCAGTTATGGAGTAAATGGAAATATAGCAGGCGTTGGTAATTATGAAACTCAGGGTGGTTATGGGATACAGACATTATATAATGCCCAGGCCGGCTATCTCAATACAGGACTCATCAACAGGGGTCTGCGCTGGGAGAAGAGTAAATCATTTGATGGAGGTGTTGAAATAGGTTTGTTGAATAATAAGGCTAATATTATTCTGAACTATTTCAGAAGGACAACAACTGACCTGTTGACTAACCTTGATTTACCTGATTATACAGGATTCGGGAGCTTCCGGACTAACCTGGGGAACCTATTAAACTCAGGTTTTGAATCTGAAATTAATCTGAATATTTTAAAACTGGAAAATGGATTAACCTGGGATTTCAGCTTTAATGCTTCCTATGTTAAGAATAAGATCCTTAAACTCCCATTCAATGGTAATTTAAATAACAGGCAGGGTGGGGAAGAGGTTTATGATCCGAAAACAGGTAAACTTATCTGGGTGGCCGGATACCAGGAAGGAGGAACAATTGGTGACCTTGTTGCGTTTAAACAGGATAGAATATATAAAGATTGGGAGGATGTTATCCAGAATGCAGCCAACAGGTATGATAAAATTGCTAATCTTTATGGACCTTCTCTTTATGCAGCTCAGACTAATAAATCAGGAAAATTTCCAATAGAACCAGGTGATGTTGTTTTTAAAGACTTTGACAATAATGATACAATTGATTCTCGCGACCGTTACGTAATAGGGAATATTTATCCCAAATGGACAGGAGGTTTTTCAACCACAATAACATTTAAGAACATATCATTGTATGGCCGTTTTGATTATGCTCTTGGGCATATGATCTATAATGATCTGGCATGCAGGGTGTTAGGTCAATGGGTAGGGACAATGAATCTCAATGATTGGATATATGATACATGGACTCCCGAAAATACTGATGTTGATCTTGCAAAGTTTTATTATGCTGATTATCCGAAGTATAATTATAAGCGTACCGGATGGCTTGGAACAACAGGCAGTAACATGGTTTCGAGATTTTATGAAAAAGGAGATTACCTTGCTCTCAGGGAAGTAACAATAAGCTATTTATTTCCACAATCTATTGTTTCCAAAATGAAGATCTCTTCTTTGCAGGTATATGCCACAGGTCAGAATCTCTCATATTTCACCCGTGAATACACAGGAGTGAGTCCTGAACTGGGAGGATTTGATCCTGGCCGATATCCTCTGCCACGAACGGTTATTTTTGGATTACAGGTCTCTTTCTAAGGTTTAATGATTAAAAATTGAAAATCATGAAAAATATTTATTTATATCTTTTGGTTTTACTTAGCCTGACATTTCAGACAGGATGCGATAAACTCTCCCTTGATCTGGACCCTGTCAGCAGCGTAACAGAAGCAAACTACTGGAAATCATCTGAACAGTTCGAAACTTTTATGACTGGTATCCACAGCAGGTTCAGAACTCATTTGTACAACATGGAAATATTGGGTGAATTCAGATCCGATATTTATGGAGAACAATCATTTACTGGTAGTAGTACTACATATGAACGTTATACTCTGAATACTTTGAATTCAGAGGCAACAGGGATGACCAATTTCGGAGGCTTTTATACAAATATTAATCAGATAAATCTGTTTATTTCGAAACTGGCAACCACTACGTTACTGACTGATGCCGCCAAGAACTATTATCTTGGACAGGCTTATGGAATACGAGCATACTACTATTTCCAACTGCTAAGGTCATATGGAAATGTCGTCATCCAAAAAGATCCAAGTCTTTCTTTTGACCTTGAAAACCTTTCAAAAGCTGCTTCTCCGGCAGCTGATGTTATGAAATTTATTAAAGAAGATATCGAAAGTTCGGTTACCGCTTTTGCAGATGATTATACATTTAAGGCTACTGACAAAGTATTCTGGTCAAAAGCTGCTTCTCTTATGTTAAAAGGTGAAGTATATCTATGGTCGGCCAGAAAAATGGGTGGAGGGGCAGCTGATGGAGCAATTGCGAAAACAGCTTTAACAGAAATTCAGACTAAGATACCTGCTCTGGCACTTTTGCCAAGTTACAAAGATGTCTTTGCATATTCCAAGAAAGGAAACGCAGAAATAATTTTTGCAATGCGTCATAAACTGCTTGAAGCCGATATTTTCGGAGGAAACTTGCCGGCTCATATACCAAGGCTTATTCATGTTGCCAATCGTTATGATTCCCTGACCAAAGCAGCACTGAATGCAACTGATCATCTGATTCTGACAACAGGTGGTACAATTGTAATATCGGTGAACAGGTCAACATACAGGCAGTTCTCGGATCTGGATTCACGAAAAAATGTATCCATCAGAGGTGCTTATAGTCTCGCTGCGGGTGTATATACACTTCTTCCAGGAATGTGGATCAATAAATACCAGGGTGTATTTGATCTGGGAAACCGTGCATTAGTCGATGATTATCCTGTTTATCGTTATGCAGATCTTTTACTGATGATTGCAGAAGCTAAAAGTTTACTGAGTGAAGATCCGGCCAACGAGATAAACCTGGTAAGGAAACGCGCATACGGTACAAACTATGTGGCGGCGATACATGGTTACCCCAATAAGCCTGGTGATAGTGATATAAATGAAACCCTGTTAAAGGAAAGATTATTTGAATTTATCTGTGAAGGTAAGAGATGGTATGACCTGATACGGTTCGGGAACAGTTTTGTATTTAAGTATACCACGGCAAAACAGGATTATCAATTGCTTTGGCCTATAGATAAGGCAACACTAACCAAAAATAAGCTTCTGGTACAGACACCAGGGTACTAATACATATGATTTCAAGATCTGTAACTCCTTGGATATACTGAGGAGTTACATTTTTTCTTATGATCGGACTTTATCCGCAAGGTCATTATCATGTTCTGAAACTTAATTTGCACCCATTGTCCTAATAGATAAACATTTATAATATGGATAAAAATTGCGGTCGGTTGAAAGCAATAATGAGGATAATGGTGCTTGCTTTATTGATCCTGATCAGTACAGGTTTCATTGATGACAAAGAAACTGAACAGCCTGAAGGTAAAGAAACTGTATTCATGACTTCTTCAGGTCCGGCTAATCCAAGAAACACTGAAGGAGACTTTATTACATTAAAGGATGGCCGGATACTTTTTATCTACAGCCATTTTATAAAAGGTGCAAATGATAGCCCTCATAGTGATTTCGGAAATGCTTATCTGGCAGGACGATATTCTTCCGACCAGGGTAAAACATGGTCTCAGGAAGATATAAAAATAGTCGGCCAGGAGGGTAAAATGAATGTCATGTCTGTTTCGCTTCTAAGACTCCAGAATGGCAGAATAGCCCTGTTCTATTTAAAGAAAAACTCACTTTCCGACTGTATTCCATATATGAGGTTATCAGATGATGAGGCTGAAACCTGGAGTGAGCCTGTTCGATGCATTTCAGACAACAAAGGATATTTTGTTGTCAACAACAATCGGGTAATACAATTGAAGAGCGGGCGATTAATGATGCCCTCTTCTTTGCATAAGACTGAAAATTCAGAATATAGCAATTCAGGCAGGATCTGGTGCTACTATTCTGACAATAACGGAACTTCATGGAAAAGAAGCGGAGAGGTACTTAAGGCTGATAGCGTCATAACGCAGGAACCTGCTGTAATTGAACTGAAGAATGGCGATATCATGATGCTCATACGTGCAAATCATGGCATCCAATATAAATCCATATCAATAGACAAAGGCCAGACATGGAGTAAAGCAGAACCCAGCACAATAAAATCTCCTTTGTCGCCTGCATCTGTTGCAAGAATACCATCTACAGGAGATTTGTTGCTGGTCTGGAATAATAACGGGGAAAAGGGACCAGGTTATTTTAAAGGCAAGCGGAATCCTTTTACTGTTGCAGTATCTAAAGATGAGGGAAAAACCTGGCAGAATATTAAAAACATAGAAGATGATCCTGATCGTGCTTTTTGTTATGGGGCAATTCATTTTACCAGCGATCATGTCCTGATTGCTTATGGAGTCTGGACAAACGTTTATGTCAATGAGTATATTTCAAGATTAAGTTACAACTGGATTTATAAATAGTAAATCATGAATGGTGAATCGCTTTCCAAAAAAATGCGTGCAGGAGACAGAGTCTATGGCACACATGTTGCAAGTCTGGGAAATCCGGTCGCAGCTAAGATACAAAGCGACATTGGGTATGATTTTGTCTTTATATGTACAGAGCATATGCCGGTTGACAGAACCGAGGTCAGCTTACTTTGTCAGCTTTATTCCCGGAATGGAATTTCTCCAATGGTCAGAATTCCTTCTCCTGATCCTTATTCTGCTGCAATGGCCTTAGATGGAGGTGCAGAAGGGATTGTGGTCCCTTATCTCGAGACTGTTGAGCAGGCAAAGGCCATGATTGGAGCTGTGAAGTACCGGCCACTGAAAGGCAAGAAGCTTGAAGATATTCTTGAAAAAAGATTGATCCTTAACAATGAAACTGAATTATTCCTCAGGAACTTCAACAGGAACAACTACCTGATTATAGGGATAGAGAGTGTATATGGTTATGATAACCTGGATAAATTGCTCAGGCTTGAAGAAATTGATGGAATATTTATTGGACCTCATGATCTTACTATCTCAATGGAGATACCAGAGCAGTACAAACATCCTGAATTTATTAAAATAGTTACAGATATTTTTCACCGTTGCCGCAAGGCAAATAAAGGTGTGGGTATCCATGTAAGCCAATCGGTTTATTCCGATGATTATATAATGGATACATTCATTGATAAGGGGATGAATTTCATTCTTTACGGGGCTGATATAATATTATTGAAAAATGAGATGGGAAAGAGTCTTTCACGAATGAGGCAACGATATAGTGACCCACATATAAAGAATTCAAAAGCAAATGAGACAGGTTTATGTATCGGATCAGGAATAAATGAAGACTTACAATGATCTGACGAATTAATATATCTGATTTAATTAGTATTAAACTTTCTTAAAAAAATCAAAACAGATGAAAACAAGATTTGCGATAATTATTGCGGTTTTATCTACAATATTTATGGTTACCTCTGCTTCTGAACCATATGAAACTTCAAATACAATCTCCAGGCAAACCGGCAAAGATGAAAAAATAACCACAACCGGCTACTGGATACATAGCAAAGCCGAAGAAATGTTAGGTCTGATAATGGGACCTTTTCTTCGTTTGCCGGATGGAAGCCTTCTTGCAATTGAAAAAAGCAAGAGCTGTATCAGTAAGGATGAAGGTAAAACATGGACAGAATACCCTATTGTCAAAGACCAGGATAAATTTGAAATATCACCGGCAGGTCTGGTCAGGACAAATAGTGGTGTAATTATCCTTCCCTTCAGCAATAACAAGGAGAGAGCAAACTGGAACTGGCGCACTGACATTCTTGATTCACCGGACGCCATTTTGCCTACTTATGCTATTCGCAGTCTTGATGGTGGAAAAACATGGCAGGATCTTCAAAAACTGCATAACGACTGGACCGGCGCAAACCGGGATATCATAATTACAAAAAATGGTAACATAGTATTTACTTCAATGATGATGCGTCATAACCCCGGCCGGCATACTGTTGTAACCTACACATCAATGAATGACGGATTAAACTGGATTCGTTCAAATGTTATTGATCTTGGGGGTGTAGGGAACCACGGAGGAGTTACCGAATCAACTCTTGTACAGCTTAATGACGGACGTTTATGGATGTTGCTTAGGACTAACTGGGGTGTTTTTTGGGAAACCTATTCAGAGAATGATGGTTTAACCTGGAAGGAATTTAAGCCAACAAAAATAGATGCCAGCTCTGCTCCCGGAATGTTAAAACGGCTACAAAGCGGACGTGTGGTACTTGTATGGAGCCGCTATTACCCTGAAGGAAAGAAAGAATACCCTCTGAGTGGTGGGGATGGTAATTGGTCAGAGGTTCCAGTCAGTAATCACCGTGAGGAACTCTCAATAATGTTCTCGGATGATGATTGCAAAACCTGGAGCACTCCGGTTGTTATAGCAAGAATAACCAAACCAAAAACACAACTGTCTTATCCGTATATTTTTGAAGTAAAACCCGGAGTACTTTGGATTACAACTCATTTTGCAGGTAATCTAAGAGTAAAGCTTAAGGAGAGTGATTTTATCCTGAAGTAAGACATTTTGAATTCCGATATCATTTCAAATTTACATAATCCATGAAAACAAGATCAAGTCATACTCATAATAACAGCAGGAGATCTTTTGTAAAAAGCATGGGAGTTCTGTCTGCACTCAGTCTCTCACCTGTTGCATCTTTCTCATTACCAAAGAACAATAATATGATTGTTAACCAATCAAATCCTTTTAAAAAAGGTCTTACAGGGCCTGTTATATCAGTCAGGACACCTTTTGCGAAAGATGGAAGTATTGACTATATGGCTCTAGGAAAGCAGATTGATTACAGCATTGCAGGAGGAGCAAATGCTGTAATTCTTACCTATGGCGACAGCCTTTTTTCATTATTATCAGAAAATGAGATTGCTGAGCTGACGAGAAAATGCATTTCTATTGTCAACAAACGTGTAATGCTGGTAGCTGCGTCAGGCCAATGGCATACTGCAAAAACCATGGAGTTTGCTGAATTTTCTGCCAAAGCAGGCGCTGATCTGCTGATGGTGTTACCACCTGACTGGGCTGGATCATGCACAGTTGAGACACTGGTTCAGTTTTATGCTGCAGCAGCGGAACGCATTCCTGTCATGGTTGTAAACAATTATCTAGGGGCAAGGGCACCTTCTTTTGCCCTGGCTGTTATCAGGGAATTATACGAAAAGGTACCTGGTGTCGTTGCTCTCAAGGATGATGTTACTGGTACGCTTGTTAGACAAATATGCCTTATGACTCACGACAGATGGGCTCTTATTGCCGGCGGACAAAAGCAGAATCACATTAATATGCTTCCTTATGGTGTAGACGGATATTTTTCCCTGATGACAACTTTCAATCCTGATATTGCAAGGAAGTATTGGAATGCTATCAAAACCAACCAGATGGAGGTGGCAATAGATATTGTAAAAGAGTATGATATGCCTGTTTTCAACTACCTGTTAACTCTGGAAGGCAGTTTTGATGCCGGGATGCATGGAATGTTGGAATTAACTGGTCTTGGTAAGCGATACCGCAGGGCGCCTTACCATTCTTTGACCGATGACCAGATGGAGAAGCTTAAAGATTTTCTGAAATCGAAACCTTTTGTGAAAAACCTTATTTGATATATTATTATGAATATCCCGATTAATAACAACAAAAATCGGCCTTCTCATACTTGTCTAACCATGAGATGTAGCTACGGGAACCATTTTTTTATTCAGTTTTTGTTTATCAGTTGCTTGATTTTATTTGCTGCCTGCAATCATTCAGACAAGATTGGGAAAACGACAGTTATAATATCAGGTTACAGAGTATTATATGATGGGCAGGATAAAGGAATAAGTACAATATCAGGACGTTTTCTGATGCAAAATGATACTCTTATAGGACTTTTTACAGGTGGACAGGTCACCGATATGACCACCGGGAAAAGACCATATATGATAAACTCAACTGATACAGGTAAAACATGGTCTGAACCAGTTCTGTTCGGTGAGGAGCTTCTGATAAACCCTGCAGAGTGGGAAAAAGAGGCTCTCCGGCTGGCCATCTATGGTCCAACAGCAAATGGAACTCTTATTTGTTCGGGGGATCAGTTTGCTGAAGGAGAAAAAGGATCAGGTGCCCTGAAAGATCCCCAATGGAGAAATCATACATTAAACATAGGAAGAAAGGAAAAAAATTCTACGACCTGGACTTATACCAGGTATCCAAGCGGAACTTTTCTTGGAGAACAGTTCATGGACGGGTGGCTTCAATTACCTTCAGGAAGGCTGGTTTTTACTCTCTGGGGTGCAAAGAATAAAGGTGAAAACTGGAGATGTGGTGTTATGATAAGTGATGATGACGGGATATCATGGAAATACAGGGATGTGGCATACGAACCTGACTCAGGTATTAGGAACAAACCTGAGGTAGTAGCCGGATTTAATGAACAATCACTGTTTCTTACTTCACATGGTAAACTGATCTCCTTAATCAGGGGAAGGGATAAACTTGGAAGTGTAAAAGAGAGCCCCGCAGACACCTGGTTCCTAAGGTCGGAAAGTAATGATAATGGTGAAACCTGGTCGGAATATGAACCGACCAATGTTCCGGGTACAGGGGCAGCATCTGTCGGTCTAACCCTGCCTGACGGTTCACTTCTGCATGCCTGCAGGATACCTTATTCCAGGGATTTGTATAAATTACCTGAACCGCAATATTATGGACTCCACTTTGCCAGAAGCTTTGATGAAGGCAAAACATGGAAGACAGAGCATTTTATACAGAGAGATCCGGAAGGTAAACCTTTTAAAAACTATTATAATACAATGAACGGTCAGTTTCTTAAAATTAATAAAAATGAATGGCTATACATTTTTGGCCATTTTGACAGGGATAATAATATTTACAGGATACTTTGCTGCCGCTTAATAATTAAATAGATAATCATGATATTTAAAGGTATAATATGGAGTTTAACTATAATGTTGACTTCCTGGTCCGGATCAACCGGAATAGATTGTTATAAAAATAACAATAACAATAACATAAAACTGACTGATAATTTATTAGTAACAAACTTTATGAATAAAATTGTAAATAGTCGGGAGTATATCTGCTCTGTAACTGATGGTGTACCGCTTCCTGTTGAATGGGCACGCGGTGGTCACGCAGGTGGAATAGTTGAAGGAAGACTAATAGTTGCCGGTGGTAATAATTGGAGTAAAGACAAGACTACCAAATACTGGCTTAATAATTCTGCAATATTTATGGATGGCAGATGGGTACCTGGTCCGGAAATGCCAAAACCCCTGGCTTATACAATGTATGCACATGATAAGAGTGGATTGTATATCGCAGGTGGAACCAGCGACGGTACAACTGTATCGGAAGATGTTTACTGCCTGAATTCAATTAAAGAAGGTGTTGGCTGGAAATCACTTCCCCATCTGCCGAAAGCTTTAAATAATGGTGCAGGTGCGATTCTGAAAGGGAAATTTTATGTTGCATGCGGCTCTGCCGGTACAGAAAAATCCAATAGGATGTGGGTATTGGACATAAATAAAAGCGGAGGTAAATGGATTGAATGTCAGTCTGTTCCGGGAGCTGGACGTATGTTCCCATCTTTAGTGGCATGCAATAATTATCTGTATCTTATTGGAGGGCTATCCGAAACATCACCACTTACTCCATTGAATGATATCTACCGGTATGATCCAGGTAAAGATTTATGGATAAGATTGAAAGATCTGCCAATGAAGGGTTATGCCTGGGTGAGTCAACCTGTTGATGATGAACATCTGATAATTACCGGTAGGGCAGATGGCAGCATTCACAAGGGCGTTTGGATAATTGATCTTGCGGATATGTCAGTGAAGGAACCAGCTTCTCTTGTTACAACTTCAACAACTGCTCCTCTTATAAGGATTGCTGAAAAAGAATGGTGGCTCATAGCCGGAGAACCAGACGCCAACAAGAACCGGACTGAGAAGATCAATGTTATTAAGGTAAAATAGTAGATAATTTTCTGCCATGTTTTACAATAGTAAAGTGAGAATAGTTTTTGTATTGTCTCTGATAATTTCATGGCTGAATGTGAGTTCTCAGCAGGTAAGGGCTTTTGAACGCTCTGATCCACCAAAAGTTATTTATAAACTTAAAGAGGGTGAGGGTAGTCTGACCAGGTTACCCGATGGAAGATTTATGCTCTTTAAGATGGATGGTACAACCCTGTTATCCATGACTTCCGCTGATGGATATTCCTGGAGCAACCCTAAGGTTGAGCTTGAAAATCAACCAGAGATTGGAGTTGTGCTTGTATTATCAGACAGGGAGGGAGAACTGCATAGTATTAGTATGGTCAGAAGAGAAGTTCCTGAAAAACCTGGAGGAGATAAGGGAGTGGGATTTACAAGGAAGTTAGATCTTTGGCACCGGAAAACAACTAATGGCAGATCAGAATGGGAAGTGCCACAAAGGATCTTTGAAGGTTACTGCGGGGCAGTTTTGGATTTCAAACAACTTAAAAATGGCCGTTTGATTGTTCCATTTGCTTACTGGGTGGCAGGCCAGTCTGCCTTGCCACGAGGATTAAATATCTCTACCGTGGTATATTCTGACGATGGAGGAATTACATGGAAGCAATCAGATGCTAAAATAACTGCACCTACATACAAGGATTATTCGGGCAATAATTATGGAGCAGTTGAACCGGCTATAGTAGAATTGGAACAGCCGGGCAATTTATTTATGCTTTTGCGTACTCAGACAGGTTTTCTTTATGAGTCATTTTCTGAAGATTATGGAACCAGCTGGTTACCGGCAGTCGCTTCACGTTTTTATAGCTATAACGGACCTCCACTTTTAAAGCTGCTTCCCGACAAAAGGATTTTTATGGTTTGGAATAACAGTGACAATGCACCTAAATATCAGGGAAAAGATGTTTATGGTGGACGAGATGCTATACACGCTGCAATTTCAGATGATTATGGCAAAACATGGAGTGGATTTCGTGAAATTCACCGTGATCCATTTCGTAACGAAACACCTCCGAAAGCAGGTGACAGGGGTACTGCATATGCCAATTCACCAATAGGTGTTGAAAATAACATTATGTTAATTACAGGTATGGGTGTTAACCGGCGTCATATTGTTTATATAGATTCTGAGTGGCTAACTGCGAAGCATCATGAAAGTGATTTCTCGATAGGTCTGGAGGAATGGACAGTGTTTAAACAGTTCGGAGCTGTATCACGTTCCTGGAGAGACCGTGAAGCGGGTCCGGTGCTGGTTGAACATCCATCCAAAAAAAATGTGAATGTGTTGCATATCAGGCGGCCCGATGAAAAATATGGTGATGGGGCAGTATGGAACTTCCCAAGCGGACAGAGTGGAAAAATCACAATCCGTATTATGTTCAACAATGGTTTTAAAGGAGGCATTATAGCCTTTACCGACCGCTTTTTCAATCCCTGTGATGTACATGGAGAGCGGCTGTCAATGTTTAATCTGCCTATAAGTGATAAGTATCAGCTTGGAACAGGTCCGTACTTATCTGCAGGAAAATGGTATACTCTGGATTTTAATTGGGATTTAAAAAGCAGAATATGTAGTGTAAAGGTTGACGGAACGCAAAAATTGACTCTGATCCAGGGGAACGAAACACTTAATGGTTTAAGTTATCTCAGATTTCGTTCCACGGCATCTGATATTGATTTAGCAGGGTTTTATGTGGAGTCAGTAGTTGCAGACATCTATGATAATCTGGCACCTCAGGTGAGCCAAAAGCAGAAGCTGGATGCTGAGGCTGGCTATCGTAATAAACTTATTTATAATGAATAACATCCTTGTTAGCCTTATTTGTTTTATCTTTTCTGGCGGGCAATTTCTCCATACCGGCTCTCCTGCTGCTCTGATAAATCCTGCATACAAGAGTAGTTTGTTACCTTCTTTTGAAAAGCTTTCTGAGGGAAGAATCACTTTTGACTTGTTCATTCCTGAGTCAGAGGAAACACAGATAATTAACCTTATATCAACCGATAATGTTAGTAAGGAGATTGTATTTTCACTGCCACTCATTTCAGGGAATGCACTATATCCTCATAATATCTCACCAGAGGCTATACATAGTTTTATTCTTGACTTTGATCTCAGCTATAATTTTTGTAAAGTATACATAGATGGAAACTGGCTTACAACATTGCTTGCAAGGAAACAGTATTATTACATTAATGGCATTGATTTTATAGTGCCATCAGGCAATGCATCATTGGAAAGACTCACCCGCTTGCATACTGACGGTAGCAAGTCTGATTTTACAACTCCTGTAAGGATAGTTGCCCTTGGTGCTTCAACAACAGCAACCAGGAAGACTATTACAGGAGTATTTTGTCAGAGAATGCCCGAGTATTTCAAAAAAAGTAAAATACCTGTCCAGATATTCAATGAAGGTATAGGAGGAAGTCATTCAGGACGACTTACAGATAACTCAAGGTTTAAGATCAAACATGCTCTTGACCGTTTTGATGAAGCTGTTATTGCAAAAGATCCGGATTTTGTAATAATTAATTTTGGTATTAATGACTCCTGGATTGACAGTGATGACCCGGATGGAGAATCAAGGATCTCATTGACAAAATACAGGGAAAATATTCTTTACATGGTAAAAACTCTGAAGGAACGGGAAGTCCAAGTTATACTTCTTACTCCTAATGCATTGGGTAAGAACATTGCTCACTGGCGTTCTGAAAGGACGGAAAAATATGTAAGGGTTTTAAGGGAAATTGCCAGAAAAGAGGATCTGGCCTTTATTGACCAGTGGAAGTTGATGAATAAAATAGCCGACAAACAAGGAAAGGAGATTGATGATTTTCTAATGCCCGATAGCATGCATACTAATGACCAATGGCACCAGGTGTCTGCTGAAACTATTTCGGAGCTTATTATTCATCTGATCAGTGAACGTGGAAATTAAACTTACATGAAATACAAATAAAGAGTATTATGTGCTTTGCTGGTATAACGGAACATTGCTGTCTGAAAAATAGAACGAAATTTATTTTCTGTGCTTTTTTTTCATTTATGGCAAGTCTGTTTGGAAAAGCTCAGCAACCAGGGGAACATGCCAATGTTGTATTTATTCTGGTTGACGATCTTGGATGGGCTGACCTGGGTTACCAGGGCAGCAGGATATATGAATCTCCAAATGTTGACCGTCTGGCTTCTGAAGGTATGATATTCTCCCAGTTTTATTCAGGAGGCCCCGTGAGCTCACCATCAAGGGCGGCAATTATGACAGGTAGAGCATGTGCAAGAACAGGAATAACAGGAGTACTGGTGACACCTGAAAAAGATCCTGAATATCTGACACATCAGCTTGATCATTCAGAGTTTAATATTGGGGAAGCATTTCTTAAAAACAAGTATGCCACTGGTTATTTCGGGAAATGGCATCTGGGTTATGCTATGAAAGACTGGGCTGGTAATCAGGGTTTTCAGACCGCCATAGGCGGCTCAACCTCTTATAATGACTGGAGTGAAGCCTATCCGGATAAGAAACCTCCCATCCCATCAGATCAACTTGAAACCTTTTATTTTAGTCCGCATTATTTTACTCATATGAAAGATGGGCCTGTAGGAGAATATCTTACTGATCGTCTGACCAATGAAACAGTTAAATTCATTGCAGATAATAAAGAGAGACCCTTCTTTGCATTTCTTTCATTTCATACAGTTCACACACCTCTTGAGGCTAAAGACGAAACTGTAGCAAGGTTCAGAAAAAAAATAATTGAACTGGAGCTTCTGAACAAGAATGATATGGGTACAGGATCGCGGGTTTATCAGAATCTGCCTGAATATGCTGCCATGGTTAGCCATATGGATGAAAACGTTGGACGTCTTTTGCATGCTATTGATTCACTCGGATTAAAAGAAAAGACAATAGTGATATTTACTTCTGATAACGGAGGCAAAGGGAATGTCACATCCAATGCACCTTTAAGAGGTGCTAAACATGATCTGTATGAGGGCGGTATAAGGGTTCCGTTTATTGTAAGGTGGCCAGGAAAAATTAAGGCTGGATCAGTTAATCGTACTCCTTTATACTTTGTTGATTGTTATCCAACTCTCCTGGATCTGGCAGGACTCCCGTTGGAACCTTCACAACATATTGATGGATTAAGTTTTAAATCCATTTTGTGCGGTGATAGCAAAAATATCAAACGGAATACTTTATTCTGGCATTATCCACATGGAGTTTTTCAGGGGGCGGTGCGATGGAACGATTTTAAGTTAGTATATCATTATAAAACAGGTGAAGCCGAGTTATTTGACCTCTCAAAGGATATAGGTGAGAAAAATGACCTTAGCAAACGAAATGCTGAATTGACTTCCAGAATGAAAATAATGTTACATGACTGGTTATTGGAAACAGGTGCCAGATTCCCAAAAACAGGTATGATAATGCCCTAGTAATATTTCATATGTATAAACTATATTGGAAACTGATATCATTAATAAATAGTTAAACCATGAATAAAAGTATTAGTCAACTACAGTATTTCTTTCTCGTGATTGTTGGTTTCCTGATCTCTGCCTGTACTACCAGGAGTGACAGGAATGCATCAAAGGAAAAGGGAGATAAAGGTAAAAGACCCAATATCTTACTTATTGTTTCAGAGGATAACGGACCTCATCTTTCGTGCTACGGTGATCCTGTTATAAAGACTCCAAACCTTGATAATATTGCCGAAAAGGGGATCCTGTTTAGGAATGCATATGTCACTCAGGCTGTTTCCAGTCCTTCACGGAGTTCTATCCTTACAGGACTATATCCTCATCAGAACGGCCACCTCGGTCTTGCAACACACGGTTATCACTTTGTTGGTAAAGTCAGGAACATATATCAGATCATGAAAGATGCAGGATACAGAACTGGCATGATTGGTAAATTGCACCTTAACCCTGAAAGCGATTTTCCAATTGATTTTCATCCGATAAAAGGATCTAATTTTGAAAAAAAAGGACTCGCCGGTTATTCAGAATTTGCCGGCAATTTTATAAACGAGTCAGATGACCCTTTCTTTCTGATGGTTAACTTCCCGGATGCCCATTTCCCATTTCAGGATACAGTCGAAAACCGACCTGCAAAAGTGGTTGATCCTGAAAATGTTAAAGTTTTTCCATATATTGGTTTTGAAAACGAGCGATTAAAAAAAATCAATTCAAATATATACAACTGCATGCTTCGTCTGGATGAGTGTGTCGGTGAACTAATGAATAAATTATCCGACTCAGGCAAGGAAGACAATACAATAGTTATCTATCTGGGTGATCACGGATGCCAGATGGCAAGAGCGAAAATATGGGTCTATGAGGCATCTGATAAAATTCCGTTTATAGTTAAATGGAAAGGTAAAGTAAAGGAAGGAATTCAGTCTGATGCATTAATTTCCACTATAGATATAGTTCCGACTTTATGTGAGGTTTTAGGAGTGGAGATTCCTGATAAAGTTTCAGGAAAAAGCCTATTACCTCTTTTCAATAACCCTGATTTAAAATTCAGGGAGCATATGTTTGTTGAGAGAAATTGTGATGCAAGAGAGTTCTACTTTCCACAGAGAGCAATAAGAGATGGCAGGTATAAATTAATTTATACTCTGCTTAACGACAGAAAAGATCCTGCAGTTCTTCTTTATACCGGGAAGACCCCTCATCCTGCTTACAGAGGTACTCTTACTCAAGAGGAATTAAAATCAGCTCCACAAAACATAATAGATACATATAATACCTGGCTTCAGCCACCAGAATTGCAACTTTATGATCTTCAAAATGACCCTTGGGAATTTAAAAATCTGGCAAACAAACCAGGATATGAGAAGATAAGGGATGAACTCTTTGAAAAATTGAAAAAGTGGCAGGTAGATACAGATGATCCTTTAAGATTTCCGGAAAGATTGAAAGCCCTGACAACAGAGCATGATACAATTATTACGTCTTCTAAAAGGAATAACTGGCTTTACCCTAAGTACCTGTATGATCAGTAGCCTTTTTTAGTTAAAGATTAATTCCTTAATTTGAATTAAATGTTTGCAAAAAGTCACACGGATATTCTGACTAATAAACGGCGAAATCTATAAAATTAACTTATAAACTACTAAAATGAAAAAAGGGTTACTTTATACAGCTTCAATAATTATTTCATGGCTTCTGGTCAATTCCTGCACCGACACTTCGATAAGAGCCAACCGTCTTATATTGATTGCTCTTGATGGTATCAGTGTTGAAGGATTTAATACTGCGAAACATCCCAATCTTGACCAGCTAATAGCAGAAGGTATACTTTCTCTCAATACAAGGAATGTTATGCCCTCTGTAACTCTGCCTAACTGGACAAGTCATCTTACCGGCAGTGGTCCTGAACAACATGGAGTGGATAATAACAGCTGGGAATTTAATAACAATAAGCTTCCTCCAATCGATATGGATAGTAAGGGT
This sequence comes from uncultured Rikenellaceae bacterium, assembly GCA_964639725.1. Lineage (GTDB taxonomy): Bacteria > Bacteroidota > Bacteroidia > Bacteroidales > VadinHA17 > LD21. The sequence goes on from CAZXFB010000001.1 coordinate 183,817, forward strand.
TTTTATCCTTCAATATATAAAGTACTGAAGGAACAGGTACCTGAAGTTAAAACAGCTTTTTATTACAACTGGAATAAACTGATATATCCATATAACCAGGAATATATTGATGAAGTCAGCTTTGAGGAGAATGATAGTTATATGGTTAATTATAATAAAGCTATTGATTTCATAATAAAAAACAGGCAGAAACCAACATTTGTTTTTCTCTATTCTGTACATACCGATCATGCCGGGCATAAATATAACTGGATGTCCCCTGAGTATATAAGCTCAATTGAAGAAGCTGATGTGCGTATAGGGGAGTTTCTTAAAAAACTTAAAGCTGAAGGATTGTATAACAATACACATTTCATGTTTCTGAGTGATCATGGTGGCATTGAGAAAAGCCACGGTGGAATGAGTAGAACCGAGATGGAAGTTCCATGGGTTATTGCAGGTCCTGGGATAAAAAAAGGAAAGATGCTTGAAGAACCAAATAATACTGTTAATACGGCAGCTACAGTTTCATATCTCTTTGGCTGTAAACCTCCTCTTTCATGGATTGGCGAGGTACCATTGTCAATATTTGAATAAAGATATGCTTCTGTGATATGAATGCACTTCTTACATAGTTTTATTTGAAAATGTAAATTATAAGTTAATTAATTATTTTTTTATAATGGATTCAGAATTATCATCGTTAACCAAAGATAGTTCTAAACTGCCTTCGGGTGCCTGGCTGGTGGTAATTCTCCTTTTTTTTGTAGGAGCCCTGAATTACATCGACCGCACTCTCATCCTTACGATGCGCGTTTCTGTAATTGAGGTAATCCCCATGAACGAGACAAGGTTCGGCCTTCTTACTTCAGTTTTTTTGTGGACATATGGACTTCTAAGCCCTTTCGGAGGGTTCCTTGCTGACCGCTTTAAACGCAGCAGGGTTATTTTTGTGAGCCTCCTGGTGTGGTCAGTGATCACATGTTTGACAGCGTATTCATCCTCATTCGGGCAGTTGCTAACCTTACGAATACTCCTCAGCATCAGTCAGGCCTGTTACATTCCGGCAGCTCTTGCTCTTATTGCAGATTATCATCGCGGATCCACAAGGTCCCTGGCAACCGGAATACATATGACCGGAATTATGGTCGGATTGGGTATGAGTTTCATGGGTGGATGGATTGCGGAAAAACAAGAATGGAATACAGTATTTCTGATCTTTGGTATTGCAGGAGTTGTATATTCTTTTATTGTACTTCTAACTCTGCGTGATATTTCTGAAAACCATGATGATCATATTCCGGAAATACCAGAAAAGAATATCAGCTTTTTCATGGTAATTAAAGATCTTTTCAGCAAAGGTGCTTTCATTCTGACCTTACTATACTGGGGTTTACTTGGTATTGTTGGTTCTTTACTCCTGGGATGGCTTCCTACATACTATAAAGAGCATTTTAATCTTACCCAGGGGATTGCAGGTCTCTATGCCACAGGGTATCTTTACCCTATGGCTATAATCGGATTGCTTTTTGGTGGTTTCTGGGCTGACCGCTGGAGCAGAACCAATCCATATGCAAGAATACTTGTACCAGTAATCGGACTATCTGTTGCTGCTCCATGCATTTATCTTGCAAGCAGTACAGCAATCCTGCCTGCAGCAATAATATTTTTCGCAATTATGCGATTATTTTTAGCATTTTGTGATTCAAATATGATGCCTATCCTTTGCCTTATTGCTAACAAACAATTTCGTGCCACAGGATATGGAGTCCTGAATTTTTTCAGCACAATATTAGGCGGATTCGGGCTTTATGCCGGTGGGGTTTTACGTGATTTGAATGTAAATCTGAGTAATATGATTCAACTCGCCGGAATTATATTACTAATCTGTGCTTTATTGTTATATATGGTCAAATTGAAGTTAAAAACTTTATAATTAATAACGCTGATATATTTATTTATCCAATAATAAACCAAACTATGTTAATATCTGATAAAGGTTTTAAGTATATCCTGCAGGTAACAGGAATAATTTTATTTCTGATAAATGGTTTAGTGATAACAGCCCAGATTTCCAGTCCTTGGGAAATTAGTGCTGATCCTGGTAGTCAGTTTATAACTACAATTAAACCAAACGAAACAGGAACTAAAGCAATGCCCTTTTTAAGCAGCGTTCAAAAAATATGGGACGAATCTTTGTCAGGATTGCCATATAATGCTTTCACAGATCTTATCAGGTTTAAAGGTAACTGGTATTGCACTTTTCGGGAGGGCGAATCTCATACTTCCGGAACAGGAAAAATACGTGTTATTAAATCTGCAGATGGTAAAGCATGGAGATCAGTTTCCCTTTTTGAACTGGATGGATGCGATCTGCGTGATCCCAAGCTTTCAATTACAGCCGAAGGGGAACTCCTCTTAAACAGTCTGGTTCTTTTTATTTCCTATAAAATAAGACCAATTAAATGCCAATCTGTAACATGGCTCTCTAGTGACGGAGAACAATGGAGTAGTGTTTATGCTTGCAGCAGTGGTACTGATTCCTGGCGCTGGGGTGTTACATGGCATTGTGGTATCGGTTACAGCTTAGCGTACTGGGGTAAAGATACAACAGGAACACTTTATGCCACATGCGATGGGAAGAGCTGGAATGTAATTGCAGAAAATGTGTTTCCCATGGGAAAGGGCAATGAGGCTTCAATAGATTTCAGTAAGGATGGTACAGCATACTGTTTGCTTCGTGATGGACCTGGAGGAATGGCTCATTTTGGTACTGCAAAACAACCCTTTACTGAGTGGACATGGAGAGATCTGGGTATGTATGCCGGAGGTCCTGAAATAATACGTCTCAAAGATAACAGGATTCTTGCGGTAGTACGACTCCATGAGGGAGGGTTGCCCCCTGATGATAAGATGCCAGGTCTTTCATCAGTTTTAGGTGGAGGACGAACTTCTTTATGCTGGATTGATCCTGAGAAAGGCGTAATGAAAGAATTTCTGACATTACCATCAGGCGGTCATGGAGGACACTCTTACGCAGGAATAGTTGAGCATGAGGAAATGATCTGGATAAGTTATTACTCAAGCCATGAAAATACAACCAAAAAAGAAAGACCATCTATTTACTTGGCTAAGGTGAAATTAGCCCCCAAAAAATAATTCATCTGAATAAAGCCACAAATTATAAAAATGAACTTTTAACAAAATATTTAATCAAAAATAAATATGAACCAACCATTAAAAATTTCCGGATTTATCTCAATCATATCATTTATTTTACTTACATCTTGTGGTTCTACAGTTCAGGACTCTGAAGGTAACAAATACAAAACCATAAGAATAGGTAATCAGGAATGGATGGCTGAAAACCTGAATGTGAGTCATTTCCGCAATGGTGATACTATTCATGAAGTCAGGAATGACAAAGAATGGGAATTAGCCGGAAGGGAAGGTAAACCAGCCTGGTGTTATTTTAATAACAATACTGATAATGGTAAAAAATATGGAAAGTTATATAACTGGTATGCAGTTAGTGACCCTAGAGGATTAACCCCTGTTGGCTGGCATATTCCAGGTGGGGATGAATGGACTCAGCTTATTGAAAAATTGGGCGGTGAACAAATTGTTGCTGATAAATTGAAATCCACTAGCGGATGGGAGGCTGACTGTAACGGAAATAATGAAAGTGGTTTTTCGGGCCTTCCCGGCGGATATCGCCACTACACCGGTGGATTCAACCGATATGATAACGCAGGAGGTGGTTACTGGTGGGCTTCATCAGAGGGTTTCACGTATATAGCATGTTCATTCCCTTTGTATCATAGTAATGGTGGGGAAAACAGGTCATTCACCAGTAAAGCAAGGGGATTTTCTGTTCGTTGTCTTAGAGATTAGTTAAAAATTAATAACTGAATAATGAAAAAGTATTTATTTGCATCTTTATTATTTTTAATTAGTTTAAAATTACTTTCTCAGGATATAAAAGTATCAGGTAATGGTGTCACAATTGATTTTGAATTATTTAATGGTAAGCATTTACGACAACTTCTAATATACCCTGATGGTTTTAATGTTCAAAATAACCTTGTTTCCAAATCAGCAGATGTTAATCTTGAAGTAGCTGTTCATTGTACAGGAGAATCATATAGCGGAATAATGCTTGTTGATTGTCAACCCGCTATGCGTCTGGAATATATCAGTCAGAAGGAGACAACCACTTTATATGGTAAGAAGCTGGTTTTTTCACAATACGATCCTAACTTAAAATTAAGGGTAGAATCAATTTATGAGTTCTTCAGCGGGACTTCAACTATTCGCCGTTATACGAGGCTTATTAATGAATCGGGGAAATCTATCGGCATTGATCATGTCAGCAGCGCCATGATAAATAATTATGGCAACATTGGAAAAGGGAGTTTCGAAGACAAACTCATAATTCATAAAGCCAGTAACAGCTGGATGGCAGAAGGGCAATGGAAGCAATATAAGCCATCTGAACTTGGGTGGTCTGAAAATGGTAAATCCAGCCGTTCCGGTATCTTCAGTACAAACCTTGGCTCCATGTCAACAGTTAGTGATTTACCCTTCGCAATGGTTGAAAACAAAGCAGTTGGCATTACATGGTTCTGGCAGATAGAACACAACGGATCGTGGCACTGGGAAATGTCAAATTACCGCAATAACTTCACTAATTCAATTGATAATAACTATCCCGCATATATCTATTTAGGTGGCCCCGATGAACGCCATCATCATGCCTGGAAAGAATTAAAACCGGGAGAAACTTACGAAACTGTTAAGGTTGCAATAGGGGTTGTTAAAGGTGGATTTGAAGAGGCAGTTGAAGAAGCTACAAAATACCGCAGAATTGCATGTTTAAGACCACATCAAAATTACAAAACCTGTCCGGTGATCTTTAATGATTATATGAACTGTCTTGAGGGCAATCCGACAACAGAAAAGGAATTACCACTTATTGAGGCTGCTGCAAAAGCAGGGTGTAATTATTTTGTAATAGATGCAGGCTGGTACTCTGAAATAAATGAAAGCTGGGGTGAAACTGTAGGGATGTGGAAACCAGGTAAAACAAGATGGCCTAATGGAATAAAAGAGGTGATTGATTCAATACGTAACAAAGGTATGATCCCCGGCCTGTGGCTTGAGATTGAATGTGCAGGTACTAATTCCCCTTTAAAGAACAAACCAGATAGCTGGTTTTTTATGCGTCATGGTAAAAGAGTTGAAAACAGAACACGGTATTTTCTTGACTTCAGAAACCCTGAAGTAATAAAACATGCTGATGAGGTTATTGACAGAGTAGTTAATGAATATGGAGCTGGATACATTAAGATGGATTACAATCGTTCCGCTCTGATGGGTACTGAGACAAATGCCTGTAGCATGGGACAGGGGCTTCTGGAGCATCAGAAAGCTTATCTGAAATGGATTGATAATGTTTTGCTCCGGCATCCGGGATTGATTATTGAAAACTGTGGAAGCGGTGGCGGTCGAATGGATTATGCCATGCTTTCACGGCATCATTTGCAATCTGTCACTGATCAGACTGACTATACACGTATTCCTTCAATTATAACAGGAAGTATTGCGGCCGTTTTGCCGGAACAGTTAGCCGGATGGTCATATCCTCTTAAGGCGGGGAATAAATATGAAGCCTCATTCAACATGGTTAACGTAATGATGCTTCGGATTTTTCAGAGTGGTGCTTTGGCAAATCTTACTGATGAGAGTTTTGAACAGGTGGAGAAAGGAATAAAGGTTTACAAAAATGAACTGGCAGAAATAATTCCTGAATGCATTCCGTTTTTTCCTCTTGGAATGCCGGCTTTGGAAGATCATTACTCACCTGTTGCGCTTGGTCTGAAACATGAAAAGGCTGATTATTATGCGATATGGAGATTACAGGGTAAAAGCGCTGTTAATATTCCTCTTAAAACCAGGGGACACGCTGAAATACTTTATCCAACTGACTTGAGTATTGAAATGGAGACAGGGGATAAAACTATTTCTCTGAAATTTCCTAAGCCTGAAATGGCAGTAATTATTAAAGTAATAAAGGAGTAATTAATATTAACGAAAAAAATTGTCAAATGAGAACGAAACTGATGATTATGATTGCTATTATGCTTACTATAAGCATAACTGCAACTTCCCAGCAAGGGAAAAAAGGTGCCAATATCTCATCAAAGGGTTATTGGTTGCATGAAAATGTCCAGGAGATACCAGGGCTGCCCTCCGGACCATTTGTCAAACTTGGTGACGGAAGTATTCTCACAATTGAAAGAAATGTGAGCTGTATTAGCAAAGACAGAGGTAAAACATGGACAAATTATCCCATATTTAAAGATACCTCCAGGTTCGATATCAGAGTTGAAAGAGTCCTTCTTAGAACCAGAAGCGGAGTAATTATTCTGGCATTTGCCAATGATAAAGAGAGGGCAAACTGGAACTGGCAAAATGATATAGCCGATTCTCCTGGTTCAATGTTACCAACCTATGCGGTCCGAAGTCTTGACGACGGGAAGACATGGCAGGACCTTCAAAAACTTCATGATGAATGGACAGGAGCTAATCGTGATATTATTGAAACAAAAAATGGGAATATAGTATTTACATCAATGATGATGCGCCATAACCCAGGCCATCATACTGTGATAACTTATACCTCAATGACTAATGGTCTTAACTGGATCCGTTCCAATGTAATTGATCTTGGTGGTGTGGGCCATCACAGTGGCGTAACTGAATCCACAGTTGAACAGCTGAAGGATGGCAGATTATGGATGCTGATGCGTACTAACTGGGGAGTCTTCTGGGAGACCTATTCTGAGAATGAAGGATTGACATGGAAAAACTTCAAACCAACGAAAATAGATGCCAGTTCAGCTCCCGGTATCCTAAAGCGTCTTCAGAGTGGCAGGTTGTTACTTGTATGGAACAGAAATGCAATGGAAGGTCAGACTCCTGCTCCTGGGAGACCAGGAGACGGAATATCGGCTGAAGTTTTTACCTCTGGTAACAGGGCTGAGTTTTCAATGATGCTCTCGGATGATGATGGTAAAACATGGAGCGATCCGGTTGTAATTGCCAGGATTACAGATCAAAGCACCGTCAAACGGTTATCTTATCCACGTTTCTTTGAGCCTGAACCAGGCGAGATCTGGATAACAACAACCTACAGCGGATTCGCCGGATATCTTGCTGTAAAGTTTTATGAAAAGGATTTTATCGGTAAAAAATAGCTGAACGTCGATCCTTCTAATGTCGCAAAATCAAATTCTTAAGACTATTGAAGGATCAGGTTTTGTGAAAAGTTCTAAAATAAAATTATAACCATGAAATTTTATAAACTCTTATTAACTGCCTTGTTTTTGTATGGATGGTCAATTTCCTTTAGTTATGGATCATATCATGGGGATGTTCAAAAACAATCTTCTGTTTTTCAATTTGGTAAGCTGACCGGGGGTAAAATAACAGCAATGTTTAAGATCCCTGATTCAAAGGAAATTAATATCAACCTGTTGTGCACTAATGAAGGATTTGAAGATAAAGTATTCACAATACCCTTAGTATCCGGGGATAAATTCTATCCTCTTAATATTACTCCAAATACTGAACACAGGTTGGAAATTGAGTTTGATCTGAGGTATAACTTCTGTAAGATTTTTATTGATGGTACCTGGCTTACTTCGATCCTTTCAAGAAAGCAAATTGGTTATCTAACAGGAATTAATGCTGAGTGCTCCTCCTGCAATAATGAAGAGCTAAAACTCTTTGACGTGAGTACTGAAGGAAAGTTTTATGAACAGGTAAAACCTCTGAAAATTGTCACATTCGGCAATTCAACAACTGCATACCGCAAGACGATCACAGGTGTTTATAGTCAGCGGTTGCCTGAATATTTCAAAAATCAAAATATACCTGTTCAGATCTTTAATGAGGGAATAGGAGGAAGCCATACAGGGCATCTTATTGATAATTCGATGCATAAGATACGACATGCGCTGGATCGTTTTGATGATGCAGTTCTTGCAAAGGCACCTGATTTTGTGACTATAAATTTTGGACTCAATGATTCATGGGTTGATAGTAAAGACCCGAAGGGTGAATCAAGAATTCCGTTGGATAAATTCAGGGAGAATCTTCTTTTCATGATCAATACCATGAAAGATAGAGACATTACTGTTATCCTCATGACTCCAAATGCCTTTGGCGACAAATTCGAACCATGGCGGCATAAGCGGACAGAGAAATATGTAAAAGTGATCAGAAGTATAGCAAAAAAGGAAAAACTGCCATTTATCGATCAATGGAAACTAATGAATAAATTAGCTGCTGAAGAGGGAAGGAGTATTGATGATTTTTTACTACCGGATGAAATGCATACAAATGACCGGTGGCACCAGATCTCTGCTGAAACTATTTCAAGGCTGATTATTGATTTATTGAAATGATTCTGATAGAATTTAATTCATGTTCCGGGATCAGAATATTAATGAGGCTACTGTTATTTATTGACAATAAAATTTAAACCAAAACAACTTAGATATGAAAACAAGGTTCACAATTATGGTTGCACTGCTATTTGCAATTTGTGTTTCTGCAACCTCCCAACAGGTTAAAAAAGAGGGTAAGATATCCTCTAACGGGTACTGGATACATGATAAGGTGGAAGAAATTCCTGGTTTGAAAACCGGCCCTTTTGTCCGACTGGCTGACGGGAGTATCCTAACGATCGAAAGGAATATGAGTTGTATCAGTAAAGACATGGGAAAGACATGGAAACAGTATCCCATTTTTGCAGATTCCGGGAGGTTTAATATACGGGTGGAAAGAGTTCTGTTCCGTACAAGTGGCGGAGTGATTATTCTCGCTTTCGCCAATGACAGGGAGAGAGCTAACTGGAACTGGCAAAATGATATAGCCGATTCTCCGGGTGCAATGATACCTACTTATGCTGTACGTAGTCTTGATGAAGGGAAGACTTGGCAGGACCTGCAGAAGCTCCATGATGAATGGACTGGCGCAAACCGCGATATTATCGAAACAAAGAACGGTAACATTGTATTTACTTCAATGATGTTACGTCATAATCCAGGCCATCATACTGTAATCACATATACATCAATGACAAATGGTTTTAACTGGATCCGGTCAAATGTGATTGACCTTGGTGGCGTGGGACATCACAGCGGAGTTACCGAATCTACAGTTGAACAGCTAAAGGACGGTCGCTTATGGATGCTTATGCGCACAAACTGGGGAGTTTTCTGGGAGACATATTCAGAAAATGAAGGATTGACCTGGAAAAATTTCAAACCCACAAAAATTGATGCAAGTTCCGCACCGGGAATGTTAAAAAGGCTTAAAAGCGGCAGATTATTTCTGGTCTGGAACCGTGCAAACCCTGAAGGGAAAGCTAGTTATCCGTTTACCGGTGGCGATGGTATTTCGTCTGAGGTTGCCCATAGCAATAACCGTGAAGAGCTATCGATAATGTTTTCTGAAGATGATGGCAAAACATGGAGTGAACCTGTGGTTATTGCCAGGATTACTGATAAGAGTAAAACAAAAACTTTGTCATATCCGCGTTTTTTTGAACCTAATCCAGGAGAAATATGGATAACCACTACATATTCAGGATTTGCCGGATATCTGAGTGTAAGGTTCTTTGAAAATGATTTTATCCGGAAGTAATATCTTACTTCTCTTATGTAGGACAGTGAGAGATCATGATACCATCGGTTGATAGGTTTTATCATTATTATTAAAAGTATGATCCGATAAGTAAGGAAAAATCCTGTGTTTTAACTTTGACCTATTTAAACATAAAATTAATTCATATGACATCAATAACCAGACGTTCATTTCTGAAAAAGAGTTCTCAGGCAGGATTAGTTTCTCTTCTAAGTGCCCGGGCATTGCCGGGATATAGTGCTGGAGTTGGAACTGGAGGAAAACTTCAGAAAAGGACCAACAAACCGATCTGTAAAGTAATACGCGAGGTTCATGTCGTTTATCCAAAACCAAAAATGGCTCCTGTAACAGGGATGTCATATATTGGAAGAGGGATGAAGCGTGAAGAAACGAGGTCTTTTATGCAGTCGAGTGACTGGAGTGAGTCGGCACAGAGACGTATTTCTGAAAACAATGGCCATGTTTGGTCCGACTGGCAACCGATGCCGAAGGAGACACAGAACCTTGGTGAATTTACCCAGAGCGGAGGAGAATCACAAAGTGGATCAGGACCCTGGGATCCTGTTTCAGGCAAACTTATTAAACCAGTATTCCAACGCATTTTTAAAGGAGTTCCCCAGGAGGCCCTGAAGGAAATATGGAAAGGAAACAGGCTTTTTTGGGACCATGGGTATTATCAGCTTTCAGATGATAATGGTACTACCTGGGGAAGTGCATTCCAGCTAAACTACGAGAAAGGAGCTGATTTTGATCCAGCAAACTGGGGAAATGAGGATTTCCTCTGGAAGAATGAGATGTATATTGGAAATGCATCCGTACTAAAGAACGGATCAGTAGTAATTTGTGCAACAGTTCCTGTACTTTATGAGGATCCTGACGATATGAAGTATCCTTCCATCTTTCCCAATAATTACAGGAAAGGTCATGTTGCAGGGGCAATCTGTTTCGTTGGCAGATGGAACAAAGGCAGAAATAATTATGACTGGAGGAACTCAAATTCTGTTTTCCTTCCGAGGAAGGTCTCTTCCCGTGGATTGGTGGAGTTAAATATCTGTGAACTCAAAAACGGGAATCTTCTTATGATTATGCGCGGATCGAATGCAGGACTGGATATTGAAAAAACTCCAGGACGAAAATGGTTTTCGCTCTCACGCGATGGCGGTCTTACCTGGGATGATGTCAGAGATATGCGCTACGATACTGGTGAGCAGTTCTATTCTCCTGCAACCATACATAAGACCATCAGAAGCTCCAAAACAGGAAAACTGTACTGGGTAGGAAATATAAACGATGCACCTGTGAATGCTAATGGTCCGCGTTACCCGCTCCAGATTGTTGAGATTGATGAGGAAAAACCTTCTTTCAAAAAAGATACAGTCACATTGATAGATGACCGCGATCCGGAACATGACTCAGAAGCTCTCCAACTTTCCAACTTTTCGCTTCTGGAGGACAGGGAAACCAGGAATATGGAGATCTATTTGACCAGACTTGGTGAGAATGGCGGCGGAGCCGATATATGGACTGCAAACTCATATAAATATACACTCTTTTTTTAAACCCGGAAATGATCCAATGATTACCATAAGACTGGACAATATCGATATGTGATCTTGATATTTTATACTAGATTTTATTCCTTAAAATGATACAATGATAAGATTATTTAGTGCATCCCTGATGCTCATGTCTGTAATGACAACTTCTCTGACAATGGCTCAGACAGATGGTTTGATGACAGGTTTTTACAATAAGCAGGTAAGTGTTCCTGTTTCTGAACGAAAGATTGAACTCTCTGTTGATCATATTAAAGCTGTTAACCGTTCACGTAGGATCGTCCTGCAATATGATGCATTTTTTGATCTTGGCACGGATTTCAATAAATGGATCTCTAAAATTTTTGGTTCAGTTGATAAACCCGGTAGCCAGATTGATGCATTATGGTGGGATATAGGCGGTGCTAATATGGCACCGTATCCTGAAAGAGTGGGTGACAGATATGAACATCCAGGGTTAAAAAAATGGTGGGATCAGGGAATTGACTGGATTGCAGAACTGGTTAAGGAGTCCCGAAAACGAAACCTGGAGGTTTTCTGGAACCATCGCATTGCTGAAGTAGATCGAGACGCTACAGGATTCCCTCTTGGCGGTGGTAATAATCCTTTGAAAAAGGCTCATCCTGAATGGCTTGTAAAGAGCTGGTATTATTCAGGACTATGGAATTTAGCTGTTCCTGAAGTACGCACCTATAAAGTGGAATTTATTCAGGAACTATTGGAGAAGTATGAATTTGATGGCATTCAACTTGATTTTGCCCGGCATATTCCCTGTTTACCTGTTGGACACCAATGGGAATTACGTGAGAATGTTACAGAATTTGTACGTATGGTTCGTATTATGATGCTGGATATGGAGAGGAAACTCGGCAGACCGTTACTTCTTTCAGCAAAAGTGCCTGAAAAACTAGAAGGATGCCGGGTAGATGGATTTGATGTAGAAGTATGGGCACAACAGAATCTTGTTGATATTTTCATCCTTGGTTCCCGTTCCATTGACGTTGATGTTGCTGCCTACCGCCGAATCACGAAAGGCCATAATATTAAACTCATTCCTTGCTGGGATGACCATCACTCTTCTGACGCGTACCGGAGTCCGGATATTGAAATCCATCGCGGAATATTCGGCAACTGGTGGCAGCAGGGGGCAGATGGCATAATGATATTTAACTGGTTTGTAGATGGAGAAAAGGGATACAACAGGGACAGACTTCTTACTGTAGCCCGTGAAGCAGGAACTCCTGAAACTCTTTATCTGAAGGATAAAACTTTTGTTACAGAACGACGGGGAGGCTATCCCTGGGCAGAGGGATATTTTAACCGTAATGAACTGGCTCCATTACCCTTAATGCTTTCAAATGATGGGCGACCTGCAATAATAAACATAAGAATTTGTGACAACATTAAGGCACTCAATGACAAAATAAACCGTGTTACTCTGAGAGCGGTAATATTTGGTGCAAAGGAAGGTGATGAGATAGGGGCAAGGCTTAACGGAGTCGCTTTGCCCACTTCATTGCAGGATCATAGTTGGAAAGATAATCAGATATTTTCTCCCAATCCGCAACCCAATTCAGGTTCTGGTTTGCCACCAGACAACCAGATTGATCCTAAGCAGAAGCTATTCCGGTTAGAATTTGAAGTAGATCCCGGATTGTGTCATATTGATGAAAACCAGTTTGATATTTATATCATCAAAAGAGTCCCTTATGGCCACGGCAGCACTATCCATAATATTGTTCTGGAAAAACTCGAGCTACTTACAGATTATAAATGATAATTCTCAATCCACATAAGAACTAAGTATACATTACTAAATTCATTATCACCTGATTATCAGTTGTTGTCCACCAAATCATTCAATTAAGACCTCGGTAACATGTGATCCCAATAGTTTGTGTAACATTTGTGTATAGGGTTATATCAGTACTTCATTGCATTATTTCTGGAAATATGAACATATATGATTACATCTGAATATATCAGGCATATTATTAGCAGCAAAGTTCTCTCAGAACTCTGCTGCATTCACAATAACTCATTGAAATAATTTGCTCTGTGAATGCATGTGCATGATAACCAGTGACTTTAATTCGGAGTTTATTAAATAAAGTTATTCTTGGAGTTGTTGAGTTTTTTTTACCTTTACATATAGTATTTGCAATACTATGTTTTATTATTGCTTGTTCTTTATATATGGTTGATTATTAAGTTATTCAATCCATACTAAAATTATAATAATTTAACATCAGCAGTTATGATTGTACTGTCTGATTTAAACAATGAATTATATGAACCCAGAAAATCCGCATCCGGCTACTCCTTTAAGGGATATTATACGTTTGACAGAGGAGAAAATAATAAATAGTGACTCCCTTGAATATCATGGTGGAATTAATCCTGATAAACCTGTTCTTGTTATCCTTGTAGCAGGTAAAGGAACCCGATTTGGAACTGAACCAAAGTGTATTCAGCCTGTTGATGGCACGCCTCTTGCCCGTCATTCCATCGATTCATTCAGGCGTTTTAGTCCCTCACCGGTTATATGCCTTGTTGGTTACAGACACAACGATGTAATTGCCTCGTTAGGGAAAGATAACATTTATGTTCTTTCGGATAATCCAACAGGGGGAACTGCTTTTGCTGCTATGGAAGCTTTCAGTATTAAAAGTCTTCAGGAGAATAATCCGTTACTTATCATCACAATGGGCGACCGTATTGTTCCTTCATCTGTTTTTCGTAACCTTTGGAAGACACATAATTCTGGTAATAGTGAAGCTGATCTGACTTTTCTGACAGCCATTTATGAACCTCCTAAAAACCGTGGCAAAGGCAGGATTTTGAGGGATGAAAACAGGAAAGTAGTTGGAGTAATTGAAGAGAAAGATATATTTAATGAGGAAGATCCTCTTGCGAGGCAGACACTGCTTAATCTTACGGAGGGTAATTGCCCTCTCTATATTGTTAGGGCAGCAACATTGGAAAAGCATTTACAGAAGATAACAAATAACAATGCTCAGGGACAATATTATCTTACCGATATCATAGAGTCAATCAGTATTGAAGGGGGGGAGATAAGGACAATAACAACTACTATCAATGACCCTGAATATGATCTTCTCTGTTCAGATGTTACGCAACCGATGGATATGGCTCTTCTTGAAGGTATTCTGGCATCGAACAGGCAATTGCTTATACCGGGTGAGATTGAGGTGGAAGAGGCTGGACAAATGATTTCAAATAGCAGACCTGCAGGACAGGTAGCCTCTATTGCCCGTCAGTTGAGTGAGCTATATTCAATGATTAGTAAGGAGAAGCTTTCATTTGATCCGGACGATGCTATCGGGATTGGAATATCTGGTGGACGATTAAGAATTGCTTTCATGCATCCCGATATGGTCCGTTTTTACGGTCCTGCCTGGCAGATGCCAATAGGTGCTGGTGAAGAGAAAGATGAGGAGCAGATCGTAATGCTGGTACAAAGTGCTGCTGATGGCCGCATACATCTGTTCCCGATGGATCCGAAATATCGTGAAAGCATAAACTTCATTCCAGCTGACAATGATGCCATGTATCCGGGTTTCGAAATATCTGATATGCATTCATATGAGAAATTTGGCACACAGATGAGTGAGGGTCTACTCCTCTCACTGGGCTATTTCAGTGACCTTGAACTGGAAGAGAGAAGAAAGAAAAATCTCCCTTTACCTCCATCTTCACTATGGGTGACCAGTAATCTCCGAAGACCTTTTGCCCTTGTCGGAAATACTATTGCATCCATGCGTACATTGCAAACAGGAAGCCTGGGCACAAAGGTTAAGGAGTCGCTTGGCAAAGACACTTTCCGGGGTTTGCGCCTGGTATCGGCTGGTAATATTCCACAGGGAGGTTTCTCAAGTTCATCTGCGGTTACTGTGGCCACAAAAAATGCTATCAACTCACTTTTTAATATTGGGATTACTCCCGACCTGATGGTTCATCTGGCATGCCAGGCTGAATATGGAACCGGTGTACGAGCAGGATCACTGGATCAGGCAACTGAACAAAAGGGTAAAGCCGGTCAGGGTACATTGATCTCTTCAAATCCCAAGGACAACTATAAAATTATTGGGACTTACCCGATCCCGACCGACCGTTTTCAGATAATATTTCCTTATAGTGTTGAGCGTGACCGCATTGCCTGGCAATGGTCGTGGAATACATATGCATCGGCTGGAGGAACAGGCCCCCTTTCCACTATGGAATTCAGAAAAATGACAGGTAAAGCTGCCGAGATTGCCTCCATTTTGGTTCATCTTCCTGTTGAAACAGACTTTTTTAAACAGATTGAAGAAGATCTTGTAAGTGATGGTTTATTAAACCTTGAGAACAGACAACTTGTATGTTCAACTCTGCTTAAGTTGCCCATTCTTATTAATAAGGATGATCTTCAGCAACTTGTTTACTCTAACCATGAGTGGTATACAGGACAACTGATGGAATCAGACCGGATTGATAATTCTGCTGCCGGACAGAAAGCAGATATAACTTTGAAGTCACTTTTTACCGGTTGGAGAAATCCTGTTCTCAAAAGAACTCTTCCAGACGGAAAAGTTATTGAGGAGCATGGTGTACCTCTGAGAGCAATGGTTGCATATCTTTTTGGGGAAGTATCCAAAAATTTCTACCTGATACACCATTCTGATAAATGGATTGAGTTCATAACATTATCTCAGCGAGGTGATTGCTGTTTTGAAATTAATCCCGACGCTCTGCCATCTGCCGGAGAAATGGCGGGAAAGCTTAGCTGGGAAAGGGGGGTTGAAGGTCCGGAACTTTTAAACATCTGGATGGAAAAATGTGGTGCCAGACCTTTCGACTTTAACAGAGGTCTTGATGATAAGTCACTTTCAGAAGGAGAGCCTCCTCAGTTTCATCACCTGGAGGGATCTAATTTTTTCCGTGGTCTCGCTCTGATAGATCTCGCAGAGGCAATGCTCAAACGTGCGTTCGGAAGTGATGCTGTTGCCGTACGTGTTAATGCCGCAGGGCAAGGTGACTATTTTCAGGTTCATATTGATAAGCTTAAAGCAAATCCTTCTGATGTAAAAAAATTCATTCAACAAGCTTTTTTCAGAAGATTTGGTATTTTGCATGATGAGGAATTTGTTGAGATACACCCTGGAGGAGGAGCTGTCGGTTTGCGTCTTAGCAGGTATGATGCCCTTCCGATGCTTATTCAACGTTTGAGATCATTAAGTTCCGGAAATTCATGATTACTGTTAACAACTTATATTTTTATTGTTGGCTATCCTGATAAAATGAGATACACTGCATAATAACCTGATAAATAGGGTGATATTTTTTATATGATTATCTCTGGATAAAAACATTTCATGACAAACTGATGATTTTAAGAAAAGAATCTTAATTTTGAACCTGTTAACAATAAAATTTTGTTATTCTGTTTTTGTTTTATGTTATATAGTAAATACTTTTAAGTGAATCAATTATTATCTTAAAAAACAAATAAATATGAAAAATAATTTTAATCGTCGTGATTTTGTAAAAACGGCAGCAATCGGGGGTATAGGTCTTGGTCTTACCGGTAATATGACATCTTTATATGGAAATAGTCAGGTACCTGCTGGCAGCAGGATTGGGATCATCGGATTGGACACATCTCATAGTGTTGCATTTACAAAAGCACTAAACAGTCCTAAAGCTGGTCCTGAGTTTGGTGGATTTAAAATAGTTGCAGCATATCCAAAAGGTAGCAATGACATTAAATCAAGTGTTGAAAGGATACCTGGTTATATTGAGGATGTAAAAAAAGAAGGTGTTGAGATCACTAATTCTATTGATGAGCTACTTACAAAAGTTGATTTTGTATTACTTGAGACTAATGACGGGCGTCTCCACCTTGAACAGGCTCTTCCTGTTCTGAAGGCGGGTAAGCGTATGTTTATTGATAAGCCTATTGCTGCCTCTCTCTCCGATGCAATAGCAATATTTGATGCTGCAAAACACTATAACGTTCCAATATTTTCTTCCTCATCACTACGATATATATCAGGCACAGAAGATATTGCTCAGGGAAAAATTGGCAAAGTACTAGGTGCTGATACATTTTCTCCATGCAGCCTTGAAAAAACTCATCCTGATCTTTTTTGGTATGGGATACATGGTGTTGAGATATTATTTACAATAATGGGAAAAGGTTGTAAAACTGTAAGCAGGGTAAGTACTCCGGATACTGATATGGCTATTGGAACCTGGCAGGATAATCGCATTGGTACTTTCCGTGGAATCCGTTCAGGAAAATCAGGTTATGGAGGTAATGTTTTCGGAGAAAAGGGAATTCTTGCCCTGGGAAATTTTGGAGGATATAATGGGTTATTAGTAAAAATTCTGGAGTTCTTTAAAACCGGCGTTCCACCGGTAAGTTCTGAAGAGACTTTGGATATATTTGCATTTATGCAGGCTGCTGATGAGAGTAAATTTAAGGGTGGTGTGCCTGTTGATGTTGCAAAAGTTGTGGAGAAAGCAACTCTTAAAGCAAAAAAAATCAAGTATTAATTACTTGGTTTAAAAATAGTTAAATATTAAACAATTAATAATAAAATTATTATGGAAGAAAGTCGCAGAGATTTTATAAAGAAGGCAGTCACAGGAGCAGCCGCTGTATCAGTTGGAGGTGTTTTACCCGGATTCAGCGCCAGGAACTACGGTGCCATTTATGGAGCCAACGAACGTATTAACATCGCTATGATGGGTGTTAATTCGCGCGGGATGGCTTTAGCCAGCAGTTTTGGGAAGCAGGAGAATTGCGAAATTATATATGTCTGCGACGTTGATTCACGTGCAGAACAGACCTGCAGCGGAGGTATTGAAAAAATACAGGGAAAAAGGCCAGCTTCAATGCCTGATTTCAGAAAAGCTCTGGAGAGTAAAGATTTGGATGTAATGGTTATTGCTGCTCCTGACCATTGGCATGCTCCCGCTGCAATTCTGGCCTCAAAAGCAGGAAAAAATGTTTATCTTGAAAAACCCTGCAGTCATAATCCTAATGAGGGAGAGATCCTGGTTGCGGCTTCCAAAAAGTATAAGAATGTTATCCAGATGGGCAATCAACGCCGGTCATTCCCGAATATTGTTGCCGGGATTACAGAACTTAAATCAGGAGCTCTGGGGAGGCCATATTTTGCTAAAACATGGTATACTAACAACAGACCATCCATTGGAGTTGGAAAAGAAGTTCCTGTACCATCATGGCTTAATTATGAATTATGGCAGGGCCCGGCTCCAAGGAAAGCTTATAAAGATAATCTTATTCACTATAACTGGCATTGGTTCTGGAACTGGGGTACAGGTGAAGCTCTTAACAACGGAACCCACTTTGTTGACCTTGCTCGCTGGGGTCTGGGTGTTGACTATCCTATCCGGGTTACTTCAGCAGGAGGTCGCTACCGTTATCAGGATGATTGGGAAACACCAGATACTCAGGTCATAACAATGGAGTTTGATAATAATACCAGCATGTCCTGGGAGGGTGTCAGTTGCAATGGACGTCAGATTGAAGGTAGTGGGGTTGGAGTGATTTTTGCATGTGATAACGGCTCATTACGAATCGATGGAGGTGATGCATATTCTGTGTTTGATGTTAAGGGTAAACTTATTAAAGAAGTAAGTAGTAAAACTCAGATCGATGCACGTAACTTAAGTAATCCTTCCGGAGGACTCGATTCAGTACATATTAAAAACTTTCTCGATGCAATACGTGTAGGAACATCTTTAAATGCAGATATTCTTAGCGGACATAAAAGCACTTTGCTGGTTCAGCTTGGGAATATTGCCCTGCGTTCAGGGAATACTCTTCACCTCGACCCGGCTAATGGTCATATAAAAAATGACCCTGTTGCTGCAAAATATTGGTCAAGAGAATACCAACCAGGATGGGAACCTAAAATATAATTTTGAGGAGACTAATTTATTGATTTAAGGATATATGTAATCAAGCAACGAAAAACTAATGTTTGATTAAATAATGATTTTGAAATAACTGTTCTTCTTTTTTCATTGAATGGTTATTAAGTTGAAATATTATATTTGTTGAATAATTTGCAGAGTGGATAAGTACCAGACCTGAATATGTAATATCATTATCTATCTCAGTATTGAATTGTTTAGTACGTAAATTGTAAATATTAAAACATGAGAAATAAAATTGAAGTTGTAAATGTCGGATCTCTATCAACACGCCAGGTAGTCTTGTCAATAATGATTATAGCGTTGTTGTTTTTTATTTTTGGTTTTTCCACATGGATAAACGCTATTCTGATTCCTTATTTTAAAATTTCATGCGAGCTTAATAATGTACAGTCTCTGCTGGTGGCGTTTGCATTTTATATTGCATATTTTGTGATGGCAATACCTGCCGCACATTTATTGGAGAAGGTCGGTTTTAAGAAAGGGATAATGTTTGGTTTCTGGATTATGGCCCTTGGTGCGCTTATCTTTGTACCTGCTGCATTAACAAGAACTTATGGTTTATTCCTTATGGGGCTATTTTCGATTGGCACAGGTCTGGCGATACTTCAGCCTGCAGCAAATACCTATATTACAATGATAGGTTCGAAAGAGAGAGCAGCCCAGAGAATGAGTATTATGGGTGTCTGTAACAAAACTGCAGGTATAATTGCTCCGTTGTTGCTAGCCGCAGTAATACTGAGACCTACAGATACTGAGTTGTTCAAGCAGATCCCTTTAATGGATGAGGTAACACGAAATGCCGCATTGGATGAATTGATTCAAAGAGTGATCGTACCTTATGCAAGTATGGCCGTTGTTCTTTTCGGACTTGGCTTGATGATCAGGTATTCAATTTTGCCGGAGATAGATACAAATAATGAAAATACTTCAGTGGCTGATGCAAATTCCGGCAAAACAAGTATAATTCAGTTTCCACATCTTATTCTTGGTGCTGTGGCTATATTCCTTCATGTTGGATCCCAGGTAACTGGTATCAATACTGTAATTGGTTATGCACAGTCACTTGATTTACCTTTGCTGGAAGCTAAAGTATTCCCTTCTTATATTCTGGGTGTTACAATGTTTGGATTTTTAATGGGTATAGTCCTTATTCCTAAATTTATAAATCACCTTAGTATATTGCGCATTTGTACATCATCCGCCCTGTTACTTACACTGGTTTTTTTCATGGTACATGGTAATTTGGTCACGTTTCTGGGACATACAGCCGACCTTTCTATCTGGTTACTTGTAATACTGGGCCTTTCTAATTCTTTGATGTGGTCAGCAATATGGCCACTGGCACTGAACGGATTAGGTAGATTTACTAAAATGGGAGGCTCTATCCTCATTATGGGACTTTGTGGAAGTGCAATTGTTCCAATTTTTTATGGGTATTTTGCAGATAAATTTAGTCCGCACATTGCATATTGGGTTTTGGTTCCTTGTTATATCTACCTGCTGTTCTATGCATTTTATGGTTATCGTATTAAAAGCTGGTCATTTAAGAAATCCGCAGGCATGTAACCCATAATAGGCAGAAAAGTTATCTGAGTTCATGATCAGATTAAAGCAATGAGTTTCTGAAAAATATATCAGTTGAACCAGTAAGAAATTTTCATAACCAAGGCCCGGTTCTACCGTTTTGAGAGGCTTTTAGTCACTTGAAAATATAACTATTTGATAAGTGGCAAATAATAGAAATATTTAATGTAAATATGGGTGTCGCTCCATTCTTGATAACCGAATTCGAGAGATTCCTCGCTGACACCTTCGCTTCTCTCTGGGTTTCAGCTCGGAATGACATAGCGAGAGTGTGGTAGAGGAGGGAAAGAAGTGGCGATTCGCAAACTCTGCTTTGGCCCTCTTCGATATTTAAGAGAATCGCCACTTCTTTCCCCCAAACAATATAACAAATTGTCATCCCGAAGCGCCAGCGAGGGATCTCCTGCACCAGTTTTGAATTTAAAAATAATTTCCGTTTCAAGCATTTCATAATTTTTTGTCAAGTATTATTCATTCCGGACACTCAATTAAAAATATATGTAATTTGGAGCTCATAACTGATTCGTCAATATTCTGCTAATCAATGAGAATCCATCTATATTATGTTTATATATTAACAAATTCACATCATAATGTTCTTTATACTGGAGTTACTAATGACTTAGAGAGAAGGTGTTATGAACATAAAAAGAAGAAAATAAAGGGATTTACACAGAAATATAATGTTGATAAACTGATTTATTTTGAAAGGTTTGATTCAATAGATTCAGCTATTGCCAGGGAAAAACAGATTAAAGGGTTTTCCAGAGCAAAAAAACTGGCACTCATTAATAAGGTTAATAATGAGTGGAAGGAATTATCGCATACAGGATTATATAAGACTCGATTGTAATTTATTAATGTCAGTAATGAGAAGTTTTAAATTTTTATTTTTTCTTTCTAACTTAACTTGCGTCTCTTTCGCACAAAGCAGGGTGAAATCCGCAGGCATGTAACCCATAATAGGCAGAAAAGTTATCTGAGTTCAGGATCAGATAAAAGCAATGAGTTTCTGAAAAATATATCAGTTGAACCAGTAAGAAATTTTCATAACCAAGGCCCGGTTCTTCTCAACCATGTATTCGGGGAAGTAGTTATCTGTATAGACTATGAAGAAATCGGAAACCGGTTTGTAACGCCATTGAAAGCGTGCATTAATATTTAAATTGTCAGCCTGCTGGTTATATTGGACATAAGTGCTGAAGAATAACTTATCTGTAAAAGTTATATCAACCTTTGTACCTAAAAGCCATAACTCTGACCGTCCCCATGGTTCAGGCAGAATAAGATGATTATAGCTGTAAATCAGCGATATATAGCCGTATGGCTGAACCCGGTAATTAAAATTACCTTCAGCAAACCATCGCTTCCCGTTATAATAACCGCCATAACCTGAATGTATAATGTACTTAAAGAGCTTGCTGTTATCAGATATGAAATTCATTTCGAATCCATACCATTTATAAATGCTTCCAGCTTTTAAATAGTGTTCTCCTCTTTTTGAAGGATCATAATCTTTCTGAAGCATTATGTACCAAATGTTGTTTTTGATATCCAGATGAGACCGATCCTTGAATTGCAAAATAATATCAGCGTTTATCTGGCGGTCAGTCAGATTCATGTTGCCGGGAGAATATAAATTATTTAATTCAGTAAGAAATCCGATTGATTCAATATGTGTGCTTTTTGGAAGATATTTCAGAGTAGATCTGGGATTTATTCTTAAGAAATCAGTTCTGGGAACATATCCTGTTTCAGCATTGAAATCTCTACCGACGTAAGATTGTTTCATCTCCAGAAGATATGACTTCCTGGAATATATCAGGTCGATACCTTGCGCATACTCTTCTGCTGCTGTTTTACCAGGCGTAAAGGATTTTTGTCCAAAAAACTTGGTATTGAGGAAGTTATTGCGGCTTGACAGGTTATATTCCAATCCTGCAACACGGTTATACTGGTTACCCATAAAATCTGCCGGAGTATTGATCTGTTCTTTGTTCACAAAGATCATACCCACATGCGATCTTGCAAAGACCTTTTTCTGAACTGTTGTAACGAAAAAATTTCTGGCTAACAAATCTCCTTCTGTTCCTGTTTGCATATCCATCAGCCCAACACGCCAGTCATTTCCTATTTTACCGCTTAATCTGGCTCCGCCGATTACTGGCGCATCAAGGCCTATCCTGCGTGAAAAGAAGGGACGGATATTCTGAATTCCAAAATTGCCAAAAAGATCACTATTCTCCAGGAAAAACTGTCTCTTTTCAGGAAAGTATAATTCATAACGGTCAAGATTTGTGACCTGATCATCAACTTCAGCCTGTGAAAAATCAGGATTATATGTTAAGTCAAGATTAAGTGAGGTTGAAAGTCCAACCTTTGCATCAAATCCAAAATTGTATTTATATTTAATATCTTCTTTTTTTTCAATGTTTTGTGATGCGCTCCCGTTTAAATATGGGATGACTGACAATCTTAATCCTGACCTGGGTGGAGGGGTTTCCCATAAAAGTTGTCCCGCATATGCAAGAGTAGCGGTTGCAAATTGACGCGGAACTGGTGCCCAGGCTGATTTTTCATTCAGTTTCATATCATTACGGGATATCTGAATGCCCCAATGATCAACACCTGTTTTGTACCTGATGGATTTAAATGGAATACGCACCTCACCTGTCCACTTGTCACTGTAATTCTTTGTTATTGACTCCCATTTACAGTCCCACATCGTGTTATTAACATTCCCGTCGCTTATAGATCCGTCTCGCTGTGCACCGGCTGCATTTATTCCAAGAGAATAACCGGTTGTCTGATCGTTGAAAGGATCAATATAGATCATAAAATTATCATTGCTGGTAAACACAAAATCGCGACGCAATGACTCAACAGGTCTTTTGCCGGGAATGGTGTCATGAAAAATAAAGGCAAGGTAAAATGCCTTTTCATCATATGTCATCATAACTTCAGATTTCGCCACGCTATGTCCGGTATCATATGGCAGTACCATATGAGAAAGATTCACTGCATTACTATTGAGCCAGTCCTTCTCCTCAATAATTCCATCAAGCTTAATTTCACCAGTACTCCTTTTGACCCTGAATTTATAATCTTTATTTATTGAATTGGATATATCGGTGTTCTGTTTTTTTGTAATGATTGGGTTTTTACCGGTTGAGTCTGTTTCAATACTGAATGCACCTACCTTTACCGGAAATAGAAAATGAATCGTAATGAGTATTATGATAATGCTTTTGAACATATTTTAAAAATTGAACGTGCGAATATATGAAAAAATACTCTATTGTTCAGGCCGGTTATTTTTAAGATTTAAATTATTATTCCGACGCACATGTATTTATGTAATAATATATTATCTTAAACGTCGATTTCTTGATAAACCTTAAAAAATGTTAAAATGAATTGGTATAAAAAATGTAGACATCGGATTATTTTTCTGGCAGGATTTTCAGTATTTTGTCTTTCAATCTCTTTGACCGGAAACAGCCAGAAAAGTACAACTCCTGTTAAGAGTCCTGAAACAATGCTTTGTGTGGGTAATCATTGGACAGAGGCAGAAGGGAAGGCTTTTCTTGAAAAGATGAGGGGAACCTACACAACAGCTGAGGCATGGAAAAAGCGCGCTGTGGAGATAAAGGCACAGATACTTAAAGGAACCGGTTTGGATAAATTTCCTGCAAAATGTCCTCTTAATCCTGTTTTTGGTGAAAAACGTACTTTTGATGGTTACCAGGTACAAAATGTTGCTTTTGAAAGTCTTCCAGGTGTTTTTGTGACCGGAAGCCTTTATACTCCTCTCAATGTAAAAGGTAAAATTCCCGGAATACTGAATACTCACGGACACTGGTCAAAAAAGGAGGATTACGGGCGTTATCGTCCTGATGCGCAAAAGAGGTTTGCAGTTATGGCACGAATGGGAGCTATGGTTTTTGCTTATGATATGGTTGGTTACGGACAACTTGAAGAATTCGGGTGGACACATAAGCATCCTGAAGCTCTTAAACAACAGCTTTGGAACAGTATCCGGAGTGTCGATTTTATTATTTCAATGGGCGCGGATCCCAAGAGGATAGGCATGACCGGTGCCTCCGGCGGAGGTACTCAGACATTCCTGCTTACTGCTGTTGATGACAGGATAGCCGTATCTGTTCCTGTTGTAATGGTTTCATCATATTTCTTTGGTGGTTGTATTTGTGAAAGCGGAATGCCTATTCATAAAAGAGCTGATTTTCAGACTAATAACGTTGAAATAGCTGCATGTGCAGCACCTCGTCCCATGTTGCTTGTTTCAGATGGTGATGACTGGACAAAAAATAACCCGGAAGTCGAATACCCTCACCTGAAGTATATCTACGGGTTATTAGGAAAACCAGAAATGGTGGCAAATGTCCATCTCCCTAATGATAAACACGGTTATGATTATAACAAGCGTGTGGCAGTTTACCCATTTCTTGCCAAACACCTGGGACTTGATGTCACAAAATCAATAAACAGTGATGGCACTTTAAATGAAAATACCATAACAATTGAAGATATTAAAACACTTTACCCGTTTAACGATAAACATCCATTTCCGGCATATGGTGTCAAAACAAATGATGATGTAGTCTGGAAATAAACTAAATAGGCTTCATATTAATATTTATTAATTCAGTAATTATAAACTTTTAATCCAATCAAAATGAAACTACGTTCATTAATACTTTTATGTGTTGCTTTCATCCTGTGCTTATCAATCAGTGTGCAACCAGCACAATGTCAAAAAGGCAAAGCCCTTAAAGTTGCTTTTGTCAACAAGGAAGCAGAAAAAAAGATTGATGTCATGATTGACGGAAAGATCTTTACATCTTTTTTCTGGCCTGATAATGTTTATAAGCCGATCCTATATCCAGTTTATACTTCAACCGGAACGGAAATCACCCGTGGGTTTCCACTAAAACCCAGGGCTGGTGAGCGCAATGACCATATTCACCAGGTAGGTATCTGGTTAAACTATGGAAATGTAAACGGATTTGATTTCTGGGGTAATGGTTCCACAGGTAAAAGGAGCCCCAATGGAGGTGAAATCAAGCATCTAAATATTGAGAAGTTATCAGGAGGAAAAGATCAAGGAACATTGATCTCCAACGAAAGCTGGCTTGATCCTTCAGGGAAAGAACTCATGACTGAAAGAACAGAATATCATTTTATAGGTAAAGGATCTGTCCGTATTATTGACAGGATTACCACTTTAAATGCTACAGCTGGTCCTGTAGTAATGAAAGATACAAAAGAAGGTATGTTTGGTATTCGTGTTGCACGTCAGCTGGAGCTGCCTTCTAAAGACAACGCATTTCTTATAGATGCACAGGGAAACCGTTCAACTGTTAAAGCAAGTGCGAACGAAGGTGTTACAGGTAATTACAGAAGCAGCGAAGGTGTAACCGGCGAAGCTGTGTGGAGTACCCGCGCTAAATGGATGGATCTATATGGAAGTATTGGTAATGAGAAAATATCCATAGTTGTTTGTGATCATCCCAAAAACCAAAGCTATCCTACCTACTGGCACGCCCGTGGTTATGGATTATTCTCAGCAAACCCGTTTGGAGCTAAGGATTTTACAAATGGGAAAGAAGAACTAAATTTTACAATTAATCCGGGCAAACCGGCTGTTATCAGGTTCAGAGTAATTGTAAACTCAGGTGCCGATCTGACTGATGCTGAAATTAATGCCTATGCATCTGATTTTGCAAAAAAGTATAATTAATTTCTAATCGGGAGAGATTTCTCTTCTCCCAAGTTAATACTCACAATTTTTTATTCCCCCTCTGAATCGTAAGGAGGGGGAATTTGTTTATATACAACGCATTCCCTGGCTGCTTGCCGATGGGATATCATCCCAAAATCAATAAGGTAAAATGAAAGAATAGCACGTAGAGCCTGCCCCGATTTATCGGGGGCTTATGCTATTGTAGATACTAAGTATAATTAATTTTCTATTATAGTACCTGTTGGAAATATCTTTCACTCACTTTGTTAAAATATAGTTGAACGAGAGAGTTATCCCCTTTAATTGGTATAAAAAGAAGTTTTAATGAAAAACTTTCATCCAGAATAAAATAGTATGGAAGACCTTTATCGACTGCTGTAAATTCTATGTTATGCAGATTAAACACTTTAAAATCTATTTGATTCATTCTGACAAATTGTGACAAATCTCTTGGTGAATTGTAATTAGCTAAAATTATTATATTTTCCGATCCTATTTTTTCTGAGGCTTTTTTTAATAAAGCTAGTTGTTCGTCGACGCAAACATTGCAATTAAGAACTGAGTATTTGAATGTGAGCCTAGGTTTTTTATTTGCCAGCTGTTTCAAGAATATCCTGTTATTGTTTTCATCCGACAAAACGATGGTACTATCTATATTTTCAGACTGGGAATCAAATATTAATGAAAAATTCAGAAACATATTATCATGCTGATTATTGAGATTCATAATGGAATCGTTGCATGCTTGAAGCAATAGTTTAAATTTTAAGTTTTCATTACTTTTCACACTTACAAAAAATAATAAACAAATATTGAGAAAGAACAGTAAAAAAAACACTAATTTTAAGAAAGTAGAAGGGATTTTCATAATTAAAACATGGTTAATAGTTTCTCATTGAACAAATAAACAGAATTGGATTATCAGTGGGTTTAATATTGGCAAGTCTTTCAATAATTTTCTTTTCTGACATAGAAAGGCTTTTGGTATTCAATTCTTTGCATTTTTTGATTTGTTCAATGATATAATCTGGATCCATAAAAGTTACAAAGTTTTCATTATAACATGTATAAATCATCCATGGTGCAATACGTCCTGCAACATATGGATAAACCGTGGAAAGAAAAGATTTTTTAAGGCTCTTCGAATAATAAACATTATATATCCTCATTTTATAATCAAATCTAAAATAAATCCAATCATTTGTCTCATTAAAACCCTCAATGGTATGGTAGTATAACTGGCCAACTCTCATTTTAAAATCTGCAAGCGAATTAAAACTATTAGGGACTGGTATATTTAGTGTCTTATTGCCAAAATCAATATTATACCTTGCTTTTATCCCTTCTTTATTAATTGAATAAATAATATTAGTACCGAAAACAGGATCTATTAGTGTCATGTTTTTGTAAGGTATAAAGCGATGATTTTGAACACCTCCCTGAGTGCTATACTTTACTGGAAAATACTTATTTATGACCTTTCCCTTTTCCGTCATTTCATATAATGAACAAAACTTATTATTAGGATTTTTATCAATTCCGAAACTACCTCCCCAAAGGTAGAAATTACCATTAGTAGCTACTGCGAATTCAAGTGGATTACAAAATATATTATTGTCTGTTCGAGATAAAAAGTTAAATGAAATCTTGTCTTTAAAAGTACCATCATTATTATATTTGAGTATCTTTCTAAAATCCAAAATATAGATATTACCATCTTTATCAATATCAAAATCCCTTAATTCAATGTATTCACCTGGACCTCTACCCTTTTTACCAATTTCATATAAATATTTGCCATTTATTTTAAATACGAATAGTTTTCCAATCTTATCTTTTATAAATATTTTATCTCCATAAAGTATTATCTTAAAAATTTGACTGATCAAACATTCATTTCTTGTTTCTATTGGAATAATACTTAATTCTGAAAAAATAGAATCAATCTGAAGCAACTGTTTTGTATCACCTGTAATTTTAATATTTAGACAATTAGTATTTGTTATCATACTACTAACCTCCGATTCCACATTGCATGATGTAATGAAAATAATTAAGCTACTCAACATTAAGAATAGAAATCTGTTCATTTCATTCATTTTAAATATAAACTAACAAATAGAAAAGGACAATGTTGAGTCCTTTTCTATTATAACAAAATGTTGAAGGTTTATCAACATACTCCATAACTGCATGGATAAAAAAAACAATCATAGTGATCCATAGTAATACAGGAATAATAAATCTGAGGTTGCCCGTAATGATCAATGCAACGACCACATACCCAGTGTGTGAGATCTTCTGGTGGGTCTTCACCATCAGCAAGAGCACTTTTGGTGAGAGAAACTGAAATGTTCAGAGGGTCATTCTTGCCTAATACAACTTTAACATTCACAAAAACAACCCCCAGCATTAATAAAGCTACGGTAATCATAATTTTCTTTTTCATAATTGTAAGGTTTTAAATGAATACTACTCTGTAAAGTTCAACAATCAGGGTGAATTGAAAGTGCTAGATTATGTGGAAATTTGAGGAAAATTGGGGGTTTTTGGGACTCCAAAGGTTTCATAAATTATTATTAGATGGCATGGTTTAATTATTCCTGAAGGAATTATGAGATCTTCCATTATTAACCATTTGTTAAGAGTTTTTCTGTCTATGCCATACTCATCGGCGATTTCCTGTCTGGTTTTGGCTCTAATTATCGGTGTCTCCATAATCGGTATTATTTGCAAATTTAAGTTAATACTTCGTTTCTCTTAAACGGTTTATTTTGGTACTCACCCACGAAAAGAAGAAGAACTCCAAAAAATTAAAGTGTTTTTATTTGCATGAAAGGATGCATATTAATAAATCAGTAGTAGATTGAAAAAATATTAACTTGGTTATTCTTTATGTCATTTGACTCCACTGTCATTTTTTGTCATTATTAATTCTTTCATTAAAAAATTCTTTTCTAATCTCTTTCGGGTTAGTTCGCCGCTTGCGGCGTAAAAGTAATATCTTTGTATGTATGAGCGAAAGCGAATACATTCATAATCGCGTAATGTTTCGGTATTGTTATTTCATTTTGTATGTCCGGCCAAATATCGGAGAGTGGTAGTAAGTAATGAGGTTGATAAAACGTTGAAAGACACATGTCTTGAAATAGAAAAGAGATATGAACTTCACTTTCTTGAGATAGGGACGGACAACGATCATATCCATTTTTTGATACAATCGATTCCAAGAATTAGTCCGACCCAAATTATATCGATTGTGAAAAGTATTACGGCCCGAGAGGTTTTCAGAAAAAATCCAAAAGTGAAAGAAAAGCTTTGGGAAGGAGAATTTTGGAGTGATGGGTATTTTGTTAACACTGTCAGTAAATTTGGAGATGAGACAAGTATTTCGAAATATGTTCGAGATCAAGGACTTGAAAAAGAGTTCGTAGTTTTGCATCAAAGTAAACAGTTGGTTTTGGTTTAAGATACCCAGTTGTTTGTGGCTGGGAGCTTCATTTTTAAATGCGTTTTTAATTAAAACAAAATGACTATCAGGAATGAATAATAATAGTTCAGCATGCTTCATGTACGCCCCCTTCTCTTGCAGGCAAAAGAAGGGGGAGCAAATGTTTTGCCCCGCTTTGCGAAGCAGAGAGGGGTTGGGGTGAGTTCATAAAATAATATGATTGATATATAATCACTTAATATAATTTATTACTGATAACAAATAGTCATATAAACAAATTAAACAAAAGCCATTTTGTAAGTGGTACTGATATTTTTATAACTGGTCATTTTGGGACTTTAATTTCGTCAGAATTTTACAATATTTTCTTCTGAATACCGGTATATTGTTGCCCAAAACGTCATTTTTTTATTTTTCTATTAAGTTTTTAACTTTTCAGGCATTTATCAGGTACGAGTAATTTGAAGTCATTTGCTGCTAGTCATTGACTTACACAATAATATTTTATCGAAGTTATTATGAGGTTTTAAATTAAACAATAGGGTATTTTTCCAAAGACTTAAAATCCTTTGTAATTGGTCGAAATTTTTCATAACTGGTCATTATATTTCATAAATGGTCAAAATATTTATTAACTGGTCATTTAAAACCGTCAATTTCATAATAGTTTTGCAACATTTTCTTCATTGAACCCGAAATATTTTTGCCTAAAGCATTCATTTTTTCATTTATCTATCAAGTTTATCAACTTTTCTGGCATTAATCAGGTATGAGTTATTTGTAATCCTTATTTGCATTCGGCGTATATGACAACAAAGATTCAAAGACCTGAAGGGGCTTATTATTATTGGAAGTCATCTAATATTAATTTATTTTTGTACTCTCTCGCTGTATTACAAACTAAATACTTAAAAAATGTCAAGTTATCGTCAACATCTGAATCATCTTGTTTTCAGAACGAAGAACCGAAGCGAAGCGGAGCTCGACGAAGTCAAAATCAATGGATTTGTATGAATGATTGACGGCACTCATATTATTCTATTCAAACCAAATCTGTCTGATTAATATGGCAGTATTACTCCGTGAAAACTCTGTGTTACACCGTGGTTAAAATGTGTAACCCCATGGTTAAAAACAATACGATGTTCTGTATTATTTATCTATTCTCCAACAACCTCATAACTTCCTGATGTACCTGAAAATTTAACCTTCATCTCAGAGATATCTTCCTTCTTCACTGACAATCCTCCGGAACAAATAACTAAAGGCCTGGCTCTAAAAGGTAAACTAAATTCTAAAGTTTCTCCTCCAACAGCTAATCCTGTAATCCGACGCTCAGAATTAAGATTTGAACGTGAATCGTAGCTGAACATACCCAGCACTTCCACTGGCGTTCCCTTTGCTTCAATACGAACTTTATGGATACCGTAGCCTAAATTTAATATCCCTTTTCGGTTCTCCAGATAATTCACCTTTTTATCCGTATCAACAAATCCGGTAATAGCTGCTATTGATGAGTTTAGCAGGTCATCAATGTAAACATCAAGAGTGCCTCCATCCGGTTTATCAACAAATGCTATGGAAATATCAGTACATACAACTTCTATCTCAGCAGATTTCCCGGGTTCCAGAACGATCTTTTTTGATCCGTATGGAGCGCCCCATTCCGACGAAAAATCCTGAATTGTAAGCCCGGAAATATTCCAGTTGGAATTATCTACAGGAAAGAATCTTCTGTTTGGATTTATTTTTGAATCTACAAAAGTCAGTCTGGCGCCGGCACCTGCTATTTCCAGTATATGCCTGTCGCCCAGACTGGTGCGTCCGTAGCGAAACAATGAATTGCGTATGTCACGGTTTGGACTTGATCTTCGTGATTCCTGTTTTACTCCGTCAACATAAGGTACCGGTGGTTCTGTTTCTACTTTGCCCCAGCAGTTAATGGCTCCATCTTCAAATATAAATCTGTTTGTTTTTATTCTCGCACTGTTGGTATCGAAGCTCACCATATCGCCTTCCCATCCGTATGAATTCTGATGAAGACGTTCCGGCAGCTGAAGCTGAGCCTGACCCGGTACAACAGGATCCCAGCACTCAAATGCCTTCTCAAGTGCTTTGAACCAAAGATAATGACCCGCTGCCTGTGGATGGCCGTCAAAAGGGACCAGGGCATACCTGTTACACCATCTGATAATTTCGTCACCTGTTTTCCCATAATCGAGATATGGGATCTGATACCTTAAAGAAAGCGCCTGCAGGTCTCCTGCAGTTGCAGTATATCCGCCAAAATTCTGAAAAGGGCAAAACAAAAATTCTGTGTTCGGGTAATGACTCTGGATCCATCGCATAGCGCCCTCAAACACCGCAACTTCGTCGGGAGTGTCAGTTTTTTCATTTGCCCCGCTTCCATAAATTATCAGATCCGGACCAGGACCTTCAGTACGGGTAAACAATCCGGGATATAATTCCTTCCAGCTTTTTCCTTTTTTCTGACCATTTTTTTCCGGATCGGGCGCTATGGAAAGAGAGCAATACTCTTTTAATCCTGAATGAGATTCGCCGACAGAAGACCCGTCGCATGCCATAAAATTAAGGCAAATCTTGTCGGGTGAGAGGTTGAATTTTCTCATCAGTTCAAGTTTTAACCTTCCTGCATAACTGAAATAGTGTCTCCATTCTCCATAATATCCCTCAAGATCGGGACGACCTGCTTTCGCCGGATCAAAAAGCCCATCAGCCAGCGGTTGCTTGAATGTTTTTGAACTGCTATCCTCATCATACAGATACATTGACGGATTGGCGCTTCCGCGGTCGATACTCGATCCCATAACAATAATGTGTATTGGTTCGCCTTTCCATAGTTTTTGAATAGTTCTGGGAATATACCTGTAGTAAGGTGTCATTTCCCTTGAAGCAGTAGAAGGGTTCTGTGAAGCCCTCAATGAAGTAAGATTGGGAGAATAGATCCAAACCGTATCTGAAAGGCCTGTATTCTCAAATTCCACCTGGATCCCGATTGTATTAATATCTTTTGAAGATGATTTATTACCATCACTTCTTTTACCGGTAATAACTGCATTCTTTATTTTGAGTTCAATTGTACCGGTCTTATTATCTGAGATGCTGTACTCTTTTGCAACAACCAGTTCACCTCTCGAATGTCTTGGGAACTTACGGGAATCATTCATTCCAAAATCTTTCGGATTCCATTCTCCGTCTTCACTATCCAATTTCATAAGTTTGATCCTGGCTTTGAGAAGATTCCCCTTTTTCTGATATCCATAAACAGAGAGGTTTATTTGTTCTCCGTGGGCAAGCCCTGCTTCGGGGAGAGTGAAAAACTGCCAAATTTTTTTACCGGGATTTATTGCCACAAGGTTGTGAGTTGAAAATACCGGACGGATTATATCTGGAACATGCGATTCCCGCATCACTTCAATATCACCCCAGGTATCAGTGTTCCAGAAGGCAACATTATGCGACGAAAAGCTTACCGGTACACCATCGCGATGATTGATAAATGAATGAAAATCAAAAACCGGATTTTTCAGAAGATTGGCGGATGCATTTTTAACCTGCGAAAATGAAGGTGATGCACCTGTTAATATTAAAATTATTAAAATAAAAATTGACTTCCTGAGGTTTAATGAATTCTCCATGGTGTAAATTTTAATGATTTAAAATGCTGAAAGTTAATGTTTTCGTAAATACAAATCAGGTACTAAAATCTCACCTTCCGCCTTCTTTTATGTTGTCGCCA
The DNA here is from genome assembly GCA_964639725.1 of uncultured Rikenellaceae bacterium. Classification (GTDB taxonomy): domain Bacteria; phylum Bacteroidota; class Bacteroidia; order Bacteroidales; family VadinHA17; genus LD21. Next base: position 217,596 of record CAZXFB010000001.1, read on the forward strand.
TCATATTCCTGAAATAGAATGCATATTAGTGATTATTTCTGAATCCTTCTTCAGAAATACAATTCCTGTTAATGTTTTTTGTATTGGGAAAGTGAAATAATCACACACTCTGATTAAAGTAGTAATGACGGTAATATACGTATGGCAACAAATAGATATTACTCAAAAAAAACTACCAAACTGGTTTGAAATATGGCTGGTTTGTTTTTTTACTATCTCGTCAAGCATTTCTATAATCTTCTCGTTATTAATAATTAACAATCCAATCCGTTCTTTAGAGACTCCTTCTTTTAGTTTAAAATCATAAACTGGGTGCTGTTCCACAAGGTCTGATTCAAAGCATCTGAAAAGTATAGAATCGTTATCAGCAAGGTTTTCTGCAACTTCCAGAATGTGTGTTGAAATGAAAAAGAAGTTGTCTCGGATTTTAGCTAATGATGAAATGATCGCCAATGATGCATCGTAAGCATCTTTTACATTTGTCCCACGGAACAACTCATCAAATATGATGAACAGATTTCTCTTAGAATTCATTTTTATTACCAAATCCTTGACCCGTTTTACCTCAGAGTAGAAATGACTATATCCCAAATTAAGGTTGTCTGTCAGGTTAATAGTCGTGAATAGTCCGTCAAATATGGAGGTAGTAAGTCTCTTTGCTGGAACAGGAAATCCTAAGTGGGCAAGATAAACCATAACTCCCATTGTCTTGAGGAAAGTTGATTTTCCTGACATATTTGGACCTGTAATGAAACAAAGGTTTGAATTATTAATAAAAGTGTAACTATTTGATACAGGAGAAGGAATAAGAGGATGAACCGCATCTATTACCTCAAATATAGGTCTTGGCCCTGAGCTAAATTCTGGCAAATTAAATCCTTCGTTTCTAATAAGGTGGCTTAAGGTCTGAAGAATATCAATTTTATAAACAGTTTCGAGAAACTCCCTGAAAGCATTTTTATTGCTAACTCTAAAAAAGTAGTCCAGTTTATTAATTTGGGTGAAGCTTAAGTCCTCGGATTGGCTAATTACATTTTTTAAAGACTTGGATTCTATAAAACTCTTAATCTTCTCCAGATCATTTTCTAATGATATTGGAACTTGAAAAGATTTGACTTCTTCCACAAACTCATTAAGCTTAACAAGCAGTCGAATAATGTGTAAAATGCCTTCAGATATAGTATTGTAGTCAGTATCAGGTTTAAGCTTGTTTTTTACGCTATCATAGGCAGCGTCAATGACATTATCTTTAAGTGGGACTCTTCGATTCCGAAGATACCATTCTATATAATCAAGTTGACCGGAATTGAATTTTATAAAACAATCATTAGCAACAAAAAAGTGAATCTCGTTTTTACGATTTTGTAGATATTCCAGATTAGAAATAGGATTACTAAATACCTCACACAGTAAATCACGCCCTCCAATTGTAGCTGTCTTTCCATAAATTGACAATATAGACTTATCGTTTCTTTTCTCTGGGAAAAGTTCTAGATCTCTAATTGTCTGTTTGTCAATGTCAAATGTCATGATGTTTATATTTTGCATGACTTTTTTCTGTCATAAATATAATTTATTTAGTAAAACGAAATTGGAGGCAACAGAACCCAGCATTAACTTCGATAACATATTGAGTAGGTTTATTTGAATTAAGATTAGCCTTACTAAAAGGTAAAGTATTATATTGAATATTAATAATTTCATGTATATTGTTGACAAAAATAATATCCAAAGGGATTCGAGTATTAGGAACTTTTATAAAATAGTGAATAATTTACAAACCCTCGAAAAAAGTCTAATTATTTCCAATAATGGTTCTTATAGTTTCAATATATTTATCTGTTAAATCAGGAAATAAACTGTTTGGTGAAAAGAAATAATCAATTTTTCTGTTTTTCGAAATAATAAAATAATGTGGAATTTTTTCATTATCAGCAGGAATACCTAACTGTGGATTAGCAGGTATTAAATGATAAATTTTCTTCTTAAAGACTCTTTCCTTAATATTCGGATTATATTTTGAAGTAATGATGATAATTTGATTATTTACTTCAAAGTCAGAAAAGGAAGACTTAATCTTATCAATTGCAAAACTAATACATGATACGCAAACATCTTCAGAATAAGGCAGATATATCACTAAAGCGGGCAACTGTAAACTTTCTGGGATTATTTCGATTATTGAATCGTTCATGTCGGATGAAATTAAAGCTCTGTTTACCTCTTTATCGTCGTTTGTGAATGTAGAAATTAAGTCTCTTTTAAGCATCCCATTTAATGATACAGTCGAATAATAATAGTCTTTCAGCTTCTTAAAATCTCTAAATTTGAGAAATAGAAATATATCAATGGAAAGAAGTAAAATTATTCCAAAAACAATGATGAATTTTACAAACTTTTTGCTCATAATTAATAATTTATTTAAGTTTGTATTTAACAATTATTGGATTATCATCTTCCTTTATTCTCTTTAGTCTGTCATTAGAATTATTATCTAATAGATCTGTCGAAATTACATATTTTACATAACTTGGTTCACTAAAGAAATATAAATAATTATTATCCAATAAATTAGGCACAGGTAATTGTCCGATTGAATGTGTGAGATTATGCCCCAATTGTAATTCTTTAGTTGTTTTATTATATTTAACTACATGAATTTTTTTTTCAAATAAATAGAAAACTAATAGGAATTCATTATTTTCTTTAATATCAGTCACAAATGCGTACTTATTATCATTGTTGAGAATAAAAGACCTGTAAAATTCTTTTTGTCTTTTATTAGGCAATAAATCTAAAGTGAAATTATGATCTCCAAAATTCAACTCAATATCCTTTTTGATATCTAATTTTAGTGGATCAACTAAATAAACAATATTAGAAGGGAATTTGTGAAAAAAATAAAGTTGATCATTAAAAAAATTGAATGGATTGCTAATTGTAGAGGAAAGATTTTTAATTTTTTTAGGTAAAGGAGCTGCTTTGTTTAATATTTTACCGCTAGTTAAAGAATAGAAGATTAAACTTCCTTTTCTATTTTGACTAAATTGAGAATAAAAAAGATATACATCTTCTGAGAGAGCTTTGAAGTTAACTAAGAAGGGTGAAATTTCAGGAGCTAAAGGAATAAAATTCTTATAGTTTCCATCAATATCATATAATTTAATTTTCCTGCTAGGTGCATCTAGTATCTCTAAGTTTTCGGTATAGGGATTTATATTGAAATCCATTAAATTTGAATATTGCCCTGGTCCACGGCCTTTCTGATTTAAAGTATTAAACAAAAACTCCCCTTCTTTATCGAATACAAAAATGGCATGATTTATTCTATCATGAATATAAAATCTATCCTTATAGATTTCAACTTTGTGACAATTACCTAAAATGCTTTGTTTATTAGTTTGTAGGGGAATTAGTTCAATAGATGAGCAAAATGCATTTAATTCTAGATTTTTTGAATCCTGGGGATTTATTTCTAAAATAAGGCTGCCGTCTTGTTTGGATTTTTTAGAACAACTAAAAAAAATCACTAACCCTAACAATGTTAGGAACATGTAAAAATGTTCTTTTTTCATTTTATTAAAATGAATACTACCCTTAAGAAAAATAAGAAATTAAAATAGCACTATTTAAAAGCAGAATTATTATCAGTATATAGCATTATTAGAGCGACATTTTAGTAAATCTCACTCCAAAGCAATATGTCTAACAGGGCATATGAAGAGCACAAAAATCACTCATATAGCCAGTCCAATCACACTCTGTCCACCAAAAGGGTCCAAAGGGAGTCCATTCCATAACACAATCATCTTGAAAACATTGTCCCTCATTGCCTGACGAACATATTATTTCTACCGGAGGTAACTCAATTTGAGCATTTGCTTTCTGCATTAAAGAAGATAACGTGAATGCAGTGGAGATACTTTTGCCATTTTCTTTATTAAAAATACTGACATTAGAAATAAGTACACCAACAAAAAAAGCACTTACTATCAAGTACAAAATTCTTTTTTTCATGATTTTAAGAATTAAATAACAATTTAAGATACTAATTATGTTTACATTTCTGTAATAGTAAAGATAAACATGTGTTTATTAAAGATCAAGTATCTTCTGCCAATCAAAACATTAATCCGGTTGCTTTAATATATAATCCAGATAAAATGATGCATAATCCGGGTAAAATAGTATACAATTTCATGTTAGTGCGTGGTGGTATTTCATCCTTTCCTTTTAACAACCGGTTAACTATTACTTTTCGGTCTTTTGCGACGGTTATTAATTGCTTATTTATCAATTCAATTTCACGGTTTTTAGAATCATAAATTAGGCGGAAGTCAAGGTTAACTAAGCATTTGGCATGGCAGCGTAAAAACCTATAACTTTTAAGTTTTTCTGCTATCTCTTTTAAACTGTGTGTAGCTATTATAATCTCATTTGAAATTAAAATAATATCCACCTTTCTGCCTTTCGATATGCAGTATACTATTTCATCTGGGTTTATTAGCTGTATGTTTTGCCTAGTTTTAATAAATATTGACTTTATTTTGAAATTGTTCATATGCATTTGATTTTGTAGAATTATCTGGTGTTACTCAAATGTCTTATTTTAGTCAATAAATTATTTTTTATTACGTGTTCAATCCCGATTGATTTAAAAAGTATCTTGTTAAAGTGGAATATTTATGGGAACGAAGGTTTGCAGTTATTATCACGACTGATATTTTATTATCCCAAAAATTCACTTATAGATAGATCCCGGGATTCTATTTATTATTGATCTTCAACAATATTAGTCTGAACAGGCTGTGCCTGAAGATGAACAACTGCCCATATACTCACCTATTAATCCTGTCCAACTACAAGTTGTTTGACAGCAGATACTACAGGAGCTGTTAGAACATAATCCGTTTACTTCCGAATCAGATGAAGAACAACACCCTGTTTGTGACCAGGCATAGTAAGTTTCTGATTGATAGGTTGGACCATCACAAGCCGGATCTTCAGACCGGCTTATAGCAGATAATTCTAATTCTTTAAGCGTTAAATTTATTGGGTCAACAGGCGCCTTCATGATATAAATTTTAGAAGGTTGAAAAAAAGATTGATTAAAATCGGCTGCAATTGCAGCTATTTTTTTCAGGATGTAAGAATACTGCATAAGTGCTTCTTCATTCCCGTTTATGTATTTCCATGTCAAATCCTGGATTGATGACTCAATAACAAATTCTTTACCATTAATTATTATTCTGATAGTTCCGGTAATTTTTCTGTCCCACCATAAATGAATTGTTTCACTGCCATTATCATAATATATGTAATCATTATTCCCTTCTATTGATAAAATTATTTGTTCATCATCTTGTCCTTTAATCGGCTTATTCTCACGTAGTACAATTAATAATGAGCCATTTACCATTTTAGTTAAATATTCAACCACACCGAACTTAGTGCTCTCCTCTGGTATAATTGTCAATGGATTTACAGGTGTTTTTTCAACTGGATTGAATAATGATTTATACAGGTCTTCCTGCGTGACTTTAGAGCAGGAAATTATCTGCAGAATAACAAAAAAAGAAAAAAATAAACCAGTAAGAAAAATAGTTTTTCCTTTGATAGTTTCCCTCGAATGAGTGAGTTGCTTTTTCATGCTAATTGTTTTAAAGTGAATATTAATTAAAAATTTGCCGGGATTATTTTAACGCTTTTATGCATATCCTTAAAGATTTCATCATGTGTTGTACTTCCGCCTTGTTTATGGTTAAATGTTTTTGATAATAACTATATATCAAATGTACAACATAAATTATTAAATACTCAATCTATTTTGAATTTGCATATTTATTATTAATACATTTGTATTGAATAACAATATATTCATATTCAATATTAATATGCTTATGAAACCCAAATGATTGACCTCAATCACAAACACTTTAAGATTGTAATTTACAATCATGTGCGGTTCCATCATACCATTAAATTCAAAATTATATTATGATGAAAACACAATTAATTAGTTTTATTGCGATTATTTTAAAAATCTTATTGTCCATAATTTCTATACTTATATTAACTCATTTAGTTTTTATAATTATATCTGTTACAGGCTTAAAGATACCTTCAATCGCCCAAACAAAATCTGTCAACTTTCCACTTCAGATTTTTATGACTGATGAAACAGCCAATTACAAAAGAAAATTGCCCGGTGGCTCTTTTAAAGACATTGAGAAATATCCTTTTAATTTCACTCTTTACAACATTAAAGATTCAGCAGATTTTATTCATGTAACATCTGTAACAGGTAATCTGGCAATTGATGTAAATAATAAAAGAGAGATTTTATTAGTAGTGTTCTTGAAAAGGATCGCCTTTTTAGTTATTTTCTTTATCCTTTTATATCAATTAGATAAGGTGTACTCAACATTTAAAAAGAAAGAACCATTTAATCCGGAAAATGTTCGCAGTTTAAAAATAGTTGCATATTCAATAATTAGTTTATCTCCGGTTATTTTGGTATATAATATTTTAGCTATCCAGATATTTAAAAACTACAAAATTACCGGATTCAGCACTATTATATCTAATAGTCTGAACCTGCAGTATATTTTCTTCGGATTGCTTATCCTTATAATCGCGTATGTCTTCGATAGAGGAGCGCAATTACAGGAAGATTCTGATTTCACAGTTTAATAATTTTCGATATGCCTATAGATGTCAAATTGGATTTAATGATGACGAAAAACCGTATTTCTTCAACTGAATTGGCTTCCAGACTTGGAATAACGATGGCTAATTTGTCAATATTAAAAAACAATAAGGCAAGAGCTATTAGATTAACCACCCTTGACAAGCTCTGCAAAATTTTAAATTGTACCCCTGGAGATTTGATAGTATATTATGAAGGTCAACAAACAAACGGAGAATCCAACCTTCAAAATGAAGGTTAGCATTAAACTATAAAATATCTTATTGAAAAACTCCATTTTAACGGGTAACCAAAAATTGACAGTTAGCAATAAGTAATAAATTGAAAATGAGAAGATCACTTATATACTCATTGCTGATTTCACTAATTATTATCACACTCTTTATCTATTCAAATAATCTGTATAACGGTTTAATTACAACAAAGCAAATTTGGTTTATAGGAGCAATGGCTTTCCTGATAATGGTCTTTTGCCTTGATTTGCTTTTATGTAAAAAGAATATCCCACTCTGCCTTAATATTATAGATATTTCATTACTTACATTTTATACCTACTTCTTTATCCGTACTGTTTTTACTCCTTACACACCTGTATTATATAATACTCGTTTCTTGAATTATACCCTTCTCATAATATTTTATTTTATTTTAAAATATGCCAACTCAGACTCGGTTACCAGTAAGCATAACACCAATCAGAATTCGCATGATGAAGTAGTGAAGAAAGTAATCATTCCTTTTTCGGAAATCTTGGTTATTGTTTTAATGCTAACAGGACTGATTCAGGCAATCTGGGGTTTACTACAGTTATATGGCATCACGAGGAGTTTCCACTCCGGTTTTAAAATAACCGGAACCTTTTTTAACCCGGCGCCTTACGCACTATATCTGGCAGCCATATTTCCCTTAGCCCTGGGAAAACTTTTAGAAAAGCACAGGGCTCAAGACACAGAATGTTGTATACAACCAATGATGCGCGAAGCGCAAATGATAGCCCAAGTCTCATTGACACCCGAAGGGCTAACGACTTTAATTCATAAACTCATATATTTTATTTCACTCCTTACTGTGATTTCGATAATACTGGTATTACCTGCCACGATGAACCGTGCCTCCTGGCTTGGAATTGCAGCAAGTTCCCTTTATGTATTCAATTACAGGTACAACCTTACTAATAGGGCTAAATCATCTCTGAACAACACTGCCAGGAAGCTGTGTGCCTTAGCAATTGTTATCCTGTTAATCAGCTTTATGGGTGCAGGATTATACCTTTTAAAAAAGGGTTCATCTGATGGCAAATTACTTATATGGGAGGTAACCATTGGTAAAATCTCTGAAAAACCTTTGTTTGGATATGGAGTCGGCAGATTTGAAGCAGAATATAATAATTGGCAAGCCGGTTATTTTCAGAAACATCGTGAAGAGATGGACGGCCTCAAAGGAATGGCGGCAGGTAATACAAAATACTGCTTCAACGAGTATCTCGAAATGGCTTCCGAAATCGGTCTCGTTGGTTTGCTGTTGTTTTTGGCAGTTATTGCATCTCTCTTCTTAGGAATCAGGAAAGGAATAGTAACCACCATTGACGTGCGCAGCAAGTATGACGCGCGAAACGCAAATAACAATCGAATGACACTGAAGGTAAATGACTCACGAAGTGCAAATGACACCGTAGGAATAATGACGCGCGAAGCGCAAATGACCTTTCTTCCTTCATTAATATCCCTGATTGTGCTGGCAATGATCTCATTTCCGCTATACTCTCTCCCAACTCTTATTGTTTTCTACTCTCTTGGTGCTATTATTTCTTCCCATGTAACAACCAATGTTTTTCGTGCTAAAGAAAATATTACATTTAACTTTATCCTGCTACGAAGGTTTCTGATATTTTTTGTACTCCTGCCGTTTTCAGTTCTGCTTTTAATATTCACCGGTCAACAATATAAAGCTTATTATACTTTCGATGAAGCTGTTATGATTTATCAAACCGGGAATTATGAAGAAGCTTGTCAATCATTCTCTGAGGTTTACATTCCATTGCAATGCAACGGATCTTATCTGCAATACTATGGCAAAGCGTTTTATTTAAATGAAGAATACCCAAAAAGTATTGAAATGCTCGAACGTGCAGCACAATTTACTTCCGACGAAATATTATACACAACCCTCGGAGATACTTACAAAGCCTTAAAGAGATATTCTGAGGCTGAAGCAGCCTATCAGCATGCTTCATACATGGTTCCGCATAAGCTTTACCCAATTTATCTGCTTGCAAATTTATTTTTTATAACAGGGCAGAAGGAAAGGGCGCTCAGAACAGCGAAAGAGGTGTTAACCAAAAAAATAAAAATTGAATCAACTGCTACAAAAGAAATTATTTGTGACATGAAAGATTTAACTGGAAAGCTTAAAAATCAATAAGAAGATTGTAATTGAAAATAAGATTCTCATTTATTATAACACATTGTTTATGGAAAATATAAGAGATCTTTTACCATTTTTAAAAGATGCAGGAATACTCCATCTTAAATACCATTCAAGGCATATATCTGTTAATCCTGAAGAAATCCTATTTTGTAAAGCCGAAGGCAGCTATACAAAAGTTGTTATTGAAGGTAACTTTTCGGATATTTTAGTTTCTAAACCTCTTAAACTATTTCAAAGGTGCATTCCTTTAGAAATGTTTCTGCGATGCCATTACTCCTATTTGATTAATATTAAGAAAGTTCAATCTTTTGACAGTAAGAAGAAAATTATTGCATTTGAAGAATGCTTTATTCCGATTTCAAGAAGAAAAGCCAATAATATCTTTAGTATTTTATCAGATTTGGGCATTCATGATGTTAGAAATAGTAGCCAAATATAAAATATTTCGACCACTTAAAAGAAAAATTGACCAGTTATGAAAAATATCAACCACTTACAAAGAATTTTCATAATTCGGAAAAATACACTGTTGTCTTATACAAAGATGCATTTTAATTTTAAAAGCATTTTATAATGAAAGAATATGGGATTAATTTTTGAAGAATGACAAAAGCAAATAATAATAAATGGCAGCAAAGCAAATGACAACTGAATGACGGCGAAGCCGAATGATGCACGAAGTGTAAATGACGAATAGTAAATAACTATATAAGTATTACCCACGGAAAGAAAAAGGGCAGAAAGCATTACAAGTTTACGACTTTAGCTTACTGCCCCGGAACCTTTCCTAAAAAAGAAAGGAGTAAGGGCATAAAAATAGTAAAAAATCAATAGTAAGCAAATGGTTTGCCGGCCAGATTGGAAAAGCTGAACTTGATATAAACATAAATATGAATTTACCTCTAAATTTTATGAAAATGAAAAGGATAAGTCTAATAATTTCATCAATTGCATTAATATTTGCAATTATTTTAAGCGTTTTGCCTGCTAACCTGAATTTCAATTCAGTCAAATTACATACTTTTCTTCAGATAGCAATTGCTGAAGGAGAAGATCCACCACTAGAAATGAAATGGACTGATGATATAAATTGTGATTACCCATGTCCAGGTGATTATAATAAATGCAGTTACCTCGGAGAAGGTAATGTTTGTGATACTTGGGGAGAAACAACTTGTACTTGTTGTGTGAATTGTATGTAATCAAAATATTAAGGGCTTCATATTAATTCATTCAGGGAAAGTTTAAGTATTTACCATACAGTTTTCTTTTCAGAGATTTATGAGAAGCCCTTATAATTATTCAATTATGAAAAAGAAAGTAATATTATTGATTTGTATCGTTTTTTTTCTGACTTTTTGCCATAACAATAATAATAAAAAAACCGACACGATTCCGACATTAAAAATTGCCGAGGATCTAATTATACATAATGTAAAATATTCCGATATAATTAAGGATTATAAGTTTATCCCGCTGGAAACAACAAAAGAGAGTGTTATAGGACAAATTGATAAAATAATATTCCATAATAATCAATTTTTTATTTTTGACATCCTGAAGGCAAAGTCAATATTTGTTTTTTCGTTGGAGGGTAAATTCTTATGGAAACTTTCTAAAATTGGAAAAGGGCCCGGGGAATTTATTGAACCGGTTGATTTTTGTTTTGAGCCTGTGACAAACAATTTAGTTGTTATGAATTTAAAGCAGCTGATATATTATGATGATAAAGATGGCACTTATCTAAAAACACTGACTTTACCTACTTTCGGATATAAATTTGATTTTCCTGATGGAAATCATATTTCATACGTAAATGCAAAAAGGGATTACAATTTAGTTGTCATAGATACCAGGGGAAAAAAGGAAAATAGTTTTTTTAAATATATTAAAGAAACCAGATTGGTACTTAATTGTCCATTTATCAGGAATGATGCATCTGAATTGTTATATTTAGCTAATCTGGATTATGTCATATACAAAATAGACGGGAGCAATTTAATCCCATATATCAGAATAGATTTTACAAAAGATATGTACTCACCGGATGATTTGAATTTATTAAAAGAAGATAAATCGAACCGCAATAATTTTTATCATATAACAAATTATTTTGAGGGTGCAGATAAAATTTTTATTCAATATCTGTATAAGAAAACACCATATTATTTAATTAGCGATAAGGAGGCTGAAAAGACAATAATTTTAAATTACAATGAAATCGAAAACGACATTACATTCACTGATTTATTACCAAGGATAATTACATGTAATTCAGATGATAAAATTATTTCAATTCTTGAAACAAGCGAATTAAAAAACGCTGTTAAAAATAAAGATATTTCTAATGATAAACTTAAGAAAATGCTACAAGGAATAACAGATTCCATGGAATTAACAGATAATCCTATTTTATTCTTATTCAAATTTAAATAGAATGTTGCGAAATATTACAACAATAATTTTATCAGTATTTCTTTTGTTTCTGGCTGTAAATTGTTATTTTCTGAAGAGAAAAGTTACGCATTTTAGTTTTAATAATAAAGCTATATCAGAAGAAGTTGATTATCTTAATGAAGATATCTCACAAATACTTGAAAATGAAAAATTGATGACTAAATCGGAGTATTCAGTTATTGACCCGTTAACACAACTTATTACAATCAGGAATGATACCGTTCTTTTAAAAGAGCTGGTTCGAAAAAAAGGTAAACTAATTCTCTATTACAGCGAGCAATATTGTGACATATGTTATAAAAACCTTCTTCGACACATAAACGATTATATAACAAATACAGGTACCAAAAATATTATAATACTTGCAGAATATGAAAACCCAAGAAACTTTAATTATTTTATAAATCATAATGAAATTAGAGCAAAAATATATTTAACTCACAAGGGTATTATTTTCCCATCCCAGAAAGGGAATCAACCATTTTTTTTTATGCTTGATAATTCTTTCCTGGCTAAATATGTAAATGTCCCAAATAAGAAGTATCTTAAAAATATTGATTTGTATTTACGCACTGTTGATGAATATATAACCAAAAAAAATTAAGAATATTTTATTTGTGAAACCCAAATTCCCATCATTTACCATAATAATCATTTTCATCCTCCTCATCCTTTGCGGAATACCGCTTATTCATTACCTTAACCTGGAATTAAGTCCCAGCTCAACATCATCTTCACTTTCGGTGCGGTTCTCGTGGAATGGCGCCGAACCACGTATCATAGAACAGGAAGCAACATCGAAGCTCGAGGCCCTCTTTGCCAAAGTTAATGGAATAAGAAATATAAGTTCCACTTCGGGCAACGGAAGCGGCAATATTAATCTTACCCTCGATAAACATGCAGATCCGGATGCTGTCAGGTTTGAAATAAGTACTCTAATAAGGCAGGTTTGGCCTGATATGCCTGCCGGCACGCGTTTCCCGGGATTGTATGTTAACAGCTCCGATCAGGAAAAACGTCGCCCACTGCTGACTTACAAGCTGAATGCTCCCCATTCGCCTCCTCTGGTGAACCAATATGCCGATGACAATATTAAACCTGTGCTGTCTCAAATACCGGGTATAAGTAAAATTGATATTTACGGAGCGTCTCCTCTTGAATGGATCATAGAATACAATGCAGAAAAACTAAAATCAGCAGGCATAACCACTGGCGATATTCAAAATATTGTTAATCTCGGACTTAAGAAAATAAACATGGGAGTTGGTTTGTTGCCTGTAAAGAAACCCAATAATGAAAATCAACCGGTTTACACATCCACTATACCGGTTACTTTACAAACCCGCTTTTTAACAGGAGAAGATATTCTTAATATACCAGTCAAAAAATCTGGTGACCGTATTGTCTATTTAGCGGATGTTGCCACCCTGAAGCATGTTGAGGGTCAACCTTCATCCTATTACCGTATCAATGGCCTCAATACCATCAATATCCTTGTAGATGCCGGTCCGGGTGAAAATAATCTGGTAGTTGGGAAAAAGGTTAAAGAAACCGCTCAACAAATCTCCTCCACATTACCGCCAGGTTATGAATTGCTTCTGAGCGACGATTCAACCGAATATATTACCCATGAGTTACACAATATTGCTCTGCGCTCGCTATGTACATTTTTAATATTATTGTTTTTTATATTACTGGTTACCAGAAAAATAAAGCATGCTCTTCTGATCCTGATAATGCTAGTTGGCAACCTTAGCATTGCAGTAATTTTATATTATCTCTTCAGACTCGAAATACACCTGTATGCTCTTGCCGGAATCACAGTGTCGCTGGGACTGATGACTGATAACATCATCATAATGAGCGACCATATTCGTACGCGCGGAAACAGAAAAGCATTTCTTGCAATCCTGGCGGGCACGCTTGCAACAATATCGTCTCTTGTTGTTATCTTTTTCCTGAAAGAACAGATAAAAGCCAACCTGGTCGATTTTGCACTTGTTATAATCATCAACCAGTCGGTTTCGCTTCTCACGGCCCTTTTTGTCATCCCGGCTCTGATGGATAAATTGAAACTTGATAAACAGCATCTGCAGGTAAAAAACCAAAATCTCAATATTCAATCTTCTTCGTCTGATGTAATAATAAAAATTACCAGGAGAAAAAAGAGTGGAACAAAGCGGAAACGGAGATTCATTATCCGTTTTACAAATTTATATCGAAAGGTGTTTTTGTTCTTCAGAAGATGGAAAGCAATAGCCATAATTGTTTTTATCCTGGGGTTTGGATTGCCAATATATATGCTGCCTGATAAATGGGAGGGCGAAAATTGGTATAACAGAAGTTATAACGCCACTATTGGTACCGTTTGGTACAATGAGAACCTTAAATCCTGGGCAGATAAATTTACCGGAGGAGCTTTACGCCTCTTTACCACTAAAGTTTCAGATGGTTCATATTTCAGGACTCCTGAGGAAACATCGCTATACATCACTGCAACAATGCCAAGGGGAACAACTTTGTCACAGGCAAATGATATTGTAACAGGAATGGAAACCTACCTTAAACAATTTAATGAGATAAAATTATTCCAGACCAATATTACTTCGCGCAATGCCTCTTTAAGTGTTTACTTTAAAAAAGAGTATCAACTTAGTGAATTCCCTTACATCTTAAAAGGAGAAGTAATATCCAGAGCTATTGATCTTGGCGGAGCTGATTGGTCGGTTTATGGTTTCGGCGACGGTTTCAGCAACAGGATTTATGAAAGTGCCGGTAATTATTCAATAAGCATGCTTGGCTATAATTATGATAAGTTAATTTCCATGGCAGAAATTCTTATGGATAGTCTTACTCAAAACCCCCGCATAAAACAGGTTTATGTTGTATCGGAACGCACATATTACAAACCCGATAATACCGAGTTCGTGGTTCATGTAGATAAGGAACACGCCATTACAACTGGTATAGTACCTGCCAATATGTATAGTTCATTGCAAAACTGGTCGCTTAATCAGCCCTCCTTTGCTGCGCTGGTAACTGACAGGGGGCTGGAAGGCATAAGTCTCAGACAACAAAAGAGAAATGAGCCCGATGTATGGACTCTTGCCCGCCAGCCCCTTAATCGCGATTCGGTTATGTACAAGTTTAATGTCTTTTCTACGATAGAGAAGGAGGCAACTGCTCCGGTCATAAGTAAAACAAACCAGCAGTACCAGGTTTACCTGCAATTTGATTATATAGGTTCCGACCAGTTTGCACGTAAATATATTAACGAAAAAGTCGATAATTTCAAACCTCTTGTTCCATTAGGTTATACTGTCTCATCAGGTAATACAGGTTTCTACTGGTGGGGGCAGCAGGATAAAAAGCAATATTGGTTATTGCTGCTTATCGTGGTAATGATCTTCTTTATCTGTGCTGTTTTGTTTGAGTCGTTATTGCAGCCTTTTGCAGTGATATTGACAATTCCTGTCGCATACATCGGTATCTTTCTTACGTTTTATCTTTTTGGTCTTAATTTCGATCAGGGCGGGTTTGCTGCGTTGGTAATGCTTAGTGGTATTACAGTTAATGCTGCCATCTACATCCTTAACGATTTCAACAACCTGCGCAGGCAAAATAAAGAAAGAATTATACCTGATATTAGGCTCTATTTCAAAGCATTCAATTACAAAATTATTCCTATATTGCTAACAGTGGTCTCTACTGTACTGGGCTTTGTTCCCTTTCTGATTGGCGAAAAGCAACCTTTCTGGTTTGCCCTTGCAGCAGGTACAATCGGAGGGTTACTATTCTCACTTTTAGGAATTGTGTTTTATTTACCATTGTTTCTTGGAATTAAGAAGCAGTCGGAAGTCGGAAGTCGGAAGTCAGAAGTTAAAAGTTGAAATAATTATGAACAAAACGATGATAGAATTTAAATTTGAAAAACTCATTTTTTGGCAAAAAGCTATGGATTATGGAGAAAGTATTTATCAATTAACATACAAATTTCCTAAAGAAGAAATGTATAATCTTTCTTCACAAATCCGGAGAGCTGTCGATTCTATTGCATTAAACATTTCGGAGGGATCAATCGGGCAATCAAATCCTGAATTTAAAAAATTTATCGGTTTTTCTATTCGCTCATTGGCTGAAGTAGTAACTTGTTTACACAAAGCATCCAGAAGAAATTATATTTCTGAAGATGAATTCAGAGAACATTACGAATATGCATTTAATTTAATGAATATGATGGTAGCATTTAAAAATAAAATAAGGTGAGACAGAAGTCGGAAGTCGGAAGTCAAGACAAGAATAATTATTTTTTTCTGTTCTTCGGTCTTCGGTCTTCGGTCTTCCGTCTTCGGACTTCGGTCTTCGGACTTCGGTCTTCCGACTAAATTTTACTTAAAAACCCTAATTTAACTCCAATATGAAAAAATACTATAATATGAATATCCTAAAAACCCTCCCATTTCATTTAATTCTCCTTTGCCTTGTGATAAGTTCCTGCAAACAGAAAGGTAGCGAAACCAAAACTGCTGCTGAAGATAAAAAGGAGTCAGTTGCTGTAAATGAAGATAAACAGAAGGTATCTGTCATGGTACTTCGTTATGGTGAATTTAATAAGGAGATCATCAGCAATGGTAAACTGATAGCATTAAAAAAGGCAGATCTTAAATTCCGCACCACCGAGAATGTTGCCACTGTTTATGTAAAAAATGGTGACAGGGTTATGTATGGTCAGGTTATTGCAAAACTCGAAAACTTTACCCTGTCCAATACATTAAAACAGAGCCGGAACCAATTCGATAGAGCAAGGATAGATTTTCAGGATGTCCTTATAAGTCAGGGTTATAATATCAAAGACACATTAACTATTCCTGAAGGTATTATGAAAACTTCACGGATAAAAAGTGGTATTGATAAAGCAGAGTCCGACCTTGAGATGGCCGAATACAACCTTAGGGCCTCAGTATTGAAATCTCCGATTTCCGGGATTGTAGCCAACCTTTTCTCAAAGGAAGATAATTTATCAAATCAGTCTGAAAAGTTCTGTACCATAATAGACGACAGTCGCTTCGAAGCCGAATTTCCAGTTCTCGAAAGCGAGCTGGCTTCGGTAAAAATAGGACAAACAGTTAGAATCATACCTTACTCTTACAACAATGTTGTGGTAAAAGGTGAAGTAATAAAAATAAATCCTGTTGTGGACCAGAATGGTATGGTAAAGGTTGATGCTGTTTGTAACAATGTAGATCACAAACTATTTGAAGGAATGAACATCAAAATCGTGCTGGAAGAAAAAGTCCCGCATAAGCTGGTTATCCCAAAACAAGCCGTTGTTCTTCGCAGCGAAAGACAGGTGGTATTCACGTACAAAGCCGGTAAAGCTATGTGGGTATATGTCAAAACCGGACTGGAAAACATATCATCGTTTGTTGTAACTGAAGGATTACAGGAGGGTGATTCGGTTATTTATGAAGGGAATCTTAATCTGGCGCATGAGGCTGGTGTGGTTATTGATAGTAATTAACAAGGATCCCCTCCTGGGAGGGGCAAGGGGTGGGTTTCTGCTTTTTAATAAAAAAATATGAACACTAAAAGAAAAATTATACCATATAATCCGGTGTTCATTTTCTGAGGTTTGAAGATATTGAAGTGAAAAAAATATGTCAAATGTTCTTAGAGTTATTAAAGCATGGATAGAGAAAAATGAAAATCAAACCCACCCCTAACCCCTCCAGGGAGGGGAACTCAAACATCAAGACAAAATGCCAAACAAAGGCCAAATGACACGCGAAGCGCAAATGACAGTGAAGCAAATGACTAATATTAACCAGAATGATTAAGTTCTTAATAACCCGCCCGATAGCAGTAATAATGGTCTTCATCGCAGCCGTTGTTCTGGGTATTGTAGCATACCACACACTGCCTGTTTCTCTCATGCCCGACATTCCTATT
This sequence comes from uncultured Rikenellaceae bacterium, assembly GCA_964639725.1. Lineage (GTDB taxonomy): Bacteria > Bacteroidota > Bacteroidia > Bacteroidales > VadinHA17 > LD21. Next base: position 235,138 of record CAZXFB010000001.1, read on the forward strand.
CCTGTGGTAACGGTAAACATAACCTATAAAAACAGTTCAGCACGTGAGCTGGAGAATGCAGTCGTAAAGCCAGTGCGGGCTCAGCTTATGCAGGTGGCACATCTTAGTGAAATAAAGAGCGAAACCCGCGACGGACAGGCAGTCATTAACCTGAGCTTTGACTACGGTACAAATGTTGACTATGCATTTATTGAGGTAAACGAGAAAATTGACGGCGCCATGAACTCCTTTCCCCGCGATATGGAGCGTCCTCGGGTTATAAAGGCAAGCGCCACTGATATACCTGTTTTCTACCTGAATTTATCGTTAAAAGATGCAGATTCACTTCGTTCCGATAATTCCGACGAAGCAGATGACCGGTTTATCGAACTGAGCGAATTTGCCGAATCTGTCATCCGTAAACGGATAGAACAGTTACCCGAAGTGGCCCTGGTTGACATCAGTGGCACAGTAAGTCCTCAGCTTACCATTGAGCCAGACATGCAGAAAATGCAGAGTCTTAACTTTTCGCTTTCACAGCTGGAAAATGCTTTAACGCAGAACAATGTGAATGCAGGCAGCATGATGGTACGCGACGGGCATTACCAGTATAATATCCGCTTTACATCTGTGTTACGCAATAAAGAAGATGTAGAAAAGATATTCATTAAAGCTTCCGGGAAAATATTCCAGCTTAAAGATATTGCGCAGGTTAGCATTGATCCTCAGAAACGTACCGGCATGTTTGCAGCCAACAGCAAACCGGCAATAACAATGGCAGTAATAAAACAGGCAAATGCCAGGCTTGCCGATATGAAAGATAAGATCAGGCAAATGGTCAACCGGTTTGAAAAGGACTATCCGGGTATTCATTTCGAAGCTACCCAGGACCAGACACAGCTTCTCGATTACTCCATTTCAAACCTGAAGCAAAACCTGGGTCAGGGATTGTTGCTGGTAATATTAGTGGTTTTCATCTTCATGAAAGATCTGAAGCTGCCTTTACTGATCGGCTTGTCATTAATGGTTTCCGTTATCATTTCGCTGCTGTTTTTCAGTATGATGCATCTCTCCATCAACATCATTTCTCTTGCCGGTCTTATTCTTGCTGTTGGAAATATGATGGATAATTCCATTGTGGTAACAGATAATATAAGTCAGTACCGCGAACGAAACTTCACGGTTGATGAAGCCTGTGTTAAAGGTACAGGTGAAGTGATCATTCCCCAGCTTAGCTCCATGCTGGTTAACGTGGCTGTATTTCTGCCACTGATTTTCCTTAGCGGGATTGCAGGGGCTCTTATGTATGATGAAGCAATTTCGGTTTCTATCGGACTCTCGGTTTCATATATTGTCGGTATCACCTTTATGCCGGTTATTTACCGGTTGGCATACAAGCGTGTCTACAAAGCCGAAAACAAGATCCTGCAGGTTAAAGAAAAATTGTTTAATGTTCTGGGAACCGGCTTTAAAAAAATCTTCGACCTCGATAAAGTTTACACATCGGGACTGGACTTTACTTTCAAACACAGGAAACTGAATATTATAATGTACCTGATGATGCTCCCTATCGGGTTTATTGTGCTTATGGCAATACGTAAAGAAAAGATGCCTGCTCTCACACAGACAGAAACGATCATTACGGTTGACTGGAACGAGAACATAAACGCAGGCGAGAACAAGCTCCGTGTTTCCCGTTTACTTAAGACTATTGAACCTGAAACATTGCAAAGTAATTCTTTTATCGGCCGTCAGCAGTTCCTTCTTAACCGCGACAAGGAAATGAGCCCATCCGAAGCGCGGATATATATTAAAACAGATATTCCTGAGAACGTCAACCGGATTGAGGATAAGGTGAAAAAGTTTGTTACTGAGCAGTATGGCAGAGCGAGGTTCGGATTTGAAGCTCCCACTTCCATTTTTGAGAAACTGTTTACCAGCAGCGAACCTCCCCTGGTTGCAGAACTTTCGATGATTAGCACCAATATTGAACCCGACATATCCGCTCTTTTAAAGACCTGCGGAGAATTGAATGGTGACAGAGTGCTAATGTCAGCAAACAAAATACCTCTTCAGGAGCATATAGTACTTACTGTTGATATGGAGAAGCTATTGTTATACAATGTCTCCTACGATGCTTTGCTTAAGGAGCTTAGAACCGGTTTCAAGGAAAACAGTATTGGGATGTTACGCTCTTTTCAACGATTTATCCCTATTGTAATTACAGGTAAAGAAATGCTTGTAACCGAAATAATAGGTACCAGGGGGATCACCAATAACGAAAACGTAGTTATCCCGTTAAGTGCCCTTGTAACAATCTCTAAAGGTCAGGATCTGAAGACGATCACAGCGGGAAAAGAAGGGGAATTTATACCACTCCTGTTTTCACCCGAAGGAAATCAAAAAGACCGGTTTGTTAAACAAATCAAAAATTCGGTGCAAAAATCCGGGGTGTTCGATGTCCGTTTTTCAGGTTCTGTTTTTTCCAACCTGAAGCTACTGAAGGAAATAGGCATTTTGCTGATTATTTCAGTACTGCTGTTGTATTTTATCCTTGCCGCACAGTTTGAATCACTTGTCCAGCCACTCCTGGTGCTTATGGAAATACCCATTGATATTGCTGCAGCATTACTTGTCCTGTATATTGCAGGTCAGTCACTTAACCTTATGTCGGCAATGGGCATGGTAATTATGTGCGGGATCATCATCACCGATTCAATCCTGAAACTCGATGTTATTAACCAGCTGCGAAAAGAGGGGTATCCATTGCTTGAGGCTATCAGGACAGGAGGTCATCGCAGATTAAGAGCTATAATAATGACAAGCTTAACCAGTATCCTTGCCATGTTGCCTCTGTTATTCACCAACGATCTTGGAAGCGAACTGCAAAAACCATTTTCCTATGCACTTATAGGAGGAATGGTGGTTGGAACAGTGGTAAGCTTGTTTCTCGTGCCGTTAGTGTATTGGTACATTTATAGGAATGAAGAAATTAAGAAATAGCCGGAAGACGGAAGACGGAAGGTGGAAGTACTTCGGACTTCCGTCTTCGGACTTCGGACTAATTGAAAAATGACATAAAGAAACTACACAACCCATGAAGCTAAATAGAATAATTTTACCAGTGCTGCTTTTAGTAACAGTTTCCGTTTCCGGACAAACAACTATGTCCCTTACAGATGCGATAAAATCTGCCACCGACAGTTCACTTGCTGCCTTTAAAGCACAAAACCTTTATTTGTCTGGCTATTGGGAATATCGTACTTACACAGCCCAGAAAAAACCTGTTCTATCACTTAATGCCAACCTGTTCGATTACAACAGAGCATTGACCAAGGTCTATAATTCGGTGCTTAATATCAACGAATATATTGAACAACAGGATATTTATTCCTATGCCAATGCCTCAGTCAGGCAGAACCTTCCTTTCAGTGGAGGGACTCTCTATTTTGATTCAGAACTCAGCCGGCTGCAAAATTTTGGACAAAACAGGTATACCCAGTTTTCGACAGTACCCTTAAGGGTTGGACTAAGCCAGCCTGTTTACGGTTATAATCCATTTAAATGGCAAAAGAAAATAGCTCCGTTAAAATACGAGAAAGCAAAAAAAAGCTATCTGCAATCGGTGGAATTGATCTCCTCCAGAATGGTTGATTATTTTTTCGATCTGTTAGTTGCCAGGATAAGAGTTTCCATGTCTGTTACAAATGTCGCCAATTCTGATACGTTGTATAGGATCGGTCAAAAACGTCTTGAAATTGCTTCACTTTCACTTGCTGAGGTTCTCACACTGAAAGTTGACGCTCTTAATGCACGTAACGATTTGGCAGAAGCGAATAAGCAACTAAAAAATGCACAATATGTTTTTAATTCATATCTGCGGTTTGATGAAAATAAAACAGTAGTACTTTCAATACCTGAAAATCTGCCCTCATACCAGATAAATTATAACGAAGTACTGCAGATGGCTATGTTAAACAATCCTGACCTCCTGGGATATCAGCAACAGATGCTTGAATCGGAAAGTGAACTTGAAAGGACAAAGCGGCAAAATCTTTTTAATGCATCCCTCAATGCCAGTTTTGGATTGAACCAGCAGAATCCGTTGCTCTCAGCAGCATACCGGGATCCGATGGACCAGCAGCGGGCATCAATTGCGTTAACTGTTCCTATAATAGATTGGGGTCAGGGCCGCGGAAAAGTGAATATGGCACAAAAGAACTATGAAGTAACCCGGCTGACGGTTGAACAGGCAAATGTTGATTTTCATCAGCAGGTAATAATGGCTGTAACTAATTTTAACATGCAGCTTGATATTGTAAAAAGCGCAAGTGAAACAAAAAGTGCGGCACAGCAGGCTTATGAAATGAACAAACAACGTTTTGTGATTGGAAAAGCAGATGTCAACAGCCTTGGTCTTGCTCTTAACCGGCAGGATCAGGCTAATATCAATTATCTAAATGCACTGCGTTTATACTGGAAATATTATTATAATATCAGGCAGCTCACTTTATACGATTTTGAGAACAGAAAGGCTCTTATACAGAATTTCGATGAAATATTTGGGGTAAGGTAGAATGATGGTCATTGGTAGTCATTCAATGGTCATTCTAAAGTAAAACAAGTGTATGACAATCGAACGAAGCAAATGACACCGAAGGCTGAATGACTGCGAAGCCAAATAACGTGAGAAACGCGAATGACAATTGAATGATATGGACCTTATTCCGATTTCAAGAAGAAAAGCCAACAATATCTTTAGTATTTTATCAGATTTGGGCATTCAGGATTTCAGAAATCGTGACCAAGTGTAAAATATTTCGACCACTTATAAGAAATATTGACCAGTTATGAAAAATTTCAACCACTTACAAAGAATTTTCATGATTCGGAAAAATACACCATAGTTTATTACAGAAATGCTTTTTAATTTTAAAAGTATTTTATAATGAAAAAGAATATGGGATTTATTTTTGAATATGACAAAAGCAAATGATAATAAATGTCAGCAAACCAAATGACAACTGAATGACGGCGAAACCGAATGATGCACGAAGTGTAAATGACACATAGTAAATAACAATATAATTATTAACCTACGGAAATAAAAAGGCCGGAAACATTTAAAGGGTGACTTTTTGGATCTGCCCCGTGCTCTGAGCCCTGCGCCCTGCGCCCTGCGCCCTGAGCTATTTGCTTCCCGCCCGGAACCTTTAAATAAAAGAAAGGAGTTAAGGCATAAAAATTGTTGAAAATCAATAATATGAAAATGGTTTTGCCAGCCAGAGAAGTTGAAGATGATAAATTTAATAATAAACACTTAAAATTATTGAAAATGAAAAAGAAAGAAATCTTAATAATCAGTTCATTAGTTGGACTGTTTATTTTCATTAATCTCTCGATTGGCTTAAAGATTACTCAATCAGGTCAGAAAACAGAGTTGATTTCTATTATTAAATCTGCATTTGCAGATGATGAAAACCCATCATATTGTGAAGTATGTGGCACAGGTGATTGCGGATTAGTGATGGGCACTTATTCATGTACCGATAAAATTAATACATATAAGCTTTGCGGAGTCGTCTGCTACACAAGTTCTTGTAATGTCTCAGAACAAACCACTTGTCCTTGATTTGAATTGCAGGGGTATATCTATGACCCTGGCAAATAAGGGCTAAAGCCTGATTCTTAAGGTCGTTTGATATCCCCGGACATAAGTCCGGGGTTATTGATAATTATTGACTTTAGTCTAAAGCCCGATTTTTTTTAATGATGCATTAAAAAGTAGCTTTATCAAAAAAATTGTGGATTTATTACTCACTCCAGACACTCATATTTTATAATGATGAAAAAGGTATTAGGATTTGTTTTATTAGTTATTACATTATTTGTTTCTTCGTGCGAAAGCAAAAAAGAAGTATATAAATTGAAGGAGATTCCTGTCTTGTTTGAAGGTGAAGGATTTAGGGAAAAACTATCTAAGTTTGTATTATCTACTTCATATATTCAACTTGAGACAAGATCCGATTTTCTTATTGGGGCAATACAAAAATTAATAATACTTGATAAGATATATTGCGTTCAATCCAAAAAATTAAACGTATGTGATCTTAAAGGTAATGCATTATTTGAGATTAATCACTATGGGGTAAAGGGTCCTGAAGGATATATAGAACTATCTGCATTACAGGTTGATACAATAGATAATGTTATTGAAATATGGGATCGAATGACTAGAAAAATTATTCTTTTTGACAGTAATAATGGTAGATTTATCAATACTAAAAGATTTAATGTTAATGCATATAATTTTGTTCATGATCAGGAAAAGAATTACTATTTCTATTCCGGTTATGCTCCAAATCCTTTATATATGAAAAAAGATGAAGTATATCAGTTAATTAAATTTAATAAAGACGGCAAATTTCTTAATAAATTTCTAAAGGAGGAAAATATAAATAAAAAAATAATTGTTTTCAATAATAATATTCTTTATTTATATAAAGGCGATATTTATTTAAATCCTCCTGCAAATAATTTTGTTTATATTATAAAGGAAGATAAATTGTCTGAAATATTTAAGATTGATTTTGGCAAATATGAGTTAAAAGATAACTTTTTTGAAGGAAAGAAACAAGTGAACATAACTGGATTAGAAGAAACTAACTTTGCTTGGAATTGGGGTTCTTTTCGTGAATTTAGATATGGATATTCTTATTGCTATTTTAAAGATAAAAAAATATTTAGAGGCTTTATTTCAAAAACTTCTAAAAAAAATTTTGTTTCCTTGCAATTTGAGAATGATTTTGACGGTGGTTACCCAATAGTTGTTGATTGTATTCAGGATGATATATTTTTTACCTACTATGAAGCTTCAATAATGAAAGACTATTACTTGGATATTAAGAAAAAACTATCAGGTGAACAATGGAACAAGTTTAAAGCAGATCATCCTAAATTTAGCAAAATATGTGAAAAGCTATCAAATTCAGATATCGATAATCCTGTAATTGTGGTTATGGTACCCAAAGAATTTTAATCACATGAAGAAGAAATCTTTAATAGTCTTTGTAATTCTTCTCTTGGTAGCTATTGATTTAGTTTTTATTATACTTTGTACAAGCTTAAATAAGAATCTGCATTTAGTTGAGTATAAGTATAAATTGTTTTTAAAACAAGATTCACTTAAGGCGAAAATGTATATTGAGAATATTTTGCAATATACCATTAATACCAGAGAAAAAGTTAAAGAGAACCTTGAACTTATTTCTGAAAATGGACAAAAAACCACTCTTCAAAGATTGGTCATTAAACGACCGGTAATTTTTTTCAAGTATTTTCAAGAAAGCTGTAATTCCTGTGTTGAGAGTGAATTCAGAATTATGCGAGAAATATTTTCAACCGAAGAGTTGCAGAATATAATTGTCTTAACTACAGATAAGGATCCAATTAATATAAGTCAGTTTAAAGACATGAATAGGATCAAAAACCCTGTCTACATAATAAAGAATACTTATTCAGATTTGCCTGTTGATAAGCTTGGGATACCTTATATGTTTGTTTTGAATGATTCATTATATATTGAGAATTTATTTATTCCTCTAAAACTTATATCAGCTCCATCAGTTGCGTATTATAAATATATAAAGTGTCAGTATTTTGAATGTTGTGAATAATACATGATTATTGAATATTATCTACAAAAATATTTGGGAGTGTAAATGAATTGGTAGCTATATTAGGTACCCCAATCGGGTTGGAGCCGGAAATAGAGCTCAAATGCCAGTTGGTTATCATAACAACAATGGATCTAAAACTGAAAAAATATGTAAACAGCGTGTATGGTGCGGAATATTCAAGGAATATAACAAAACAGTCAGAAGCAGGAAGACAGAAGTTTTTGTTCCTGCTTCGGTCTTCCAACTTAATGATAAAAACTATCTGGAACAATGAAATACCACCAAAAAGCAATACTTATTTTCCTGTTCCTCAGCAGTTTTGTCTTAATATTTGTTGGAGTAGCCTGGCTTTCCATTGGTTTGCTTGCAACTGCTTTATTGTATTGGATGACTATCTCAGATAAAAAAATCATCGCACGATTCAGAAAAATGAAGTTGATATCGTACCCGTTGTATGTTTTAGCTATAATCCTTTTTTCTATCGGAATTCGAATATTTGTTATTGAGATCTTCGCTATACCTTCTGATTCTATGAAAGACACTCTTGTTTCGGGGGATATAATTTTGATGAACAAGCTTGCCTATGGTCCAAAGATGCCAGGTTCCCCATTTGAAATTCCATGGGTAAATATTGTTTTTTACCTCAATAAAGAATGCAGGTCAAAAATTGACTCCTTATGGTGGGAGTATAAAAGACTCCATGGGTTTTCAAAAATAAGACATAGCGAGGTCATTGTTTTTATTTCCCCGAAAAACTCTGAGGAAATATTAATAAAACGTTGTATGGGTTTACCTGGTGATACTATACTTATCAGTGATGAGAAAGTTTATGCGAACCATAAAGAAATACCAGAGGAAGGTACTGTAAAGCTTAGATCCCGTATTTTGTTCAATAATTATGCCCTGGCAAACACACTTTTTGACAGTTCGGGTCTGGAGGAGTATAACAATAAATCCGTTTTGAAGAATTATTTCAGTACAAGTATTAATAATAATCAGAGGCAGATACTATTAACATATGATTGCATTGATTCCATTGTCATTGAAAAGAACAGACCCGATTCCGCTTATAACACTTTTCCACACAGCAGCCATTTCCGGTGGCCCATTGATGACTTCGGTCCACTGTTAATACCCGCAAAAGGAATGACAATAAAGCTGAATGAAGAGAATTATGAAATTTATAACGATATCATAAGGCATTTTGAAATGATGGAAATATCAACATCAGGAGGAGAATATTTTCTTAAAGGTGTTAAAGCGTCAAGCTTTACTTTTAAAAATAATTATTATTTCATGCTTGGTGATAACCGGCACGATTCAAATGATTCACGTTATTGGGGTTTTGTACCTGAAAATTACATAATCGGTAAAGCTGTTCTGGTAATTCTCTCAAATGGTGAGGATGGTTTTAGATGGAACAGGTTGTTTAGAATAATCAAATAGTATTTTTTTAAAATTAAAAGCATATTAGATTTTTACCGGTAGTCTAGATTCTTTTAACTAAAAGTAGTACAGTATGATAAAGATCTCATTAACAACTTTTCTTATTTTATTATTAATCTCCTGCAACCCCCTGCCAAAAGATGTCAGGATGGTTCTTAATGCCGCCGGGGAAAATCGTCCGGAACTTGAAAAGGTGATAGATCACTATAGTAAAAATCCAATCGATAGTTTAAAGTTAAAGTCAGCCTGTTTTCTTATCGGTAATATGGCAGGTAAATATTATTATGAAGGTGAATTGCTGGATGTTTATTGTAATTATTTCCACATGATCAGTGGTGACCAGGTACGAAACAGAAATATTTTAGATTCAATCGCAGGTATTTATGGTCCTTTTTCTGTAGACCGTTTGGATATTAAGGCAGATATGGAACATTTGAAAGCCGATTTCCTGATAAGTAACATTGACATGGCTTTTAAAGTGTGGGACGGGCAGCCATGGGGTAAAAATATCTCGTTTAGCCAATTTTGTGAATATATATTACCTTACCGGATAGGTAACGAGAAACCGGAATATGACCGCTCTGAAATTTACCGTCAATATAACAACTTATTGGATTCGGTTCGAATGGCAGGAGGAACTGCGATAGATGCATGTTCTGTTATAAATGATGAATTGATAAAAAACGGATGGCAATTAATTTGGGACTTTTCAGGCTATCCGGATTTCCCTGTCAATACGTTACTCGAACATCGAAGGGGAAGCTGTGAGGCAATGACTTACCTTACAGTTTTTGTAATGAGAGCGCTGGGAATACCTGTATCAGCCGATTTTACTCCACAATGGGCCAACAGAAGTATGGGCCATCAATGGAATGTGGTACTTGATAAAGAAGGAAGAAATATTGATTTTATGGGTACTTACAGCAATCCGGGCGAAGAACATCTCACTAACAAAAGAAGGCCTGTTGTTTATCGTCACACCTTTGCAAAGCAGACTCAGAGTCTGGCAATATTAAAAAGTAAAAATGATGAGGTACCCCGGCTTTTTGAAAATCCATTTATAAAAGATGTAACAGATGAATATTATAAAGACTGCTTTGTAAAAGTCCATTTTAATAATGATTATTCCGACAACTATAAATATATCTATGCTTGTGTTTTTGATAATGTTACCTGGGTTCCGGTCTCATGGGCGTACGTAAATGATAATGGTGCTGCATTCGAAAAACTCTCATGTTCCGGGATTGTATATTTACCTGCCTTTTACCAAAGGAGAGAATTGATTCCGGCGAACGATCCGTTTATATTAACACAGGAAGGTAAAACTAAATTTCTGAAAGCTGATAAAAACCAATTGCAAAACATGATGCTATCCCGTAAGTATCCTTTACCATGGTTTATAGGGAATATGGCAGGGGGTAAGTTTCAGGGTTCAGACTATCCTGATTTTAAAAAATCTGTCGATTTGTATAATATTCCTTTGAATGACTCTTCATTAATCTGGCAGGAAGTAATATTGAATTCAAAGAAATCATTCCGGTATTACAGGTATTTAGGTCCGGCTTTAAGTAGTGGATCAATTGCAGAACTTGAGTTTTACAGTGGGGTTAAAAAATTATCTGGTATTCTAATAAGTTCCGGAGCGAGGGAACTTAATCCCAGATATGCTTCAGAAAATGCGATAGATGGAGACATACTGACATTTTATGAATCCGGGAATAGAACCAATGGTTGGGTGGGAGTTGATTGTTGTGTGCCAACTAAGGTTAACAAAATCAAATATATACCGCGAAATGATGATAATAATATTGCAAAGGGTCAGAAATATGAACTTGTATATTGGGAAAATAACCAATGGATATCGGCAGGAACTCAAACCGCTTCAAAAGATAACTATTTAATGTATAGCGATATACCTTCTGGTGCATTATATTTGTTGCATAACCTTACAAAAGGTAAAGAAGAAAGAATATTTACTTATGAAAATGAAAAACAGGTATGGTGGTAAATCCATAGTATAAAACATTCACTTGCAATAAGTTTATTTGTCACTTAATGGTAACTTGTTAAAAAATTAAACATCAACGCTTTAAATAAGTGGTTACTTAAGAATAAAATCAAAAATTCCTTTATTGAATTACTTTTCTGAACCATTAATAAGTATGAAGCATATCTTTCATTTGACCGTAATATTTTTACAAACCTACTTTCACAAATATTAACATATTATGGATCCCCATATTTTAAGAGTCAAGACCAGACAAGAGATTTCAGTTGAATATGGAATCGATCGAAAAACTCTTTATAGGTGGTTAAAAAGGGCAAATATTGCAATCCCTTCAGGTTTGATTAAAACAGGTTCCTTAAGAAAAATATATAAAACATTTGGATATCCATAAATCTTAAATGCCTCAAAATGCCCCAATTTTTGTGTTTCTTGAATACCCTAAATAGTTTAACTTTGATTAGAGATTTAATTATTATCGTTTTATAGAATGCATCAGTATTAATTTAAAAACTCAAAATTATGAAAAAGTTATTATCAGTATGTTGTATTTTAATATCTACGTATTGTTTGGGAATTAATATTAACATAATTACAAATCAAGATTTAATAAGTTCAAATTTGTCTTTAAATGGGTTTAAACTTGCTATGGCCGACGGCGAAGGTGAGGAGAATTACGGTTATAGATGTACAATTGAAGGTTGTAGTAAAGTTGTAAATGGGGTTACTTATCAGGGTCATTATAGGCATTGTGCTATTGACCTTCCTGAATATTCATGCGTTTCCTCTGATTGTAATATCGAATGTGACGCCGGACTCTGAAATCCTTATTCCAAAGTTTTGTTTTATACTTACCAAAGCAAACTACAGAAAGTTAATTTAATACCTATGTAATTGAATAGCATATAGTCTGAAAGACCATGTATTTTGATTATTCTTGATTTTGGATTTATAATTAAGGAATAAAATAATCCGAAATTTTTATTTTTGTTTAAATTGAAACTAAGATATTTTTTTAAGAGGTCATAACTTTTTAAAATTTTAGTGGGAGCTATGAATATTTTAGAAAATTTCATCAAAAGAATATTGCTAATAGTATATCTTATTATATAAAAGATATACTATATACTATATACTATATACTATAAAGGGATTCTAAGCAAGATAAATTATGTCGTCAATCCTAGTTTGTTGAATAATGAGGGAAACTATTTCAAATCAAAATTATGAAGATCAAGATAATTACTATTCTAATTCTTTCATTAGCTTGGTCATCATGCAATAATGAAGGTAATCAGAAATTATATCAAAAAATTAATCTGACTACAATTACTATAAATAATATTTCTGAAGCTAAGATAATGGCTTATTCGGATCTATTCGACAGTATTAGCCTTATAAAATTAGAAACAACTAAAGAATCATTGATTGGAAATATAGATAAACTAATTTCTTATAATAATTTTTATTTTATTCTCGATATGGCTCAAAGTAAGGCAGTTTTTGAGTTCGATAATAAAGGTAAATTTCTAAGAAAAATTGGGCAAAAAGGTAAAGGTCCTGGAGAATACTTAGAGCCTCATGATATAGCAGTCGATCAATTTTCAGGTAGAATAATTATTTATGATGGAAGAAAATTATTATTTTACGATTTTGAGGGTAAATTTATCGAAGAAATTAAATTAAGCTTTAGTTTCAGGTCTTTTTCAGTATTAAGTAAAGATGTGCTAGCGTATTATTTTGATAACTCATTGAAAGAGAAGGACCTGCATAAACTTAAATTTAATTTACTTTTTGTTAATAAAAAGGGTAAAATATTAAGTCAGTCGTTTGATGTGGACGAAAATATTTATCCGACTTCAGGATCCCGCAGTTTTTTTTATCAATACAATCAGGAATTATTAGTTTCTCCAAGTTACTCAAATACTATTTACTCTGTTAGTACAGAATCTATTGTACCAAAGTTTGTTATTAATTTTGATAAGTATGCCATCCCCAAAGATTTCGTTTTGAATGCCAAAACAGATAACGACTTTTATCGAGAACTTAAAAAGTCAAATTATGCATTTTTACGTGATTATTTTGAAACCCCAAACTATCTTGCATTCTCCATTGTTTATAAAAGTATGATTTATAGCTGTTTTTATTCGAAAAAAACCGGTGTAATTAAGTTCGCAAATAGTTTTGTTAACAACATGTATGGATTACTTACAGAAAGTAGTATTATTTCAGTTACCAAGGGAGACATTATAGTTGGTTACACTGAACCTTCTAATAATGAAGAGACAAGAAAAATAATGAAAAATTCATTAACTGATGGACTTAAACTAAAACAAGAATATTTGAAATATGTTGATTCTTGGAAATCATCTAATGAGTTTAAAAGATCATATATGAGAAAAGTGGATTCAACTTTTTTCAATCCGACAAAAGAAGAGGTTGATATAACAGATTCATTAAGCTCTTTTGATAATCCTGTGCTTATAGTTCACAAATTAAAAGATTTCTAACCAATTGATATTACTAAAAGTTACAAAGAGGATATCGTATTAATGCCTATTAAGTTTTAAATTCATAATATTTTATAATTATCTATATATCATAATATTAAGAGCTTAATGAAACACTTATTCTTATATATGTTTTTAGTTTTGTTTTTTTTAATGAATTTAGGATTAATGTTTAAGATAAATACCATTAAGAAGGAATCGCTATTATCAATGAAAAATCAACTTGAAAATTTTAATCAATATCTTGAATTATATTATGATCAATTATTTCAAGAACAATTAAATAATGGAACTAAAATAATTCATACTATTGAGGTTCAGGATGAATTAAAGAATAAAAGTTCATTAGGAGAGCTGTTTGACGCATCTCCTAAAATAGTACTAAGGTTCTCTGAGTTAGGTTGTAATGCATGCATCGAAGAGGAATTAGCTATAATCAAAGAGTATGCACTTAAAATCGGAAATAAAAATATTCTAATTCTCACAAATTATACTAATTCAAGAAAAATATTAAATTTCAAAACAAAAAATAATATTGATTTTGAGGTTTTGTCTTGTGATAACCTTGGATTACCTTTTGAAAAGGAAAATCGGCTTTATACATTTATCTTGGATTCAACATTTATGGTTAACAATTTCTTTATTCCAGAAAAAACCCTTCCAAAATTATCAAAAAACTATTATACGGCAATTATTCAGAAATATTTCTTAGATAGTACAATTGACTCTATTAATATGGATAACATCTTTACTAAGAATGATTTATCTAAATAGCTGAACATGAGTCATTTTAAATAAATTATGCTAGAAGCCAATAAGATTTGTAAATTCAGTTTTCTTGGTAGTATTTTTCATTAAAAAGAAAGGAGGTATTATTATTACTGTTAACTAGTGTTATGTTAAATGTACTTTTACATTATGGTTAATAATTTACGAAACTATTATCAATTACTTTATTGCGGATTGTGGATTTGAGATTGCGGATTAAAATTCCGAAGAAGAAAAATATCCCAAATCAACAATCCGAAATCCGAAATAAATATAATTGCGACATAATAAGTTTAACTTGACACTAGTAGCATGTTAACGAACAATTGAAGGTGTTACTTATATAGTCGAGCAAGGATTTGTTTTTCATCAATGACGATTTTGATTGATGTTACAGTGATTGCAATATAGAGTGTGATGCTAGATCGTGATATAGAACTTTTCGTTTCACCCGATTGAAGAAATCAGAAATATTAAAAATGCTCTATACAAGAATACAAAGAGTCAAAGAAAAAAGTTGAGTACCATTGAATATCAATTACATTTTCCAGGGCATAAATATATATTTATTAACAAAGAAGCTGTATACTTAAAATTATTTTATATGAAATATTTATCTAGTAGATCACTACTCATTGTATTTATACTTCTATTTATGGGTACAAGTTTTATTTGTGGCCAGTGGGGCCCGGGTCAGCCTCAAATAGATCATACAACCTTCAACCTTTTGAGAAAAGTCAGCTTAAATAGAGAATCTGAAAAAATGGATATCCTAATCCCTATTTTGGGCTCAATCTCTACCTTTTCGATAAAAATCTCTTCTGAAATTAGTGAAGGTGAACTAATTATTGAAATTTATGATCCAACTGGTGAAAAACAAGGAAATTATTTCATTGATACTCAAAACTCCTTAAAACCAAATAAGATTGAAAAGACTACTAACCCTGATGTAAAGGAATCCGTTATTGGGCATATTTCTAAACTAATAGACTACCCAATAAATGGAAATTGGAAAGTTTCAATCATTCCAAAGTACACTGTTGGACACTTTGAGATTGAATCTAATCAGATGACAACTAAACAAATTTTGGATAAAAAAAATAAAAGATAAAATGGTGACATAATATTATGATTAGCAAGCATATTTTAAAGTTAGCTGCAATCCTTCAACAATTGTGAATAATACAAAAACCTTAATATTTTTATTCATAATTATATATATTCTAAACATGTAATCTGCCGCTTTTTATCACAATATTCCTTAGGGAGAGAAAATACGCTTACCAATAGCGGAAGAGCTCGGTCCAGTCAAAATCGCTTTACTCTCCTTGGGGTTTAGAGAAATAAATTGATTTTCAAACGATTTTAAATTTTTATTCATGATTTTTAATAGCCATTATAAAATTTATGAAAGTAATAGTGATTCCCCTTTTTCTGATTTCCATAAACAGAGAGATTTAATTGTTCTCCATGGGCAAGCCCTGCTTAGGGAAGGGTGAAAGAGAGCTATATTTTTTTCCGGGATTTATTGCCACCAGGTTGTGAGTTGAAAATACCGGACGGATTATTTCAGGAACATGCACTTCCCTTATCAATTCAATATCGCCTCAGGCGTCACTGTTCCGGAATGCAACATTATTTCCTGTCAAAAGCTGAGGTTAAAACTTTTATTTGTCGATCAGCTTCCTCGGATACCTTGCAGCAGAATTATTTATTCCAACATTGCATTGAATAACCAGATTTATTACCGAGCTGGTATTTGTAGAATCAGCGATTTCATCAATCGTGATTTCTTCATTCCCCTGTTTACCGATAAAAACAACCTGGTCTCCTTTCTTTACCTGGTTATATAATGGTGTTATGTCAATCATTGAGTATTCTGGACTATAGTGTACAATTAATTCTGGAGTAATGTGTACAACTG
>CAZXFB010000002.1:0-15103 GCA_964639725.1 uncultured Rikenellaceae bacterium
ATGAATTCTTTCTGATAAAACTTCTTCTTGAATAGTTTTTCTTTTTCATTTTATTTTTACTATAAAGGGATCATGAAAAGTTCTATTATTCTGTTATTATTTTAACAACAATATCACTGAAATAGCAATTTAGATAAGAGGAATAACAATCTGTTTACCTGCAGGGACTCCATCCACCATCAATCTTTTCAGATCTTCCAGATACTTGTTATAAATATCCCGTGGCAGTACATTATGTTTAACACACAGGGAAGATGCCATTCCAACAACTTCACCCATCATGCCACAAGTCCTCATTACTCTTACACTCCCCAGGGCAATATGAGTAACACTGATATTCCGTCCAGCCATATAAAGGTTGCTGATGTTCCTTGAAAACAGACACCGGTAGGGAACAGCGTATGGATCAATCCTGGTGGTGGGACCTATTGACCGGAACGGTTCTCCGGTAAATCCTGCTGATTGGACCGGGTAATGCAGATCAATTGCCCAGGTAGTTGTAAATGATGCATCATCGTAAACAGTTTTGTTGATAATATCCTGCTCGGTGAGTATAATGTCTCCCATTAACCGTCGCGATTCCCGTTTCCCTCCTATATAGGCTACCCACGAAAGCCGGTCACTAGCAAACTTATTTTTATCAATGCTCCTGTTTTTTATAAAATCCCAATTACCGTAAGTAACACGAAAAGCATAATCTCTTATATATTCTATCTCGTTGATCTGATTGCGGTTAAATCCTGTTTCCCAGTCCCAGTCACCCCGTGTTACCTTGTGACATGTCTTTTCATCGAACTGAACAGCCCATGGGCATTCTGGAAAGTCTGAAGCCTTCTCTTCTTCTTCAGCATACCATTGTACTGAGGTTCCCATTACCAGGTTGTCCTTATTAACAGGTGCACTTTTTTCCATACTTTCATTTTGGCTTTCCCTTCCTTCGCGGAAATCAGCTCCTGCAAGAAAACCAAGATTCCCATCACCGGTGCAATCTGCAAAAAAGTTACCTGTGAATCTGAATTCTTCACCTGAAATTATGTTTCTGGTTGTGACTGAAATAATGCGATCACCTTTTTTCTCAACCTTAAAAACATGTGAATTAAGAAACAACTTGATATTTGGTTCATTATTTACAACCTGGATCTTTTTTTCATCACCGTAATTGGAAGCTGGCCCGGCATTATGAATTTTTTTCTCAGGATGCTCAGCGATTTCTTGCAATATTTTTTTACTCCGGAGTAAACCAGGATCCCTGTTTGCCTCCCATAATGTCCAATGGCCGGTTGATCCCAGTTCATCAACAAGATTTCCGAGTTTTGGATAAGGTTGCTGATGAATTAATCCGGATAATCCTACGCGAACTTCAGAGCTGTTGTTACCTCCCAGGACAGGACGGTTTTGAATCAGTGCCACTTTACATCCCAATCTGGCAGCACTGATGGCGGCACAACAGCCGGCTATACCTCCGCCAACAACAATCAGATCAAATTCCCCGGCATTATCAGGTTCCGGGAGTTTTCTTAATTTGCTCAGTTCTGTTATATTAACCGGGGGAATAAACTGCTTATCTGTAGTAAGAATTATTGCATCACATCTGCCTTCAAATCCTGTAAGATCATGCAGTGAGACTTTTCTGTTACCAGCTTCGAGATAAACAGTTCCTCCATCCTGCCAATGCCAATCGGCACCCTCTGTTCCAAATGTAGTACTCAGTGGAATATCATCAAAAAGTACTTTAAACATGCCAGGTGAGCCTTTAACACTCCATGGGGCAACCCAGTCGCGTGTGCGTACCCATACATGGTATTCGTCGCTGGAAGGCAGAACAACTTTTGTCTGTGCATCTTTTACCGGAGTGCCTAATCCATGAGCAAGCAAATAAGGAGATCCCATAATGTCAATAGCCTGCTGATCAATTACCCAGCCTCCATGATCATGGAAACTTTCGGCTTCAATAAGAATCATTTTATCTGGTTTATTGCATGATACTAAACTTGGAAAAGCCAAAACAGAGAACAAAAAAAAGCGAAGATTTGTACGCATAATATATTTATATATGATAATAAAGATAAACTATTATATAATTGTTTTCAAACTGAACAACTCAAATAATTTGATCATTTTATGAAGTTTTACGGGCTTTACCTGCTTTCAGGTATCTGTCAGAGGAGATACCTAAATTGTCTATTATGATGACTCAAATGTGGAGAGAATAATTTTCTTGTTAGTAATTTATTGATCCGTCTTTTGAAAAGAGATAAAGGTTAAAAAAATGTTTATTATTACTTAATAGTACTCTCCGACTAAAATCATAATATTCTGAACGAAACGAAGTGAAGTAAAGAATTTCATGCTGGTTTTAAATATTATCCGTATAATAGTGATTACTTTAAGGTAAAGCAATGGTATTGGTAAATTTGATTTTTCTGTTGTATTTTTCCTGATAGTTAATAGTATTGTTCTTTAACTTTTTTTTCTCATTAAACTTTTTACCAAAATGAAAAAAATTCCCTTAGCTTCTCTTGTCTTTTTTCTTTTGATCATTAATGTGGCCATATATGGAAAAGCTATTAAAGTGGCATCGGTTCAAATGCCAATATATGGTGATATTCGAAAAAATCTGGCATTTATTAAGAATGCTGTAAATGATGCCAAAATTGCCGGAGCAAGAGTAGTAGTCTTCCCTGAGACGGCTCTTTCCGGATTCTTTGAACAGGATATTAAAAACATTGACTGGGTTGAGTTGAGAAAAGCTATGGACGAGATATCAAAACTTGCCAGGGAAAATAATATATATATCGTATATGGTACTATCATATTATCCCCTTATCAAAAACCTTACAATTCAGCGTTGGTAATTGATCCTGAAGGAAACTGCATTGAAACCTATAATAAAAGTTTCCCTGAAAAGCATTTTGAACCTGGTAATAAGCTTGCTTTTTTTTCTATCGATAGTATTCCGGCAACACTTATAATATGTCACGATAGCAGGTATCCTGAGCTTGTAAGAGTACCTGTTATGGCAGGAGCAAGAATGTGCTTTTATTTAAGCTATGAAGTCAATAGTAAAAAAAATGCAGAGATTAAAAGAGAAGGCTACCGGGCTCAGTCAATAGCACGAGCTGTTGAAAACAATATCTGGTATATTCAGTCAAATGGGGTGGGTCCTTTTGAAGGAGATGAAGTCAGTCTGGGAAACAGTATAATTATTGATGGAATTGGTAATGTTGTTGCAAAGGCGCCAGAGATGAAGCCAATGATAATTTATGCAACAATTAACATTAATAACTTCACTTCCTGGAGCACAACAGCACGAAGAGGAGAGAACGGCAAGTTATTAGGTGACTGGAATAAGGCAGCAGTTGAGCAATTGCTGGCTCAGAAAAAAGGAGAAAAAGTCGCATCCCAAAGTAAAGAAGCTAATGACTCAACTATCCGACTGGCACTTATGCAAACGGTTCCCGATAAGTGGAATCTTGAAAAAAACTTTAATACTTTTCTTAAATTTCTTGATGATGCAAATGGTGCAGATATTTTTATTACTCCGGAATGCTGGTTAGATGGTTATGCTGCCCCGGATAAAACTTCCACTCCTGACAAACTTAAAATTGTGGCTCAGGATTTGGTGGAAAGCAAATACCTTAAGCGTGTTGCCCTGGAAGCAAAAAATAGGAAAATGTACATCTGTTTCGGCTTCACATCAATTGAAAATGGCAGAATATTTAACTCTGCAGGCTTGTGGGATAAGTCGGGAAAGCTCATTGGTATTTATCATAAAACTCACCTGCAGGCACATGATCTTCAGTTTGCAAAAGGAGAGGAGTTGCCTGTATGGCGTACACAGTGGGGAAAAATCGGAACCATGATATGTGCCGACAGACGATGGCCTGAAACTGCAAGAACTCTCAGGTTGAAAGGTGCCAGGTTAATACTTAATCCAACATATGGGATGTACCATTGGACAAACGAGTGGTGGATGCGTACCCGAAGTTATGAAAATCAATGTTTTATCGCTTTCGCCCATCCCAGTGTTGGATTCGTGGTAGATCCCGGGGGAAAATTAATTGCAAAAAGAATTGAGAATCCTGGTGTTTTGATATGTGATATTGATATCACGTTGGCAAAAGATGCGGGTCATATCACCGACAGAAGAGCGGATATTTATTTTAAATAGTCAAATGCAAAGTGAATTTTCTCCGAATCAAGTTCCGGTGTTCATGGGACTAACTTAGGTTCGGCACCATATGCATTTTCTGAAACTCTTGTATTTGCTTCTGCACGTACTGATTGCTGAGGCAACTCGTGCTGCGGAAACCAGTTATGCTTAACTTCACACTGAATTATTGGAACCCCACGGATGACTACAGCTTTTTCCTTTGCCAGGAATGTATTGTTATAAATCCCTATGGCAGTTCCTGCTATGGTGGTCCCATCCTTACGGTCACGACCTCCATGCATGTCGAAGCAGTGGCTCAGAGATTCGCCCAATTCAACATTGTTCCGGGCAATATAGCCGCAGCCAGGCCTGCCTGTTCCAGCAATAGAGTGACGGTTCCAGTTAAATAAGTTTAACTCAATAAGGGAAGATGCCTTATCGTGGCTAATGCCATATCCGAGACCGTTGTACTGGCAATGGTGAATAAAGTTGTGGTGGATAACATGGTTGTCACCTTGTCGAAGATAGATCCCGGCATGTGCGAATCCTGAGATATCACAATTATCGACTTCAATATTTCCGTATTCAGTAGATATCCCATTTGATATTGGAAACAGATAGTAGTATTCGGCACCCTTGCCATTCTTACCGTATGCCCTTTTATGGTGGTCAAGGTAGCGCTTTGAGCATGGTCCCTGAATTCGCAGTCCTGTTATCCTGACATTTGGACCACCGGCACGGATCATTACCGGTGTTTTAAGTACATCGCTGGTGATAAGTGCTCCGCCTGATCCATTGTTACCACGTTCTCCTGCAAGAGTAACTCCTGATGGAACTTCAAGTACCAGCTCCTTAATGTATATTAATGTAGTCATATCGATCTCAGTTTCAGCAGGGATGAAAACTGTCTCCCCCTGACGTGCCTTATTGAGTGCCTCTATCAATCCTTCGAGATCATTTACAATATAGTTACCTGTTGTGACAATATTCTTATAACCAGATCCACCACCTATCGGCCCCCTTTCATCGGCTTTGGCACCAAAAGTGGTATCCCCGATTTTTACTGATGTCGGTATCTGTGCTGAAAGTGGCAATACAAAAAAGAAAAGTGTGGTTATGATTAATGCTTTTTTCATTTACAATAGTATTCTTAAATTAAAATGCCAATATAGCAAATCTATAATCCCGGATAATGACCAGGATATATGTTTGCCCCTGAAAATTAATAAAATCATTGAAGTTTAGTCCATAATTCTATTTTTCTGTTAATCCTTTCCAGCTATCGGTGCGAAAAGGGGAAGCCGGCAGATACTCGCTATTGAATAAGTTACATATCGGATTGTCAGCCCAGGCATATCGTACAGCTACAGGATCCGGAGTTTCAGGACTACTTACAATAACTTTATTCCCAGCTATGTATGCTTCAGCCCATACGAACTTCTGATCTTCCCCGGCAATAGAGAAGCCTCTGAGAGGTTCACCATTCTTAGTAATAAGTCCTTTTCCACAATGATCGAACTTTAATTCAATACGGGAACCTGTTTTTTCCATTGAATTGTACATTGGTCCTGAAAAAATGATATTTCTCCCGTATACATTAGATAAGGCCCAGAGAGCCAGACGTATTCCGACGTCCTGTTTGTTTTTCGGATGTATATCCTTTGCATCACCAATATCTATCGTCACTGCCATACCGGTATTTTGAGTGAGCAATGTCATGGTCTGGGCTTCCCTTAACTCTGCCCAGTCGCTGGGACCGGGTTCTTCCCTCACAGCTTTGTAGTTGGCTAATTGAGTGAAGATGAATGGAAAATCCCCCTGTCCCCAATCCTCACGCCAATTATGAATCATAAGCGGGAATAGTTTACGATACTGGTAAGCTCGTTCGGCATTAGTTTCTCCCTGATACCATATTACACCACGAATGGCGTATGGAATAATTGGTGATAACATACCATTGTAACAATACGACGGACAACGGCGAACAGCAAACATGATTTTCATTAAATCATCAAGTCTCTCCAGCGCCGGAGGTAGATCTTTGCCATGGATTTTCGCTTTGTTTGCCTTCTCTTTCCAGGAAGCGTATAATAACTCTGCTTCCTCGGCTTTCTGCATATCGAATGCGATCATTCGTTCATCCCAATCCTGAAGCATTGTTTTATATTGAGGGTTGGCTTCGAGCACCGACCTTTTCATCCATGCTTCACATGATGAGGCACCCCAGGAACAATTAATAAGGCCAACCGGCACATTAAGTTCATGCTGCAGGTTTCGGCCAAAGAAATATGCAACAGCAGAAAAATTCATAATACTCTTAGAGGAACATCGGATCCATTCAGCCTTGAAATCCTCTTGTGGTACCCCGGATCCTTTAAAAGGGACACTAAGCAGATGAATTTCCGGATGATTGGCAGTTGCAATCTCTTCCAGGGCATTATTGCAATCAATGACACCTAACTCCATATTCGATTGCCCGGAACAAATCCAAACTTCACCGACAAAAACATTTTTCAATACGATTGTATTTTTCCCTGTAACTGTCATTTTATAAGGTCCGCCCGCATTTAGCGAATCTAAGCGAACCATCCACCTGCCACTGGAATCGGATTTAGCTGTTCTGGTCTGACCACAAATTATTACTGTTACATTCTCATTAATGTCCGCCAAACCCCAAACTGGAATGGAATGACCGCGCTGAAGTACCATGTTATCACTGAATATTGCAGGAAGCCTGACCTTTGCTCCGGCGTATATTGTTAGGAAAGCAAAAAAAGAACATATAAGAATACGCTCAAAAACATGGTGATGGATAATACCCTTTTTATTCCCATTTAGTAACCTTATTTTTCCACTGATTGTTGAAAGAGTCACATCAAAGCTTGTTATCGCTCTCCAGATTATTTTCAGCATATATCTATTCATTTAATTTTTTAATAATTCTTTTCCCCCTTTGTTCATATTCAATGCGAAACCGGTTGTCCAAATCTTTTTACCTGAATTCCAGGTACCAAAACCGGATTTTGGCATCCGATTAACAAGTACCGGCATCAGTTTAGGAATTCCAGATTAATTGATCCACCTACCGTAAAATACAATAGAAATTTTCGAAAAGTTAAATTACTAATTATATTATTATTAATTGTCTAAACACCATTCTATAACTGATCGTTTATTTTCACTCAAGGGAAAAATTTTAAAATTTTCAGGGACACTCTTCATAGAATATACTGAACGGGGAAATGAGAGCTCTTCATCTATAAGCTCTTTAGTAGCCTCTTCTCTAATTTGGTCCTTTAAACCTATAAGTGCAATTTTCCTGGGTGCGATACAACCAATGAGGTCAGGCAGGTCATAGAGAGTCAATGAACCAGCTACTATATAATTTGTTAAGCTAAGGTCATAAAATCTGTTAACAACTATTGATTTGTAAGAAATAGGAGAAGCATATAGGGTAATTGATTTTATAGAGTTATCGAAAGCAGCAGCATGTAATAGTGTTGGACACAATTCATCATAGGCAATAGCTGCAATGTTCATAGGGTTAATATCCTTCCTGTTTTTTAGAAAATTAACAACTCTTATTATATCTCCTGCCTGAATACCTATTAAACTTTGACCGGTAAGAACTGAGATGTTACAATTCCAGATAAAAAAGTTATCTGACCTGACTTCCCCTGTTCCCAATAGATCTGGTGCAGCAACCAGATACCCATTTTTTACCAGCTGTTCAATTTCACCTCCTGATGAAGAATCAGCGCTTTTGCCTTTCGGATTAATGTAAAGCACACCCGAAAGATTGGTTCCCTTTTCAGGAACAAAGAGTAGAAGTGGAATTACATAGTTGCCTTCCCCCTGTAATACATACATTTCCACTCCATATCCTTCTCTCTGATACCTTCCTCTGTAGACATACTTCACCTCTGACTCTGGAGCTAAATAACCTGAAAGCTTTTTTGCATACTCAGGAATCCTTATAAGATGTTCTTTAATATTATTTCTTGACACCTGTATCCCCGATATTAATTGCAGAGCATCTTTTTTATTAATATTAAAAGCAGACTCACCTCCCAGTGAAGTAGAAATTTGTCCTGTTGTGGTAACTTTCAGTTCTTCTGGTGTGAAACCTTCAAAGTTCTCCTCAGATGAACTTCCGGGCAGGTCAAGTGTTTTTTGAAAGAAAGCATATATCTCTGTGATATTTTTATTAAATCCATGTTCTGCATCGTCAATTACCTGTCCGACATTTTCCTCTCTTCCGAATGCTTTATAACAAACTCTGACCTCATTATAAGTTTCAATAGCACCTTGTATGCTAAAAAAATCCCTTGAGGTTGAAGATATTAACAAGGGTCTTGGTGCCCTCAGCTCAAGCAGGTCTTCCTGTGATATCCCATATTTCAGACTATGAAAGAAATTTTGTTCCGGATCATCTGCCCCTGTAGACTCAAGTAGTCTGCGGAATCCTGTGATATAGCAAGCCGGAGCAGCTGATTTAATTCTTTCATCGAAAGCAGATATATAAGTTGTCTGAGTTCCTCCACCGGAACATCCGAATATTCCAATTCTTTCATTATCAACTTCCTTACGTGTAATAAGATAATCAACACCCCTTATTCCATCCCAGATAAAATATCTTCCGGGGGATACACCGGAAATAAACATTTGATTTCCTATATATCTGTGTTCCCCTGATGGAGACCCTCCCATCATTGATGATTTCTTATTATCATCCCAGTATTGAATCCTCTCACCCTGGCAGAGAGGGTCAATTGCAAAAACTATGAAACCCTTTCTGACGAGGTTAAAAATCTGTTTCTGACTCTCCGGTGATCTGAATGACTGAAATAAGTGTCCGCTTACATGAATTATTGCTGGTCGTTTTCCGACAATACCATCGGGGATGAACAAGCAACTTGTTACATAAAAGCCAGGCATCGATTCATATATTACTTTTTCAATTCTAAAGCCCTTTTTTTGAACAACTCCGGTAACTCTGGGATTTAAAGGTGTCTTTTCCGGGAAAGGGCCAACGATTTTCATAAGAACATCCTTTACCTTTTTCTGTCTGTTGATCCAATCTTCCTTTGTTTTCAATTCAGCAATCTCTCTATCTCTTGTGTCAAGATATTCAAAAGCCTGTTTATTAAGATGATGAATCAGCATGTTTTTCCCATCTGACCATTCTATCCAGTTATTCAGGAGATTAAGATTCTCCTCCTGGCATATGACAAAATCAGGTTTGGATAAGATAAAAAGCATTAAGAAACTGATTTTAATCCTACCTGAAAAAATTAATATATTCATTTTATGAGAGTTATTGTTAATAATGGTTGCCCTTGAAGTTCTAAGTTTGAAGGCAGGATTTAAATTCTGCTTTATGTTAAATTTTATTATGATGCAAAATAAATAATTATGAGTATCGGTTATCAATAATAAATTTAAAACAATTGGTTATGAGATTCCTCGCTAACGCTCGGAATGACAGTATTTTATGTGACATAGGGGAAAGCAGAGGCGATTCGCTAAGCGAATCGCCTCTGCTTTCCTCACAAACAACCAACATCGCATGTCATTCCGAGCGCCAGCGAGGAATCCCCCTCACCTATTTTAATAGTATGAATTAATTCCATTTCAGTTATTATTCATTCCAGATACTCATTTAAATAATTAATTTATTGGTAACCTGAAGTGTAACTTGACAGGGTTTTCTACTCGAGATAAATTTTTGGATTTGTATCTTAAACAAACTTATATCATGACAAAACAGTAATTCTTATAAAAAAATCAAAATCTGGGGAACATGGAAACAACTGCAATTTACAAAATTCGAATGGAAGGAACTTCCATCAATATTTTTATCTCTCTTTTTATTAATAGTTATTAACCTGTTATTTGTTAACTAAGAACTTTCCTTACCTACTTAAAAGGCAAGAATTAAAACGGTCTTAACAGAAAAGAAGAATTGATAGCAGCGTCTCTGATATCCGAAGTGACATTGACTGAAAAACTTCATTTGTGATCTCATTTCGGACTGGTAATGGAATTTGGTAATAATCTGACAATTACAGATCATTAGCTAAATATATCCCGATTGAATTCAGACAGTTCCATTGCCATTTTACGATAATTTTTTTTCTTATTATCAGCATCATTTTCAATTATTCGGCTCAAACCAAAATAGGCATAAGCCGCATATTCATTACCATAATCATAAAAAGTTACAATATTGCTAATCCCATTTTCATAATACTTTTTTGCAAGGCTGCGATTTAAATATTTCTTCTCCTGCAAAATTCCATTGAAAACAGCAAGTTGTGCCCTGTAGAAAGAATTATTGCTTTCTATACCGGATGATCTCATAAGCTTTTCTGCTTCATCATAATGCTTTATTAGAAGTAAGTTTTTAATATGAGCAGCTGTATAATTAATATTAGCAGGAAAAAGCTCATGAAGTGTTTTACTGTAATTTGCAGCTTCCTGAAAATCATTTTCAAAATTGGTACTTATCCATGAAAGAAAAGAATATGATTCTGCTTTCAGGAATATTGAATGAAAGGCAGCCTTCTGAAGTTCAAGAATCCCCTTAGACATTTCCCCCTTTGGAAAAATAAAAGCCAGGGTTTTATACATTGGATAGACTTTAGGGTAAGCTTCGCGGTAATAATTGTAAAGCCCGGTGAAAAAGTAAAAATCAGTATATACAGAAGTATAATCAAAAGACTGCCTGACAAACTGGTAAGTACCTGATGCAAGTGGAATCACATTCTTACTTAAGTCATTATCAGAATAGAAGAGCAAAAGCATCCCCATGGCACAAAGCTTTGTAAGTAAATATTCTGCTTCATCAACTTGATTTTTTGACTTTTGACATAATTCGATACAGAAATGCATGTCATTTTCATAGATAAGACTGGCAGGTGATGATGGAAGCAATGGATAGTTTTCCCAATATGTTATCATTCCTTTGAATAAAAAAATAACAGGGTGTCCGGGATAAGCATTTTTCAGCTTGTGATAGACCTGATGCGCACTATCGAATTGGAAGTTATATACATAGTCAACACCACTTTTAATCAATTCTAAAGATGTTTTCTTCCTAAGTACTTGTGCATGAGTCATTGAAGAATTCAAAAAGATAAACACGATAACTATTAGATAATTATGTGAGCGTCTTGATAATAAGAATTCTTCCATGATTGGGATGACGGAATTTTGAATTACTGATCCTTCAAACAACGAACAGAATTTCCGAATAACTTTAATATCCTTTCTTTGTACAAAAATGAACGGGCATGGTACACATACCAGGAATGTGCTGCATCTGGAGAATATTCATCACTACTCCACCAGCTATCGAAAATCGAAGAATTAAGGAATTTCCCGGTACCTCCCCTATAACCACCGGGAATAGCCGAGAAACCGGTTTCATTAGTTGCACTCTGGTTGGGTTCTTTCCAAAAGAATGTTCCGGTCGTTTTTACTTTGCCACCTGCAATACTGTCTCCTCCAAGATAGTTCTGTAATGTTATCCATTCTTCATTTGAAGGAACATGCCATCCTTTTGGACAAAGAATACCAGAATTTACAGAATACCAATTATATAGCTTCCCACGCGGGAATGAGTATTTTACAGAATCGTTAGCATACCAGCACCAGGCAGATACAGTAAGTCTTGCCCACAGTTCAGGATCAGTAACAAGCCTGATAGGCGTGCCATCATTAAATCGGGTTGTTTTAAGATCTTCTGCAAGCCAGATCTGGGTTCCAATCTTAACGGAATTATAATAGTTGCTGTCGATATCGGTAACAGCATCTTTCTTATGGGTATAAAATATTTTTTGATCTCCATATACTGTATCAAAAGCGGTTATTGCATAGGCACGAATAAAGTATAATGTTGCTGGTACCAGGTCGTCAATTCTACTGAGGAAACTGCTGGCATCGTTTCTCATGGTCATTAAATCGTTATGAACTGAAGGATTGGGTTTTGTGTTCCAGCACAAACCAAAAGAGGTTATCTCCTTCAGATTGGCTGTAAGAATACTTCCACCGCTAGTAACACTTGTTATACCTACAGCCAACACTGCACCTGTCTTTACTATTAATGTATCCTGCATTTTATCATCTGATGCTGATGCTAAGGATAAAAGAGAACTTTCCTTCCCATGAATATCAACTTCGTGCCCCCTACCATCCAGTTTTAATTCCTGACTATTCATATCTGTCACAAAGAAGCATCCCATTAGCACAATAATTCTGATAATTAAAACCCTATTTTTCATTAAGCTGGTCTTAAGTTTTCTAAAAGAATATCAATTAATGTTGAATGTTTAAATTGTTAATTATCTTTCACACATCGTATACTGAATCCGCTTGATTTCGGAGCATAAAACCTGAATACCCCTCCATATTTGTAGTCAAGATATCTGTACCATACCTGACCATTCCCATTTACAGAAGAACTCCACCAGAACCCAGTACTCGTCCCAGTACTATTCGGACCTGAATGGCCATAAGACCCATTAAATAATCTAAAACCACCTGGCATGGCTGAAAATCCGCTTTCATTTGTGTTTTTAATGCTTTGATCTATTGTCCAGAAAATGCTGGTATTTTTTGTTGATGGCGATTTTAGTTTTTCACCTTCATGAGTTCCACGCCACCCGGTAAGATCAATAGTATCAGGATTCATACCGAGAAACTGCTCAAGTTCTTTCCAGTCATCATCAGTAGGAACACGCCATCCTTCGGGCGATATTCCGTTTTTGTCAACTATTGCATACCAGTTATATAATAATCCGTTGTACGGAATTGAGGAATTGTTTAAATAACAAAAGGCCCCTTTTTCAAGTTCTTCCCATTCCTTATTGGTCAGTCTCTGAGAATAAAAAACCGGAATGCCATTACGGTAATGGGCAACCTTAAGATTTTCAGTCATCCACCATTGATCTCCAATTCGTACAGTCTTGTACACGTTTCCATCAACATCAGTTATGGAGTCAGTTTCAAAAGAATAAATAAGGGATTTTGATGGCATTTTTTCTTTCTCGCAGGAAATTATAATAAATATTGCCAATCCAGCTATAATGGTTATTCTGCTTACAGTTCTGCATATTCCTGATTTTTTCATACTATTCTTTGATGAATGATTTGGTCATGGAACGATCCCTGCTATAAACTCTCAAAAGATATAAGCCCTTTGGTAAACATGAAACGTTCATTTGATGGACCATATTTTCCATCACATAGCCTAGATCTTCGGTAAGCAGGGTAGACCCATATGAATTATAAATTGAACAATATATATCATTTTGATTCCCATTTAGTATTTCAATTGTCATATGGTCGCGGGCAGGATTCGGATAAATTGTAAAACTAAGATCGTTATTTTGAATATCAGGACAGACTACCCTGATATCACGATCATTACAGTGTCCGGGATAGCAGCACATAAAGGGGATATTGAAATTAGCATTCGGATTATAGTTGCAGGCGATGGGATCAGTACAACCAAATACAATTATTGTTTTACATGAATCCTCCTCGTGACATTCCAATGCTTTATCGTATTCAAGATAGGCAGGGTCCTTACAACCACACAAAGGCAAGGGTGGCGGAGGGGTCGGATAAGTCAGAAAACGGTTTGTTTTTTCCGCCCCGGTTGGATTGTCAGCAACATATTTAACCACATTTATACCTGGTCCATTCTGTTCCTCTATTTCTACATTTAGTTTGAAGCTTAATTCTCCCTTTGTTGTTAACTGTGCAACAAGTATTCTGTTAGACACGGTTGGTCCTGAAACGCCACTGCTTGACAGGGAAAAATTGCCGGTTATAAAATGCCGGCCTGGTTTAAAATTACCGAATATTGAAGTGTCATTTACTGAAGACAGGGTCACACCATTTAACTGTATGAGCCAGTTTCCGGGTGTGGTAATTGCCGGGACCATACCATCCTGAGAAGTCAATTCAATTCCGGCTGATGGGTCTGAGTTCACCAGCAGACCGCCCACTATACCGGCACTTCCACCATCATTATTAATGCCTCCAATAACCGAACCATTTGTATCCTCTGTTTTTAGTACACCGAAATGACTATTACTGGCGAATCCTGATGTTATCCAGGTATCAAGCGCTAGTGTATTCTGTTTTAATCTGTTTGATGCAATCTCTTTACCTGTGCTTTTTCCTCTGTCGAGTTGATTGAAGAACTCTTCTGTGCTTGAAATACTGAAGGTATGGGCTGCATCTCCATAAATTCTCAATAGTTTTGATCCCGGAACAAGATCAACAAAAACCCTGTAAGTTACAGAGCCCTCTTCAAGTCCTCCTCCATCGGTATCGGTTGCATCTTTAGCATCAGATATATAATACTTTTCAACAATTACGCTGTCAATTTGTGATTGAGCTACAAAGAATGGCAGAAATAGTGTCATTAGCAGTAATAAGAAAATTTTTAGTTTCATTTATGGATCTGAGTTATTGATTAAAGTTGTATGATAAGCCCAGAAGGTATGTTGAACCATATGTGGTTTTATCAAAATCAAGGAAGCCCACAGATTGGTACTTATATGACCTTATTATTGATGTGTTCAGAAGATCACGTATTCTAAAGCTTACCGTGAAAAACTTGCCCAGTTTTTTTGCGAATTTTGCATCAACAATATTACGGGGTAGCTCATATATATCCGGCCGGTCAAATGTTCCGGTTATAACCAGTTTTGATCCCTGAACGTTATAACTGATAGAAGCTTCAATACCTGATTTCTCAGAATTATATGATAACATGGCATTAATTATATATGGAGCCTGACCAAACATGGCACGAGAAATACTATCGCTCTGCAACCTGGTTTTTGAGTTTACCAGAGTGGTATTTGCTCTAAGTTCAAGGTTCTTTATAATCCCTATTGTTCCTTCCAACTCAACTCCAATAACCAGCGAGTT
>CAZXFB010000002.1:15113-48282 GCA_964639725.1 uncultured Rikenellaceae bacterium
GAGTTGTCGGTATTCTGCCACGAATAGTAAACATCCTCCAGTTCTTCTCTTAACATTTCGATATGATTAGTAAAGTTTTTGTAAAACATACTCATTGAGAGATTGTCACCTGACTTGAAATAGGCCTCTGCTCTCAGGTCCCAATTATCTATATTTACCGGTTTAAGGCTGGCATTACCTGTAACAACACCCAGGAGAGTATAATCATAAATCCTGTAAGGAGTGAGTTCTCGCAGACTGGGTAGCGCAATTGTCTGGCTGTAATTAAACCTCAGGTTGACTGGGGTCAGTTCATCCTTATTTAGCTGATATATAATGCTTGTGCTCGGTAGCCAGAATAAATCATCCCTTAGTCCCGGCTTAATACCTAACCTGCGGTTGTCATATACGGAAAGCTGTCTGTCATAAAGGTCAGCAATATCAGTATGCAGATGAACATCTTCAACCCTTATTCCAGCGGATATTCTCAGAGAAGGAGTCAGGGCAAGATCTGTCATCACGAAGCCCGCCAGAGTATTGCTGAATCCAATAGTATTGTGTTCCGGACCTGCCAGTTGCCAATAGTATCTTTTGATGCTGCCATCGTCAGCAAAACCAAATTTGTCTATACTAAGATATGAGGTCAGATCATTGTTATCAATTAATGTGGATGTTGCATTTGGGGGGAGTGCATAAAAATGTTGATCTGCCTTCCTGATGAGACCTTGCCAGGTGCCTCCAAACTTAACCCTTCTGGATAGTCCGGCTTTTTCTCCAATCGGGAACTCGGCTGTAAGACGAGAATCAAACAGGTCTTCCGACAATCGTCTGAAAATACGGAAATTGCCTGATTCCTGACTTGTACTGTATATTTTATTTGCTCCACCTGTGACCGGATCCAGCGTATAGTTTATTTGCTTAAAATCTGGTGAATTACTGTTACCGTCAGTGTATGAAGTGTTCAGCTCAATTTTCATTTTAGAAGCTGGTAAGAAGTGCTCAGTTTTAATCTCGTATACAATTTGCTTACGTGATTCATAAAATTGTGAGATCCTGTAAAAGGTAATTCCGCTTCCAGTTTTATCAGAATAGGTTAGTTCACTTCTGGCTTTATTAACACCAATTAAATTGGGCATTATAATTAGAGAAAAACTGTTAAAAGGATTTATCTTATATGCAACATTTAGAAGTGCGCTCCAACCACTTGTTTCAGTACTATTCTCTCCCGATCCATATGAATGATATAAGAAAAATGGTTCATTAAGAGTTGTTACTTCAGCGGTTGGAACCTCAGTCCTTCCATAGAATCCGTTTTTATCATATAAAGTTGAACTGGAATAGCGAAAACCGAATAATAATCCTAATGGCTTTTGAAAAAGATTCGTTTGGTTCCCGATACTGAAGCTCTGACTAAAATCTATGGGTGATTTTCTGCTTATGGTAAGCCAGTTGTTTGGAAGTGACTGCCCCATCTTTACAGCATTGGAAGTTGCTGCTTTGAGTCCCTGTAGTTTGAGATCACTTGCCTCATATTGAGATACTGCACGCGTAACCGCTTCGTTATCGTTGAACTGAGCTTTTCCAAGAAACCCCAACTCAACCAGGGCCAATCTGGTATATATGCTTGAATATGCATTTGGATCCCAATATGTATTTGCAGTAACACCAATTTTATTATAAAAAGCTTCCAGGCCTAGAGAAGCAAATTCCTGATAATCTAAATAGCCTAATCCGTAATTTGAAGGTATATTATGAGTTATAGTGCGTAACACGTTGTCGAACCCCAGCCAGTCTGTGTTACTCCGTTCCGATGATATTACATTTTTGAAAGTGCTGTTTGGGTTGTAACCGAACGAGGATTCAATATTCAGGGTAAATTTCTCAGGATAATCTTTTGTCTCAATGCTTAGATAAGCTCCGGACCAATCTCCTGACAGATCAGCGCTTGCTGTTTTTGTAATGACTATGTTATCAACAAGGCTGGCTGGGAAAAGATCAAGCTTAATATTATTAGTAAAAGGATCGAGGGTAGGTATCCTTAGTCCGTTAACAGTAGTTTTAATATACCGGTCACTTATTCCGCGAACAGTAATAAATCCGCCATGTGTTGATACACCTGTTATACGGGAAACGGCAGCGGTTACATTGGCATCACCGGTACGCTTTATAATTGTAGCCGATATATAGTCAAGGCTTGATGCAGAGTTTAGTTTTATTTTTTCCATATAAGATTCCCTTGCTTTTGAAACCCTGCCAACTATTGTGACCTCTCCAATGGATGCAGATAGAAGGGGCATATCGAAATCTCTAATTATAACTTCACCATTCAGAGGATGCACAGTATCCTGAATAGATTGATAACCCACATATGAAGCGACAACAATAGTAGGGGAGGAACCAGATATTCTTATTGAGTAATTACCATCAAAATCGCTTACAATTCCAATTGGTGGTATTGACTTCAACATCACTGTCGCTCCAATGAGAGGAACTCCATTTTCATCTGTTATTTTACCCCTGAGAGTACCTTGCCCAAAAGAATAATAATTAAATAACGGAAATATCAATAAGAGCAGAAATTTTTTCATTTGAATGTTATTTTCACATAAAATCTGTTAGTATCTGTCCATAGATTCTCTGATGACCTACAATTTTTTAATCCTTCTTCAGATCATTAAGATTAGCAGCTCACCAGAACAAAATGAACAATTTACTCTAAACTTCAGTTATTGCTCTTTTATGAACCGGCCGACTGAAACTAAACCGGCTGATTCAATCCTTATCAGGTATATCCCTTTTGGAAGTGATGAAATATCAATATCCCTTATGAATCGTTCTGGTAAATCCCTTCCTTCATACTGAAGCAGCGTATTCCCCAGTATATTCAGTATAGTGTAATTAAATACACCATCACGTATTCCGTTAATAAATTCTATATTCAGTACATTTTGTGCCGGGTTAGGGAATACACTGATCTCAGGTTTTGCGATTGAACTTGTGTTAAAGATTTCATCATTTATTGATGTTATGACACCATTAAAAGTACACTTCTCACATAAAATTTCAGAAATAATATTGGGAATATTAACAGGGTTCGAATGTACCCAGTTTTCAACTTTAAAGTCACTTTCTCTTCTGATTTGTAAGTTTATTTTAAAAGTAAGCACCCCGGTAGTTGTGATTTGTGCGATTAACACTCTGTTCGCTGGAGTAGGGCCACTTACACCAGGGGAGCTGCCCCACGAACCATCTGTAATGCGAAAAAGTGGACCCGCATTATAATCTTCAAAAACGGTAATTGCCTGATCAAGTCCAGCCATGAAAAGAGATGGAGGTGTCAATGGAAAAAGTCCATCCTGAATTTTTATTGGTACTCCTGCTAACGGGTCTGTATTTTTCAGAAAACCATCTGCATTAATGATTGGTGCATCAGTATCTTCCGTTTTAAGAATTCCCATTTTCTGTGCTGCAGCACCACCTATTGCAAGCCAGGAATCCAACATTACTGTATTATTCGGTAAACGGCTGTTAGCTATTTGATTGGCAGTTGTTGCTCCTCTGTCTGCATTATTAAAAAACTGTGTAGTGGTTTCTATTCTAAGCTCATGAGAATAATCAGGTGATGCGTATACAGATTGTAAAATCCAGCCCGGGGCCAGATCCACAAAAATTCTGTATGTAACTGAACCAGCAACAAGGGTGCCACCATCTGTATCAGTTGCATCGTTTGCATCAGATATATAATACTTTTCCACAATGATGTCTTCAAGCCCCTGACCAGAGGCGAAAACTGAGAGAAAAACGATGCTTAAGCTAAGTAAAATTCTTTTCATAGAAAGTTGTATAAGTATATTAATTTAAGATTGTCTTTAATTATTTAACGAGCATACTAATTTCAGGGACAAATTTATCGACAGAATTTTTTATACAATGATCTCATAGATCATCTTTAAGTTAATTTTATTTCTTTAATATTTAAGTTTTTTAAAGAGTGCTTAACATTAAATTTACATTGCCTTAACTGATTCTGAATTATCAACAATCCTTCTGCCTTTGGTGAGGATTAGTAACGGGCTCACATAAAAACCCTAATATTAAATTTGTATTAATTTAATGTTACAAATGCTAGGTATGTAAAAGATATTCAGAGATATACGTTTCGCATCTCCAGAGGGCTTCAGAATCGATAATATCTGCTCTATTTTTTATTTAATTTAGCATTTTAGATTACTAAACAATATGTTATGAGTAAGTAGAAGTGATGCATTAAATTTTTAACATTTTATATAAAGTATTGATAATAAAATTAATATAAGCGTTCTTTGATTTTTTGATTTGATTTGACCTGTAGTTTTGCACCTTTTAAGTGCAAAATTTTGAATTCAGGTAAGAATGTCTTTACTCAGATACTCCAGAGGAACAATTGATATCCATACAACACTTGATTTAAGAGGTGGTATTCCAACGTTTATTTTTATCACGGATGATAAATATCATGACAGTAATGTACTTAATGAAATTGTTCCTCAACCTGATGCCATATATGTGATGTTCAATGCTTACATCAATATTGCTTCGCTGTATAGAATGAATGAAGCAGATGAATTCTTTGTGACAAGGGCAAAGGTGACGATGGATTACCTGGTATTTGAAAACAACTTCATTCCTGATGAGACTACCGGACTCAGAAGTGATAGAACCATAAAACTAAAAAACCTTAAGTCTAAGCAACTACATCCAGATACTCTACGTATAGTATAATATTACGATGATGAAATGGATCTGCTGCTTACCTTTATAACAAGCAACTCTGAAGACTCAACACTTGAAATTGACAGATTATGCCGTAATCGCTGGCAAATCGAAGTTTTTTTCAAATAGATAAAGCAGAACCTTACCATAAAAACGCTTTGCGGTCATTCAGAAAATGAGGTAAAAGTCAACGTTTGTATCGCAATCTGGGCCTATCTCATTGTCAATCAGGTGAAATATGCTCTTGGAAGTACCTTATCAATCTATGAAATAATGCAGATTTTAGGCATATTAGTGTTTGACAGAACGCCTGTAAAAGAACTACTTACAGAACGGCAAATCAACCAAAATGCCAAAGAACAAAATAGTTTATTTATTATCAAAAATATATTAACGAATCAGCAGTAATGAGTAAACATGAATACACAATACTTCTCATAGATGATGAGCCAGATATCATTGAAATCTTTTCTCATCATTTAATTCAGGAAGGATACAAAGTGCATACAGCTTTTGATGGCAAGGAAGGACTTGAAATGGCAAAGAAATATCTGCCACATCTAATCATCATGGATGTAATGATGCCTGTTATGGACGGAGTTGAAACTTGTGAACAAATACGTATGATTGACTCCCTAAAAAACGTCATAATAGTTTTTTTAACAGCCAGATCAGAAGATTACTCGCAAATTGCCGGTTTTAATGCAGGAGCGGATGACTATGTTGCAAAGCCAATAAAACTTAAAGTCCTTTCGAGCAGGGTTAAAGCTTTATTGAAAAGATATGGGGTCTATACTTCAGAAAACAACATTAAAATGGCTGTAAATACAGTTAAATATGGCAATCTTGAGATAGACAAGGAAAAACATCTCGTTATTGTTGACGGGAAAGAGATTTCACTTCCCAAAAAAGAGTTTAAATTGCTATTGCTATTATCATCGAAGCCAGGAAACGTTTTTACACGTGAAACTATTTTTACAAATATCTGGGGCGATGATGTAATTGTCTGTGGAAGGACCATAGATGTTCATATCAGAAACCTCAGGAAGAAAATTGGTGATCAGAATATAATGACGATAAAAGGGATTGGCTATAAATTCAGGGAGTAACATATTCTATTATTATATGTGCCAATTCTTTTTTCATAGATATTTATTCTGTTTTTTTTCAGAACAAACTATGATCATTAATCCTTCTCCCATTAAATTCAGATGTGCCCTTGTCTAAAACAAGGGCACATCTGCATCTTAAAAATATCTTATTATCGATGTATTATTGAGCAAACTACTTTTGGTTTGAGGAGATTTTTCCTGCTCCAGGCAAATCGAATGCCAGTGAAAATCTTATGGTCTGTGCCAGAGGATGGTTTTGTGCAAGTGGCATCAAATATGAGAAATCAATTTCAAATTGTTTTAATCTAAATCCTGCACCTGTAGTGAAATATTTGCGATTACCTTTAGTCTCATTTTCGTGAAAATACCCGCCTCTTATTGCCAACTGTTTGTTATACAAGTATTCCAGACCAAAAGAATATGTTATTTCGTGCAATTCTTCAATAAAACCTCCCGGAGCATCATAGAATGACTGAAAAATTGCCGTAGGAACGGAAACATTCGGGTTTTTCCCTGAGATAATACTATCGGGATTTGCAGAACTGTATATTGGTGATGTTGGTACAAGAAGTTTATTGATATCAATCGTAAGTGTAAGTTTATTGTATGAATTGATAATTACAGTTCCTGCTGTACCCAGACGAATATTCATCGGAATAAAGTCAGTTGATTTAGAATCAGAATAACTCAATTTTGATCCGATGTTTGAGAAATTGAGTCCAAACCCCAGTATTCCTTCATTGTTGAAAATTAAAATATCCTTCTGGTAGTATCCCGAAATATCTGCTGCAAAAGAGATTCCGGGTTTTGATGTAACTCCTCCTGAATTTGATCCGCCTGCAAGGTTTGAATAGATGAATCTGAAAGCAATACCTCCAGAGAAATTATCGGATAAAAGTCTGGAATAGGATGCATCAAAGGCAAATTCATTAGGCTTGAATGTTCGTTCAAAATTTCCGAAATCATCAGTGAAAGGTATATCTCCGAGCGATGAGTATATAAGACTTGCGCTTAAAACCTGTTTAGAATCAAGTCTTTTATATCCTGCCAGGTATGCTATATTTATATCTGGAACCAGGTTCCTGAGCCAGGGTGAATAAGAAATGCCAACACCACTTTTGCCATCGATAAAAGCAAATTTTGATGGATTCCAGTGCATACTGTATGTATCCGGTGATGTTGCCGCTCCGGCATCACCCATTGCGCCAGCCCTTGAATCTGGGCCAATTATAAGGAATGGCACAACTGACTTGATTGCATTAAGTTCTCTGCTGGTTTGTTGCGAATAAAGGATGGTACTGCCCAACAGGACAAATGCAAGCAGTAGAATTGTAAAAAGTTTATTCTTCATTTTGATTATTATTATAGATTAATTTAACTGTCAAAAAATTGTATTATTACCGGGGTACGATAATTGCCTTAATTTGCTCTGCTGCCTTCATCTATTATATAAAAAACATTAGGCCATTAACTAATAAAGTACTGTAAGTCAGCCACTAACAACAATAAGGACTATTTGCAAATATTGAGTAAAGATACAATGCAAAAAGACCAGGACAGATTAAATTTAAGTTATCAAAATAACTAGTTTACGTTAAGAAATCAGGTATATTTTAATTTACGTTTTTATTGATGATATCATGATAGAAATTGGTCATAAAGAACGTGTTAACCGTAATTCTTCTGATTCCTAGCTGATTGCAGTGGCTCTGATTGCAGAAAAATATTTTCATTGTATTATAGATCATGCTATTTGTTTTGTTAGGTCTGCAAACCTACTCCCTGGAATGCTAAGCAAGAACCGCTTTAACAGGCGAATATGCTCAGTCTTCGAGCTAATTGTGGATCTATTTTAAAATACCACTGACTTAATCAAAAGATTAAACATCTCGTCCGAATTTGTTATTGACAGTTTCCCTGTATCTACTTGTGAAATCATTCTTATATGTTGCTCGAAGCTTATTCAGAGGAAGAAATACCGGGTCTTTAAATCTTCTATGAGAAAATACTTCTATGGGTTCACTGTTCAGGTAATTACAACATTGGATGGAATACCAGTTGAATTTGCGATGATTCCTGGGTGCTATCACGATATTGATGGAATGAAAAATATGTTCTTTGATCTGCCTGAAAATAGCATTGTATATGAAGAAAGTGCATAGACTGCATATACTTATTACTACTATTAGCAGGTTTGCAGCGAAGCCGAAACATATTAATTTAAGGATTGCCAGAAAAAGCAACTTTAAAAAACCGAATGTACCATGGAAGAGTTTTTTGATCTCCAATTCCAGAAAAAGAATCGAGACTACATTTGGTCAAATATCCAATATACTTCCAAAGCGAATTCATGCATTTACAGTTAACGGATTTATGATGAAAGTGATGCTTTTTATATTCATTTTTACAATTAATGATAAGTTTTTAAGATAGCAACTTAAGTTAAAAAATAAGCCCCGCCAATGACGGGGCTTATATAACAATTGTATTATGTATTACCTTTTAATGACTACTTTACGGGTTGTTAAGAATTGATCATTACCTATTTTCATATAGATCTTCATCAGGTACATACCCTGAGGCAGACTCTCGACATTGATCTCATGTTTCTGATAGGCATTCACATTCTTAATAGTGCGGATGACCTTACCATTCATATCAAGCAGGTCAATGTCAGCATTCTCAGATAATTCAACATTGATTACATTCCTGGCCGGAACAGGGAAAATTCTGACAACCTTTTCTGTAATCTCAGCACTACTGATGGCAAGTTTTTCAAGCTCAACTTGTGCTGGTTCACCATTTATGTAAGCCTTGATTGCACTTAATTCGTCTCCGCTTATGTTCTCATTTT
Organism: uncultured Rikenellaceae bacterium; assembly: GCA_964639725.1. Classification (GTDB taxonomy): domain Bacteria; phylum Bacteroidota; class Bacteroidia; order Bacteroidales; family VadinHA17; genus LD21. The sequence continues at coordinate 23,811 of CAZXFB010000002.1, forward strand.
TTAACTCAAAACGTAACGAAACGATGGCTGCTTCTTTGGCGTAGTTCTGCAAGCTGAATGAGGTAACCCTTAAGGTCTGGTCTTTCTCATTGTAGTATGCAAGCGACTGAAGATTATTTGAATGGTTAAAGACCGATTTGAATGCAAGTTTTGACAAATCAAATTTCATTGAGAAGTCCAATGCATTAACATTGCTTTCCGATGAAATTGTTATCGGGAAAGTTATATAACCATCGTTTACTGTAGCTTTTGATAAATCAAACACTACTTTGCCTGTAGCTTCAGCTGACTGAGCAGATGCTGCTTTCTTATCTGAATCTGCACTCTTTGAACCTTTAACACCTGGTGTTGATAATGGTGCAATATTCTTGTAATTTCCATTTACATCACCCAACATAATTCCCCTGTATTCAGCATTGTTGTATATTATCGGGCATGAGTTTTCATTCTCAACAGGAAGGATGCGTTGTCTACCCCATTGATATACATTATTCTTATAATATCCACCAAGAGCGTCAGGTAATGGGTATTTTGTAGAAATACGTGTTACATTATTTACCCACATTGCATCATCAAAGAACCCCCAGTCAAGAGAGGCTCCCATGCCTGGTTTTTTGTCACCATCATCTTCATAATTCCATCTCTGCTTGAATTCTGCGATTGATTCTACAGTACGCTGGTTAATCTGAGAAACATCACCGGCACTTACTTTTCCGTCTAAGTTAACATCCATCGACATGATCTGATAAACATTTGGTTTAAATGAAGGATCGTCAACCAGCACTTTCTGTGTCAGGTATGCATCAAAGCCATTAACTGCAGACATAACATCTGTAGTATCAAGTATATCCCTGTCAATATCAATAGAAAGTCCCTTAGTGATATCATAGACAAACTCACCTTTTACTTCATCAGGCTGAACGGAATAAGTATGGGCCCAGTTGAAAATGTTGGTTATCAGAGAAGTTGATGTGCTTCCGGTATAAACGATCGGACTGTCGTCGGCCCAGAACATCAGTTTACCGGTGAAATACTTCTCAGCGTAGGTTACATAATAACCCTCATTAACCGCTTTGTTGAGTGAAGTTTGGGTATTATAACTTTCAACAAATGAAGGTACGTTAAATACAACACTATCATTAGGCTGGAAGGCAGTAGTTTTGGCAAACTCAACCCTTAATACCTTACCGGTATTGTGACCTGTATAACCGAAATAAGTACCAGCAGGAGCGGTGGAATTCAGGAACAATGATATATATATACTATCGCCAACCACTCTTGTTATTGATGATGTCCAGAGACTGTCTGCAATAAGGTCTTTGTTTACTCGAATTACGCGGGTAGGTCTTACTTTGGCACTATTGAAAGTCATTACCATATCAAAACCGATAACATTTGCAATCCCAGAACCTTTTGTTGCAACCGGAACATAGAAGAAATCGCTGTTGTTGCAGGTAACTTTCTGTGATAGTATCTTGTAACCACCTGTAGGGTCAGTTACTGTAACCTGAGCAGTTTTATCAGCTGATCTTCCGCCCTGATTGTCAGTAGCTACAGCTTTAATAGTAAGAATCTGCTCTGTTGCAGGAGCTGTATATGTAAACTCATAAGGAGGATTATTATCAGGAGAACCCACGGGTATGTTGTTAACATAAAATTGAATATGTTGGATTGATCCGGCAGGATCAGGATCATGAGCTGTAGCTGAACCATTTATTACTGAGTTAACATTAACAGGTAAAGCAGGAACAGTCAGAATATCCACTATCGGAACCAGGTTTGCAGGTACAGGTAGTACCGTAAGAGAAACCGGAGGAGCTGATATGGTTTCTGTAGCCTCGTTATCATAAGCTCTTGCTGTAATACTAAAGGTACCAACTGCATTGGTATTAAACGCATAAGTATAAGGATTAACAGCATCCAAAGATTTGCCAACTCTTACAGAACCTGAGTAAAATACAACGCTGTCTACAGAAACGTTGTCATTTGCTGTGACTGACATATTAACAGTGCCGCCAACAATCAGAGAAACAGGATTAACTGTTAAACCTGTGACATCAGGAGGTGTAGCTGGCTGACCAAGAGTCTGGGAGAAGTCTGTTCTTAAGAACATATTTGCTCCGGGATTTGAATTTACGTATTGCTCAACAAGGTTATCACTGATTCTTCTGATCTGAACATTAATCTTGAAGGTAAAGACACCCTCTGTAGTAAACTGACCAATTAAAACCTTGTTATCAGTATTAGGACCTGTAATCACAGCGGTGCTAAAATAACTCTGCTGAGTAGAGGCGAAAAGATTACCTGAAGTAGTACCGTCTAATAAATCGGTCAAAGCTCCTAGACCTGGGGATGTACTTGGTACAGCACTAGCTGGAGTGGTAACAGTAATAATACCATCCTTGATACTCAGAAATGGAGCAGGATACCCTGCTGTATTTTGCAACAAACCATCTGAGTGGCTGATCTGGGTACCAGTATTATCATCAAGTTTAGGTATTCCAAAAAAATGGTTCGTACCACTTTTTTTTGCAGCGGCACCTAGTGTAATATATGAATCAAGCATACTTAAACCGCTGCTAAGGCCTGAATAGCTGAGATCATTACCAAATGCTCCACCAGCTGTATTATTGTAAAATGAAGGTGCGGAGGTTTGAAAACGCATCTCCTGATTATTGTCAGGACTACCGTAAACTGACTGCAATTGCCAGCCATCTTTCATATCAATAAATATTCTGTAGGTGACTGCTCCTTCTGCAAGGTCAGGGTCAGCTGCATGATCTGAAGCATTTGTTTTATAGTATTTTTCAACTATAATCCCGTCAAGACCTTGCTGGGCAAAGGCCGCAGCAGAAAGGATGACAAGACATAGGATTAATATAAATTTTTTCATTGTTTAGTTTTATTAAAGATTTTGAAACATTATCTTCGAATACACTATTACTGACAGCTGGTTCCAAAGGCTCCCAATACTGAATTAAGGTCATCATTATTAACGCCCCCTGACAGGTTAACATCGTTGGGGCACATTAACAGACCAGATGTAGCAGCTGTTTCTTCGCCAAAGGACCACTCAGACATCCATGATTTTTCGTTTGAGCCGAATGCACCCCTGTATGAAACCGGTGTAAAGAAGAGACTATGAGTCGAAAGAATAGTTTCTCCAGCAATCTGTGGATTAGGAACTGCATCAAATTTGTCGGTTATTCCGCCTGGTGTCATAGGAGAAAGTGTACCTGCACTCATTGCAAAGTTAAAGTCGAAACCAGGCAAAGAAGCAAGGTAGGTATTTCCGTCATTTGTGAATCTTTCCATTTCGCTTCCTGCACCGGTTGTAGCAACTCTTCTTACAGGAGCAGTCGTGGTCCCTTTACCATCTTTTGTTGAAATGCAAAGGCCTACACCACCATAGTTTACATCGGTCATATTTATAAATGTGTTATTCTTAACAATAAGTGAAGGGGTAGCGGCAGTCCAGTTCTGATATGAATCTATTAAACCAGCTCTTGCAGAGCTTATGTCCAAACCGAACTTGAAATTGGCGAAAACAGAATTGTAAATTTCACCCTCTGTACGTTCTTTTGCCCTGATTGCAGAAGGGCCGGTAAAATCATTGGCTGATGCTAAACCATTACCTATAATGGTAGCATTATAAACTATTGGATGTGACATAAAAGGGGCTGCATCACCTGTTTTATTATCATCACCGTCAGATTCAAAACCATTATCACCACCGTCAATACCAACAACATCAGAAGACTGTATGCCGAACAGGAACTGAGCCTTACCTTTCCAACCCAAATCCCAGTCAAACATATCGTCGTTACCCCACCACATTGCAATGTGTTTAACATTTACAGTTCCGCCGAAAAACTCAATTCCGTCGTCAGCATTGGCAACTATATCAACGTAATCAATTATGGTTCCGCTGCCAACTGAGCCAAGTGTCAGTCCGTTCAGCTCATTACCAAGCTGTAGAACAGCGCCAGCATGCCTGATCGAAACGTATTTCAAAACTCCTGAATTATCATTATCATTTGTTGAACCAATAGCTCCGCCATACTGATTGTACTCATTTGATGCATCATATCCTTCAACAAAACCAATACCTGCAGTTTTAACACCATTAGGTCCGGTACAGGATGCATTAGTAGCAATAAGGTTATTTGTTGCTTTCCCAAGCAGCACCAGACCACCCCATTGTTGCTTGGCTCCAATTGGATAATTCCCGTCGAGATTATCATCAAGGGCTGTAAAAATTATCTGAGCTGAAGCAGTGCCGTTAGCTATTATTTTGCTGCCTCTTGTTATAATCAGGGCAGCTGCATCTGTAGCCACTCCTGTATCAACACCTTTCACAATGGTGCCGGGCATAATAGTTAAAGTAGCTCCATTAATAACATAAAGCTTGTTACGCATAATGTAAGTGTGCTCGCAGGTGAGCACTGCATCATGGTCGAGTGTATTACCACCAGGGCCAGGAATAACCCCAAATGTCCCGGTAAAGATGGTATTCAATTCAACCGGAGTTCTGGCAGCCAAAGGAGGGCATCCGCAATCTGCACCAGGATATTGTGCAAAACTGTTTGTAACTGCTACTGTAGCTAAAAGAGCCGTGGCAGCAAAGAGTCTAATTCTTTTCATTTTTCGATTATTTTTTTTAATTCCACCACTATTGATGGACACTACAAATTTCCTATATCAGTTTAAACTAAAAGGATACTCTGCATCAATTAATGTTTAATTAATTGCGAGTTTATGGTTAGAAAATTGTTAACCATTTATTGATGGTTTCTTTATTTGCCATTAAAAATACTGAACCACTGACATTTGCATTAACCCTGCTGCATAATCAGGTATTGCTTTACATAGGAGCGTGTTTTTATTCTGCATGTTTCCCGGAGTCGGGATGGTTCTTCATTTTCTTTTTCAAGGAAGGTTCAAAAAAACTTATGGGACTACTTCTCAGTAGTCTTTGCATTAGCACCTTTAATATAATTATAAACCTCTATCTGGGATTGAATCTTTTCCTTACCTGATTTTACAAATTCATTCGATTGAGTTTCATTGAAAACTCTTGCTTTAACATTGTCTTCCCATTGGATATCGAAAATCTTTCTAATCTCCGATTTGATATTCTTATCAAAAATGGGGCAGGTAACTTCAATCCTTTGATCAAGGTTTCTTGGCATCAGATCAGCCGATGTTATGTAAACCCGCTCATTATCATCATTACAAAAAACCATGAATCTGGAGTGCTCCAGAAACCTGTCAACAATACCGATTGCTTTAATGTTTTCACTTATTCTTTTAATGCCAGGGGCAAGTGATAACATACCTCTGATTATCAACCTGATTTTTACACCGGCACTACTCGCTTCATACAGATAATTAATTATTTCAGAGTCGGTCAGGTTATTTAATTTCAGGTAGATAAACGATTTTTTTCCCGCCTTTGCATTTTTGATTTCATTTTCTATCATGAAAATAATCTTACTCCTCAGAAAAAACGGAGATAGAACAAGATGGTAGAAGTTATCCTTTTTATAGTTTACACTGAAGAAATTAAATGCTTTAAAGACCTCATATGTGATCTTTCTGTTTGATGTAAGAAGAAGGTGGTCGGTATAAACTCTTGCTGTATCCTCATTGAAATTGCCTGTACCAATCGCTGCATAGCGTTCAATTACATCTTTTTTTTGACGTATGATAAGGCAGAGTTTTGAATGTACTTTTAATCCTGGTACCCCATATATTACTTTCACCCCTTCATTCAGCAGCTTATTTCCCCAGTTTATATTTGCTTCTTCGTCAAATCGGGCCTGAAGTTCAACAACAGTTGTGACATTTTTACCATTTCTTACGGCATTAAGAAGAGCATTTATAACACTTGAGTTTCTTGCCAGTCTGTATAAAGTAATCTGAATTGAAGTAACAAATGGGTCTATTGAGGCTTCCCGGAGAAGATCAATGAAATGGTCGAATGGATGATAGGGGAAAAAGAGCATAATATCTCTCTTCCTGATTGCGGATATTATACTTTTACCCTGTTGAATGTCACGATGGGGAACAGGAACAAAGTCCTCATAATAAAACTCACTTTTCCCGAGTTTGGGAAATTCCATGAAATCTTTAAAATTGTGATACCTGTTACTTGGAATGATCACATCATCAGGTCCGAATCTCAGTTTTCTGGTTAAATTCTTTAATAGGTCTTCGGGCAGGCATCTATCATAAATAAACCTGACCGGGGATCCTTTTTTCCTCTGCTGAAGACTTTTTGACAACTTATCAATGTAGCTCTCGGAGATATCATCGGCTATTTCGAATTCTGCATCCTTTGTCAGCTTGATTGTATATGCAGAGATAGTGTCAAAATCAAAGATGAAAAAAATTTCTTTCAATCCAAATCTTATAATATCATCAAGAAAGATAATATACTTTTCTCCACCTAATTCAGGGAGGACAATAAACCTGGGAAGGATATCTGTAGGTACTTCAAGAAGTGCATATCCTCGTTTTGTTGTGTTTTTTTTCTCAAGGTACACAGCAAGGTATATTGCATCATCTGTAAAATCGGGAAGCTCTGAGTCTTTTTCTATCAGGTATGGCATCAGCCTGGTTCTTACCTCTTTATGGAAATATGTCTGAACAAATTCAACCTGCTCCTGGTTAAGTTGTTTCTCATTTATAATGTGGAATTTATGAGTTGCCAGCTCCTTAAGTAATTTTGTGTAGTTCTTTTCAAATTTAGCATTCTGAGTGATCACAATCTCCTGAATCTTTTTTAGTGTTGCACTGGAACTATAACCAAGAATATTCTTTGTCTTAGGCCCGAACATTGATATCCTTTTCAAAGTGGCGACTCTGACCCTGAAGTACTCATCCAGGTTATTTGAGTAAATACCCATAAACTTAAACCTCTCAATAAGAGGGACATCTTTATTCTCAGCTTCCTGCAATACACGTTCATTAAAGGATAACCAACTGATCTCTTTTGGAATATATATTTTATTCATAGTTGTATTTCCGGTTTATTCTTGGACCAGACTGAACCTCCTTAAATTGCATATGCCATCTGATATGTATTTTTCATAGAGTCTTTAGTCTCTTTTATTAATTCATATTTAAGAGTTTCTGTGTCCAACAAGATTCCCTGGAAGCGTCCCATAGAACAGGAGCCGGAATTCAGGTAACGCTTCTTCTTATTAAGATAATAGGTGTGATGCGACTCGAGTTTGTGCGTATGTGAAAGAATTACTACATCATGTTTCTGGAGAAGTTTAAGCGCATATGTAAGATACTTTAAAGTGTTGTAACTCTTGGGTATATGATAAATCTGGTCTTCGAAAGCAACTATTTTAAAATATACTTCCATCATCCATCCCGAGTGAGACAGTTTTTTCAGAAGTGACATTCCAAATTTCCCTATAGAGCGTCCAATTCTGCTACCATTAAACCAATCAGCTTTATGACCATGCTCAATATGAATTGTCTGCCCATGTGAATTTGTTATTTCGTAATGCTCTATCCCGGAATCCATTACAATGTCGTGATTTCCCTTTATGAATATAAAATTATTGTCATTGAAGTATCTCATCAGTACCGTGTTCGCCTTTATGATATCATCATATCTGTATTTCTGGAGCTCAAATATATCGCCATTGAAAATAACCTTGTCAACATTATTCATATCTCTGACACTCTCAATCTGCATAATGAAATCCATCTCATTCCATTGGAATGTGCCAAAATTGTCTCTGGTATCAATGTGCAGATCAGAAATTACCATGATATTCATGATTTAATTTATTAAGAATTAAAGCTTATAATATACTCTGAAACAGGCCCTACTCCATTACTTAATGAGGCCCGTTTTATATTAGTTCTAAATGAATTGGAGTAATTGGAATCTGTAAGAAGTTTGTTGAGAACATCAGGAATACGGGATGTGTCTTTTTCCAGAATTCCCATGTTTCCATCGCAAACAAATTCCATATTTCCTTTCTCTTGTTCCCATATATAATCATTTATAACCGGGATCTTGCCTTTTAATAGAATTTCCATAAAAGTAGATGCCCCGCATTTGGTGATAACAACATCTGATATATCAATAAGAGTGTGTACATAATCTACATACCCATATATTTTAAGATTTGTAGTATTGTACTTTTCCTGAAGTTTCAATACATGCTGATAGAGTTTTTTGTTGTTGCCGCAAACAATGGCGATTTCAGCATCCACATTTCCGGCTATAAGGTGTTTTAGAATTTTTTTTCCTCTTGGCATTCCATCTCCGCCTCCCATTATCAGGATAATTTTGGAATCCTCTCTGAATCCAAGTTCTTTACGAATTGAAAGTGACTTTATACTGCTCGTCTTCTGAGAAAATTTGCGGTCGAGTACAAATGGAAACACCTTGATTCTTTCAATGTCTATCCCTCTTTTAAGGCACTTTTCCTTTAGCATCTCACTGAATAAAATATAATTCTGATCTTTTCTTAGGAACCAGATTGGATGTGCTGTAAAGGGGTCTGTTACAACAGTTATGACCGGGATGTTAAGTTTAAACTCTTCAAGTATTGCATATACCGGTTTAATCAGAAAAAAGTGAAAAATAACGATTTTGTCAGGATGTAATTTCAGAATTTGATTCTCGATTCCTGGTTTAATAAATATTGAGATAATATTTGTAGTCAATCGGGAGAAAACATTAATCTTATGAAAAGCATAAAGAATCTCATATGACCATACAGCATTGTTTACAGCATTCCTATACCCATCTTCTATTATTTTTCTGACGATCTTTCTGGCATTTGTTAATCCATCGAATAGTATTATTTCGGCATTCCATTTTTTCTTTGCCATTATCTTTCCTGCAACTGCCTTTGCCGGTGCCAGATGTCCGCCTCCGGTTTTAAGATATAAGAAAAGGTACTTTTCCAAAGCAATAGTTATGAAGTGATTGTCAACACAAACATATAAAAGGATTGTTTCCGGACTGTTAAGTAATGGTGAAGAATTTATTAAATATTAAACAGTTACCTCTTCAATGGATCATTACTTGAAATAAATGTCCCTTTATCCAGGAAATCCAGAATATTATAGGTTCCATATTTGCGGGCTTTTAGGAAACCAAGCCAGGCAGCTTCTGCCAACCGCCCTTTATTCAGGAGATCAAAGAGCCATTCATGAGCATATTCCGGATTGCGTTGTTTGATTCCTGCACCAGTCTCACGAAGCCATCGTCTGTTAGATTTTTCCTGAGGTCCTATTGCAGGTGTCATTATAATTGGCATGCCAAGTGAACAATAAAATGACAACTCACTGGGCTTAGTCCATAATATATCTGTAATTTGCAAGCACTGGTTAAATATATCGAAATAAGATTCTTTGTCTTCTGCCCAGATTACCTTAATATTCTTGTTGTTTCCAGCAATTTCTTCCTTAACTCTCAAAAAATAATCTCTTATTTCAGTTCGTGTACCGGCAACAAGGTTTAATACTACCTCCTCTTCCTGTATTTTTTTGGCCAGGCTTAACGCTATCTGTCTTCCTATTTCCTTCTGAGCCCCGGCACCGCCAACAGTATAAGTCAGAGTAAATGATTTTTTCCTGGAACCTGTTGTTTTTAAATTTCCATCATCATACTGTATAAAAGCATTAACACAATGTTTATATAAATCATAGAATCTTCCATACGGATCAAGATTCTGCAACCGACGACTAAGATTTGTCTTCAATACATCAAGTTCTCGGTTTCCTAATAATTCCATCGGAAGCGGAAAGCCTGTCAGTATTATATTCTTTTCCGGAACACCATAAGAATGAAGTCTTTGAGCAGATTCAGTACCTGGTGCAAAATAGATTATACTGCTTTCTGAAGGGTTTTCAGCAACCCAAACTCTGCTTAAGTCAGTATCACAGATAATACAATATATTTCATGATAAGCAGCTATTTCAGCTGCAATTGCGGGGACATAAAAAGAAGTGATAATCGGTCGGGATGGTCTTTTTATTTCTTCAATTATTCCGTTGCAAAGACCTCTTTTTATAATTAATTTCAGATATTTAACCTGCAAAGTAGAATTTGATCTGTCTCTTAGAGGATAATTTTTAGGTATATATAGTAAACTATCCAGCATTTTTGAAATTACACCTCCTATTAATGGAAATGACCCTGCCCTCGACATGAACTCATAAATTCCTAGCAGTTCGTTCCATAGCCGTTTTTCATTTGGGGTGGAGTAAGGCGAAATATTTGCATTTAGTATTTCACCAAATACGGATAAGCTTTTTAATGGATAAATAGCTCTTTGATGGCCGTATCCCATGTCAGCAGAGACAAGCCAGAATTTTTCCCTGAGGCCAGGGGGAGTAGAGTTTAATGTATTCATTTACAATAAATTCAGCGAAACAATATCCAAAAACAAAATACTACAGTAGAGATGACAAATACAAATAGTGCTATCTCGAGAATTAAATTATTCAATTGATCTTTCCTTCTTCTTGATATTTCGGAATTGCTGTTTTTCATTTTATACTCTATATCAGGCAAAAATATCCGACAGATACTACATAATTGTTGCCTTATTAAGAATCTATTGTTAAATATATAACAGCATATTACACAAAAATTAAGTATTTGTTAAGTCTATGAAATACAATTCAATATTTTTCAGGTTTAAACTATTATTGCATAAAAGCATCAGGTCATTATCAAATATAATTAACATGAAACACACAATTCTTGGTGCCGGCAGTCCGATTGGAAATGCATTGGCGTATGAATTATTAAAAGCATACAAGGATGTCAGGTTGGTTTCCAGAAGTAAATACCGGATACCAGGAACCGAGATATTTAAGGCTGATCTTACTTCATACGAAGAAACATTGGAAAGTGTGAATAACTCAGATATTGTTTATCTGTGTGTCGGACTTCAATATGATTCAAAAGTTTGGGCTGATCTGTGGCCAAAAATAATGAAGAACACAATTGATGCCTGTAAAGAAGTAAACGCTAAACTGATATATTTCGATAATACTTATATGTATGGTAAGGTAGCAGGAATAATGACTGAAACCACTCCGTATAATCCTTGCAGTAACAAAGGGGAGGTCAGGACAAAAACAGTCATGATGCTGGAGAGTGAGATAAGCAAAAAGAATTTAAACGCAATAATTGCAAGGTCAGCTGATTTATATGGACCTTATGCCACAAAATCCAATGTCCCAATAATTCTGGCTATTGAAAAACTAATGAGTGGAAAACGTGCAGAATGGTTGATTGATGCCAATAAGTTACATTCCTTTACCTACTCAGTTGACAGTGCCAAAGGAATGATTTTGCTTTCAAACAGTGAAGAATGTTACAATCAGACCTGGCATTTGCCTACCTCTTATCCTATTGAAGGAGACACATTTATTCATACAATAGCAAATAACCTTGGTATTCCTCCTGACTATTCCGTTATAAATAAGTGGATTTTGAGAACAGCAGGATGGTTTCAAAAGGCTATGGCTGAAACGTATGAAATGCTTTACCAGTACGAGTTCAATTATTACTTTGATTCTTCGAAGTTTAATACATACTTTAATTATACCCCAAAATCATATTATGACGGTATTCATGATACAATTGAATTTATGAGAACTAATTAGATAATCAGATGCCTGAAGAAATAGTATATTATGTTACAAAATATGGCTATTTAGCAATTCTTGTTCTGGTTTTTCTCCAGGAGACAGGTATACCAAGTCCAATTCCAAATGAGTTGCTTCTTATTTTTTCCGGGTATTTATCATACATGGGACTATTATTCATTCCATCTATAATAATCACTGCAGTTTCTGCTGATTTTATTGGAACAAACATTTTATACTTCTTGTTTTATTACACAGGGACGTATATTTTTCAGAAAAAACCAAAGTGGATTCCTTTATCTTCAGCCATGATAGACCGGTTATCAACTAAAATAGAAAGAGGAGGACAATTGGGAATATTCATTTTCCGACTAACACCGTTTACAAGGGGATATACATCCGTCATTACCGGACTTATCCAGATAAAGCCAAAAGTTTTCTTGCCAATAGCTTTATTATCTTCTTTGTTATGGTCGGCATTCTATGTTTTGATTGGTTACTTACTTGGCCCTTTCTGGAATTTGATTTCTCTGAATATTGAAAAATTTAAACTTTTATTGTTCGGTTTTTTTGTGATGATAATTTGTATCGCGATCCTGGTCTACTATTTCAGGAAAAGAAAGGTTATCAGAACAAATTCTGCTTCATGATTTTATTCAATTACTGAATTCCAATTTTACTTAACCTAATTTTTATACTATAATGAAAGTACATGTTATTTCAGAAACTCCTTTTATTATGAAAGCAACAGGTGTCCATACCGCTTTCATTGATCATATTGAATTATTAAAGGAGAATAATGATATAGAAGTTGTTATTAATGAGGAAGGAACAGGAGATGTTGTTCATGGTCATACGTACGGATTATATTTTATATGGAAAGGTAGAAAATATAAAGGACGAAGAGTATTTACTGTACATGTAATTCCTGATTCAATCAAAGGATCTTTGCCTCTATGGCAATTATTTATGCCCTTCGTCAGACTTGGTCTAAAGATTGTCTATTCCTATGCTGATGTTTGTGTTGCAATCTCACCTATGGTTGAGAAGGCAATAATTGAAACGGGTGCAAAAACAAAGATTCTGAGAGTTTATAATCCGGTTCATACTGAATACTGGAAGAGAACAAAAGAAAAAAGGAAAACAGGTCGCAAATTGTTTGGTTTGACCGAAAATGAATTTGTTGTTATTGGTGTAGGACAATTGATTGGACGAAAAGGAGTTGATGATTTCCTTGATATAGCTCAAGCATTCCCGGAAGTTAAATTTGTATGGATTGGAGGAAGACCGTTTGGGGGATTAACTGAGGGTATTAAAAGAATAAATGAAAGATTCTCAAACGCAGGAAGTAATGTAATAAATGCAGGTCAGTTTAATCTGGAATGCATGCCCGCGATTTATGCTTCCGGTGATCTGATGCTTTTCCCCTCATATCAGGAGAACTGTCCTTTGGCTCCGATTGAAGCTGCTGCCAGCGGAATGCCTGTCATATACAGAGACATAGAAGAGTATAGATCTCTTTACGAAAAACCTTATCTAAAAGCCACAACAACGGAAGAATTTATTGGTCTTACAAAAAGAATGATTTACGATAAGGAATACTATACTGATGGAGTTAAAATTTCAGAACAACTACTCAGACAGTTTGATAAAGACCAGATTAGGGAAAAACTGCTCAGTATCTATATGGAATTATTAAGCGACCGGAGAGCACCAATTCTTGATTTAACTCTATCTCAACTTGGTGTTTGAAACAGAAAAAAGTGGTTCATTGAAAAAGGTTTTTTATTGTGTTTGAGATAAATATTCCAATTCCAATAAAGACTGAAGTTATCAATGCAGGAGTTTTCCAATTATACGAAACCACCTTCTTTATCTGATAACTTATTTTTAAGGTTGCCAAAGCTAAAAAAGATAACTTAATAGCATGACTTATAAAAGTGGTAATTAAAAAGACTAAAACATTAATTTTAAATACTCCGGAAAAAACCGCAAAAATACCGTAAGGAATAGGAGTTAAAGCAGCTACAAACAAAACCCAAAAATTCCATCTTTTGTAAAGAATGTTAATCCTGCTGTATGCATCCTCTGAAAAACCGGGGACATGATTAAATAAAATCTGGCTAAGTTGTGTATACTCTCCATGCGGACCAAACCATAAATAGTAACCGGCAAAATATGTCATCAGAGCCCCGGATAACATCCCAAGTGTACCAGAAATAATATATTCAGATGCCTTTTTAGTATTCAACGTTATCAACAATAAGAAAAAAGTTGCAGTAGGCATCGGTAAAAAGGAACCATCTGCAAATGCACAAAGAAACAATATCCATGTACCCCATTTAGATTTTGCAGTTTGCACAACCCAGTTTTGCATATTCATAAACTATTATTTTCATCCAACTTGTTTGAAAAAACACATTTGGTTTTTATAAAAAAACCAGTCCACATCTCCTCTAAAGTAATAGTCTTAGCTACAAACCAGTCAGTTTTTAGAGTGCCCTGCTCTCTACATTCATTACGTTGAAAATCTATTTCTTTTGCTTTTTCACGAATATCTTCTTTATCTGTTCCGAAATTATCCGTACTAACTTTCTTTCTAATTATTATTCCTGAATCTTTTGAAGTTTTTCCTGATTTGCTTCTTGTTTTTGAAGTTTTCATGTATTCTGTTATTATAAGATTGACAGCTTCACTTTTTTTAAATCAAATCTAATAGCCTTTATTAATTGTATGTAGAATTCTCAGCTGCTTTTTTGTTAAGTTTTTGTTAAGCGAAGCTGACTCCATATATCATTAATTCAATAAGTAAATTTTAGACATGAATGGGGTTACCAATCAGGCTGAAGATTTTACACTAAACTCAAACTCCATTGTTATTTAAGCAACATATTGGAATTAACACAACTTTTTCACCAAACTTCATTTAATTATTGTTATTTTCAAGCACATTTCCTTAGCCCCACTTTCAAACGCTAATCCAAGCTTGGTCAAAGAGTTTGCAAATCCGAAACACCATTTTTTTCTCCCCTTCCCACCTAAGTAAGAAAGTAATCTGGAATGTGATTTTTTTGTGGACAACATCGGACTAGGAAATCAAAAAAATCATTTCGAGACAATTTGCTGGTACCGAGACAGGAATAAAAGCCTGACATAGATTCGAATATTATTTTTTCAATCCTGTATCCTTGTTTTTGAACAACTCCTGTAACTTTGGGATTTAAAGAGGTTTTTTCCGGGAATGGACCAATTATTATCATAAGAATATCCTTGACTTTTTTCTGCCTCCTTATCCAGTCTTCCTTTGTTTTCAATTCAGCAACCTCTTCGTCTCTCTTATCAAGATATCCAAATACCTGCTTATTAAGGTGATGAATCAGCATGTTTCTACTATCTGACCATTCTATCCAGTTGTCAAGGACATTCAGAGTTTCATTCTGGCCGAAAGCAGATGCAGGTTTAATAATCAGGCAAGTAATGAAAATAATGATCTGAATTCTAGAAAATGCTTTTACTTTTTGATTTGTCAGAATATTAAATCAGTTAGATATCAAATTGTTGTCTGAAAAAATATACTATACCTTGTTAATACCAGTCTCATTCCATCTGACTTCCTGGGGAAGCCTTCCAGTTCGGGAAGCTATGGCAGATACTTTTCCGCATGCTTCACCCATAGGTACTGCATTGCCAGTTACCCTGTAACTGGAATGAGAAATGAAATCACCACTTATACAGCGGCCGGCCATCATAAGTCCTTTCACATCTTTGGCAATTAGTGCTCTAAGAGGTATATCATAAGGCCGGCTTTTTATCCCATGATTATAGGCTGCCTCAGATTCATGCTCTTTTTTTACGGAGTGAACGTCAACACCGAAAGTGACCCGGCATACAGCATCCGGATGACATACACCAGCTATGAGATCCTCTTTTGTTACCTTATACAAGCCATGAATTCTTCTGCCTTCCCTTATACCTATCTGATTGGCTGTTGCAACAATTCTAATGTTACTCCATGGGTAACCGAGACTTCTTAAACCGTCAACAATAATATGAATTTCCTTTCTTGCCATTAATGTAGCTTTGGTCACATCATGGGAATTGAAGCCTGAGAACCCATACTGATGATTTGTCATTATCATAAAAAGGTCATTATGAACAGGAAAGATACTCGGATTACTATATGAAGGTTTAATCCCTGCTCTGGCCATTTCCTGAAGTAAATGTTTTTTTGAAGAAGAACCTTTATCATCGACCCATCTCACAAATTTTTCAATATCTTTAAATTCAAGTCCTGTGACCAGCATAAGCAGCGACATAGGTTGAAAACTTCCATCTTCTTCACTTCCAAAATCATATCCACATCCGCAAAGGGCTGCAAGGTCTCCTTCTCCTGTGGCATCAATAAAGATCTTTCCTTCCCATGCTTCGCGGAAAGATTTTGATTCGGTAATAACATGAGTAATCCGGTTCTCAATATTCTTTTTCACTGCGGCAACACGAGTATGAAGCAATATTTCAACTCCTGCTTCATGGCACATTATTTCAAGGATTAGTTTCATCTGCTCAACATCGAAAGCCAGATTTTTTCCGGTGTCAACCGGTGCTTTGGCTCCTGCTCTTAAAAGACGGTTTTCAAGCTCCCGCATTATACCTTTTTTGTTTTCATGATCCATAATCCAGCTTAAAAGACCTGATGTCCAGACCCCTCCCAGGCAACTATTTACTTCCAATAATAAAGTTTTTGCTCCGTTTCTGGCAGCTTCAACAGCTGCGGCAACTCCTGCAGGGCCTCCACCACAGACAATTACATCATAAGTGCCGGTAATTTTAACATCTCTTGTTTCCTCTTGAATGAAACCTTCACGGTATTCTGTCTTAATCCGGCAGGATGGAAAAAATATCGGAGCTCCTAGGATAATGGAACTCATGGTTCCTCTCTTAATGAATTTCCTTCTTTCCATAAGTCAATGCAGTTATTAATGATAAAGACTTTGATTATCAGGTGATAAGATTTTTTTCAAACGTAGATTAAGATTTTAAGTTGAAATATGTAAGTGACAACAATTAATTCAAAGGTTGTGCTGTATATACTAAGATTCATTATTTTCACTTGTGGTAAATTTAATAGGTTTCCGAAACCACGATGTCCGGTATGCTCCGTAAAGCACACCTGTTGCTAGCCAGCAGAATCCTGCTATCTTTGCTTTATACCCAAGGCATATCCAGAGATAGAGACAAATTATAAATCCCAGAACCGGGACAATAAGGAGTGAAAATTTTTTCTTTTCACTCCTTAGAAAATAGTGTACGAATGAAGCTGCATTTACACCCATGAATCCTATCAGAGCACCAAAGTTAACAAGTTGAGCTCCTAAGGAAAAGCTAATCAGGAATGCTCCGGCTAATGTAATAGCACCAACAAGTATAATGTTATTAGAGGGTACATGGGTTCGGGAATTTAGTGCTCCAAAGAAATTCCCGGGGATTGCATTATCTCTTCCCATGGCGTATAGAAGCCGGCCAGCCCCTAGATGCGCACCAGAACCTGCACCAGTTGTACCAATGAGGACTGCAAGATTAACTATATAAAAGAGCCATTGCCCACCGGCTTTCCCGGCTACATAGCAGAATGCTGTGTCCTGGTCAGGAAAAGAGGTTTCTGGCCAGATTAGCTGTGCCGCATATACCTGAATAGCCGACATAACACCTATAATTATACATACCAGGACAGATGCGAGCATGATATTGCGTCTTGGATTGTGTACCTCTTCTGATAATGTAGAAATGCAGTCGAAGCCAAAATAAGTCAGTACAGCAACCGATGCTCCAGCCGAGAAAGAAGACAGAGTGAATGTTTCAGGGTTGTAAAAAGGTTTTGTCCATTCAGTAATAGACGCCGGTGGATGTAAAAAGAGATAGCGCACGGAGGCTCCTAAAAATAATATAATAACTATTCCCAGTCCGGAGGCAATAAAGTAATTTGTACGTGAACTTGCCTTTATTCCACGTAGATTCATTGTTGTGAACAGAACAGTAAATAAAACAGCAAAAACTGCAAAAGGTACTCCGGGAATCAGATTCATGGCCGCTTTACTGGTCCAGATAACGCATATCGTAGGATTCAGTACATAGTCAAAAATCATGCTCCAGCCGGCTATGTAACCAAGTGCAGGATGAATCTCCCTGCCAACATATGTATAAGCAGAACCTGCATTGGGATAAGCGTTAGCCATCCTCCCGTAACTTATAGCAGTAAAAAGCATAGCTACCATTCCTATTAGAACAGTACTAACCACATGACCGTGACCCAGGTCTGCGACAGTCCCGAATAATGGCATTGGAGCTGTTGGTTGAATAACTATAATGCCATATATTACCAGAGAAGAAAGCCCCAGAACCCGTTTTAAACCCTGACCGTTACCTGAGGGTGATTGAGTATTGCCCATTTATGAAGTCAGAATTAAACTATTTCCCATCCTGATCTGACGGGTTCTTTAATTATCTCATCAGCCTCCGGTTGTCCAATAACTTTATTATTGACAGAATCCCAATATATTTTCTTTCCACCCAGCCTTAGTGAAAGTACACCGAGAAGTGTAATTTCTGTTAGACGGGAAGCATATTCGAAGTTTGACATAGCTGCTGGGCCTCCTTTAATAGCATCTATCCATTCCCGGTGGTGTCCTTTGGAACGGGGGATCGATTGTGCAGGAGGTACAAAAGACTTCTCCAGACTCTCCGGGAAAATCTTTGGACCACTGTAAGCGCCGCCATTATTTAGAATTATACCCTTATCACCAATAAATAATGCTCCCCTGGAGGTTAACCTGATGTCTCTAGGTAATAATTCATGAAGAGGAGGATGCAGGCCTCCTGAGTACCAGGTCAGTTTAAGATCAGGTTGATCTCCTTTTTCTTTAAAAATGTAGTATCCTATTTCACCATAAGGTGCTATATCCGCACTACCCTGATTACCAGCCGGAAGCACTTCAACACTCTCCGGTGTATGAAGGTTAAAAGCCCAGGTTACAGTATCCATGTCATGACAACCAAAATCACCCAGGGCTCCACATCCAAAAGCCCAGAAATCGCGCCATTTAACAGGAGTGTAAACTTTATTATAAGAACGCCAGGTCGTTGGCCCAAGCCATAAGTCCCAATTAAAGCCCTGTGGGACAGGAGAGGAGTCGGTTGGAAAACCACTCAAACATGGCAGCCATCTTGAAGCATTTACCCAGGAATGTGCCTCACGTACAGTACCTATTGCCCCTGCACGCAGATATTCTACTGTCTGGCGTATACCATTCTGGCTGTGCAACTGGTTTCCCATCTGGGTTGCTTTGCCTGTTTCCCGTGCCACATCACGCACTTTGCGTGCTTCCCAAATATTATGTGTCAGAGGCTTTTCGCAGTAAACATGTTTGCCGGCACGCATGGAGATGATTGAAACATAAGCATGTGTGTTGTCAGGCGTAGCACATACTATTGCATCCAGCGACCGCTCTTTTTCAAGCATTACCCTGAAATCTTCATATTCTGAAATCTGATAATTCGGAGTTTTTTTTGCGTATAAAGACTCAATTAACTTCTTGGTGGGGCCACGGCCTGTGTCAGTGCTGTATAAAATATCATTCTTCCATAAGTTTGAGGGATCAGCTATTGATGTTATCTGTACATCGTCAAGCATCGAAAGCTCATTGATGCTGAAGTGTGACTGGCCTCCTGCCCCTACAATACCGATATGGACCTTATCACTTGGAGCAAGGAATCCCCTTCCTCCAAGAACGTGCCGGGGCACAATTGTTATAGCTGCCAGAGAAGTTAAGGAATTCTTGATGAACTCGCGGCGAAGATTCTTATTTTTTGACTTCATAACGATTGATTTTAAAATATCCTGATGAGTTTTTACTTTAAATTACTGCTGCTAACAACATGAATGCTTTCTGAACCTGTTACTTAGATTACTTATATTCTGAAATATAGTTTTTATTTTTATAAAAATATATTTTTCGGGTCAATATCAAGACTAATTACTACAAAATATATGGTTTTACAAAATCATTCTTTCCAGCCCATCTGCGGCAGGTGAAAACTTTTAACATCTGCAGGCTGACAGTTGCCTTCTTCCCTTATAAGTCTCATCTTTACATTCTCATAACTAATCTCCAACAGCTCATATAAGCTTATTAGTTAAAATTAATATTTATATTTAAATCTTAGTAGATTGATTTTTTATTGACAATTTTTTTTGACCACAGATGAAAAGCAAAGCAGATTCTTCAAATCAGAATGAAAGCAGGAGGAAATTCATTAAATCAGCAGGTTTTATAACATCAGGTATCTGTTTATCAGGGTTACCTGTTTTGTTTGCAGAAACTGTCATTGAACGGGAATCCATCAAGGAAGAATTGACAGAAAGATCATCTTCTTTGCGATTAGCTGTTTTTCGTGCTGATGTTACTCCTCCGATCGGTTCTCCATTGTGCGGAGGCCTGGTCAAACCTGTTGAAGGAGTGACTGAACCGTTGCTCGCCCTGGGCGTTGTAATTATTGGTTCAGGAGATCCAATAGTATTATGCGCTGTCGACTGGTGTGAGATCCATAATAGCGATCATGTACTCTGGAGGGAAAAACTAGCTAGTGCCGCAGGAACTATTCCCGATCGTGTTACAGTTCATAGTCTGCATCAGCATAATGCCCCGATTGCGGATAGTGTTGCAGATAAAATAATGGCTGATGCTCCTTCTCCCATTTCAGTTTATAATTCAGAATGGGGACTGGAAGCCATTAATGGGGTTGCAGACAGTATATTAGCAGCACTGAAACATGCAAAACCTCTAACACATATAGCGCATGGAGAGGCTAAAGTATCACAGGTTGCCTCAAATCGTCGTGTGATGGGTATGGATGGAAAAGTGGCCTTTGTTCGAACAAGTGCCACCAAAGACCCTAAAGTGAGGGAAATGCCGGAAGGCATTATAGATCCGATGTTAAAAACAGTAAGTTTCTGGAACGGAAAGCAAAAGCTGGTTGCAATACATTATTATGCAACACACCCTATGAGTTATTACGGTGATGGATTTGTTACAAGCGATTTCGCTGGAATTGCCCGTGAAAAGCGTTCACTTGAAGAAAATGTGCCGCACATTTATTTCAGTGGTTGCAGTGGTAACATTACAGCTGGTAAATACAATGATGGCGACAAGTTGAACAGAGCTGTATTATCAGAGCGTATGCATTCAGCAATGATTGAATCTGAGAAAAATATTAGACCCGTTCCTGTAGGTAAAGTGTTATGGAAGGTAAAACCGTTGGTGCTGACTGCAGATCCTCTGTTCACCGAGGAACAGATGTTCAGGGTTATTAACGATAATAAAAAGTCTAACTCCGTTCGGATCGAGGCTGCATTGAGAGTCTCATTCATACGTCATTGTGCTGCCAGAACGCCAGTTCCCGTAACAAGCCTTCATCTTGGAAACAATTTATGCCTTCTGCACCTGCCTGCGGAATCATTTGTTGAATATCAGCTTTTCGCCCAGCAGATTGCTCCCGGTGATTTTGTTGCGACTGCAGCATACACCGACACAGGAACTGAATATATCCCATTGGAAAACTCTTATGAAGAAGGAGGTTATGAACCAACATGGGCATTTGCCGAACCATCCACCGAGAGAGTTCTGAAGGAGATAATCACTGACTTGCTCAGCATCCGGTAAGTGATATTTAAATCAATAAGCTGACAGTAATAGCGGATATGGAAACGGCTAGCAACTATTATTTCAGATACAGATAATAGTATTACGTCTTACTGTTTTCAAAGCTTGGGCTGTTTAATTTAAAATTGTCTAATTTTACTGGCAAATTATTTTAATTTATTTTATGGATAATAAACCAGACCCTGCTTATTCCAGAACAGTAGTAGAATTTGTTGCTGTTGCTAATGAGTATTGTAAATATGCCGGGCATGCCTCTGAAATAAAGGGAGATGAAATGCTCAGGATTTTACAGAGATTGTTGCCACTTTTATATCTTAAGGCATCATTGCTTCCGTCGTTGGAACCATATTTTGAAGATGGCAATGAAAAATTTGTGAATGAATCAGACTGGTTCAGGGTTAATGATGATTTTAAAGAGAAATTAGGAACGGCAAATGATTATCCTGATATTTCTGATGATAAACTAAATGATACTGAAGGATACATAATGTCGAGCCTTGCAGAGAATCTGGCAGATATGTACCAGGATTTGAAAAATTTTCTTCTGCTGTACCAGACTGGTACACCTGAGGTAATGAATGATGCGATCTGGGAATGCAGGATGAACTTTGAAAGCTACTGGGGGCAGAAGCTTGTAAATTCTTTGAGAGCAATTCACAGGTTCATATACTCGGGAGAGGAGATTGGTAAAGTCGAAAATGATGTTGATGAAAATGGCGATAGAAGAAACACTGCTGACTGGTTTATATCCAGAAGACAAAAAGATTTCCGCAGAGATGCTGAATAACAGGTATAAGGAAGCCATAACTGTAGAGGAGATTGCAGAATATGAGCTCTCGTGGTTTAAAGATGAAATAATCGTAGTAGATAATCTGAAAACTTTTTATGAGGTATTACCAAGATTGCTTGGAATTGGATTATTGGGTTTTGATACAGAGACTAAACCTACTTTTAAAAAAGGCAGGAAAAATCTTGTGGCTCTTATACAGCTTTCAACTGATAACCTGGCATGCCTGTTCCGGATAAATAAAATTGGATTTCCTGAGGAACTTATTAAATTATTATCTGATCCTTCCGTAATAAAGGCAGGGGTGGCAGTTCATGATGATATAAGGTTTCTTAAAGGGGTTAAGAAGTTTTCTCCTGAAGGATTTGTTGATCTTCAAAGTTTTGTCAAAGATTTTGGCATTCAGAGTTCAGGTTTGAAAAAACTTGCTGCAATAGTACTTGGTTTCAGAATTTCCAAACGCCAGCAAGTAACTGATTGGGAGGCTGAGGAGCTTACTGAAGCTCAGCAAATATATGCCGCAACAGATGCATGGGTCTGTCAACAGGTGTATAGTAAACTGACAGACAGAAATTTATGATTTGATGTATTTAAACAAGAAATATAAGTGTTGTGGAAAGAATCAGAATTGTACTTAAATCAGGTAAAGAGCAGTCGGTAAGAAGATTTCATCCATGGGTATTCTCAGGTGCAATAAAAAAGATATATGGAAATCCGGCTGAAGGTGATCTGGTTGATATATATGATAATAAAGAATCCTTTCTGGCTGTAGGCCACTATGCTCCTAGTTCAATAGCTGTCAGAATACTATCATTTGAAAATGTATCTCCTGACGTTTCTTTTTTCAGAGAAAAGATCAAAAGGGCAATAAATTACCGTAAATCAATAGGTATTATTGATAATCCTGATATTAACGTGTTCCGGCTTATTCATGGAGAAGGAGATGGGTTACCGGGTCTGATAGTTGATTATTATAATGGTGTTGCAGTGATGCAGATGCATTCTCTTGGTTTTTATATGATTAGGAATGAGATTGCATCAGTCGTTTCTGAACTTTTAAAAGATAAGGTTATTGCTGTTTATAATAAAAGTGAGGGGACATTACCACATATGTCTGGCATCACAAGTGTTAATGAATTTCTATATGGAAATTCAGGACCGGTGACAGTTAAAGAAAACGGTTACCTTTTTAAAATAGACTGGACTACCGGACAAAAGACAGGTTTTTTTATCGATCAGCGGGACAACCGGAAGCTGCTTGAAAATTACTCTAACGAAAAGAGAGTATTGAATATGTTCGGGTATACCGGTGGATTTTCTGTTTATGCAATGAAAAATGCATCTGTTGTTCACACTGTTGATAGCTCTTTCCCTGCAATTGAACTTGCTAATGAAAACATCAGACTTAATTATGGTGAGGATAAGAGACACGAATCTTTCCAGGTTGATGCATTTGATTATATGAATCATATAAAAGACCAGTATGACCTTATAATACTTGATCCACCTGCATTTGCAAAACATTTTAATGTGCTTGCAAATGCCCTTCAGGGGTATAAAAGGCTTAATATGAAGGCTATAGAGCAAATAAAGCCAGGAGGTATTATCTTTACTTTCTCTTGTTCCCAGGTTGTAACAAAAGAGAATTTCAGGAAATCAGTTTTTGCTGCAGCTGCAAATACAGGACGTAATGTAAGGATCTTGCACCAGATGAGTCAGCCTCCGGATCATCCGGTCAATATTTACCATCCTGAAAGCGAATATCTTAAAGGTCTTGTTATATACGTAGAATAGAAGATATGAATACGAATAAGAATATTGAACTTGTATCAAAGAAGCTTGGTTTGAACGAATGGCAGGTGGAAAATACCATCAGGTTGATGGATGGAGGTGCTACTATTCCTTTTATAAGCCGGTACAGAAAAGAGATGACCGGAAGCCTTGATGAGGTTCAACTGATGAATATCAAAGATGAATATGAAAGGTTGAAGGAACTGGATGAACGCCGCAAGGCAGTAATTAAATCCATTGAAGAGCAGGAAAAGATGACTCCTGAACTAAGCAATAAAATAGATGCTGCTCTCTCCATTTCAGAACTTGAGGATATTTATCTGCCATACAGGCCTAAGCGACGGACACGTGCCACAATCGCAAGAGAGAAAGGTCTGGAACCCCTTGCAGTAATTATTATGGATCAGAAGGAGAGTGATCCGGCATTGAAGGCTGAAGGCTTTCTAAGTGACTTAGTCCTATCTGTTGAGGATGCTATTGACGGCGCATCCGATATTATTGCAGAGTGGATAAGTGAAGATGAGATTTCCAGAAA
>CAZXFB010000002.1:48292-236115 GCA_964639725.1 uncultured Rikenellaceae bacterium
AAAGATGAGATATCTTTTTGACAGGGAGGCACTCATATTCTCAAAAGTAATTAAAGGAAAAGAGACTGAAGGAATAAAGTATAGTGACTATTTCGACTGGTACGAACCTTTGAAAAAGTGTCCTTCACACAGGCTGCTTGCGATGAGAAGGGGTGAAGATGAGGGTTTCCTCAGGCTTTCAATTGAACCTGAAGAAAACAAGGCACTTGATATTCTGAATTATACATTTGTCAAAGAACGAAATGCCTCTGGTGATATTGTTAAAGGCGCTGTGAAGGATAGCTGGAAAAGACTTTTATCACCTTCCATGGAGACCGAATTCAGGCATATATCAAAAGAAAAAGCAGATATTGAGGCGATTAAAGTTTTTGCTGATAACCTGAGGCAGCTACTTCTGGCTGCTCCACTTGGTGAAAAGAATGTACTGGCAATAGATCCCGGTTTTCGGACAGGATGCAAGATTGTATGCCTGGACAGACAGGGAAATCTAATACATAACGAAACAATATATCCTCACCCTCCCCAGAACCAAACTGCTCTGTCGATCAAGAAGATATTATCTCTTGTAAATGCTTATAAGATTGATGCAATTGCAATTGGTAATGGAACTGCAAGCCGTGAAACAGAAGATTTTATTAAATGGGTCAAGTTTGAGAATGATATTCAGGTATTTATTGTCAGTGAGGCAGGAGCTTCAATTTATTCAGCATCAAAAACAGCACGGGATGAGTTCCCCGATTATGATGTAACAGTGAGAGGGTCGGTATCGATAGGACGGCGACTTATGGACCCACTTGCTGAACTTGTGAAAATAGATCCCAAATCAATAGGGGTTGGTCAGTATCAGCACGATGTTGATCAACAGAAATTACAGAATTCTCTTGATGAAGTTGTAATGAGTTGTGTTAATGCAGTCGGGGTCGAAGTCAACACTTCCAGCAGCCATCTGCTTACATATGTATCTGGGCTGGGCCCTCAGCTTGCACAGAATATTATTGATTACAGGTCGGAAAACGGACCTTTCAAATCACGTCACGATCTGCTTAAAGTTAAAAGAATGGGTGCAAAGGCATTTGAACAAAGTGCAGGTTTCCTCCGTATCCGCAATGCAGAGAATCCGCTCGACTCAAGTGCTGTACATCCTGAAAGTTATCATGTTGTGGAAAAAATGTCAAAAGACCTGGGATGTGATGTAAAGGAGTTGATCACTAATGAGAATAAAAGGAAGGAGATAACTCTTGAAAAGTATATTACCGCAGTAACCGGCCTTCCTACTTTGAAAGATATTATGGATGAACTTTCCAGGCCAGGGCGCGACCCCAGGTCTAAAATAAAAGAGTTTAAATTTGCAGATGTTCATTCACTTGAGGACTTGATCTCCGGAATGGTCATACCTGGTATTGTAACAAATGTTACAAAATTCGGAGCATTTATCGATATCGGTGTTAAACAGGATGGTCTGGTGCATGTATCAAATCTTAGCAGGAACTATGTACAGGATCCTTCAACAGTCGTAAAATTGCACCAGCATGTTATGGTGAAAGTTCTGGCTGTCGATATTGAAAGGAAACGTATTCAGCTTTCAATGAAAGATGTTGATGTAAAAAAAGTAATAGAATAATAAATCGGTTTCATGAAAAGAGTCTTTTACCTTATCATTATTGTCTTAATGATTCTTACTTCATGTACTGGGAAGAGGTATGAACTATTAATTGAGGCAGAAAGTTTCAAAGATAACGGTGGATGGGTTATTGATCCCCAGTTTGTTGAACAGATGGGATCACCTTATCTGCTTGCTCATGGTTTGGGAATTCCTGTTAAAAATGCCTCTGCTGAAATCACATTGCCTTTCACAGGTAAATATCATTTTTGGGTGAGGACAACAAACTGGGCACCGGGCAATTGGGAAGCCCCCGGTAGGTTCAAAATAATAATTAACAAGAAGGAACTGAAGAATATTTTAGGAACTGAAGAGGGATGGGGCTGGCAATACGCTGGATCATCTGTGGTTAAAGATACCTCTGCATTAATAGAACTGGCAGATGTTACAGGTTTTGAAGGCAGGTGTGATGCTGTTTATATAAGCACTTTTAAAACCCCACCTCCACGAACTGGAAAAGAATTATCCCTGTGGCGCAAGAAGCTCCTTAATGAAGGAAATATCCCTATTAAGTCAGAATTATTTGACCTTGTGGTAGTTGGAGGAGGAATTGCCGGATGTGCTGCTTCAATTGCTGCTGCTGAACAGGGGATGAAGATCGCTCTTATACAGGATCGTCCGGTACTTGGTGGTAATGCCAGCAGTGAGATTCGGGTTCATACTGAGGGAATTACATGGAAATCTGACAGGATCCTTAGTATGCTGAATACTGTATGGTGGCCTAATGGTTCTCCCGAATCGGTACTTGATGACAAAAAGCGTCAAACAAATATGGAAAAGTATACCAATATCTCCATTTTCCTGAATATGAGAGCTTATGCTGCAAATACGTCCCAGGATAGAATCATTTCAGTTGATGCACGACACACATCATCAGGTGAGACTGTAAGATTTTCAGCACCACTGTTTATTGATTGTACAGGTGATGGCTGGATTGGATATTGGGCAGGTGCTGAATATATGTACGGACGGGAAGATTCCGCACGGTACAATGAAAACTGGGAACTGCATAAGGAACTCTGGAGTCCGGCTCAATCCGACAATCGTGTGATGGGCTCTTCAGTATTATGGAGGAGTGTAGATAAGGGAAGCCCTGTAACTTTTCCTGAAGTGCCCTGGGCAATGAATATTGCTGATAATTATTCTGCAACTGAGGGCACATGGAAATGGGAGTACTCAAGCGAAAAAATTAGCCAGATTGAAGATTCAGAGTCAATCCGCGACCATATGCTTAAAGCCATATACGGTTCTTTTTATAATGCAAAAAAGAAACCCGAAAACGTAAATCTTGCATTGGAGTGGGTCTCATACCTGATAGGAAAAAGAGAATCCAGAAGATTGGTCGGAGACTATATCTACACTTTTCAAGATGAAAAAAATATGACTGAGTTTGATGATGCTGTTGTTATGGAAGAGAGAGACGTTGATGTCCATTATCAGCAAAAGCTGAAAGATCCCTCCAAACCAGATTTCTTATCTGAGGCATTGTTCTACAAGGTTGATCATTATTTTATTCCGTATCGTTGCCTCTACTCAAAAAATGTAAAGAACCTGTTTATGGCAGGCAGGTGTTTAAGCACTTCACATGTTGGTCTTGGCGGTCCAAGGGTAATGAATACAACTGGTCAGATGGGTGTTGCAGTTGGATATGCTGCTTCGCTCTGTAAAAAGCATTCCACCGATCCGAGAGGTATTTATACTTCTCATATTGAGGAGTTGAAAAATCTGATCAGAGCAGGAAAACCCTGATATATTATAATAATTAGGCATGGTTGAAACTCTGACTCGCTCAATATCCCGCAAAAATGTTACATGTTTTTGCGTTAGTGAGATTTGTACCTGCCCTTCTTATTATCTGGATTTCATGACAGGTTTCCCCGGGAGTTTTGCATCTCTCATTGATGCATTAAAGGCAAATGATGCGGTGATAATTGCATTAATCCTGAGATCAGCCATTACAAGTCTGTCATATGTATCCATAACAGTATGATAACCACGACGATATTCAATAGCATCCTGAATAAACTGGAATCCTGGCAATCCGATAGCATCAAATGAAACATGGTCTGTACTTCCTGTATTCCTTAATGTTATTGTTGAACATCCAAGATCAGTGAATGGTTTTAACCATTCTTCAAATATTGGTCTTACCATTTCATTCTGCTGTATATATATTCCCCGGTATCTTCCCGTTCCATTGTCCATATTGAAATAAGCAGCAAATTTTTCGTAATCAGGCTTATGTTGCTTTGTTGAAGGGTCGATCAGATATTTTTCAGCATATCCGCGTGAACCGTTAAGTCCCTGCTCTTCACCTCCCCATAATGCAACCCTTATTGTCCTGCGAGGTGCACAATCGAGGTTTTTAAGAATCCTCAAGGCCTCCATCATTACTATACAACCTGATGCATTATCAGCAGCACCAGTTCCACCATGCCATGAATCTATATGAGCACCTAACAAAACTACTTCATTTTTAAGGAGCTTGTCACTACCTGTAATTTCACCGAATACATTATAAATTTTTGGGGAAGCAAAGAAATTATTCTGAATTTCGATTTCCATCTCAACCGGTACTTTCTGGCGGATTAATCTTTCCATTCTTGCATGAGCTTCAACAGAAAGATTTAGTTCTGCTACTGGTTCCTTTTCACCTGACTTATAATTTACATTACCCGAGCCTGGGACGTTGAAGATACCTGAGTTATTGAGAATTACTGCAACTGCTTCATCATTGAGAAATTTTGAGATTTTCATTCGTAACTCTCTCTGTGTTGTTATTGCTGCAAAATCATAGATCGGCCTTATTCCGGAAGCAGGAGCAGACTCCTGTGTTAAGTCTTTTAGCTGGGAATCGGTCAGCCTGGTTGCAAGCGGTTCAAAATTTACTTCATAAGTATTTACTGAAGGGATAAGAACTATTTTCCCGCTGATCTTACCTCTGTATGTATCAAAATCGTCTTCGCTTTTAATATTTATCAGAACTACCTCTCCTTTTATCAATCCATTTGTACTTCCTGTCCAGGCAACAGGATTACAGGCAAAGTTTGTATAATAAGGCCTGGTCATAGCTGCATAGGATTTCATGTTATCCCATCCTCCCCGGCTGAAATCACCTGCAGCTTCAATCCTTACATTCTGAAAACCTAGTTCTTCCATTTTTTTCTTTGCCCATTCATTTCCCTGGTTATTACCGGTTGATCCAGTAAGTCTTGGTCCTATGAAATCTGTCAGCCAGAATGCCATCTCCTGAATCTGACTATTTTTCTGACCTTCCTGTTTAATCTTGTAAATCATGCCAAGATCCACATTTTCATTTTGCGCCAAGAGCATTGATGGCAGGAAAAACAGAAATACATATAGTGCCAGGATTTTTCTAATTTTCATATAGCTGTTATAAGATGGTAAGTTTATTGAATCTTCAAATTTAGAAAATGATACCTTATTACCTAACTCTGGTAAAATGATTTTACAATAATTAACTTTGGAAAATAATCTTTTACCATTACACTTTTTACTTTTACCTGATTATTTATCTATTTGACACCTTCAACTTTTAACCTCTAACCTGATAATGATTTATCCCGAAAACTTTGAAAACAAGATAGGCTTTGACAGGATCAGAAGCATGCTCACGGAAAAGTGTGTCAGTCCGATGGGAATGGAGAGAGCAGCCTCTGTTGTATTTTCAGATGATTTTGATTTATTGTCACTAAAGCTTTCTGCTACATTCGAATTTCAACAGTTACTGATATTTGAAGATCATTTCCCATCGGAGCATTATTACAAAATTTCGGACTCTCTTAAAAAGATAAGAATTGAAGGAACATTTCCTGAAGTACCTGAGGTATTTGACCTTAAAAGGGCACTTGACACAGTAAAGGGTATCCTCCATTTTTTCAGGAACATTGATGAGTCAAAATATCCTGTCCTTAAATCTCTTTGCAGCACAGTCAGATCATTTCCGTTTGTTCTGGATTCAATTGACCGGATAATTGACAAACATGGTGTTATTAAAGATAATTCATCTTCACGCCTGAGAGAGATCAGGTCTGAGCTTGCAGGAAAAAGCATTCTTGTTACCAAAAGACTGAATGCAATTCTAAAACAGGCACAGGTTGATGGATTTGTTGATACAGATACTACCGCTTCAATCAGGAACGGGAGAGGAGTAATACCGGTGAACGTTTATGATAAACGTAAGATAAGAGGTCTTATTCATGATCAGTCAGCTTCAGGTAAAACAGTCTACATTGAACCGGAAGAGATTGTTGAGATAAATAACGATATTATAGAGCTGGAATATGAGGAGAGAAGGGAGATTGTAAGGATACTGACAACACTTGCAGATAATATCAGACCATATATTGATGATCTTCTTGAGTCTGATGCATTTCTTGGTGAGATTGATTTTATAAGAGCCAAAGCACTCCTTGGAAATCAGCTTCATTCGATCAAACCGTTAATCGTAAACAGACCTTTTCTGACATGGAAAAGTGCAATCCATCCAATTCTCTCAATAGCTTTTGAAAAAATACCTGGCAGAAAAGTTGTCCCACTTGATATTGTTTTGGATGAGAATAACAGGATCCTTCTTATATCTGGTCCAAATGCCGGCGGGAAATCAGTTTGCCTTAAAACTGTTGGACTACTTCAGTATATGGTTCAATGTGGTCTTACAATTCCGGTTGGTGAAGGGTCGGAGACAGGTATATTTAAAAATATCCTGATTGACATAGGTGATGAGCAAAGCATTGATAATGATCTGAGTACTTATAGCTCTCATCTTATAAACATGAAACATTTCGTAAAATATGGTACTGAAAAATCCTTGATACTTATTGATGAGTTTGGAACCGGTACAGAACCAATGTTAGGAGGTTCAATAGCTGAAGCTATTCTTGGTGAGATGAACAGGAAACGGGTTTTTGGAGTAATTACCACTCATTATACAAATCTTAAATATTTTGCATCGCTTACTGATGGTATCATTAATGGGGCAATGGATTTTGACAATCATCTTATGCAGCCTCTTTTTCACCTGACCATCGGAAAACCGGGCAGTTCGTTTGCTTTTGAAATTGCAAGGAAAATTGGACTCCCGGAGGAGATCCTTTCAGCTGCTTCAGAAAAAGCAGGAGTAAAGAATATTAATTACGACAAACATCTTAAAGATATTGCTCGTGATAAACGATACTGGGAAAACAAACGACAAACAATAAGGCAGGAAGAGAAACGTCTGGCTGAGATGATTGAGGAATATGAAAAAGAGCTTTCAGGGGCCAGAAACCTAAGAAAAGAGATTATAGCAAAAGCTAAGGATGAGGCAGGGTCCCTTTTGAAAGAGTCAAACAGGATGATCGAGAATACAATACGACAGATTAAAGAGTCCCAGGCTGATAAGGAAAAAACAAAGGATCTTCGTCACCAGCTCGATGATTTCAAAGAAATTATTGCTGAAGAATCAAAACCTGCTTTTACAGAATCGGAGGAGAAGATCCGGAGGTTAAATGCAAAGGCAAAGAAGATCAGGATTGAAAAAGTGGTCGATAATCCAGTCCCGCAAGATAATTCTTTAGGTCCTTTGAAACCTGGAGATGCCGTGCGTATGATTGATACCATGGTTGCTGGTGAGATTGTCGATATTAAAGGCAAAAAGGCAGAAGTCGAAACAGGCACTTTAAGAATTTTTGTAAATATCGATAAAGTCGAAAGAATAAGCAGGTCAGAACTTAAAAAGAGCGCCAGAAGAAATCAGACTTTCCGGGAAGTTGATCCTGCTCTGACTCAAAGAAGACTCAGTTTCAAACCTGAAATAGATATCAGGGGAGTAAGGGGAGAAGAAGCTATTAACCGTGTGCGTGATCTGATAGATGATGCCCTTATGGTACAGCACCGGAATCTCAGGATACTGCATGGAAAAGGTAATGGAATTTTACGGGAGCTTGTAAGACAATATCTTGCAACAATTGATGTAGTCAAATCTTTCCGCGACGAACATGTTGAATTCGGAGGATCTGGTATTACTGTAGTGGAAATGGATTTTTGAAAGTTTGATTTTAGTGCCTTAATATCAGCCTATGCCTTCATCAGAAGGTTTGTATTTTATTCTTTACCTGCTTTCTGAAATTTTTAATCCGGTGAAAAGTCATGAAATTGGCATCATGATAATTATTCGCACCACCGGATTCATCATCGTAAGCGGTTCTCGACACATAAATTATGTCGTGTTTATCAAATTGCCAGTCAATATACTGGAAACCATGTTTTTTTACCTCAGGATGATGCAGAAGTACTTTATGAACAGACCATGTTTTAAGGTCACTCGAACTTTTTAATACAAGGGTATTACGTACTGATGAAGCCTGCATATCAGAAAATTTGTCCTCAATCATGTTTGTGATGGTCCAGTAACGATTGGACCCTTCATCAAACCGTATCGAAAACTTTCTGGCTCCACCAATAAAATCCATAAAACCGGTTGACGGATCAAACGTTGCAGTCCGGCCATCTTTACTGATATGCACAGCAGCAACCATATCTCGTCCCTGTTCAGATGTTGCCACCCGAAGTATATCTACAATATTTCCATCCGGGGCAACAACTGCATTGCCTTCAAGCCAACCACCAAATTTGCCACCCAGATATGTTGAATCATATGTCAGATAGTTTGTTGCAGTCCAACTTGAGGAATTTAATAGATCTGACTCTACCGGGGCTGAAATTATCATTGCACCATAACGTCGGCCCCATGCAGTTGTAAATGATCTTGCATTTTCAAGGGCTCTCCACAAACGGCCATTGTGATTAACTACCGGCATTGGTGCAGTATGATATTCACCTTCAAGGAGCAATCCGGTTTTATTGTCTGCAGGCTCACTCCAGGTTAAACCTTCATCCAATGACCTTCGGATAATTAAATTACCGTGGTGTTTCCAGGTGCCTAAGATGTACAGTGCATTTTGGTGTACAAACAGATTAGACCAGAACTGTCCATTTATTTCTGATATCTTTTCCCATGTCCTGCCTTTATCAGTTGATTTGAAAACAGAAGTCAGAGCTTGCTGATATTCCGTCGAACCTGGTCCAAAATGATCATGCGAAGCGACATAATTACCATTGGGCAGAATGCAAATACTTGGTGAGCCAATATATATTTTTGAAGATGCAGGAATATGATCTACTATAACACCTGGCACTTTCGGGGATTGAGCATCTGACTCCGGCAGAATCCAGGGTTGGAATAGGATTACGAAAAAAACAAACGTTATTTGCCCGGGTTTCATAATGAATTTGTTTATCGCTGCGTGTCTATCCGAATTTATAATGTTTTCTTACAGCTTTATTAATTTTCCAGGTACATTTCAGACCTTGCATAAAAGTTACCAGGTCGCCTTTGCAGAATCCTACCGGGCTACCATTTTCAGGGACAACAACAACATCACCCTCAAGTATATAACAAGTCTCAGTTTCATCATATTCCCACTGGAACTCTGAGACTTCTTTTTCCCAAACAGGCCATGTTCTTACTTTATTTTTTTCCAGATAATCTTCTGAAGGTTTTTCAACTTTAATCATTTTGTTTGCTTTTAAGTAGTCTTATGTGAAAGAAGTGAATAAAAACCAATAGATAAAAAGATTATAGCAAAAATAATAAACAAATGAAAACAGAACATCCTGTTTCAATTAATCTCCTGAGATTTTAAGTAGAGAAATAATTGATTATCCTGATAGATCATAATAGGGGGGCTGATAAAAAAATGAAGGCTGTAATTTTGCACTACAGCCTTCACTTTCTCAATTAGGTAATGTTTTAATATAGTTTAACTGAACCATACGATGATTCAATATTGACCACTGATGCCGGGTTTTCTTCTTTGCCGATAATACCAGTTGTCTCATTCGAATTGTTTTCTACAATCCGTTTCTGATATTTGAAATTTCCTTCGTTTATTTTTAATCCGCCATAAGAGACCTTTGCATCAAGTCTGTAACTGGCTGTCTCCTCAATTCCCAGGCGAATTCCTGTATAACGTGTTTCTACATTGATTGACTCAAAACCAGCTGGGATACTTTCAATCGTAAGAGAACCGTAGCTGCCTTTGAAATCAAGCTTATTGGTAAGTGAACCAATGTTAACTTCAGCATAGCCATTTTCAAGTACGAGGTTACTGATTGACTCAATGCGAACATTATCATATTTTGAATCACCAACTAGTGAACTTGTTTCCCCTAACTGAATTTTAGAATATTTGCTGTCGAGAAGCAGTGCCTGGCTCTTTGAGATCTTCACTACAGGGCTGTATCTCACGATAATGTCAAGCCACCCTGCTTCCTCGATAGAAGCTTTCCCATAGCTGATTGTAAGCCTGCTAAGTGGTTTTTCATTTTCTCTGGTAAGTTTTCCGGCAACCAGATTTCCATATTTGATATCAAGATCAACCAATCCATTCAGTTCATCAATATCTGTGTCACCATACCTGTTTGATAGCTTCAGGTTATTGCCGGCTGGCATTTTTACATTATAGACAACACTGAAACGTCTTGATCCGGCTCCCCATCCTGAGAAGTTAAATTTATCGTCAAAAATAGTTTTTGCTGATACCAGTTTTTCTGCTTCACTGAATTGTATTTCAATATAATTCAAAAGCTTTTCGGCTCTTTGTTTATCCGGCATTTCAACAGTAATCTTGACATCAACAACAATCTGGTCCTGATTCCAGCTCTGAATCGTTATATCGCCGTACTTGTTACTAAGATCCAGTGTTGTACCCGGGATTGAATTGAATTCTTTGTGAAATTGCTTTGTTACTTCCTGTCCTGATAAGGTAAGAGTTACAAGTAATAAAGCGGCTGCAAGGAGCCCTCCTGATTTATAGAGTGAATTTTTCATTTTCTGTACTATTTTGGTTTTCATTTCTGATT
Organism: uncultured Rikenellaceae bacterium; assembly: GCA_964639725.1. Taxonomy (GTDB): domain Bacteria; phylum Bacteroidota; class Bacteroidia; order Bacteroidales; family VadinHA17; genus LD21. The sequence goes on from CAZXFB010000002.1 coordinate 58,878, forward strand.
GATTTTAACTGATTTACAATGAAGGTCATAACTTCCAGTTTTGTCTGATAATGTTCAATCATGGCATTGATTATTCTTTCATCATCTGGATTTACTTTGAGTTCTTTCTGAAGCTGAATATAGACTGAGTCCATACTTTTCATCTCCTTAAGAAGAATCTCTTTCTGTTCCGGGTTGTTTTTTAAATCGACTGTAACTATCTCACCTTCCATCAGATTAACCTGATGCATGTAATAATTTTCAACCTCTTTGTATTGTGGTGAAACATCTCCAAGTGACATCCTGTTCCTGTCTGATCGTAAAAAATGCTCCCATGTCCAGAGAGAGGAGAGTGTTACAAGAAGAGTTACCACAGCTGCTTTTAACAGGTAAGGTACGATACTTCTTTTGACAGTAACTTTTTGGGATATTATTTCAAGCCTGCGGCTGAATCTTTCCAGGTGACCTTCCGCTGGTTCCTGATCCTCGAAATAATCCCTGTTATCCCTGATTAATTCCTCTATAGTTTTCATCACTGATAAATTTTCTGATTTCCTTTTAATTCTCCAATGAGTTTCTGTTTAGCTCTCGAAAGTTGTGATCGCGATGTACTGCTGGTTATTGACATGATCTCTGCAATTTCATCGTGATCATAACCTTCCAACAGATAAAGTGACAGAATAATTCTATAACCATCAGGTAATCTGTTAATTGCTTCCTTCACATCTTCAACCATAACATCAATCTCCTCATTTCTTGATGTTTCATCCCCGCTTTCATCTCTTATTCCAGTATGCGACTCAATATCTTCAAAGACCGCTTTCTTTTTGCTCAGGTAATCAAGTGAACGGTTGACTACTATCTTTTTTAGCCAGGCACCGAAACTTACCATCCCTGAATAGGTGTCAATTTTTTCAAATGCTGACAGAAATGATTCCTGCATTATATCCTCAGCTTCCATTGTGTCATTTACAATTCTCAGACTTGTGTTGTACATTGCCTTGTAATACAACTTATAAATCTGAAATTGTGCCTTCTGGTCGCCTGTTTTACATCCGTCTAAAAGATCCTGGTGTAAATTTTTGAATGCCGCTTCTACATTTGCCATCTTTAAATAAAGACTTGTTTTGATATGTGTTGCTGCACCCAACATCTCTTAATTTTACTCAATAGACGTGGGAATTTTTATTATGCTGCACTCAATTTAAGAAATTTTGAGATTATTTCTGAAAAATATGAAGAAAATAAGTCCCTGGGTCACCTGGCCGCTTGTATAATCAAGCTCTGAACCAAACATACTGTGTGGAATAGAAAATACCAGGAGAAGGACAAGTGCTGCAAGTGCTGTATAGAATGGTTTATCATGTTTTCTGTTCATAATTACTGCTAATATCCAGAAAAGCAAAGCTATAAGAGTTTTATTATCAGTAAGATCCCACCCAAAAGGAACTCCGGTCCAGAAATCTCCAAAGGCAAATTTCTGAACTATAGGGCCAAGTATCATTCCTCCTGTAATAAATAGATAAAGGGTCCATTTTGCATACTTTTTATAGGAAGGAATCTTTACTATACTCATAAGGCCTGCTAAGGTAGAAAATAGCATAGCCATAAACATTAGAAGAATATGTGGTGTCAGTACATATCCGGGAACACCACCTTTAAACCTTATTACAACAGGTGTTTCCTTCATCAGAAATCTGGTTCCTTCCGAATCTGTAATTTCAATGTAATACTGAAGTTTGCCGGCTTCAGGTTGCGGAGGAATATCTGCAAAAAGACCTTTCTCTTCAGTTATTTTAAAGAGTCTATTCATCAGAAATGATTTCACGGGATAAACCTTGAAAGTAAAAGGAGCAACCTGGTATTCGTCAGTTGTTTTGAATCGTTTAAAGTAAAGGTTGGCTTTAACAGTAGTATCGTAAATTTTAAGCTTGACTTCTGATCTTTCACTCAGATCAATGCTGCGTATCAGTTTCAGATCAACAGGTGATTTGTTGATATTAACAGTGATCCGTTTTGGATAGGTTGGACCAGTAGTTCTTTGGTAATAGGCTGCACCTATTGTAATGATGAATGCTATGAGCCATAATAAGAATTTTTTCATCCGAATATATTTTTTAATTTAAGATTGGATGTAACCACACATGCTTAAAAAAACTTATATTCATCGGTGTTTGTGATGCTGATCTACCATGCGGGTTTCATATGTGGTTTTTTCCCCATTATTCAACTGCTTATAATTGTATCAGAAGTACTTCAGGCTTATTATTCCTCAGTACTTCAACACTTATTATCTGACCATGTTTGAGCTGGCCCATTCTGAACATATAATCCTGAATGTTATTGACCGTTTTGCCATTAATGGAAATAATAATATCACCTTTTTTCATCCCTCCCAGTGCTGCAGGCTTTCCGGGAGTGACGAAATCAGCTCTTAGACCATTCTTTATATTTCCTGCAAAATCGGGCATAATTCCAAGGGTAACTCCTTTTTTTCTCATTGCCCTTCCTGTCTCAATTTTAGGTCCTGACTCCCTGAATTCAAGTCTTGAAGTTGTGTTGGAAAGGGTGTTCACTGCCTTGAAAACAACAGAGGATATTGTCACTATTCCCTTGTAATTTATTTTATCGTATGTATCTGCCGGAGTATGATAATCGAGGTGGGCTCCAGTTGTGCAAAACAATACAGGAATACTTTTCCCGTAGAAGGATGAGTGGTCAGAAGGGCCAAAACCTTCATTCAAAAAGATGAGTTTAATTGCACCAGTGTCAATACCTGCAATTAACAACTCTTTTAGTCCTTCTGCTGTTCCTATCCCGGATACCTGTAAAGCAGTAGAGTCAGTAAGTCTGCCGACCATATCGAGATTTATCATTGCGTTAACTTTCGACAGGTCAATTTCCGCACTCTCAACAAAATATTTTGATCCGAGCAATCCCATTTCCTCACCTGAAAAGGCAATGCATATAATACTCCGCTTATGTCTTTCTTTAGTATGTGCTAACTTTTCTGCCAGCTCCAGCATTAAAGCCACACCTGATGCATTATCATCAGCACCGTGATGGACAGCAACTGTATCGGTTGCCCTGCTTGAAGATCCACTTCCTCCCATGCCCAGATGATCGAAATGTGCTCCAATTATAATATATTCATTTTTAAGCAGTTCATCCTGGCCTGGTAATACCATTGCCACATTTCTGGTACTGTTTCTTTCAATAATAATTTCAGTTCCGGCTCTGACAGTCATGCCGGTAGTAAAACTGACTGGCTTCCTGGTGCTGTTGAGTCTCTTTTCAAGTTTTGATACTGAAGTTCCTGTCTTTTCCAGAATGGCATCTGCTACTTCTCTTTTTATCCTTATGGAAGGAATGCCAACAGAGTAATCTCCTGCATTAAGAGATTCAAATGTGTCCTGTGGATTATATGTCGGACCAGATACCATGATCACTCCGGCTGCTCCCATATCTTTTGCCAGCAGCGCTTTGTCCCTGTCAGCACTGAAAGGAATAAACGGACTTACTGCTTTATCTGTTTCAGGATCAGCACGTAGTATCATTATCCACTTCCCCGATGGATCAATGTCTTTATAATCATCCCATTTAAGAGTGTCATTATTAATACAGAATCCATAACCAGCGAAAAGAACCTCAGATTCCAAAACAGTATCAGAGGTGAAAGCGAATGGAATAAACTCATTTTCGGGTATAAATTTTTTCCCATCCATGGAAAAATAATTATCAGGTCCCGGAAAAACTCTGTTAGTTACTCTGAATCTCTGAAATCCGTCATTTGAAAGAGGAATGAAACCATAAGAAGCCAGCTCATTTTTTATATATTGGGCAGCCAGGCTATCTCCTGTCATTCCTGTTTGTCTGCCTTTCAGAGAATCTGACGAAAGATATTTAATATGTGTAAGAAGTTCTCCTTCTGTTACATTAAGCCTTCCGGAGCACGAAAATTGTACAGTTATTGCTAAAACCAACAGAATCCTGGTTCCTGTTTTTATAATATTCCTGACTTCCATAAATAACAATATAATTCAGAGTTTTTTCTGAAATGACTGAATACCTTTATTTTGAAAAATCATCCTGTTATTCAAACAGTTTAAAAGCTTCCTTGATTAATCCAATTGCTTCCCTGAGTTGCTTTTCTGTAATAACGAGTGGCGGGGCAAACCGGATAATATGTTCATGTGTGGGTTTTGCAATAACTCCTTTATCTCTCATTGCCAGGCATACATCCCAGGCAGTTTTATTACCTTTTGGTTTTATAACAACTGCGTTAAGTAATCCCTTGCCGCGTACCAGTTCTATCATATCTGATTTTATTGTGCTGAACTCCTCGCGGAAAATTTTACCAAGACGTTCTGCATTTTCGGCGAGTTTTTCGTTCTTAATGACTTCAAGAGCAGCAATGGCCACTTTAGCAGCAATTGGATTACCTCCGAAAGTAGAGCCGTGTTCTCCGGGTTTAATTGTAAGCATAATCTCATCATCTGCCAGCACTGCAGAAACAGGCATCACACCTCCTGAAAGTGCTTTTCCCAGAATCAGAATATCAGGACGAACTCCTTCATGGTCGCAGGCAAGAAGTTTTCCTGTGCGGGCAATTCCTGTCTGCACTTCATCTGCGATAAAAAGGACATTTTTTGATTTACAAAGGTTATATGCTTCCTTCAGATATCCTTCATCCGGAACAAAAACCCCAGCCTCACCCTGTATAGGTTCTACAAGGAAACCTGCAACATCCGGATCTTTTAATGCATTTCCGAGTGCCTTTAAATCGTTGTAAGGAATAATGATAAATCCCGGTGTAAAAGGTCCGTAATCGTTCCTTGCATCCGGATCTGTTGACATTGATATTATTGAGATTGTACGTCCATGAAAGTTACCTTCACATGCAACGATCTTTGCATTGTTTTGGGAGATTCCTTTTTTCTTATATGCCCATTTACGGCAGAGTTTCATTGCTGTTTCGTCGGCTTCAGCCCCTGAATTCATTGGAAGGACCTTATCATAGCCGAAATACTTTGTAATATACTCCTCATATTCACCAAGAACAGAATTATAAAATGCCCTTGATGTAAGTGTAAGCCTCTGAGCCTGTTCTGTTAAAGCTTTAACAATATTAGGATGGCAATGTCCCTGATTAACTGCTGAATAAGCTGATAAGAAATCGAAATACCTCTTTCCTTCAACATCCCATACAAATGGACCTTCCCCTCTTTCAAGAACTACCGGGAGAGGATGATAGTTATGTGCTCCATACTTATCTTCCCGTTTGATATAATCCTGCGTGTTCATGTTGTTGATTATTAATTAAATATAAAATGGAAAATTTAGATCACAATTTTACTAAAGCTTTTTGTCATTTCAAAACATTATTACATTACTTAATTCCAGACATTCTTAACTTAACGTTCTGGTGTTTTCATAATACGGACAGGACCTATTAATCCTGATTCTGTTAATGGATCCCCTTTCCTGTAATAGTGATGAGTTGTAAAAGTAAACCGACCTGTTGGTTTTGGTTTCCCGCTAATCAGCCATTCAGGCCATTTCCCATTTTCAACTCCATTCCAAACATGGGTTTCATCACCAATAAGCCTGTTTACCCAGAGATTTGAAACTTCTATTTCCAGTCTGTTTTTATTTTTTTTAAGAGCATTCATGGTATTAACCTGAAATGGTTCTGTCCATACAATACCCAGATCAAAACCGTTAAGTCTTACCCTGGCTATATTTTTAACACGACCAAGATCAAGGTAATTCTCTGAATTTTGCACTGAAGAATATTCAGGAAAATCAAACTCCTTACTGTAACTTGCTATACCTGAATAGAATCTGATCCCATCCTCTTTTCTTTGTGTCCAGTCAGTAAGCTGGTCAAAGATTATCTCTGACGGACCTCCCCAAACTGTATCAAATGAGACATTCCAGGAACCATCCAGTATTTTGACAACTGTTTTTTCCTTAAAAGGATTCTCTCCGGAAGAACTTACATTAGCGGGTTTATCTGGTTTACTGAAAACAATGAAACAGCTTTGAAATGGATTAAGTCTTATCGGGATATTTTTATAACCATGAGAATTTATTATTTCAGCGTTACTGTAAATATCACCTGTAACCGGATCCCAGATTTCAGCATAATCTGTTCCGTCCCTGAATTTACAGGTATCCTGAACAATCATACCTGTCCTGTTTGATATAAAGTAGAGATTCAGGTCATTAACTGAGCGGTGTGTGTATCTAATGTTTCCTGAAGCATGGAAATCAGGCAAAACACCTGACTTTTTAAGAAGATCCGCTGTGATTTCATAATCAGGATAAAGTGCAAGTGTATCATTTAACTTCGTTCCTGTGACCTTGTGAATATAAATGGAGTCTCCGGAAATTATTTTTCCAAGTCCATATTTTCGATGTACTACCTCTGCCGGTATTCTTTTCTCCCCCCATATTTCAAATGCCAGGTCTTTTACTTTTTTATCACAAGCCGGATAATCTGAGAGGGAAGGAGATCGTTCTGGAGGATTACCTAAAACAGTAGCACCTTCCATTATCAATGTCCCTATTTTGGATATTAACTCTGGTGTCATGGAAATAATATCCGGCAATACCATTATTCTGTATGATGCTCCACCTGGAAATATAATCTTATTATCTTTTACTGAAGCATATTTTATAAGGTATAACGGTGAGCAGCCATCGAATGAATACCCTTTTTTATCAGGGAGAACAGAGGTGCCTTCAAGAGATGAAACAGGTGGAAGGAAGACTTGTGGAGCACCTTCCGGTGTGAGATAAAGAATGTCTGACACTGTGTTTCCCTGTGACAACAGATACTGGCATCTTGATATATATTTATGATATCCCTTTACCATCGGCCACCATGTTTGCCCTCTGTCCCAATGCACCCCATAGGGTCCCATTGTCATTCCCGGACGGAGCTTATCGCTGAATGGTTTATGTGCGAAAGTGTGATAGATCAAGCGGTTTATTCCAATACAAAATGCCCAGTCTCCCTGATTTTTCATGTCCCCGGGATATTTCTTCCATGCCTCTGTGTGGTCTGCAGTAAATGATTCTGCAGCGACTACAGGTACACCTGTAACATGTGCAATTGATGTTGCCTCAATACAGCTGTAAGCAGAATTATAACCAAAACCATCGCTCCAGAATTCGCACATCGGAACATCAGCAACACTTCCAAGGTCAAAATCTGCTGCCGGATTCATGTCGTATGGTTCTATTGATAACCTTAATCCATTACGACGACCAAGTTGCTTAAAAAAACCCGCATGATTTTCCATAATCAATTCATTGGACGTTTCACGCAGATCCCATAGAAACCTTTCACTGATCTCATTACTTCCAACAACTCTTCCTGTATAGACAGGCAGATAATTAAGGAGATCATACCCGCGTTTTTTAGAAAACTCTTCTCTGAAATATGGACTCCAGTTCTGTGATCCCATTTCCCAACTATCAATGTGGATCATTGTCAATCCACCACCAGTTTTGGTTTTGCGTGGATTGACCTTTTTAATAAGCTTACCTACATATGAATCATAATGTGCAATGAAAGAGGTTGTATCGAATTTATCTGCTTCGAAGCCGAGACCAGGTAAAGGGGCAGGTCGTGTTACAGCACCATTATTGCGCATCCCAAACCTTAATATTGTCCAGCGTCCACTTGGTACTTCCCATTTCAGTCTTCCTGTCTCATCAATTTTATCTGTAATATTTATTATATCAGCGGGATCTATTGAACTATGTGGAGTCTCATTAAAATTTGACGGGAATGGAATATAGGGCAAAATATTCGGGCGTGATGTGAATGGAGCTCTGTAGTAAAGAGCCTTCTCATCAATACGGTCGATTCTGTTAGATTCTTTCTGAGGAGCAGGAAATGCAAGTACCACAACATCTTTATACCATTTGTTCCGTTGTTCCTTTAAGATATCAGAGAGACTGTTTTCTCCGAAATATGGTCGCATTGGTTCAGGAACTGCCAGAATACCATCAAATTCAACGGGACCGGAAACTGTGGTATCGCTTGCAACGAGGTGCATCATTGACTGTGCCGGTGTTACCCAGGGCCCTCCGCTTCCTGCCCAGCCGGGCCCTGATCCCAGGATAATCCTTATTCCAAGTCTTTCAGCTTCACTGACAGCATGCCTGAACAACTCCTGCCACTCCTCGCTTAGAAAGTCGATCTTTCCCCTTGGTACACCTACATTGACTTCAAGAAACAAAGCATATCCTAATCCTGCTTCTTTCATAGATTCAAGGTCATCTGTCATTGCATCCCTGCTGATATTCCCATCCATGAAATACCAGTATACACCAGGGCGGCTGGAATCAGGAGGGTTTATAAATCCTTCTTTTAGATTATTGGTGGGAGTGATAGTTTTGCACGAATTTATTACGATTGCAAAGAGCAGGGTTAATTTGATAAAATTACCCGTAACCGAGGTTAACATAGCTAATATGTTTTAATTATGGGATTTATTTTGAAATTAATAAATAACTGCAACCTTAAGTTTATCTGAGTCTGTAATTATTAGATAAATATATATTATTATGGAGAACCGGGAAATCAGTTATGGGTAAAACCTATTGTAAAAACGATTTTAAACTGATAAAGATGTCCCATATTTACAATGCTTCACCATATTGTTAATCAGGTTCATCATCATTAACCAGATCAGGCCTCAGGTTTTTTGTTCTTTCAAGTGATTGTTCATGCCTCCATCTATCTATTTCTCCGGTATTACCGGAGAGTAAAATACCCGGAACACTCCAACCATTGAATTCAGAAGGCCTTGTGTAAACCGGAGGAGCAAGAAGGTCATCCTGGAATGAATCGGAGAGTGCAGATTGTTCATCTGAAATAGCTCCGGGAAGCAGTCTGACAATAGCATCTGTTATTGCTGCTGCAGGCAACTCACCACCTGACAGGACATAATCACCTATTGAAATCTCCATGGTTATCAGGTGATCACGAATCCTCTGATCAACACCCTTATAATGTCCGGCCAGGATGATAATGTTATTTTTCATAGAGAGACGGTTTGCCGTTTTCTGGGTGAATCTTTCACCGTCGGGAGAAGTATAAATTATTTCATCATATCTCCTCTCGCTTTTCAACTTTTCAATTGCCTTAAAAACAGGTTCAACCATCATTACCATCCCTGCGCCTCCTCCGAAGGCATAATCGTCAACACTCTTATATTTGTCAGTTGTGAAATCTCGAAGGTTGAGTATGTTTATTTCAACCAGCCCCTTTTCTTTAGCTCTTTTTACGATAGAGTGATTTAATGGACTTTCAAGCAAAGCGGGCATAACAGTTAAAATATCTATACGCATCAGGTCTCTTTTCCAACAAAAGTACAAAGAATATGATAATAGTACAAAGCATTGCAATGGAACGGTATATCCCCTTAATTGAGGCTGAAGTAATTTGAACTGGTCAGATGCTTCTGGTTTAAATTATTAACTTTAACTTTGAACTTTAAAAGTACTTCTATGGATTGCCGGCCTGATTGTGGTGCCTGTTGTATAGCAATTTCCATATCATCCTCAATCCCAGGGATGAATGGAGGTAAACCTTCAGGTGTAAGATGCCTTCACCTTCTTGATAATAATAAATGTGCTCTTTTCGGAGACCCTGCAAGGCCCCAGGTATGCTCTGATTATCAGGCAGAACCTGCATTCTGTGGCAGGAACAGGAATGAGGCTATTGAGATACTTTATTCTCTGGAAGGAAAAAGCAATTACTTGTTTCCAGAAGAGTAAACTACCTTACCACCGGTTATTGTATAGCTAATTTTAGTCTTCATTATCTCGTTCTCGGGAATAAGCAGAAGATCCTTATCAGTAATAACAATATCAGCTAGGTAACCGGTTTTGATCATCCCTTTTCTTCCTTCCATAAATTGCGCATATGAAGATCCAAGTGTATAGTATTTGATTGCTTCTTCCATTGAGAGCTTTTGTTCGGGAAACCAGCCATCACCCTCTTCGCCATATCTGTCTTTGCGAGTGACTGCAGCATATAATCCTTCCATAGGATTAAGAGGTTCAACCTGATAATCGGTTCCAAAAGCAAGCATTGCACCAGCATCAAGCAGGCTTCTCCACGCGTAAGCCCCTCTGCATCTTTCAGTTCCAACCCGTTTTTCATAGAATCTTTTATCCGTTATGCAATGTGTTGGCTGCATGGAAGGGATAACCCCAAGTTGTGCAAAACGTGATATATCAGATTGTTGTAATGATTGAGCGTGTTCATCACGGTGCCGGCTGTCACGGCTGCCATTTATCTGTTGAGCTTTTGCATAAGCATTTAATGTCCAGTTATTTCCTTTATCACCTATTGAATGAACACCTATCTGAAATCTGTATTTATCAGCCGTAATAATCATTCTTTCAAATTTTTCATAAGGCATCATTGCCAGGCCAGCCGAGGATGGATTATCAGAGAATGGTTCAAACATCAGGGCTGTACCTGACCCAATTGTCCCATCAATAAATGCTTTTAAATATCCAAACCTGATCCAGTCACCATTCCTGGGGTAACACTTTTCAATATCCCTGTATTTTATAAGTTCAACCGTATCATCAGTAAGTGGTTTACCGATATCAATCCTGCTTGTAAGCTCACCATCAGCATAAAGACGCTTATATGCTTCAAAGTCTGCATTTCCTGGTATCTGTATACTTGTAACACCCATTTCACGGGCTTCTTTTAATGCCATGAGATATCCTCTCCTGATTTTGGAAGCTTTCTCCTCAGGTGTCAGCACAGATTTTACATCACCGAGCCTGATAAGAGTTTCTGCATTCTCTTTAAGTATTCCTGTCGGTTCACCTGTTACAGGGTCCTTCTGGATTTCTCCGCCAAAAGGATTTGAAGAATGCCTTGTTATACCAGATTTTCTTAATATATAGCTGTTTACTAATACCGAATGACCATCAGCCCTGCTTAAGATTACCGGATTATCAGGTGAGACTTTGTCCAGAAGTTCTTTTTGCGGCCATCTCTTATCAATGAACATCTCATGTTCCCAGTGTCCACCTTGTATAAGTTCACCGGGTTTTGATTTTGCAACCTGAATCTTTACCTTTTCTGTAATGACAGCTGGATCTGTGGTATATCTTAACTCAACATAATCGGGGTCAAGTGGCCCGAAATGTACGTGCGCGTCATTGAATCCAGGAATTACTAGTCTGCCTTCAGCATCAATAACTATTGTAGAGCCTTTAGAAATCATTCCGGTAATCTCCTTAGTGGATCCGACGGCAATTATTTTTTCACCCTTTATGGCAATTGCTTCTGCGATTGGATTATCCTTGTCAATAGTCAATATCTTTCCGTTAATTATTACCATGTCGGCTTCCTGTTTTTTATTACAGGAAGCATTGAACAGCAAGGTTATTATTGATAATAAAGTAATTATGATTTTCATAAATGGAATATTTTCATCAGTGAATATATATAAATTAATTTGTAACAACAGGAGGTTTCCCAAAAGACTATTCTATATACAAAGCTTACTGGGGAGATTCAAGTCATGTGATGTTAATATCTTGTATTTTAATTTTATATGATCATGGTTTCTGTGCTTAGAGTACTTTAAGGTTATAGATTTTCATTTTTTTCAAACCTAAACCTGAATAATTTAACTTATCCTTAAGAATTTTATTTGTTATAAAAGGTGTAGCTTATTGCAAAACAGGTAATTTCGCAAAAAATATTAATAATGAATATTGCATTAATTGGATACGGACGAATGGGTCATGAGATTGAAGCTGCAGCTGTCAGAAGAGGTCACATGATCAGGCTTATCGTTGATAAGGATAACGCTATGGATCTTAATAGTGAGAATCTTGGAGCCATAGATGTTGCAATTGAGTTTTCATCTCCGGAGGCAGCATATTTCAATATAGTAAAATGTCTCGAAAACAAGATACCGGTTGTATCAGGTACTACTGGCTGGCTTGATGCTTTTGATAAAGTATCAGAGATCTGTATAGAGAATAACACCTCTTTTATTCACGCTTCAAATTTCAGTATTGGTGTTAATCTTCTTTTCAGACTGAACTCTGAGTTGGCAAAGCATATGCGATCATATGATGATTATAAGGTTTCAATCGAGGAAATACATCATATTAAGAAACTGGATGCTCCCAGTGGAACAGCCATTACTCTTTCTGATGGTATACGCAGAAATCATTCGGAGTATAAAGGCTGGTGTTTTGAAAGTGAAAAAAAAGAAAATTGTATTCCAATAAAATCAGTTCGTGAAGGATCAGTTCCCGGTACACATACTGTGACCTGGGATTCAGCGATCGATTCAATAAGCCTTAATCACATTGCTAAAAACAGGTCAGGATTTGCTATCGGAGCTGTTGTAGCTGCTGAATACATACAATCCAGGAAAGGCATATTCACCATGAATGATGTGCTTGGATTCTGATTATTATATTTACTTTTACCGCTTCATAAAATATACTTCAATATGTTTAAGAAATTTGAGAGTAATCATATAAGGTTCGCAATTACTGCAATTATTTATACACTGGTAGTAATATGGATAGGTAACTACTGGTTGTTATTAGGAGTTGGAATAATCTATGACTTATATATTTCCGAAAAAGTAAACTGGACTTTCTGGAAGAAGAGGGACGGTAAGAATAATGCCTTCATAGAGTGGCTTGATGCATTGATATTTGCTGTAATAGCAGTTTCCCTTATAAATATATTTCTGTTTCAGAATTACAGGATACCTACACCATCAATGGAAAAATCCTTACTTGTAGGAGATCATTTATTTGTCAGTAAGTTGTCTTATGGACCAAGAATGCCAAACACTCCTGTTGCTTTTCCATTTACTCAGCATACCATGCCTTTTACTAAAAGCAAGTCATGGTCAAATCTGGTTTTATGGCCTTATAAACGTCTCTCCGGAGGTGGAATGGTAAAAAACAATGATCCAATAGTTTTTAATTTCCCTGCTGGCGATACAGTAGTTGTGGAAGACCAGGCAACAAGTTACTATGAGATTGTAAGAAGGACGGCCAGAGATATCAATAACAATTATAACAATCAGAGTCCTTCACCTGGTATTGATTATACTGCGATGGCACGTAAAGAAATCTGGGAAAAATTTAATGTTATCTACCGGCCGGTTGACAGAAGGGATAATTATGTAAAAAGATGTATCGGAATTCCTGGAGATACAATAGCTATCAAATCAGGAGAGCTTTATGTTAATGGAATACTTGTTCCTGATAATTCGACACAACAGACAAATTATGTCGTTAGTACAAATGGTACAACTATTAATCCAAAAGCATTTGAACGTTTGAGTATTAGCAGGTCGGATCAGATGATGGTTTCAGGTTCAGCTTATTATCTTCCTCTGACTAAAGCCAGCGCAGAGGCAATTTCAAAATTTGCAAATGTTACTGAAGTATCTGCAATTTATGCAAGGAAAGGAGAGTTTGCCCCGCATATTTTTCCTTACAGCGCTTCTTTGGGTTGGAATGAAGATAATTTCGGACCACTCTGGATCCCTGCAAAAGGTGTTACAATAAAGCTTGACACATCTAATCTTTGTCTCTACGAAAGAATTATTGACGTTTATGAGAATAATGATTTGACAGTTGAAGGAGGGAATATTTATATTAATAATGTTCTTACCAACAATTACACATTCAGGATGAATTACTACTGGATGATGGGCGATAACCGACATAATTCTGCTGATTCGCGATACTGGGGTTTTGTACCAGAGGACCATGTAGTAGGCAAGCCCAAGTTTATCTGGCTTTCGCTTGATAAAGAAGCCAAGGGTCTGAAAAGGATCAGGTTTGGAAGGATGTTTATGAGAGTTAAATAAAAGGAAAGCGGAATCTGGAAGGTTGGTACTAATGGCAAGAATTATTTAATACCAGCAACTTACTGTAAATAAAAAAGCTGACACATTGATTGTCAGCTTTTTTTATTATTCAGTCAGGTTTTATTGTTTAACTTTTTCAACAATTGCCTTGAAAGCCTCAGGGTGGTTCATAGCGAGGTCCGCAAGAGTCTTCCTGTTAAGGGTGATTCCCATTTTGTCGAGCTTTCCGATAAATTCCGAATAACTCATATCATACTGTCGTACTCCGGCATTGATCCTTTGTATCCATAAAGCCCTGAACAGGCCTTTCTTTTTCTTTCTGTCGCGGTAGGCATAACCCATACCTTTATCAAGGGTATTCTTTGCAACAGTTATTACATTTTTTCTTGATCCGAAGTTTCCTCTGGTCTGCTTAAGAACCTTTTTTCTTCTGGCTCTTGATGCTACTGCGTTTACTGATCTTGGCATAACTCATTTTTTTTGACTGACAGCGTTCCTGTTAAGGACTCTTCTTTGCTGATCAATCTGTAAATACTATAATTAATTAATCAAAGCGTATAATACTTATCTGCTGGCCAGCAGAAGTTTAACGTTTTTAAGGTCTGCTTTATCAACCTGACCAAAGTAGGAGAGGTTTCTCTTCCGCTTTGTTGACTTCTTTGTCAGGATATGGCTTTTAAAAGCATGTTTACGCTTGATTTTTCCTGTTCCGGTCAGAGTAAATCTCTTCTTAGCACCGGGATTAGTTTTCATTTTTGGCATTTCTCTGAAATAAAAATATATTAAAAATTACTTTTTCTTTTTAGGTGAGAATGAGATAATCATTCTTTTACCTTCAAGGCGTGGAAGCTGTTCTACTTTTCCATAATCTTCAAGATCGTTGGCGAATCTCAGTAGCAGGACTTCACCCTGTTCCTTGAACAATATGGACCTACCCTTAAAGAACACATAAGCTCTTACTTTAGCTCCTTCATCGAGGAACCTCATAGCATGTTTGAGCTTGAAGTTATAATCGTGTTCGTCAGTATTCGGGCCAAATCTGATCTCCTTTACAACAATTTTGGCTGCCTTAGCTTTGATCTCTTTCTGTTTCTTCTTTTGTTGATATAGAAACTTCTGGTAATCAACAATTTTACAAACAGGTGGATCAGCATTTGGAGAAATTTCAACAAGGTCAAGTTCCAGTTTATCTGCCAGTTTGAGGGCGTCCTGAAGACTCATGACTTCTGCTTCTATTTCATCACCAACAACTCTGACCACTTTTGCAGTGATCCTGTTGTTAATTTTGTGAGCCGGCTGGATAATCCTGCCGGGGCTTCGCCTGATTGGTCCGGTTATAGCTCTTTCCTCCTTATTTTTTTGTTAATACTAATTCTGTTTATAATAAGCGCTTAATATGTTATCTCTTTACTTATTTCATTGTTAATAAACTTAACAAATTCCTCTGTTTTCATACTACCCTTATCACCCTCCCCCTGCTTCCGGACCGCAATTGTTCCGTTTTCTACTTCTTTTTCCCCTATTATAAGAAGGTATGGGATCCTCTTTAATTCATTATCCCTGATCTTCTTACCTATCTTTTCGTTCCTGTCGTCAATAAGTGTGCAAATATCGGAATTATTTAGAATTTCCAAAACTTTTCCTGCATAATCATTGAATTTTTCACTAATGGGTAAAATGACTGCTTTTTCCGGTGCAAGCCATAAGGGGAATTTCCCGCTGGTATTTTCAATCAAAACAGCTACAAAACGTTCCATAGATCCGAAGATCGTCCGGTGTATCATTACCGGTCTGTGTTTCTGATTATCGCTTCCATTATAAGTCAGATCAAATCTCTCAGGCAGGTTGTAATCTACCTGAATGGTACCTAATTGCCATTTCCTTCCGATTGCATCCCTGACCATAAAATCGAGTTTAGGACCATAGAATGCAGCTTCACCCAGAGCAACTGTAGTCACAAGGTTCTTCTCTGCTGCTGCCTCAATGATATCGCGTTCTGCTTTCTCCCAATTCTCGTCGGAACCTATGTATTTTTGCTTGTTATCAGGATCACGTAATGATATCTGCGCTGTAAAATCGTTGAAATTAAGGATCTTAAAAATGTAAAGTATAAGATCAATAATACTCTTAAATTCATCTCTTAATTGGTCTGGTCTGCAAAAATGATGTGCATCATCCTGGGTAAAACTTCTTACTCTTGTCAGTCCATGTAGCTCCCCGCTCTGTTCATACCGGTATACAGTACCAAACTCAGCCATGCGTAGAGGTAACTCTTTATATGAGTGGGGTGTGGCATTGTAGATTTCACAATGATGAGGACAATTCATTGGTTTAAGCATGAACTGCTCACCCTCCTGCGGTGTTGAAATAGGCTGGAAAGAATCTGCACCATATTTTTCAAAGTGACCTGATGTCTTGTAAAGATTTACATTCCCGATATGAGGTGTTGTTACAATTTTATATCCTCTTTTCCGGAGAACACCTGTCAGAAAATTTATAAGGTTCTGCCTGACATCTGATCCTTTTGGCAGCCATAATGGGAGTCCCATGCCTACTTTGGCAGAAAAAGTGAATAATTCAAGTTCTTTTCCAATCCGTCTATGATCCCTTTTTTTTGCTTCTTCAAGAAATACAAGATAATCATCAAGCATTTTTTGTTTGGGATAGGTAATGCCATAAATCCGGGTTAACATCTTCCTGTTCTCGTTACCTCTCCAATAGGCACCAGCAACACTAAGCAGTTTGATTGCCTTAACCGTTTCTGTAGAAGGGAGATGTGGTCCTCTGCAAAGGTCAGTGAAATTACCCTGGGTGTATAATGAAATAGTTCCATCTTCCAGATCACTTATCAATTCAGTCTTATATTCATCACCTTTCTTTGAGAAGATATCAATAGCCTCTTTTTTACTTACTTCTCTTCTCTTATATGTCAGGTTTTTAGAAGCCAGTTCCTTCATCCTGTTCTCAATTGTCTGAAGGTCAGCCTCTGTAATCACTTTCCCTTCGCCAGGATCTACATCGTAGTAAAATCCATTTTCAATGGCCGGACCTATTCCGAATTTCATACCCGGATATAATGATTCAAGTGCTTCGGCCATCAGATGGGCTGACGAGTGCCAGAATGCATGCTTTGCTTCATCATCATCCCACTTATGAAGTTTAATCGTCGCATCAGTATTGACTGGTCTTGTCAGATCGGTTAGTACACCATTGACAGTTGCAGCATAAACTTCTTTTGCCAGTCTTGGACTTATCTGTTCTGCAATTTCAAGACTGGTTATCCCACTATTATATTCTCTTACAGATCCGTCAGGAAAAGTTATTTTTATCATTACAAATGCTTCTTTTTACTGGAGTGCAAAGATAATTATTATTTTTGATAAAAATGGGGGGAGTGATGTGGTGGGTTATGATTGAGATATTTCACATAAAATCTGCCCGTGATGTAAAACTGGCACGTATTTTGAAAATAAAGTTCATATTCAAACTTCAAATCTTATAAAATGAAAAAGTTAATTTACCTGACACTGATTCTTCCTCTGGCTCTTTTTTCCTGTGAATCAATACCGGAAGCCTTTTTCCATACTGATAATGCAGAACCTGAAGTAGGAGAGGAGGTCTTCTTTATCAACGATTCAAACAACGGGTCAACGTTTGAATGGGACTTCGGAGACGGATATATTTCTAATGAGGAGAATCCGGGTCATATATACACAGGTACAGGGACATATGAAGTTCTATTAACTGTTAAATCAAAAAAAGGACTTACTGATGAGGCTGTAATGACTATCAAGGTCATGATACCTACTCTTCTAGAAATTGAAGTTCTTGAATATTATGACGAATATCCGGTTGCTGATGCCAGCGTAATTCTCTATTCATCAATTACTGACTGGGATTCTGAGAAAAATTCTGTATCTGAAGGATTTACCGATGATGATGGAATAGTTGTCTTTTCAAATCTGGAACCTTTTGTATATTATGCTGATATATGGGAAGCAACCCATGACAATTACGCATTGAGGGATTTAAATGTAAATTATATCAGGACACCTGAAATTTTACCGCATAAAATTAACAGATTCTATGCCTATGTTGACAAAGTTGTCCGAAGCAAGGGAGACGGAAGACGAGGTAATTCATATGTTATTAAAAAGCTTGAAAGAAGAATAACAGATAAAACAGAGCCTCTGGCATATCCGGGAACTGACGACTGGCAATCTGTTTATAACAAGAGAGTGGTAAAAAAATAAATGAGGTCTTTTAAAATCAGAAGATCTGCTTATTTAGCCATCCGGGCCGGTTAGTTGTTATCCCTTTCACACCAAGTGAGATTAATCTTTTTGCTTCATCCGGATCATCAACAGTCCATGAATATACTTTAAGGTTCAGGTTTCTGGCCTGGGCTATTACAGACTCACTTATTATTGAATATGATAAACTTACTCCATCAAGACCAGCTTCTTTTACTGCAATGAAGTTACTGGCGAGTAACTCTTCCTTACTGCATAACCAGTAACATGAGTTGCGCTTAAAGAATCTTTTGGTCTCTTTAATTGTATTCAGATCAAATGCAATAAAAGTAAATTGCTTTTTTCTTCCATATTTTTTCACTGCATCCTTGAGGTATGGTAAAACTTCTGTCCCGCATTTTAACTCCACAACCAGTTCTTTACCTTTTGGTACTTCATTTATAATTTCCTCGAGAAATGGTATCTTTTCCCCGGCATAACTGTCTCCCTTGAATGATCCCGCATCTAGATTGCGCAGGATAACAGATCCGGTCACTGATACATTATACTCTTCACCTGCCGTTCTCTTAGTATTCTCATCATGAATACACATTATTCTCTTGTCTCCTGAAAGGTAAATATCTGTTTCAACAGCATCCGCTCCCAGTTCCCAGGCAAGTTTTGATGACGCAACTGTATTTTCAGGGGCAATAAATGATGCACCCCTGTGTGCAATAATTTCTACCTGTGCATTTGCTTTGAAGATAGAGGCGATCAGTAAAACAAAGAATATTATCTTTTTCATTGCTGTACTATTCTGATTGTTATTTTTCCAGTACATGCGATAATTCTTTTTTTATTATTTCTGTCCACACAGCATAACCACTTGGGTTCAGGTGAAGTTTGTCAGCCACGAATAACTCGTCTTTCGGTTTTCCGGTTTCATTAAGAAATGCAAAATCAGTGCGTATGGAATAAGTGTTTTTTTGTTTTTCACACACTTTTCTGATAAGTGATGTTGCTTCCTGTATCCGGGGCCATGCATTCCATCGAGATGATGAAGGTGTGACCTCTATCCAGAATACAGGGGTTTCAGGATGGCTTTTCCGTATTGTTTTAACAATATTTTTAAAAAGTTCTGCCACCTCTTCAGGACTTTTATCCTGTGCCCTGCCTGCAATGTCATTAGCTACGAATAATACAATTGCCCTGCAAGGATGTGGTTTAAATATTCGGTCAGCATATACAGCAACATCACTTAGTTTTGAACCTCCGAATCCACGTTGAATCACCGGAAATGGTGCCATATCCCTTGCGAGTGTCGACCATAATTTGATACTTGAGCTTCCTGCAAAAATGATTGCATTATCAGGATAAGTTTCAGTTCTGTCGAGTGCTTCGAATTTTTCTATCTCTTTATCCCACGCCTTGACTTCCGGAAGATTTTCATATTTTCTCAGGGGCGAGCATGAAACAACACATAATAGTAATAATGGTAGTAAAAATCTGCGCATAATAGATTTTTTTTAAGTACAATGACAAAGTTAATGTTAAAATGAAACAAAGAAGGGAGATAAAATTATAATAACATATATTTTTTATTAAAAAAAAGTTAGGTTTGTATTAAGAAAAATTTTATCCCTAATTTATAATAAAAGTAAATCAATGTCAAAAAGCCGGTTATTCCTAACTAAACCTCTTCCTCAATTATTCAGCGAATCAAAAGACTCAGGAGGTTTAAAAAGATCTTTAACAGCAATGAATCTCACTACTCTTGGTATTGGTGCCATTATCGGAGCGGGCATTTTTGTCCTGACAGGTCAGGCTGCTGCACAATATGCCGGTCCTGGTATAGTATTGTCATTCATCATTTCAGGTCTGGCCTGCGGATTTGCAGGGTTATGTTATGCTGAATTTGCCTCAATGATACCAATAGCCGGCAGTGCTTATACTTATTCTTATGCTACACTTGGGGAATTCCTGGCATGGATTATCGGATGGGATCTGATTCTTGAATACCTGTTTGCGGCATCAACTGTTGCCGTAGGCTGGTCAGGATACGTGGTAAGCTTTCTGAAGGACCTCAACATATTTATACCTCCGCAGTTTACCGGGGCAGTGGGTACTGTACTGGTCGATGTACCTGAAATGGGATGGAAACCTCTTACTCATACCTTCGCACAAACTCTTGCTTCTTCAGGTATCAATGTTGATTCATTATCTCACGTAACTTGTGTCCTTAATCTACCGGCAATGTTTATAGTTGCCTTGTTATCAACTTTACTTGTAATTGGCATAAGGGAATCGGCAAATTTCAATAACATAATGGTTATCACCAAAGTATCAGTAATTATACTCTTTATTGCAATAGGATTTATATTTGTGAAGGCTGCAAACTGGCATCCCTTTATCCCTGCGAACAAAGTTGAGGTAACTCCGATTTCCGAATATGGTTCATTATGGGGATGGCTGAAAGCCTATAGTCAGGAGTTTGGAAAATTTGGAATAAGCGGAATCCTCAGGGGTGCCGGGGTTATATTCTTTGCCTATATTGGATTTGATGCAGTATCTACTGCTGCACAGGAAGCTAAAAATCCTCAGAGGGATATGCCAATCGGTATTCTTGGTTCGCTTGGTATCTCTACAATATTGTACATCCTGGTTGCAATTGTACTCACCGGTGTAGTAAGTTATACTGCCTTAAATGTAGCTGATCCGGTTGCTGTAGGTGTTGATGCAATGGGGAAGGGAATGTTCTGGCTCAGGCCCATTGTCAAAGTAGCAGCGATAGCTGGATTAAGTTCAGTAATACTTGTGATGCTTATGGGGCAACCGAGGATATTCTTCTCTATGTCAAAAGATGGCCTGTTACCACCGGTATTCTCTAAAGTTCATCCTAAGTTTAAGACACCCTACATAAGTACTATAATTACAGGTGTTGTAGCAATGATAATATCAGGAGTACTACCCATAAGTATTCTCGGGGAACTGGTCTCGATAGGAACCCTGCTTGCATTTATTATTGTATGTCTGAGTGTTCTTGTACTGAGAAAATCAAAACCTGATATTCACCGGCCATTTAAAACGCCATGGGTTCCTCTGGTACCTATCTTAGGTGCTTCGATATGTTTTATTCAGATGGCAGCCCTCCCTTTCGATACATGGCTCAGGTTGATCGTTTGGATGGCAATAGGTTTTGCTATTTACTTCTTTTATGGTATTAAACATAGTAAATTACAGAAGAATACTCCAAAATAGTACTTCAGGAGTTTAATGCATTATAACTCAATTACCTCAAGGTCAACTTGAAAATCAGCTATTTAGCTGATCCTGGAAAGACAAGTGTACGGTTAATATAACTTAAATCTCGTCTGAAAATACTGATCTCGGGAGGTCTCTTAAGTTATATCTTGAAGCCATTGCTTCTCCATAAGCGCCTGCAGATCTTATTGCCAGCAGATCACCTCTCCTGTTCTCCGGAAGTTCAATATATTTTGCAAATGTATCTGCCGACTCACAAACGGGTCCAACAACATCATATCGGTAAATATTTCCATCCGAAGTCAGATTTTCAATCTTATGATGTGCCTGGTAGAGTGCAGGTCTTATCAGATCGGTCATTCCGGCATCGATAATTGAAAAAATTGTATTACTTCCGTTCTTGATATAAAGTACTTTTGAAATAAGTGATCCGCATTGACCAATTATAGAGCGGCCTGGTTCAAGATGCAGTTCCTGTCCCGGGCGAAGATCCAGAAATTCATTTATCAATGAAAAATATTCGCCAAACCTGGCAGGTTTTTCAGGGTTTTCATAATCAATTCCCAGACCTCCTCCTATATTAATAATCTGAATATTAATATTACGGGAGGCAAACCATTCCTGCAACTCGTTAATATGGGCACAAAGACTTTTAAAAACAGACATCCTTGTTATCTGTGATCCAATGTGAAAGTGGAGACCGGAAAAATTTATGTTGTCCATTGTACTTAGCCTTCTGAGTACCTCCTCAATCTCCCATGTATATACCCCGAATTTACTCTCCTCAATCCCTGTTGTAATATATTTATGAGTGTGAGCTTCTATTAAAGGATTTATCCTTAACGCTATCCGTGCAGTTTTTTTGAGTTTTGATGCCAGTTGATTGATTACTTCTATTTCAGGAATTGACTCGCAGTTGAAACAGAATATATCAGCTAAAAGAGCTCTTTCTATATCCTGGTCAGTTTTTCCTACACCGGCAAATACTATTTCTGACGGTTTAAATCCAGATTCAATGGCTCTTTCTATTTCATTCCAGCTTACGCAATCAGCTCCAAATCCATATGATGCAATAATTTTTAATATTCTTGGATTTGAATTGGCTTTTACTGCATAATGAACTTTATATCCTGAATGAATTGACTCTTTACGTACAACTTCACATGTAGAATTTAAAGTGTCGAGATCATAGTAGTAAAAAGGAGTTTGCAGATCTCTGAGCTTTTCTATCTTTATTTTATCGAACATTTTCTAATTGAATAGGTGTTTGTTTAGTAATCTCAAGGCTTCAATTTTATTTTTGGTATCAATAAGAAGTGACAAACTATTTGAACTTCCTCCATATGAGATCATCTTTAGAGGAATGGTGTTAAGTGCCTCAAATATCTCTGGAGCAGAACCTGTTCTTTCTGTACGAAAATCCCCAACAATGCATATAATTGTCATATCCATTT
Source organism: uncultured Rikenellaceae bacterium (assembly GCA_964639725.1). Taxonomy (GTDB): domain Bacteria; phylum Bacteroidota; class Bacteroidia; order Bacteroidales; family VadinHA17; genus LD21. Next base: position 81,708 of record CAZXFB010000002.1, read on the forward strand.
CTACTTCGACTGTTCCAAGTTCTCTAAGATCATTGGCAATCTGGTTTATAAATTGAGAATTGTCAATTGTAATTGAAACAGCAACTTCAGATGTTGTAATCATATCTATTGGAGTTCTGAATCTTTCAAATATTTCAAATACTTTCCTCAGAAACCCGTATGCCATCAACATTCTGTCAGACTTGATTCTTAAAACAGAGATCCCGTCTTTTGCTGCAACTGCCTTGTAATCCATCAAGACACTTGATGAAGTTATAAGCGTACCTTCATCTGATGGTTCCATGGTATTTTTTAACCTGACAGGAATACTCTTAATTCTTGCGGGATTGACACTTGAGGGATGAAGTATTTTTGCCCCAAAGTAAGCAAGTTCAGCAGCCTCATCAAATGAAAGTTCACGAATTACTTTTGTTGTATCAACAAACCTGGGATCATTATTGTGAAAACCATTAATGTCAGTCCATATCTGTATTTCCGAAACATTAACTGCTGCGCCAATGATTGATGCTGTAAAATCACTGCCTCCGCGTTTCAGGTTATCGATTTCACCATATGCATTACGGCAGATAAATCCCTGAGTAATAAGAACATTATCTGATTTATAATTTTCAAGTTCCCTCTTGATATTTTCTTCAATATAAAACATGTCAGGCTCTCCGTCTTTATCAATTCGCATAAAGCTCAAGGCAGGAATAAGAGCTGCTTTAATTTCTTTTTCCTGAAGCAGCATATGGAACAAGGATGTTGATATGAGCTCTCCCTGTGCAAGAATAGCTTTTTCCTGAAGTTTTGTAAATACACCTAACGTAAAGCTGTTAATGTGATCAAAATGTGAGTCGATCAGGTCATTGCCTTTTTTTCTGAAGTTTTCTTCTGCAAAAAGATCTCTAACTACAACGTGATATTTTTCTCTCAGGAAATCAATCTTTGATGATGCGTCATCAATTTTCCCGGCGTAAAGAAGGTCTGATATTTCGACCAGGCTGTTTGTTGTCCCTGACATTGCCGAAAGAACCACAATTTTTCTCTCGTTATCATTAATAAGTGGAATAAGGGCCCTCATTCTGTCAGGATTACCTACTGAGGTACCGCCAAATTTCATAATTTTTACTATGCTCATTTTTATAAATTATTAAAAAAAAACCTGCAACTTTTTGCAGGTCTGATCTATCTTTTATTTTAAAAACTATTGAAAAAAGATATGGCAGACCTGTGATACAGATGCTTTATAAGTAAAAAGAATTTTTTTAACTGTTTGTTCATTGATTTTAAATCAGGGAGCAAAAATAAACTTTTAAATAATATAGACTATTTAATTAGAATTTTTTTTATAACTATTTTAAATATTAATGAGTATCTGGAATGAATAATAACTGAAATGGGATTAATTCATACTATTAAAATAGGTGAGGGGGATTCCTCGCTGGCGCTCGGAATGACATGCGATGTTGGTTGTTTGTGGGGAAAGCAGAGGCGATTCGCTCAGCGAATCGCCTCTGCTTTCCCCTATGTCACATAAAATACTGTCATTCCGAGCGTTAGCGAGGAATCTCATAACCAATTGTTTTAAATTTATTATTGATAACCGATACTCATATAAATATTTATCATATTAAACCTGATATCACTTAAAGGTAAATATTATGATTACACTCAAACATAGATTATATCCAAAATTTTATCCAGGGTATACCTACTATTATCAGAACTGCAAGAAACAGGATGCCAAAAAAAGCTCCAAGTAACCAGAATGTTTTGGAGGGGATATAACCGAATCCATACCAGATTGGACTGGGCCCCGTTCCATAAGGTGTTAAGATTCCCATAAGACCAACAGAATATAATAAAAGATAGGTGAGAAGCGTAATATTGATTCCGGGAATATTGGTAGCTGTTAATAAAAATAAGGTAAACAATGCAGTAACATGTGCTGTCATACTGGCAAACAAGTAGTGAATAAAATAGAATGCAACCAATAATAAAATAACAATAATATCAGGAGGGAAACCTGAGATTGATATTGTTATTTTACTGGCAAACCAATTAAGAAAACCTACATTATTAAGCCCCCCTGCAAGTGTAACCAGTGTTCCGAACCAGATAAATACATTCCAGGCTGCTTTGTTTGTTAATATATCATTCCAGCTCAGGATCTTAAAAAGGACCATCAGGCATAAAATTAACAGAGCAGAAACAGTTGCATTGATTTTCAGGTACCCGTCAAATATCCAGAGTATAAGGGCTAAACTGACCAGTATGATCATAATGATTTCACTTCTGCTTATCGACCCCATATTTTTAATTTCGTTACCTGCCCACTCCGGAATATTTTTGGAGATCTTCATAGTAGGAGGATAAACAATATATGTAATATATGGTACAAGGAGGATGAGTATTAAGCCAACCGGAAGAAAATAAAATGCCCATTGTTGCCATGAGGGTGGATTTATTCCGGTTCCTTCCAATAAACTTACTGCTAAAATATTTGGTGCCATAGCAGAATAGAATATGGAACTTGTAACGCATGTACTGGCCATGGCAACCCAGCTTATGTATGCACCAATTTTACGTGGATTATTTTCAGGTGTAGAGCCAAACAGAACAGGAATATTTTCTATAATCGGGAATATTGTGCCCCCGCTTCTTGCAGTATTCGAAGGTATAAAAGGTGCAAGAATCAGGTCGGCAAACGCTATGGCATAACCTAATCCAAGAGTCCTGGACCCCAGTTTCTTTATCAGAATTAGAGAAAGTCGTTTGCCTAATCCTGTCTTTTCATATCCTAAGGCAAACATAAATGCGACAAAAATCAGCCAGACTGTAGTATTAGAAAAACCTGACAACCCCCATTTTAATGCCTGTTCTGAACTTATTACACCAGATTCTGTAGCAGTTGGACCTATGTGCAATATACATGCAATTACTACTCCAGCAAGACCAATATAGGCTGAAGGGAAGGGTTCAACTATTAATGCTATTACAACTGTCAGGAAAAGTGAAAAGAAAATCCACCCATCGCGGCTAAGTCCTTCTGGAGCTGGTAATAAACTAATTATGATCCCAATGGATACAATTATGCCAACTTTTATGAAATTTTTCATCTGATTCTAATTATACTGATTCTTCTGTTTGGTTTGAGAAAACAGTGATATTTTTACAATTATAAGATAATTTCTTTCAACAACAATTTCTGATTAAGTGTTGCCATCCTTTGACATGATAACTGATAATGAAATATGTTTTAAGATTATCATAATTGGATCATCACCGGATCATTTATTTAAGAGATTTTCAATATCTTTAGTCCTTACTCTTTATTAATTCTGAAGGATATGAAAACGAATTTGAATTATTTAAAGACATATACTATTTTCACACCTAAATACTTCATAAATAATAAACTATAGTTTTAAAATTTACTCAAAATATGCGAAAGATGGAAAAAAATCAATTACTTAAAAGAATTATTGCCATATTATTACCTGTATTCTTACTTTCAAGAACTATTCCTGTGGCCGGACAGGAAGAGAATCTCCTTCTGTTTGACAAGTGGATAGAATGGACAGATGGTAAAAACATGCTTGTACATCATCTTAATCAGCAGGCATTCAGGTATCTCGATATGAGGGATAAGGAGATAGCTGGCTTGAAGACCCGGGAAGACTGGGTAATGAGACAAGCTAAGGTAAAAGATATTCTTTTTAATAAAATCGCCGGGCCCTTTCCGGAGAAGACACTCCTTAATGCGAAAGTTACCGGGATTATTAAAAAAGAAGGTTATAAAATTGAGAAGATTGTATATGAATCAATGCCTGATTTCTTTGTAACAGGTTGCCTCTACATTCCTGATGGTAAGGGTAAAAAACCTGCAATACTTTTTACAAGCGGGCATACCCAAGAGTCTTTTAGATATCCTTCATACCAGGTTGTGATTCTTAATCTTGTGAAAAAAGGGTTCATAATATTCGCAATTGACCCTGTTAGCCAGGGAGAAAGGGTTCAGGTTTATGATTCACAAAAGAATGCATCGGCTATAGGACCAACAACACGAGAGCATGGATATCTGGGTAACCAGTGTATTATCAATGGGGTTTCGCTGGCAAGGTACTTCATCTGGGATGGAATACGGGCTATAGATTATCTGCTTACAAGGAAAGAGGTTGATCCTGCGCGACTTGGAGTAACAGGTCAGTCAGGGGGAGGAACCCAGTCGGCATATATCTTTGCATGTGACGACCGCATAAAAGCTGGTGCACCTGTTAATTATATAACAGGTTTCAGACGCCTTCTTGAGTCCATTGGTCCACAGGATGCTGAACAGAATTTTTATCATGTGGTTTCAAACGGGATCACTCATGCAGATCTTCTTGAACTACGGGCTCCTAATCCTGCTCTTATTGTTGCAGGAACACGTGACTTTTTCAGTATTCAGGGAGCCAGGGAATCGTATGATGAGATAAAAAATGCTTACAAAGCATTCGGTACTGTAGATAATATTTCAATTGTTGAAGATGATTTCGGGCATGGTTATACAAAAAAATTAAGAGAGGGCATATATGCATTTTTTCAAAAGAGTCTCAATCAGCCTGGTAATCCGAATGATGAGGATGTGACAATGTCAGATCCTGGTGAACTAAAAATAACAACCACAGGAAATGTCGCAAATTCATTTGAAAATTGTGAGACTGTGTTTAGCATAAATAAAAAGGAAACACAAAAGCTTACTGCTAAACTGCAGGCTTCCCGAGTGCAAACTGATCAGCATCTGGAAAATGTTAAATCAAAGGCTATTGAACTCTCAGGATATATGAAGCCTAACTCAGATTTAAAACCTGTTTTTCGCGGAAGATACCAGAGAGAGGGGTATTCGGTAGAGATGTATGCTTTAAATGGTGAGGGTAATTGCAAAATACCATTATTGCTTTTCGTTCCTGCTTCTGGAAGTAAATTTCCTGGCGTTATTTACCTTCATCCAAACGGGAAAGCAGCTGATTCAGGAGTTGGAGGTAAAATGGAAGAATTAGCCAGGAAGGGTTATCTGGTAGCGGCGCCAGACCTCATTGGGACCGGGGAGACTAGTGGGAGTGGGAGTGTAGCAATGCTTATCGGCCGAAGCACTGCAGGAATTCAGGCTGGGGATATAGTAAGGGTGGCTGATTTTCTTAAAAGCAGGAATGATGTGGATATAAGTAAGATAGGAGCAATAGCTTATAATGAGATGGGTTCGGTACTTATTCATGCTGCAGCTTTTGATAATTCAATTACTGCAGTATCCCTTATCGGATCTCTTTTGTCTTATAAACTGATGGCTTTGAATATGTTCTATAATACAGGGTTTAACAATAACGCTGTCGCCGGTGCATTAACTGCTTATGACCTGCCTGATCTTATAGCTTGTATTGCCCCACGGAAAATTGCGCTGGTTGATTTGAATGACCAGATGCAGCAGAGTGCTGAAGCCGGATTGCTGGATGATGAACTTAAGTTTCCAAAATTGGTGTATTCCCAGAAAAATGTACCAAAAAATATTTATATCCTTCCTGCCGTAACTGATCTGGCTTCTTTAATGGCATGGTGCTATAAGTAATAACTTTTAAAGTGAAAACAATTCCTGAAAAATCTTTCAATCGAATATGCGAAATTATCTCTTCCAAAAAATAAAATTTGTCTCATTATTATATGTTTTGGTTTTCCTGACAGGTTTTAAGAATTCACAGTTTTGTTTAATTGAAGAAGAGAAATGGAAAGAGAGTGTCTTAAAGCTGGGTCCGGGAAATAATAATCCGAGAAACAGTGAGGGAGATTTTGTTACTTTAAAAGATGGGAGAATAATGTTTATTTACACTCATTACACGGGAAACTCCTCAAGTGATTATGCTCCCGCCTATCTTGCAGGCAGATATTCTGTTGACAATGGCAAAACATGGACGCAGGAAGATCTTAAAATTATAGAACAGGAGGGTACCATGAATGTGATGTCCGTTTCACTGCTGAGGCTTCAGAACGGAGAGATTGCCCTTTTCTATTTAAAGAAAAATTCAGAGACTGATTGTATCCCAATTATCCGGTTTTCAAATGATGAAGCAGTGACCTGGAGTGAGCCCAAGCCATGCATAACTGATAAAAAGGGTTATTTTGTTCTTAATAATAACCGGGTCATTCAGTTAAAAAACGGAAGATTACTTTTTGCAGTAGATCTTTATATGGCATCTCCTGAAACAGCTTATCACAGTGGAGGCCTTTGGAGTTATTATTCCGACGATAATGGACGAACATGGAAATCAAGTCCTGAAGTAGCTAATCCTGACGGTGTTGTTGTAGAAGAACCTGCAGTGATGGAACTGAAAAACGGAAAGATTATGATGATAGCACGTACAAAAACCGGATCTCAGTATATCTGCTTTTCCAAAAACAAAGGTGAATCATGGAGCCCTGTAATAAAAAGTAATATTAACTCACCCTTCTCGCCTGCTTCTGTCGCCAGAATCCCTTCAACAGGAGATCTCCTGTTAGTGTGGAATGATAATGGTATAAACCAGAAGCGTACTCCACTGAATATTGCAATTTCAAGGGATGAAGGTAAAACATGGATCAAAAATAAAACTCTGGAAAATGACCCGGACGGATGGTATTGTTATACTGCAATTCATTTTACCGGAAACTATGTACTTCTTGGATATTGCTCAACAAGTTTATCGAAAGGGACATCTCACCTTACGGTTACTGAAATTAACAGAGTAAGTCTCGAATGGATATATAAATAGCATGAAATGATAATAACATTTCCCGATCGTGCAACACTTGATATGAATGATATGGATTTTTCATCCGTTGAATCATGCGGAACCTTTACAAGTTTTCCTGATACTTCAGGTGAGGAAGTTTTCGAAAGATGCAAGGACTCTGATGTAATTATTGCCAATAAAGTTAAATTGAACGGTAAAGTAATCGGGTCACTTAAAAATCTGAAAATGATTTCGGTTATTGCAACAGGATATAATAATGTTGATATAGATTTTGCAAGGGCAAAAGGAATTATTGTCTCCAATGTACCTGGTTATGCGGTACATACAGTTCCCCAGCATACATTTGCTCTTATTCTTAACCTGGCTACCAAAGTATACCAGTATCATACCGATGTAATGAATGGAGACTGGCAGAGAGCTTCCTCATTTAATCTGCTAAGTTATTATACATTTGAACTTTATGGTAAGACGATTGGTATAGTTGGAATGGGGAATATTGGTAAATCAGTTGCCAGGATTGCATCAGGTTTTGGCATGAGAGTCATCTATTCTGATCCTGGCAATATGAATACTGACCTGTATACACAAGTTGATTTATTGACATTATTGAGGGAGTCGGATATTGTTACAATCCATTGTCCTCTGACTGCTTCAACGCTAAATTTGATAGGAAAAGATGAATTATCTTTAATGAAGCCTGGCTCCCTTATAATAAATACTTCACGAGGTGGTATTATAAATGAGATAGCTCTGGCGGACGCTTTGAATAACAATATCATAGCTGGTGCAGGTGTTGATGTCCTTTCAGAGGAACCACCTGTAAAAGGGAATGTTCTACTCACTGCAAAAAACATTATTTTAACCCCGCATGCTGCCTGGTCTACAATTGAAGCACGTCAGACACTTGTTGAAGAGAGTGCCCATAATATCCGTGCATTCATAAATGGCGTGAAAAGAAATGTTGTCAACTGATTTTATGAATTTTGCAGAGAGGGAGCACTTTTCAACAGGTCTGGATTTAACACAGGAGATTATTGCTACAGTTATTAATTATTTTTAAGAGATAGTATGCAAAAATCACTTAAATTTCTTGTCTTTGGACTTGGTTCTATGGGTAAAAGGAGAGTCAGGTGTCTTAAAGCTTTAAAAGTACCTGTTGATAATATTCACGGATTTGACCTAAGAGATGACAGGTGTTCTGAGACAAATAAAAAATATGGTATAATCACTTTCAACGACCTTGATAAAATCAATTTGACTGAATATGATATTTTTATAATCTCAACACCTCCTGATGCTCATTCTGCTTACTGTAAATGTGCAATTGATAATAATACTCCGGCTTTTGTTGAAGCGAGTGTTTTATTGGGAGAGGTAACTGCAGTAAGAGATTATAACATAAACAAAGATATTTACCTGGCACCTTCATGTACGCTTAGGTTTCATCCAGCAATAAAGGCTATTAAGGAGATTGTTAAAAGTAATATTTACGGCGCGATAACTAATTTTACTTACCACTCTGGGTCATATTTACCCGACTGGCATCCTTGGGAAAATATCAGTGACTTCTATGCATTTAATCGTACAACAAGTGGTGGCCGCGAGATAGTCCCTTTCGAACTGGAATGGCTCATTGATATTACAGGTCGTCCAACTGATATTAAAGGGTATTTCCTGAAAACAATTGACCTTGGAGCGGAGATTGAGGATACATATTCATTTGTTTTAAAATATCCTGACAAGACAGGAGCTGTAATTGTAGATGTGGCATCACGATATTGGGTAAGAAACCTTGTGCTTAATATGGAAAAAGCCCAGATACAATGGAGATGGGATGATGGTTTCTTCAGACTTTTTGAAGCAGGTAAGGATAGTTGGATTACCTTATCACAGCCTGAAAATTTAGCTGAACAGGGATATAACAAAAATATAATTGAGCAGATGTATATTGATGAGATACAGGCGTTTATTAATGGTATAAATGACCGAAGAGCATACCCTAACAGTATAGAGGATGATATCTATATTCTTGAACTCTTGAACAGGATTGAAGAGAGTGACGGTGGATTTTAGAATACCAGGTCTGTTATACTACATAGTGATCATCATTTTACTTTTAGCATCTTTGTATTTCCCCCATTTTCCATTTTCAAATCGAGAGGTCTGTTGGTTTTCCATGAGCCACAGGTGAAATCAGGAACATCAATAGAGTTGGAACGATGTGCCACCGACCATGCACTAAGTGGATCAATTGAACTCCAAAGAGCAGTATCATAAACATCTATATCAAGCGGAAGCCCGTTTCTCAGGCAGTCAACAATACGCCAGTCCATTATAAAATCCATTCCACCGTGTCCACCTACCTGTCTGGCCATTTCACCTATCTTTTTAACTATTTCAGGTTTGTACTTTTCCTCAATAGCTTTATATTCATCTTCAGAAAGCCATTTATCACCAACAGATATCTTCTCGGGAAGAGGGTATTTAAGGGCAGCGGCTTTGGTTCCGCTTACTTTATGTATCCTTGAATAAACATTCGGTGATGTTATGTCGTGCTGTACCATTATTGTTCTGCCTTTGTTGGTGCGGATAGTACTGGTATTCATATTACCCCTGTGAGTTTTAGCTGCCTGTTCATAAAATGATTTCCAGAATTCATCCTTTTCGGCAGCTTTCTTATATGAGTCTTTCATAATGAAATCATTACTTGAGACAGATACAAGGTATTCCATTTTGTCTCCACGGTTAATGTCCATTATCTGGCATATTGGTCCCAGTCCGTGAGTGGGGTAGAGATTACCATTCCTGATAAGATTCTCTTTTTGTCTCCATGTTTTGATCTTATTTTCAGGATTAAAGGTAAACATATGAATATAAGCTCCTTCACCATGAACTAAATCTCCAAAAAATCCTTGTCTTGTCATGTTAAGTGTTAGCAATTCGAAAAAATCGTAGCAGCAATTTTCAAGCATCATACAATGTTTCCGTGTCCTTTCTGATGTTTCTACGAGTTGCCAGCATTCGTCCATATTAACTGCTGCGGGTACTTCAATGAAAACATGTTTACCATGGTTCATGGCATATATTGCCATTGGGGCATGCAAACTCCATGGAGTGGCAATATAAATAACATCAATATCATCTCTTTCGCAAACCTTTTTCCATTCATCCTCACCACCACTATATATTGCAGGATTATGCCCTGCACGTTCAATTCTTTTATTTGCTGCCTCTACTCTTTCAGGTACCAGATCGCATAATGCTACCACCCTGGCACCTTCAATAAGAGTAAAGTTAGACATGTGGACTGGTCCCCTGTTCCCAAGTCCGATGAAGCCTGCCCTTACAGTTTCCATCTTTGGTACAGCGTAACCAGACATGTTAAAAATCTGTTTGTGAGTACCCTGATCCATACTTATCCCTTGTTTATCAGCATCGAAACTATTTCCTGATGAATATGAAGGAAGCAAATTTGCACCTGCCAGGCTAATCCCGGCAAGACCTGAATTTTTTAGAAAATTTCTCCGATTAGTTTTCATAATTTATTCTTTTGATTTTTAAAGTATTATGTAATCCTCAGGGCTAAACTCCGGTCTTGGCTCCCCATGGATCTATAAGCCGAAGTTTCTTTGATTCGAGGTAATGGTAACAATCTGGAAGGTCAAATGTCTTTAATACTCCAGGAACAAAAGATTCCAATGGCCAGTTATACTCCTCACTTTCTGCTATATCACTATAACTGGTAAGAGCATTTTTAAGAGTGACCTGGGATACATTTTCTGACAATAATGCTGCAAATGTTGCTGGTATAGCTCCATATCCTTTTGCTACAAGATGAATTTCCTCATGACCAAAGGATTTAAGCCAGGCAATGACACGAAGAATATCATGTGTTTTTTGTCCGGCATATGGATAATCGAGCATTATGCTGTGGGCTGCATAAAAATAATCAACACCATATGCCTCATCAAATGTTTTCCATGTTGAATTTGGTTTTGTTTCCCCTATACCTCTCACATCACAGGTAAATATGGCTGAATCAGGTTCATTTTGTATTATCTCTGTCAGAAGAGGTTCTTTTCGTAATTCATTGTCTGCTGACAGATGAGAGACGTAAAGAACTGCGCGCTTTAGACCTTTAGGGGGACGGGAATAAATAACAGTATCATTTAAACGGTATACAATAGTAAATATACCAGGTTCAGTTTCCACAACATAATTTGCAGCAAATTTTTTAGGATAATCCCGATTCCTTCCGGCACGTAAAACGCGAAAATGAGGTACACCTTCAGAAGGTGGGAGTTTTAATGATTGTAAAACAGCCTTTTTCAAATTGTCGCCCTGAAGAGTGGTTCGTTTCGATTTTAAAGCAACTGATGCTTCCCTGGTGAATGAGAAAACAGTACGAGCTCCTGTTTCACCTAACTGACCTTTAGGTGTACACCATAGGACTTCCTGAGCTTCCACAGTTAGCTCAGGTTCTGTACTGGAAGGGGAAATTTTTGTTGCCATGTTAAAATGAGCATACATTGCTTCCCTGCTCTCTTTAGGATAACTATGCCCACCAGGACCAACATTCAACTGAATATTCTGTTCTGACCCTAGTAAAGTATAAAGAGGTTTAAGACGGGAATATGCTTCTTCTGCACCACGTACATCAAAAAAGTCATTCTCCTGACTTAATATGATAACCGGTTTTGGAGCTATGGATGCAAGAAAATCTGAATGATCTAGTCCCATGGCAAGAGCCCGAGGTGGAATCTGCTCGGTATCTGCAACTTCTTCGTTTTCGAGATTGGTAAGAAATGTAGTGATAAAGCAGGATGGAGCAGCCATTGTGATCCGAGGATCAGCGGAGCAAATCCAGGTAGTCTGTGTACCTCCGCCTGATACTCCGGTTACTCCAATATGTTTTGGATCAACTTCTTTTCTGGTGAGCAGGTAATCAACTGCCCTTATCCCATCCCATGCAGCCCATGCGCTTAAGGAATCGCCAATAAGAAATAATTGGTTTCCGGCATAAAGATGTTCACGTACTCCGATTCCTATTCGTGACTTCAGGTCGCTCGTCAGGTATTGTAAACGTTCACCCTGGCCCATAGGGTCAAATACCAGGGCAACATAACCAAGCCTGGCTAGTCCCTGGGCAAAGGACTGATTTCCTGCTTTCCCGGAATCATTATGGCCACATACTCCTACAACTGCAGGAAGTGGAAATTTCTTTTTCTTAGGGATGTAGAGGTTTGCTGTTACCGGATAACCTGGACGGCTTTCAAAAATCACGTTTTCAATAGTGTATGTCCCTCTTTCAATACGTTTTATAACACGGGAATTTAAAGGTGTTTTCTCAGGCCATGGTCCAAAACACTTTTGAACTTTTTCCTTTAATTCATTAATGTAAGCTTCTGCATCACCTTTGGTCTTTAATTCAGAACGTCGTTTTTCACTCTCTTTTTCAATCTGCCGTAACCGTTTCACAAAATATTCATGAACTACCTGGGGAAAGCGGTTTAAAGGTGCCATGGTTAACAAAACCTGTTCCTGGGATGCTAATTTGGAGTCCGGTTCTTTTGAAAAAGATGGGAACGTACTATTGCCAGCCAGACCAATACCGGTAAGACCAGCCAGTTTTATAAAACCCCTGCGATTAGTGTCCATATTTCAATTAAAATTAGATTATACAAAATTAAAGTCAGACTGGCTAAAATGAATATTATCCGTCTTGATAAACTTTATTCATTTTGAATATAAGTTTGCCTTAATAAATTTAGTTAATATTATCATTAAATCAATTAAAAACAGTTACTCCGGTTTGCTTGCAGATTGTTCTTGATTTTTCGAATTCGGTTTTTAGTTCATTCAATCTGTCTGCTTTTATTTGTTGACCAGACATTGTAACAGGGTTAATGAATGAAACATTTTTTCCTGTAAGGGCCGCTGCCAGCGAAATGTCACCCCAGTTCAGAAGTCCTGGAAGATGTATAGCCATACTAAAAAAGTCTACAGATTCCCTGTTATCAAAGAGATAACTTGCTGGTGCATCGCGAAGTATTATCTCGTTGACATTTCCTCCCTGGGCGCCAAGAAATAATCCTGCAACTCCTGTTTCCTTAGTTCCGTCAAGTGTAATTTTTTCTGCTTTAAAATCTGATCTAAGGAATTCGGTTACCATATTAAGTTCTTTAATCCATTCACCAATAATTGTTTTCCCCAGCCATAACTCTGCCCGTGCTAAAGTGTGAAGTGTCATCTTTCCGCTTAATTGCTGGTCACTTAAGGATGAAGCTTCCCCGGTTCCTGATAAGTCGACGATTAATATTCCTGTTCCTTTTCTCTTTAATTCATTAATTGAAGCAAGTGAAATATCTTTTTTCCCTTTAGGATTACTTATTATAACATATCCCAGCGATTTTTCAGCCGGTGCAGAATGTAATACCGGTATTAATTTATTATCAGAGGTTTCCAGAGCAAATCTGTCCCATCCATTAATAGCCGGATACTTATGTACCTGTTTCAACTCTGGTTTTTCAGCTGACCTCGTGATATCGATCAATTCTTTCTTTTTCCTATCAATATTAAAGGATTTGGTATTGAGATATGATGTCCTTATTTCATCACCTCTCTTCCTGCAGTACTCCTCAGTTGTAATAACCTTAGGGTCTCTTTGTCCTTTACTGAATACCATCAGTTTTTCTTCATCTACCTGTTCAAAAAGAGCCTCTTTTTTCGGCTGGCCATTGCCAGTACCTTTCAGATGAAAATCAAACCAGCCCAGCATTGCCTCTCTGTCTTCTGGCATATATCCATGTGTCAGGTCAAATACCCTGTAAGAGATATTATCTTTTTTCCCCATCATATCAAATACCTGTTTCGCATTTGTATAAGTACGCATCATCTCGGAAGGGAAGAATGTCGGGTTTGAATCTTTCTGATGATTGCACGGCATTATGGCATTAGCGAGTGCCAGGACACCTGCTTCCTCAGTAAAAGTAAATCCATCTATAAGGAGTTCACAGATACAATTAGATCTCATGATATATGATTCGAATGATCCAACACTGACAACAGGTACTGCTGCTTTCACACGTTCATCCATTGCTGCGAACCACATTGTCTGGTTCCCGCCGCCGCTTGCCCCTGTTGCACCTATCTTTTCGGGATCTACATTTGGAAGGGAGCAGAGCAGATCGACTCCTCTCATATTGTCTGATATCTGTATACCCAAGAGTGATTCCCCGATATTCATCATTGAAGCGCCAAGGTTCGATCCGTGATATTCAAACACACCATGCGTTGTCGCTCTTTCGCCGGCACCCCAGGGGTCAATGGTCAGACAAACATATCCGTTAACTGCCAGACTGTGACCAACTGCTTGTGGTCCTGTCTTATCAATTTTTCCTTTTTGCCAATGGCCAAGCATATTTATTACTCCCGGAAATGGTCCATTACCATCAGGGATATACAGGTTGGCAGTTGCAAAAACACCCGGACGTGTCTGAAAGGCAATATTTTTTATTTTATACCCTTTCATCTGAATTGATCCGGTTTCCATTATGTTCAACGGAAGCTTGTGATCTGTTATTACACCTGCTTTCTTAAGTATCTCATTTTTTAGTTTTGCCCTGTATGCTTCCCATTCTTTTGGATTATCAGGTAATTTGTGTTCAGCAAATTTCAACATTGCCTCATGTCTTAATCTGCCTTCAATAAGATCGGCACGGTTTGGAGCCAGTACCAATGGCAGACTGTCAGCATTTACATTTTCAGATGGGGGGTGTTCCAGAGAGGCTATGCCTGAAATTTCGGGCCATGCAAAAATAATGATACAGATCAATAGAGCTAAACATCGATTCATTTGCTTACTATTATGATATTAATAATTGTACAACATTTATTCTTTAAAATAATATAGGGCAGGATTTTATGCATAAATCCTGCCCTTATAAATCTTATAAGTTTATACCTCGGTTAATAACCGGGGTTTTGGACTAATTTGGCATTTTTCTCAATCTCAGCCTGTGGTATCGGAAGCAGGTAGTTTTTGTCTGCAAAACCTCTCTGGTACATTGTTTGTACAGTGTAGGTGAATACCCCGGTTGTTGTATTCTTCCTGACATCCATTCTTGTTGCAGGTGAATTCATCACCACCGGAGCGATTTTCCAGCGGCGGATATCAAACCAGCGATGCTCTTCATAAGCAAGTTCAATTTTACGTTCATTCTGTAACCTTGCCAACAAAGCTGTCCCGCTTTCTGTAACCGCAGGCATGTTAACACCGGTTCTGCTTCTTACCTTATTTATATACTCTCTGCAGGTAGCTTCATCACCGAGGAAATATTTTGCCTCAGCATAATTGAGGAATATTTCAGCCAGACGGAAATAAATAAATGGTGAGTTACCCTGGACGGATGTTCCCGGGTTAGTAACAGACTCATCAATAAACTTTCTTAAATAGTAGCTTGTTTCAGTGGCATTCCATGCAGAAATAGGTCCTTCTCTTGAATCCCTTCCACCTGGAAGAAATGTTTCGACAGGACGGCCTTTAAATGGAGCTCCATTATATAGGATAGTAGCATAGAATCTGGGATCGCGGTTAATATACGGATCCTGAGGATTATATGTAATATCATCTTTGGGAAGTTTACCACTGACCATTTCATAACTATTTACCATATCCTGGTAAGGGTGAACCTGGCCATATCCACTATATCCATTAGGGTATTGGCTCAATTCAAGATATGCTGCTTCATTTGAAAGGATATAATTATATGGTCTTGACCAGATAACCTCAGAATTATAAGAGTTAGCGAGAAGGAACAATGCTTTATAATCTGTATATAGAGTATAAAGGTTAAGATCCAAAACTGCTTTTGCTGCATCGGCAGCTGCCTGCCATTTTGCGGAACTGTTGGAAGGATTATTCAATGGGCTGGCCATATATAATAATGCTCTCGATTTTGTAGCAAGGGCAGCTCCTTTTGTAAGCCTGCCTTTTTGGGCTGCTGCATATGTAGTTGGCAATAAAGCCGCAGCTGCATCAAGTTCTGCAATTACAAAATTCATACATTCATCATAAGTACTTCTGACAAGCATAAAGTCATCGGTTAATCCAAATGGTTTTGTAATTAATGGCACGCCTCCATAAAATGCAACAAGTTTAAAATATGCAAATGCCCTGAGTAGTCTGATTTCTCCGGTCATCCTGTCTTTCATTGCAACATCAGTAATCGGGGAGTTTTCCATGTTACTCAAAAAGAGGTTACAATTGGTTATTACTGTCCAGTAATTGAATCCACCTGTAGCAGAGGAAGCACCAGTCCAGAAGTCCAGATATCCTAAAGTGGATGGAGTCATATTGCCCAGATTAATAAATGTTTGTCCTCCGCCTCTGCCATAAAGCTCATCAGTTCCTGCTGATGCAAGCCGTTGGGCAGCGTAGGTATTGCCTGTGGGCATTAATCTGTATGTGTTATTTACAAATGTCTCAACAAGGTTTTTATCCTTCCATATAGCATCGTCTGAGAATCGATCTGTGGGGGATTTGTCGAGAACATCTTTGTTACAGGAAGAAACCATTGCCAGCATAAATAGCAGCAATATATTGTAATAAAACGCAGACCTTGCTGTTTTATTTAATGGATTGTTTATTCTAGTCATGTTCATAAATTTAAAAAGTGAGATTTAATCCTAAATTGAATATTTTCTGCTGAGGATAGTTAGAATTCGTGTTTGAAGCATTTTCAGGATCATTCCACTTAAGTTTATCAATTGTAAAGAGATTGTTCCCGTTTGCAAATACCCTCATAGCTTTAATTTTTACTTTAGACAATAAACTCTCTGGCAGTGTATAAGATAGTTCGAGTGTTTTCAGTTTTAAATATGATGCGTCTCTCATCCAGAAAGTAGAATTAAGTCCGCTCACCTCAACCTGTGTTTCAAGAGTTGGTAGTCTTGGATACTTGGAGTCCATACTCCCTGGAGTGTATCTGTTAACTATTACATCTTCCAACTGATTTATAGCAATCCTGGCATTAACATGATAATACTGCCAGTACCTTGTTGCACCTGAGAAGTTCCCCCACAATGCAAAACCCTTATAATTCACAGATAGATTGGCGCCAAATGTAACCTCAGGAATGTTGGTTTTATCAACCATCACCATGTCCAAGGCATCAATTTTGCCATTCTTGTCAACATCTTCATAATAGAGGTCACCCATTTTTGTGCCGGTATAAAGCACATTATTATCCATCATCTCCTGGGTTCTCAATATTCCAAGTGACTTATAAAACTTCTGGGCACCTATTACATGACCCTCAGCTTTCTGCCATGCAGGAACATTCTGAGCTTCATCTATGTCAATGATTTTACTTTTTGCATAGGCAACGTTTGCTGCTACTCTGTATGTAATATCCCTTACAGTCTGAGTGTGAAATACCTGAAACTCAAATCCTTTATTCTCTACAATACCGATATTTTCAGTGGGTAGTTTAAGACCTGTATATGCCGGAACAGCAAGGTCTCTGGTTGCAAGGATATTGCTGCGTCTTTGTTTAAAAACGTCTATTTCGAATCCTAATAAACCTTTCCATAAGCTAGCATCCAACCCGATATTTGAACTGGTGGCAACCTCCCATGTAATATTTGGGTTAGGGCTTACACCTGCAACTAATCCCTGTGTTGCTAGTTGAGACTGTCCGAAAATCATACCAGTGTTACCAAGAGTATATAATCTGAGGAACTGGAAAGCACTGATTGCATCATTACCGATTTTTCCAATAGATGTTCTTAATTTCAGATTATCAACAAAAGTCAGATTTTTTATGAAATTTTCCTGTGAGAGCCTCCATGCTACAGAGACACCAGGGAAGAAGCCCCATTGCTTTCCTTTTGGAAATGCATAAGAACCATCATATCTGAAATTGAAGTCAACCAGGTATTTCTCCCTGAAACCATAACTGACACGTCCGAAAAGGTTTTTACGTCCACTTTCTGACCTGGTTCCATTTGTCGACTGATCAACAAGACTTCCAGCAAATATCTCATCTATAGCATTTGACAGGTAGCTTTTCCTGAATGCTGAAAAATTTCTTGAAGCCCCATTTGATTGTTCACCGGCAATAAAAGCACTCAGGTCATGATCATCAAGTTTTAGTACATACTTGACACGGAGATTAATTAATGTACTCTCACCACCGTCAAATCTTTCAGTAAGCTGTGGGGCAATGATACGACCTCCAAGCTTCATTATGTATGTATCTGTATTTTTGTTGTAATCATATACTTCCCATGGAACCTGGAAGGTTTTTGTAGTTGTTATATTACTTGTATATGCAAAATAACCGTCAAGATCTAAACCCTTTACCCAGGGGATATTCAATGTGAAGGAACCTTTTGCTACGTATTTAAATTCCTTAACGCCAGTATTACCTGTTATTGCCTGGTTCATAATTGCAGGGTTCTCACCGTCTTCCAGACCTGCTGAAGGTAAACCGTTAGACCAGTAAACCGGAACAAACGGAATTTGTTTAAGAGTACCGAATGGGTTTCTACCAATATATGCTCCTGAAGGATAATTACCATTTTCAAGAGAACCGTTAAGGTCAAAACCTACACTTAAATATTTGTTGATAACAGCATCGACATTTGATCTTATTGCGTAAGTCTTATAATTAAGACTGGTTTTCTTGAAGATACCATCTTCATTTGAATATGATCCTGATATTGAATATTTTACATTTTCACTACCACCTCTTACATTTATGTTTTGGTTCTCCATAAATGTGTATTTTTTCAGACACACTGCATACCAGTCCTCATTTATAAAATTTGGATCTGATCCGTCTTTGTACTTCTGAAGATCAGAATCAGAATAGCGCGGTGTATTACCTGCCTCTACATCAAGCTGGTTAACATACTGTGCAAATTGATACGAATCTGCCATTTGTGGCAGCCTTGTAGGGGAGCTTATTCCTTTGTTAAAAGAGTAGTTAATTAATGGTTTTCCTAATGATCCGCGTTTTGTGGTGATAAGAATAACCCCGTTTGCAGCGCGTGCACCATAGATGGCAGCAGAGGCATCCTTCAATACTGAAATGGATTCAATATCGTTAGAGTTGATTCTTTCCCAACCAGAAACACCCTGGATTCCGTCAACAACAACCAGCGGGCTTGTTTCACCGGTAGTATTACGGCCACGGATAAGTAAGACGTTATCATCCCTTCCAGGTTCACCTGAGGTGTTTTTAGTGATAACACCCGGTAGAATACCTGCAAGTGCATTTGTAACGTTAGTGGTAGGAGTTCTTGAAAGCTCCTTGTTCGACACACTTGCCACAGAACCTGTCAATGTCACTCTTCGTTGGGAGCCATATCCGACAACAACAACCTCATCAAGGTTTGTCATATCTGCAATCAAAGCAACATCTAAAACTGCTTTGCCTTCCAAACCAACCTCTTTTGCTCCATATCCGATAAATGAAAAAACAAGTGTTGCGTTCGGTTCGGGAACATTCAATGAAAATTTCCCATCAGGACCTGATATTGTACCGACTGTTGTTCCTTTGACGAGAATGTTTACCCCTGGCATAGCATCACCGTTCTGGCTATCTGTAATCTTTCCGGTCACAACCTTCTGCTGAATGTCTGGTTCATCAGCATATGCTGATACACCAATTCCTGTCACAATTGTAAGTAGTAACAGGAACTTCATCAGAAGCTTGTACCTGAAAACATTTTTAATCAGAGGGACATCCCCTTGAATCCAATAATTTTTCATAGTTTAAAACATTTAGGTTAGTATTAAAAAACTGAGTTATTATTAAATCGTTAATGAATGTATTCTTTTTGAAAATAAGTAATATATAATTATAAAAAACATTAACAAATATTAACATTTCAGGCTAAACAGATTAAAATTTGATATTTTTCAAAAATAATAAAATAATTCAATTAACAACAAAAATCCGGTTTTTTCAATAATCAGGATGTCAAATCCTGATATTTTTTAAATATACAATTGTTATAATCATCAGATAAATGTACCTGCCTTAATTCACAAGGGCTGCATTGCATTAGTGTTAAGAATTTTAATTAAACCAATAGGAGAGCTTCAAAACAAGAGCCCGTTTTTTCTCATTCATAGTTTCCGGAAAATAATTATCTGAGTATACTATGAAGAAATCCGAAACAGGTTTATAGCGCCATTGCAGCCTGGCATTTATGTTTAAATTGTCAGCTTGTTCATTATATTGAACAAAAGTGGTAAAAAATACTTTCTCGGTGAATGTCACATCAAGTTTGGTACCTACCAGCCAGAAACCTGTACGTTCCCAGGGTGCAGGTAGTATTAAGTCGTTGTAAGTGAATATAAGTGATAGATATCCGAAAGGTTGAACACGATAATTGAAATTCCCCGAGAAAAACCATCTGTCGCCATTGAAATATCCACCGTATCCTGACTGAAGGCCATATTTAAAAAGTTTGCGGTTATCCGAAGTGTAAAGCATAGAGGCCTCCGGCCAATTAAATTTACTTCCTGCAATAAGATAATTGATCCCGGTATTTGTGGGATCATAATCTTTTTTTAATCTGACAAACGAGTTATTTGTCTTTATTTCCATATGTGCACGGCTCTTAAACTGAAACAGATAATTGGCATTTATTTTACGATCGGTTAATTCAAATTTCCCAGGCTGGTAGAAATCATCCATTTCAATAAAAATACCATGGTATTCCAATATTCCCTTTTTAGGATAAAACTTAATTGTAACCCTTGGATTCAGGTGCAGAAAGTCGTTCCGCGGAGTATATCCGGCTTCTGAATTAAAATCCCTACCCACATAATATTCATTAAGTTCAAGTAAAAATGTTTTACGGGAGTATAATAGACTTAAACCCTGGGAGAACTCTTCTGATGGCTTTGATGAAGTAGTAAATGATTTCAACCCGAATAGTTTACCAGTCAGAAAATCATTCGGAGTTGCAAGGTTGAACTCCATTCCTGCAAGGCGGTTGAAGTGATTACCCTGCCAGTCAGACGGCACATCCATCTGTTGTTTATTTACAAATATTGCCCCGATGTTTGATCTGGAAAATACTTTTTTCTCAAGTGAGCTAACGAAGAAATTTCTTGCCAGATAATCACCTGCCTTACCGGTTTGCATATCCATTAAACCAATCCGCCAATCATCACCGATCTTCCCGCTTAACCGGAATCCTGCAGTTACCGGGGCATCTATCCCGATGCGGCGTGAAAAGAAAGGCCGGATATCTTTTGTCCCATAACTTGCAAAAAGGTCGCTGTTTTCCAGAAAAAATTGTCTTTTCTCCGGAAAATAGAGCTCGTATCTTTCAAGGTTAGTTACCTGGTCATCAACTTCAGCCTGCGAAAAATCAGGATTATAGGTCAGGTCAAGGTTGAGAGATGAAGAGATACCAACCTTTGCATCAAAACCGAAATCTTTGCGATACTTAGTTTCTTCATCATTTTCGTTATCACGTGAAGCACTGGCAAAAAGATATGGAATAAGGGATAGTTTTAAACCAGATTTTGGCAGGGGAGATTCTAATTTCAACTGTCCTGCATAAGCCAGAGTCGCGGTAGGGAATTGCCGTGGCACAGGTGCCCATGAAGATTTCTCGTTCAGTTTAAGATCATGTCGCGTAAATTGAATATTCAACTGATCGGAACCAGTTGAATATCTTATCGACTTGAAAGGGATACGCATTTCACTTACCCAGCGGTCGCTGTAATTTTTAGTTTTAGATTCCCATTTGCAATCCCAGATCTGGTTAACAACTTTCCCATCGCTGACAGTTCCGTCTCTTATGGCACCAGCTGCATTTACTCCAAAACAATATCCGTTGGTCTGATCAAGGAAAGTATCAAGGTAAAGACCGATATTATCATTATTCAGATACTCAAAATCACGCCTCAGTGACTCAACAGGCCTTTTCCCGGGAGTAGTATCATGAACAATCATGGCAACATAAAATGCTTTATTATCATAAGTTAACATCACTTCTGACCTGGCTACACTATACCCTGTATCATATGGTAATACCATATGAAAGTTGGTCGCCTTATCAGCCTTTTTCCAGTCATCTTCGTCTATTATTCCATTAAGAACTATTTCTCCTGTGAGCTTTTTAACTTTTATTACGAAGTTTTTATTTACCATGTTCTTATATGTAGCACCACTTTTTCTTGAACTGACAGAGTCTTCAGCGATAAAGTCAGAACCCATGGTTGAAGCTTTTATCCCTGTCGGCAACAAAACAATAAAGGCAAAAATTATATTAAGATTAGTCCTGAACATGATTTTTAAAATTAAAAGAACCGGAAAAAATGAGGTAACATTTTAAGATCAGATTGGTAAAAACTTAACTTGTGTGATTTCCATATCCTGATCATTAAATACTGATTGGGTTTTATATCTAATTCGTAAAAAATATGATCATTATTGCAGAAACAGAGCTGATGAATATAGTCATAGGCATCGTTACCATTAACATTTCATTTGGTGTGAGTTGAAGAGTCGTCAACGAGTTCTTTATATTTTTTAAACTTAAACAGGCTCCTGTCAAAACTGCTAATGCCTGCAGCCATGGGATTGATTGCGGCATAAACTGGTGCCATGGTATATTAGCTGTTCCAAAAAAATCCCAGCCCCAACCAAACGGGTCGGAAAGTGATTGGATAATGAAAGTTTTATTGACGAAGAGCATTGAGATAACGAAAGCTATCCAGAGCATCAGACCCAAAGGCAATAAAACTCCTGAATATGCCAGAAACAGATTCCTGATATTGATTACTCTCTTAACTAACCTTGTTCCGATATATGAAAGTAAATAGATGATGCCAGGAATCAGGAGCAGCGAAACTATCCATACTACTAGGGAATAAATACCAAAAAGACCCCAGTTATTCTTATCAATTATATTTACATAATCACGGATAACAGGCCAGTGTCCAAGATACAAAATGCTGTAAATGATAGAAATAGTAAATATAGCAATGGCCAGCCATGCTTCACTCATATTGCGTGTTCCTGACTCAGATCCGAACGGTCTGATATATAATGATACATTATTATACAGGCAACTCCGGGTACATTCCAGGCATAATCCGCAATCTGAATTCTCCTTCAATTCTCCTGCATTCAAGCCATAAGGGCAGGCCCACCCCTCTGTACTCCCTTTCTCGCAATAATGAGGTTTGCACTGGTCACATACTTTCTGCGACTTATTCCTGAGTGCCAGGGGACTAAGCCCTGAATATGTATTTACAAAAGCACTTACAGGGCACACATACCGGCAGAAAGCCCTTAATTCCCATACAAGTGCCATAAAAGTAGGCACTAATACCAGCATGAGTACTGTTAACCCCGATATACGAGGTATTGCAACAAGTGTAGTTGAAAATGTAGCAAGAATAAGAAATACCAGAAGTCTTAGCCAGCTATTACTCAACCATCCTGGCCATTTTAATGAGAGTCCAAAGAATTTATTATGATATCCGTTTGTCTTCCCTCTGGCAGGGGTAAAGAATGATCTTCTTTGAAGCATATCTCCGAAAAATGGAAGTGGACAGATTGTACACCAGATTCTTCCCCCAAACGGGGTCAGAAATACAACAAGCAGAAAGAGCCATATTGTCCACATCATTAAAACACCAAGGTTTCTTCCTGACACTTTTGTCCCGAATACTGAAGTCAGAATTACAATATAGATCATTAGCATTGTCAGAATGATCATAATTGCCTGCGGCCATCTGGAAATTACCATCCTTCTTAGCAGATATGACTTCCTGAACAGATCCTTATACCCCTGTTTTTCCCCTGCAGGTTTATTAACAGGATCAACATTCCAGACAATTCCGGTAAAAAAAATAACTAATATACCAAGTAAGCTTCCGAGGCTGAAAACCAGAAGAGTGTTGGGAAATATGATAAGTTTTCCCTGTTCAAAAGCATGCATTGGACCACACCAAACATGACATCGGAAATTACTCTTTGCAACCAGATAATTTAAAACACCGTAGTGTTTTGCAATGAATGTTACCTCTTTGGTAATCAATGGACTGATACCTGGATCACTTGTTTTAAAAACTGTTACTTCTTCACGGGCAGGACTCACTTTTACGTCCATGTCAAATTCCTCAAGGAAAAATGAATGACCTGTATCTTTTGTTGAAAATGTGATATGTAATGTATCGCCCCTGTTACATCGTATAACCGAAGGATCCTTGCCATAGCGAAAACTACTGACATGCAGATACCTGCCAGTCGGCAGCTTTGTGAAGAACTGGCAAATTAAGGCAGGTAGTATACCAAATAATAAAATGACCCCGAACCTTAAAATATTTTTTTTAAACTTCTTCAAGGAAATAATTGAATTAAAAAATAGTCTTTGCCTGACGGATAAATGACAGGAGACTGATTTGTTCAACTCCAATGATAGCTATTTTTTTTTATAGTCTGCCCGGGGGATAAAATTTTTATAGTTTTGTATCATTATAATATATTTCCATAATGGCTAAAACTTACAACAAAAAAGAGAAAAGAAATGGAGGAATTAAGAACTTCATACCGATATTAATAATAATAGTACTTCTTGCCGGGCTACCATTTTTACTGCTTAATTATCAATCACATCGATCAGGAATAAGCAGAAGTGAGATACTAACAGGTATTTTCAACCGGACAAAAGACAAAGATTCTTTCTCTGAAAAGGAAGATAAAAGTTCTCATGGGGAAAAGATAAATTTTCTTGATGCGAGGCCAATCGGACAGACATTTACTGACCCACCCCAGATCTCAAATCTTACTGTTGCCGATCTGGATAATGACAAATTACTGGATGTTGTTGTTTGCGATGCAAGAAATAATTTTGTTTCATGGATCCGTCAATTCCCGTCCGGAGAATACACAGAGACAATTCTGGCCAGTGACCTAATTGCACCAGCTCACGTTCAGGTAATTGATTTTGACAGGGATGGGGATAATGATATTATGGTTGCAGTTCTTGGTATGTTATTCCCTAATAATGATAAAATTGGTTCAGTCATAATCCTCGAAAATGATGGAACCTGCAGATTCAGAAAGCATGTTATCGCTGAAAAAATTGCCAGGGTCTCTGATGTCAGGGCAGGAGACCTTGATAATGATAGTGATATGGATCTTGCGGTTGCTCAATTTGGTTATGATGATGGTGAAACCAGGTGGATTGAAAACCTTGGAAACTGGAAGTTTCAGAATCATATTCTGCAAAATATCTCCGGACCAATCAATATTGAATTAGTAGATATTGATAAGGATAATGACCTCGATATAATCTCTATTGTCAGTCAGGAGTGGGAGGAGATCTATTGCTTTGTTAACGGAGGTAAAGGAAGCTTTCAGCCAAGGCTGATATATAAATCGAGTAATGAAGACTTTGGATCCAGCGGAATATTTGTTTCAGATGCTGATATGGATGGTGATGATGATATCTTGTATACCAACGGCGATGCTTTTGACTATATTCCACCACAGCCAAGGCCATGGCATGGAGTTCAATGGCTTGAAAATAAAGGGAATTTGACTTTCGAATTTCATCGTTTATGCAATTTTGCAGGTGCTTATAATGCCAGGCCTGTTGATATTGATCATGACGGAGATCTGGATCTCTTTGCTGTCAGTGCATTTAATTTCTGGGAAAAACAAGAATCTCAGAGTTTTACATGGCTTGAGAATACTGGTAAAATGCAGTTTGTCAGGCATGATATTACCAATACACCTACACATCTACTTACACTTGAGTCGGGTGATTTTAATAATGACGGATGGATGGATATGGTAACCGGGGGCATGCATGCATACCCGCCTTTTGATCGTATGGGAAGAATTACCCTATGGATGAATAACGGATCTCTGTCAGGAAAAAAATAGGTGTTTTTTGCTTACAAGCTCTATTTTTTTTTGTTCTCTCCTGCAGAGTTAATATCGTTTGACAGGTTTTCCAGATATTCAAGATACTCTTTCGAAACATTAGCTTTTATGGCCAGTGAAACTGTTTTATTAATATATGATGAAGCTCTTTGTTTTTCTCCCATTTGGGCATATGCCATAGATAGATTTATTCCGGCAGATATTTGTGTTAATGGAGGGCTGGTGAACCTGTAGAATGCTCTCTCTGAATATTCCCTGCCCTCATTGATATTTCGCAGTTTAAAATCGGGACATGTCACAAGGATCCTGCCAAGACCCTCAAGCAGGTAAGGCTCATTTGGGTGATATTCAAGAGCTTTCCTGAAAAGAGTTATTGCATTCTGCCACATTTCTTCACGAAGGTAAACCATCCCAAGATATTTAATAGTGGATAAATCCCCGGGACCGGCTTTAAAGGATTTCTCATAAAGATTTAATGCTTCCATCAGTCTTCCTTCCTGTTCAGCCAATACTCCTGCCATCTTTATGGTTATAGGGTCCGCCGGTGAGAGCTGTTTAAGTTTAACCAGCAAAGGTTTTGACTTTTCTTTCTCTCCAAGTAACAAAAAAAGATAGACACCATCAGCAAGAACTTTCGGATTCCCAGGTTCTTTTGCAAGTTGCTCATTCATAAGGGTATAAGCATCCTTTTTTAATCCCCTCTGAAAGAGCCAGATTGACAGCTGGGTCACTATTTCCGGTTCATTTAGTTTCAGCGTTTTTGCCTGGTTGAAATAATCCATTGCCTGTGAAGTAAATCCGTTATCATATAACAGATCAGCGACATCCATTAGTTCTTTATAATCCTCCCTGTAGTATTCTATATGTTTATAAAGATAGGGAAGTGCCTGTTTCCCTTTACCCAGAAGAAGATAAAGTCTTATTGTTTTTGCAATCAGAAATTTATTGTACGGAAAATATTGCAAGGCATTTTTCAGAAGATCAATAGTATAGTTTGGGTTCAGACTTTGAACAGCTACATCAATCTGTTTCATCAGGTAAAGATCCGACCTTGACATAAGTGTAAGCCTGTCGACTAGTGTATCAACCGGGGGAGTATAAACAGCCATGTCATTGGCACGAATAGTATAATGCTTACCCACTACTGAATCACCCTTTTGATTGTAAACATTTCCAAGCAGGCGATAGGCAGGACCAAAAGTTATATTTTTTTCAATAATTTCCTTGAGCATTTTTTCAGCACTATCAAGTCGTTTGGTATTCATGTAAATTCTGGCCAGGCTAAACATTGCGTATGTGCGGAGTGAATAATAACTATTCCTTGATGCGATTTTTTCTGAATATTCCACATCATTCGTAGCAATAATTCTGTCAAAGGTTTTTTCAGCGTCTTCAGTTAATCCAAGGTTCTGAAAAGCACCTCCTTCATAAAACAAGGCCAGGTAATTATTTGGTTTTTCATCAATAACAACCTTGAAGTTATCCAATGCAAGTTTAGATTCCCCTAATTCAAGATTTAAATATCCAAGATAGTAGCTCCATACCCATTTTTTTTTATCTTTCTGTATGGCAAGACTGTAGCACTCAGCAGCATTTTCATAATAAGCGCTTGAATGGTAAACCATCCCAAGCATTCCAAGGTTGTCGGCTGTTGGATTCCTTGCAGCCTTTTTTCCGGCATTCAATATCTGTTCCCTCAGGGGTTTGGAGATAGTATTTAAATCAGGATAGTCAGGCAATCTGTTCCTGTAAGAGCTGGCAGATATAAATTTTACAAGAATTACAATTATTGCAAAAAAAATAGCACCTCCTGAAATAAAAATGATTCGTTTCACTTTATTGCTGATTCTACATATTGAATGAGACGCTAAATATATAAAAATAAATGAGGAAAGTAACCAATGTGCTGCGGATGTGTAATTGTCTGATCACGGGAAATGGGTTAAAGAAATACGACTTTTGGATAACAATCATAACACACCGGACTGATTAGTCAGAACCTTTTATTTTTTTTGTTTTATGTTAAATTATTTTTCTTATTTTTGCAGCCGCTGTTTACAACAATGAAACAGTAAGTTCTTTTTAAAAGCCCGGAGAAGGCTAGACCGCCCAGATGGCGAAATTGGTAGACGCGCTAGTTTCAGGGACTAGTGTCAGCAATGATGTGCAGGTTCGAGTCCTGTTCTGGGCACAGTAATGGCGCAGTGCATAGCGCACAAAATGAAGGGTTGGAAACCCTGAGCTCAAAGCTCTTAGCCCTGAGCTATTACGCCCAGATGGTGAAATTGGTAGACACGCCAGCTTGAGGGGCTGGTGCCGGTTACGGTGTGCAAGTTCGAGTCTTGTTCTGGGCACTTAAAAACCAGATTGCTTATTGCAGTCTGGTTTTTTATTTTCAGTATTGTAAAAACTGATTGCGATAATCTGATCAATATCCATAACATTGTGATAGATGGCAAACATCCACTCGAGTTGTGAATCAGATATATTACATTAGGTTATTTCTTAATCGAATCGTAAATAGCCTGTAAAATTCCCGATCTGATATTAAGTTCTGACAACAGGTTATTGTTACGCGTTGGATAAACCCTGTTGCACAGAAAGATATAACTTATTTTATGTTCAGGATCGATCCAGACAAAAGTCCCTGTATATCCGGAGTGACCAAAACTGGATGAAGAGGCACTTTTCGCCGGATAGCAATCCTTCCCGGGTAATTCTGAGTTATTAAGTAATGGTTTGTCAAATCCCAGGCCTCTCCGGTTATTATTTTCAGGAAATTGTACCCTGGTATATTGTTCCATTACTTCCCTCCCTATAACCTGATCACCTCCATATTCACCCATCCTGCGGTACAATTCAGTTAATTTCATCAGGTCATTTGCTGTGGCAAATAATCCTGCATGTCCTGAGATCCCTCCGAGCATTGAAGCCCCTTCATCATGAACTGTTCCATGCAGGAGTTGTTTTCTGAAGAGTGAATCATATTCTGTCGGGACGATCCGGCTTAAAGGATATCTATTGTATGGATTGAAAACCATATCGTATGCACCTATCTTTTTATAGATATTCTCAGTGACATACTCATTCCATTTCTCTCCTGTTAAAGTGTTTATGATTTTAGGAGCAATTATGAAGGTGAGGTCAGAATAGACATATTTCTTCTCTCCAAGGGGACTCTTTTTTATTTCATGAAATATTTTCCTGCTATAATTCTTATTTATAAAGAGACCTCTGGCAACCTCATAAGGATATTTTTCTGAGATCTTAAAATCCAATGTCTTACGTTTAAACTCTCCGTTTTTTTTAACTGTTTCTTTCCAGAAAGGGATCCACGATTGCATACCAGACTGATGAGAAAGCATTTCTCTCATCAGCAGGTCCGATTTATTCGATTTTCTGAACTCAGGGAGATAAGAACCTAATTTTTCATCAGGCGAAAATTTCCCTTCGGTATTGAGAAGCATTAATGCAGGTAGTGTTGCAGTTATCTTTGTTACTGATGCAAGATCAAAAAGATCCTCCTTCATTAAAGCGATGCGATTGTCAAATGTCTGGTACCCATATGTCTTATGTAATACAACAATGCCGTTTCGGGCTACCATTACTTCACATCCTGGGAATGCTTTCATCATGATTCCCATATTTGCGATTGAATCAATTTTCCTGATAAGCATATCGGATGAAACTCCGGCACTCTCCGGAATACCATATCTCATTCTTAAATTACCAGGTGTTTCAATGCCAAAACCTTCAGGATACAGGTTATTAATTGTCACGGGCAGAGCTCCGGAAGACCCTGTCCCACCAAATATCAATTGAGCCGAAAGGTCTTCTGTATATTCATTCTCCTGATAAGCAATGATCAGACCGTCAGTGTTCTGAAGAGCCGGCAGCCTGTTTATGGCATACGGATTGCCAAACCAGGTGAAGATTGAAGATTTGAATTTTGTAAGATTTCCGATGAATTCATTTAACCCGGGTTTTATGCCAAAATTCATATTAGGACGCTGGTCTGTTTTAAATATGCCTGATATAACAAGATCATAAGTCTGTAGTTTTTTCAGTAGTGAATCGCATGCCTTAGGATCTTCAGGATCGATGAAATAATTATCAGTTTGTGTATAATTTGAAATCCTTTCCTGAAACTTTGTTAATTCAGTTCTGTTGATTGCAACTACGGCAATTTTAAGTCTCTCAAGACCCTTAAGAGGAATCAGATCATGAGTATTACTGAGTATCGTGAGTGAATTTGAGTAGAGTTCACCTATCTGAGCTTTTAAAGGTGCGTCTGATAAATCATTAGTAAGATTTTCACTCTTTATTGCTGTAAATGCATACAACCCCGACCAGTATTTAACTGCAATTATTTTTCTGCATTTTAAAGCTATCTCTTCAGCTGTTATTTTTTTCACAGCTACAGCTTTCTTTATTTCACTAATTGCTGCTTCGACATCTGTGACAAATTCAATAACATCATTACCGGCCTCAAGTGCTTTTGCCTCAGCTACACCCGGTTTATAGAATTTGGTCACACCCTGCATGTTCATTGCATCTGTTATTACCAATCCTTTAAAGCCAAGCTGCTGTTTAAGGATATCCTTAATTATAACAGGAGATAGCGTTGATGGAAGTTGCGATACAGTATCTATCAGAGGAAGGTTAAGATGTGCTGTCATTACAATTCCTGCACCCTCATTTATCAGTTTTTGGAATGGATATAATTCAAGTGAGTCGAGTCTTGACCTTGTAGAATTTATTACAGGAAGATCATAGTGTGAATCGGTACCAGTGTCACCATGACCCGGAAAATGCTTGGCTGTTGCCATAAGACCATTATTCTGCATTCCCTTCATGTAGAATAACGCTTTTGAAGTAACCTTTTCCCTGTTCTCACCAAACGATCTGTAATTTATTACCGGATTGAGCGGGTTGTTATTAATATCTGCTACAGGTGCAAGATTAATTTGCACTCCCATCCTTTTGAATTGCCCTGCCACAGTTTTTCCCATCTGGTATATCAATGAGTCATTTTTAATTGCTCCGAGGGTCATCTGGTATGGGAATTTTTCAACGTTGGCAAGTCTCATTCCCAAACCCCACTCTCCATCCATTGCAATTAGCAGAGGAACTCTGGTGATTCTCTGGTAGAAGTTTGTAAGTTTTGCCTGTTTTTCGGGGGTACCCTGGAAAAAGATCAATCCACCAATACCATATTTTCTTATAATATCAGTTACTTCAACTTCATGTTCCGGGTCCCTGTCAGAATAGGTGGCAATCCAGATGCATTGAGCTATCTGCTGGTCAATTGTCAATCTATTCATCACTGAATCAACCCAGGGGTGATTCATAAATTTCAGAAATGGCGGTTCAACAGTCTGTGCGTTAAGACCTGTTGAGATTGAAAATAATCTGAGGAGTATTGTAATTGCTGCAAGCGACTTGTAAAACTGCATAACCTTTTGGATTTTAACGGACTTTACTTTTTGTAGATTATTCTTCTCAAAAGTAACAATAAATTTTACGGCGGCACTTTTGATATTTCCAGAATAATAAGATTCATTAAGCTCTTTCTGAAGAAAACAGGAAATGCAGATTAATTACTATTTTTACAGATCACATTTTAAATTGAAGAATGGTTAATGATGGCTGCAGATTGTTTTACATCATATCTTCAGTGCAATTCTGGTGGCTTTAATCGTTATCATTTATTACGGATGTGTGTGAAACTTAAAATATTTGTAGGGAATCAAAATCATTTATTGTTCGACACCAATTATTTATTAATTAGGTGTAATATTTTGATCTATTGAAAGATAATAATTGTGTTAAAAATGTTTTGAATGAGTGAAATTGATTATGTATCAGATGGATACAAAGAATTATTTGGCGATTCAGATTTTAAGATATCAGCTTTACCAAGATCGGGTTCTGACAGAAAATATTTCAGGATCATGTCCGGGGATAAAACCCTCATAGGTGCTTTTAACCCGAATCAGGAAGAGAATGAAGCCTTTATAGGATTCACACATCATTTCATTTCAAAAGGTCTTCCGGTTCCGGAGATATCAGGATATATACCTGAAAAAAATATATATTTTCTTAATGACCTGGGTGATACTAACCTTTATACCTGGATTCATAACAAACTGCCTTTTGAGGGTTTTGACAATCAGGCAAATCTGTTATTCTGTAAGATTATTGATAATCTGATCCTGTTCCAGACAAAGGGAATAGAGGGATTGAACCTTGAGTTGTGTTATCCGCATAAAAGTTTCGACAGGCAATCGATGATGTGGGATTTGAATTACTTCAAATATATGTTCCTGAAACTTGTTTCAGTGCCTTTTAACGAAAGAAAACTTGAAAATGATTTTAATGAATTATCTGATTATCTGCTCACTGCAGGGCAAAATTATTTTCTTTACCGCGACTTTCAGTCAGCCAATATAATGGTTGTAAAAGATGATCCCTGGTTTATTGATTACCAGGGTGGAAGAAAAGGAGCTCCTCAATATGATCTCGCTTCTTTCTTATATGATGCCAAAATTCCTCTGGAGCAAAATATTCGTGAAAAATATCTGGATTATTATGTAGATAAATTCTGTGAAATATCAGGGGAAAATCAGGAAGATTTCAGGGGATATTACACCGGATTTACAATGATCAGACTAATGCAGGCACTTGGTGCATTCAGTTTCAGAGGTTTGTATGAAAATAAACCTACTTTTGCCGAGACTATTGTCCCGGCTGTCAGATTATTCCTGCAGGTTATTAATGCCGCTGAAACCAATCTTATCCTTCCTGAGCTGTATGCAACGATAAGATTAATAACGGGAACAAAGGTCTTTACTAAATTGCAGGACTCTCATAAAAAATAATTTCATCCCCTCATTTTATGAAAGCAATGATACTGGCGGCGGGAATGGGAAAACGACTTGGCAGGA
The DNA here is from genome assembly GCA_964639725.1 of uncultured Rikenellaceae bacterium. Taxonomy (GTDB): domain Bacteria; phylum Bacteroidota; class Bacteroidia; order Bacteroidales; family VadinHA17; genus LD21. The sequence continues at coordinate 114,333 of CAZXFB010000002.1, forward strand.
TAACTGAAACAATCCCTAAGGCTCTTGTTGAGATCGATGGTAAAAGTATTCTTCAGATGGCGGTTGAAAAATGCACCTCTTCAGGTTTTGACGATATAATAATAAATGTTTACCATTTAGCAGACATGATCGGGAAGGAGGTTTTTAAATTAAAGCAGAAGGGTTTCAGGATTACTATTTCTGATGAGCGCCCTGAATTACTTGAAACTGGGGGAGGATTATACAGGGCAAAAAACTTCTTTGATAAAAATCCATTTCTGCTCTATAATGCTGATATTGTGACAGATCTTGATCTTGCTGCCTTATATAATTTTCATCTGCAAAAGGATGGTCTGGCAACTCTTGCTGTTCGAAATCGTTCAGGGAACAGGTATTTTCTGATTAATTCTGCGGGACTTGTCAGGGGATGGTGTAATAAAGCTACCGGTGAAAGGATTGTGGCAGATAATAATTTAGGGAAACTGACTGAAATCTCGTTTTGCGGGATACATATAATTGATCCTGTTATCTTTAACTATATGAGTGAAGGAATATATTCTATGACTGCTCTTTATCTGAAACTGGTATCTGAATTCAATATCTATACTTACCGGTATGATGATGGATATTGGGGAGATATAGGAACTCCTGAAAGTCTCGAAAATATCAGGAACTTTTTTAAATAGAAGTGAAGTAAGTTATTACCTTAATGGTTTTCATCACTCATCTGATTATTTAGTTTCTCCCCCTTACTGCACAGATTACAGCTTCCAGAATGCTCTGGTGAAGATTGTAAAGACAGTTATTATTTCAAGTCTCCCAAGAATCATCAGTACGCTGAGAACTATTTTTCCTGATTCAGGTATATATGCAAAACTATTCATCGGACCAACTGTTCCCAGTCCGGGTCCAATACCTGCCATACAGGAGGCTACCGCACTCGATGCTGTGACCGCATCAACGCCTGTTGCAACAATGATGACTGATCCAAGGATGAAAAGGAAAAGATAAAGAATTACAAAAGAAAGAATTGAAATATTGGTATGATCATCTACATTTCGCCCATTTAACCGGATAGCGGAAATTGCATTCGGGTGTTTAAGTTTTGTGAACAGGGTTTTGATATTTTTTATGACAATAAGATGCCTGGCCATTTTGATCCCCCCACTGGTAGAACCGGTGCTGCCGCCTGAAAACATCATTATAAATATCAGCATCAGGCCCGTTGAAGGCCAGATAAGATAATCAACTGTTACAAAACCTGTGCTGGTAATGATTGAAACCATCTGAAAAAAACCTTCCCTGAAGGCTACCTCAATTGATTTTGTTGAATTTGTTAGAAGGACAATGGTTGTTACAATACCTGATGCAGTTGTAACAGCAAGATAAAACCATAGTTCCTCATTCTGTTTTATTTTTTTGAAATTCAACTTTAGCATATAATAATAGATAACCTGGCTGACACCGGCAAGAAACATGAATACCATTACAATATATTGACTATAAGACGAATAGTGCATCAGGCTGTTGTTCTTTGTTGAGAAGCCACCTGTTGTAACAGTTCCGAAAGAATGGCAAATACTATCGAAAATGTTCATATCACCGATATTTAACAGAAAAATCTCAGCCAGTGTAAAAAAACTATATATTATCACTATCCTGTAACCTATCATCTTAGTTTTTGGATGAATCTTTTCCTTTAAAGATGACTCAAGACTAAAAAGCTGATATCCGGTTACGTGTAAATATGGAAGTATAATTATAACAAGCACAATAATTCCGAGTCCGCCAATCCATTGCGTAAGACTTCGCCAGAACAGAATGGAAAAAGGAAGAATCTCAACATCTTTCAGAATTGATGCCCCGGTTGTTGTAAAACCGGAGGTGGCTTCAAAGAAAGCGTTGATAAAAGATGGAATGGTGCCACTAAAAATATAGGGCAGTGCTCCGAGTATGGAAAAAAATAGCCATGCAAGTGTGACAGCCAGAAAACCATCCCTGTTGCTGAATTTTTTAAGATCTGTTTTCCTTGAAAAAATAAAAAAGATACCCCCAAGCAGGGCCGTTACAACAGACGATAAAATAAATGGCCATGGTGATTCATCATAAATAAATGCAACAGGCAGACAAATCAGGAATGATATGGTTTCAACCAGCATTATACTGCTTAATATCCGCAGTATTATCAAAGGATTAATCAACCTCATGCTTTGATACAGAAAAGATTCATGCTGCAAATATAACTAGATTTGGACTACATCTGGTTTTATTCAAGGTTTTATAATTTTGTGTGATAAGATTCAATTGATAGGTCACATTAATATCTTATATTTGAAACAAACTGTCCGAGGGTCAGACTCATGAGCGAAAATGGTCCTTGAAGTATTAGCTGTTTTTTTTAACTTAATATAAAAAAAATTGAAAATGGGAAAAGTTTTAGTGATCGGAGCCGGAGGGGTAGGAACTGTTGTTGTTAACAAAATGGCATCGCTTCCGGATGTTTTTACTGAAATAATGCTTGCAAGCCGTACAAAGTCTAAATGTGATGTAATTGCCGCAAAGATCGGCCAAAACAGAATAAAAACAGCCCAGATTGATGCTGACAATGTACCCCAGCTTGTTAAACTTATCAGATCTTTTAATCCTGACCTTGTGGTAAATGTCGCTTTGCCTTATCAGGATCTTCACATAATGGATGCTTGTCTCGAAACAGGAGTATCTTATCTCGATACAGCAAACTACGAACCACTTGAAGAGGCAAAATTTGAATATAGCTGGCAGTGGGCTTATCAGAATCGCTACACTAAGGCTGGGATCACTGCAATACTTGGGTGCGGTTTCGATCCGGGCGTTACTTCAATATTTACCGCATACGCCGCAAAACATCATTTTGATGAACTGCATTATCTTGATATCGTAGACTGCAATGCCGGCGACCATGGTAAAGCATTTGCCACAAATTTTAATCCTGAGATTAACATCAGGGAGGTAACACAGAAAGGCAAATACTGGGAAAATGGGAAATGGATTATTACAAAACCGCATGAAATCCATAAACCTCTAAATTACCCTGATATCGGGCCAAAAGAATCTTATGTTATCTACCATGAAGAACTGGAATCACTGGTAAAGAATTTTCCTTCACTGAAACGGGCAAGATTCTGGATGACCTTTGGTCAGGAGTATCTTACTCACCTGCGTGTAATACAAAATATTGGGATGGCTGGAATTGAACCAGTGATGTTTAATGGCAGGGAAATTATACCTATTCAGTTCCTTAAAGCTGTACTGCCCGATCCTGGTGAACTTGGAGAAAACTATACCGGATGGACTTCTATTGGATGCCGGATCAAAGGTATCAGGAATGGGAAAGAAAAGACCTATTATATTTACAACAATTGCAGTCATGAGGCAGCTTATAAGGAGACCGGAGCCCAGGGCGTAAGCTATACAACAGGGGTACCAGCAGCTATTGGAGCTATGATGTATCTTAAAGGGATCTGGAAGAAGCCAGGAGTTTTTAATGTGGAGGAATTTGATCCTGATCCCTTTATGGCTCAATTGAATTTACTCGGGTTGCCATGGGTGGAATTGCATGATGTCAACCTGGAACTGTAGTCAGGCTTAAGGAATCCGGTAGAATGCCAGTATGCTGTTTTACTAACTATCAAATTTTTCAACTTTGCCCATAAACTATAACATTTTACCCTCACCCTGTTTTGTAATTGATGAGGAAAGGTTCCGAAAAAACCTTTCATTAATCAGACAGGTTTCAGATAAATCAGGAGTTGAGATTATCCTTGCCTTTAAAGGATTTGCCATGTGGGGAATATTTCCTATTCTCAGGGAATATGTTTGCGGTGCAGCTGCCAGCTCTGTAAATGAAGCACGTCTTTGTTCAGAAGAGATTGGTTCTGCTGCTTATACATACTCCCCTGTTTATAAAGAAGATGAATTTGAGTCAATCCTCAAATACAGCTCACATATTACCTTTAATTCACTTGATCAGTTCAATAAATTTTCGACTGTTATCGGAAATTATTCGAAAAAAATCTCAGTGGGACTAAGGATCAACCCTGAATATTCAGAGGTTAGCCACGGTATTTATAATCCATGTTCTCCAGGTTCCAGGCTTGGTATCACTATTGATAAGTTGAGAGCAGGATTACCTGAAGGGATTGAAGGGCTGCATTTTCATGTTCTTTTTGAGTCTGATTCATATGCCCTGGAAAAAGTTTTGAATATAGTTGAAGAAAAATTCGGTAAGTTTTTTCCTCAATTAAAATGGATAAATATGGGTGGAGGACATCTCATAACAAGGGAAGGCTATAATACTGATCATCTTATAAAGCTTCTCAGGAAATTCAGGGAAAGAACTGGTCTGCATATTATTCTGGAGCCAGGAAGCGCTTTTGCCTGGGAAACAGGTGAACTGGTATCAAAAGTTGAAGATATTGTTGAAAACCAGGGGATAAGAACTGCAATTCTGGATGTCTCTTTTACTGCTCATATGCCTGATTGTCTCGAGATGCCCTACAAACCTAAAATTATCGGAGCCACAGATCCTGCTCCAGGCAAGCCGACATACCGTTTAGGAGGAAATTCATGTCTCTCAGGAGATGTAATGGGTGAATGGTCATTCGATAACGAACTGGTTCCGGGCGATCTGATTGTATTTCGCGATATGATCCACTATACAATGGTCAAAACAACCACTTTCAACGGAGTTCATCATCCATCAATAGGTATGTGGACCAAAGAAGCTAAATTCCAACTTATTAAAGAATTCAGTTACGAGGATTATAAAGGAAGATTATCCTGATATTTTATTACTCCGGTTAATTGCCTATCCCCCCAGGAATTATGACTTCCTGTTTATTGTTATATCACTTACAATCATCCCTTTTGCACCGAGGACGGCGTTAACAATCTTTTCTGCTACGTCTCTTGGATTCATGAAATTTGTGATATCACGGTTCTGACCGGTAACATTCCAGAAATCAGTCTTCATTCCTCCCGGGTATACGGCAATAATATTTCGTTTTGTTCCCCTGAGTTCTGTTCTTAAGGCTTCAGTATATCCTCTTGCTCCGAATTTTGCGGCACAATATATTGTCTCTTCAGCTCTTCCTGTAAGAGCAGATGTAGACATTATATTTACAATTGTCAGCTCCTGATCAGCAGGAGTGATTCTTAAGATTGAAGAGGTAAGAAGTATCATCCCTTTAATATTCGCCTCAAATACCTGGTCGATCAATTCTGATGTTGAATTGCCGGCATTTGTAAATAAACCTCTGCCGGCATTATTGTAAAGATAATCAACACTGTAATTGTTTGAAGTAATATATTCACACAAGTTTTTAATCTCATCTTCGCAACCAATATTACATTTGAGAGATAAAACAACATTGTTTTGTTCTGCTTTTTTCAATCGTTCAACAGCCACAGCAAGCTTTTCCTCATTCCGGCCAATAATTAGGAGACTCTTTCCTGCAAGTAACAGAAGTTCAGCAATCTCAAGTCCCAGGCCTGATGCGCCTCCGCTGATTATTGATATTTTTTTCATTATCTGTAATGTTTTTATCCTGTTTAAAAGTAAATATACGTTTTCCTGAGGCATAGTTATGATTGCCAAAATTAAGTCTTTTCAACTCACATTAACTTTGCAGGAGATCAAAATGTCATGATCTGTTACTTTTTTTGATAAGACAAAGCATGAAAAGGTTCATATTGTACTATTTTCCAGGTTTGCAGGTATAAAACCTTTTCATACATTTGCCACTCAATTTTGATTATGTTAAACCATTTTATCAGGACAAGGGCTCATCTCTCACTTCTTGCAGCGAATATAATTTATGGAGTCAACTACTCCGTTGCAAAAGCAATTATGCCAGATTATATTAAGCCTCTTGCTCTTGTTTCGGTAAGGAGTTTTTTTGCGGCAGGACTCTTCTGGATCACAAGTCTTTTCATGCCAAAAGAGAGAGTCAGCAGAAAGGATTTGCTGTATCTTTTTGGTTGTTCTTTTTTTGGAGTTGTAATAAACCAGATTCTTTTTCTGGCCGGACTGGATCTCACTTCACCAATAAATTCATCAATAATAATTTCTACAAATCCGATATTTGCATTTGTATTTGCTGCTATTATACTGAAAGAGAAAATCACACTCCTTAAAGGAAGTGGTCTTGCAATAGGCCTTGCCGGTGTTATGCTTTTAATCCTTCAGAATGGTACCCCTGATCTTGGCAGCGCAACCTTTTTCGGGGATGTTATTACACTGATAAATACTATAAGCTGGGCATTTTATACAATAATAATCAAACGGATGCTGGAAAAGTATCACCCGGTAACTGTTATGAAATGGACATTTTTTTTCGGCATGTTTACTACAATCCCGGCAGGATATCCCCAATGGAGCACAATGGACTGGTCTTTGATTAGTTTAAACGCCTGGTTGGGAATATGTTTTGTTGTTGTCTTTGCCACATATCTGGGATATCTTCTTATCTCGTTCGGCTTAAGGCGGTTGAGCCCGACAATTGTTAGCACTTATACTTATACACAGCCTGTAATTGCTGCCTATATTGCTTCCATGCTTGGACAGGATCATATTGACCTTGTGATGGTTATTGCAGCTTTGCTCATCTTTACCGGGGTTTTTGTTGTAAGCAGGCAGAAACAGGTGACCTCTGAAAAAGGATAGCAGGCTAATGACCAAAGACAATAATAGCAAAACGACTTGTCATTTATTCTGATATGTTTATCAAAAATTCTTGGTAACTTACATCAATATTTTTAACTTTCCTCTGGTATTCATTATTATATGAATACCAGTTGTATTGATTGAAATGATTATTAAATTATTAAATTTTAAATAGCAATTCTATGAATCAAAGAATCCTCCTCACAGCATTTTTATCATTTTCCTTTTATCTTTTGTCATCTCAGATCCCGGCGGGCTTTAACTACCAGGCTATTGCACGTGATGGGTCCGGAACCTTATTAATAAACCAGCCACTGGAGGTTAAGATAGCTATTCAGAGTTTACTTACCGGGGGTAATCTGATCTGGGAGGAACAGCATTCTGTAACCACTGATAAGTTTGGTGTAATGTCATTCGTTGTTGGGACTAAACCAAACCTGGGTGGTTCGGCAGCTGCATTTTCTGACATAAACTGGGGAAGTCAGGCATATTTTCTTAAGACATCCATTCAGATTCCTGGAGAGTCGTTTACTGAGATGGGAACAACCCAACTCTGGTCAGTACCCTATTCAATGGTTTCAAAAGAAATAGGAGGTTCATTGAAAAAACTTTCAGTAAAAGGATCAACAACAAATATGGAGGAGGCTCTTTTTGAAGTAAAGAATGCAAATGATCAGATAGTTTTTGCAGTCTATAATGAAGGTGTAAGAATTTATGTTGATGATGGAGACAAGAAAGGCGTTAAAGGTGGATTTGCTATTGGTGGATTCGGTTTGGAAAAAGGATCAGGGACATCACAGAAATATTTTTATGTAAGTTCTGACAGTATCCGTGCTTATATTTATGATAATCCTGCCCTTAAGGAAAATAAACCAAGAGGAGGCTTTGCTGTCGGAGGATTCGACGGAGCAACAGGTACAACAAATGAATACCTTGTTGTAAGTCCTGACAGCGTAAGAGTATATCTCGATGATGCTCCATCGACTAAAGGCCCAAAGGGTGGATTTGCAATTGGTGGTTTTGTTGAATCAAAAGGGTTTGATCAGAAGTATCTTAGTATAAGTACAGATAGTATAAGGATGTATATTGATGACAGAGGTAAGGCATCCAAGGGTGGTTTTGCAATTGGGGGTTTCGATCTTGGAAAGGGGGGAAGCACAAGTTTTCTGAATGTAGCTACTGATGCCGGGGGAAAAATAGATCCTCCCCAGAACAGAGTACTATGGTACCCGTTGAAAAATGCTCTTCTGGCAGGTAATGTGCTCATAAAAGACCCGATAGATGTTGGGGAAAACTCATTCGCATCAGGTTTTCAGTCAAGAGCTAAAGGCAACTATTCCCAGGCACTTGGATACAAGGCCAGCACAGAAGGAGTAAGTGCCACTGCAATAGGAAATTACGCCTTTGCACAGGGCAATAACTCATTTGCTTTAGGGGATTCCGCATTTGTATTGGCTGAAGATGGCTATGCAATAGGTGCAGGAACCCTCGTTACAGGCAGAGGTTCCTTCGCTATTGGATCCAAAGATCGGTTTTTTGGTGACAACTTTGAATTGTCAACATCTGCTACTGGTGTACTTTCAATGGCAATGGGTCTTGATGCAGACGCAGAAGGAATGGAATCTTTTGCATCGGGAATCGGTGTTAAAGCCAGAGGTGCAAATTCTGTTGCAATGGGACGCTCCAGTATAGCAAGTGGTGATTTTTCAATGGCTTTGAAGGGAACAGCGAGTGGAACAGGATCTATCTCAATTGGAGGAGGATCATCTTCAGGCCTCAATTCTTTAACAATAGGGCTCGGAACTTCCAGCGGCTGGGGATCTGTTGTAATAGGGGATGGTCATGCCGACAATTACTACTCAATATCACTTGGATATGATGCCTACGCATCAGGTAAATATGCGATGGCTGTTGGTAGTGGTTCAACCGCCCAGGCTTATGGAAGCTTTGTAATCGGATCATATAATAAAATTTCAGGTAATAAGGAAACATTGATTGACACCGACCCACTATTCATAATAGGTAATGGAACATATATAACACCTTCGAATGCATTCACAGTATTGAGGAACGGAAGAACAGCAATAGGTCATGATAATCCATCTCAGATGCTCGATGTAAACGGACAGGTTAGAATAAGGGGAGGAAACCCTGCTTTGGGCAGGGTTTTAACCTCTGCTGCCGATGGCACTGCTACCTGGGAAAATATCGGAACTCATCTGCATAGTGCTGCCGATATAACTTCCGGAACATTATTAGTTTCAAGAGGAGGTACCGGTCTGAGTACTTTGACAGCAAGCAAGGTATTGGTTGGTAATGGCACTTCTTCAGTTCTGCAACCATCAAACCTGCATTGGGATAATGTGAATTCAAGGCTTGGTATACTAAATACGGTTCCAGCATATAATATTGATATTACAGGTTCAGCTCGAATAACCCAGTCAGCCTATCTTGCTACAGCAGGAGGAAACGTTGGCATCGGTACAATTGCCCCGGCTTACGATCTGGATGTGGTGGGAAGTGCACAGGTGAGTCAGTCAGCCTATCTCGCTACTTCCAGTGGCAGTGTTGGTATTGGAACAACAGCACCGGGAACCTATCGTTTAAAAGTTTCGTCATCGGCAACCGGGCTTACAAGCTCAGCAGGTTTTTTTGAAAATACGAATGCCAGCGGAATAGCTTTAAAAGCAACAACCAATTCAACTGACGGAACGGCACTATTTATTCAGGAAGGCGCAGGTTATTCTTTAAGGTGCGATGGTTACGATCCCAACTTTTTTGTGGCATTTGCTGTTAAGGGCAGAAATGTTGGCATCGGAAATTCAAATCCGGGTGAAAAACTCGACATTACGGCCGGAAATGGTAGGGTACAAACAGGATATAACTGGTTAACAAACTCCGACATTCGGTACAAAAAGAATATAACAACATTGACTAGTTCCCTTGAGAAGTTGATGAATCTGCGAGGTGTCAGATTTGACCTTGCTGAAGATGAGCGTGTTGTTGATGGTTCCGGCAAATATATAGGGTTTATTGCCCAGGAACTTGAATCAATGTTTCCGGAATTTGTTGTGACTGAATCAAATGGTTATAAATCAGTTGCTTACGATAAAATGAGCGCAGTCCTTGTTGAAGCAGTGAAAGAGCAGCAAAAAATTATTGAATCGCAAAAAGCTAAAATTGATGGTCAGGAAACTGAGCTTGAATCCCTTAAATCAAGAGTTGAACAAATAGAAGCATTGGTTAACAGGATTAGTGCTAAGTAATTGATTAAAGACATATGTGCTAAGGATCACTATCTTGCCCTCTAACTGGCAATAACACCTGATCCTATAACCTCATCTTCCTCATACCATGAGGCAAATTGGCCTGGTGCAATGCCTCGTTGTAATTTATTAAATATAATAAATATACCTTCTTCCTTTGAGAATAGTTTTGCTTTTTGCAGAGGCTGTCTGTACCTTATTCTCACAAGGTACTCCTTGTTATCTCCTGGTTGCAATTCAAGATCAGGTCTTATCCAGTGAATTTCATTCCTGCTGATAAAGAGTCCCTTGCGGTTCAATCCATAATGCGATTCCCCTTCACCGACATACAGAATATTCTTTTCGATATCAATACCTATTACAAACAATGGTTCTTTATGTCCCCCAATGTTTATCCCTTTCCTCTGTCCGATTGTAAAGAAATGTGCCCCGTTGTGAGTACCTACTTTCCTTCCGGTTGTGGTATCAAATTTGTGTGGTTCGACCATCTTTACCAGCTCTGCCTCATGGATGTCATTTCCTGGAAAACCTACATGCCATGATCTGAATTCATCATGACCTGATATCTCAATAATGTCTCCTTTTTTTGTTTTTAACTTTTGTTGAAGGAATTTCGGAAGATCCACTTTCCCGACAAAACAGATACCCTGTGAATCTTTCCTGTGGGCAGTGGCGAGACCAAGCTTTTCAGCAACCTCCCTTACTTCAGGCTTTGTCATTTCGCCTATTGGAAACAGGGCTGTTGACAATTGAATCTGATTCAGCTGGCATAAAAAATAACTCTGATCTTTATTATTGTCTTTTCCGGAGAGTAACCTGTAAGTTTTTTTGTTACCAACGTTAATAACATCCTTCCGGCAATAATGACCTGTCGCAACAAAATCTGCTCCCAGCCTCCTGGCTTCATCAACAAAGGAATCAAACTTTATCTCCCTGTTACACAATACATCAGGATTAGGAGTACGCCCCTTTTCATATTCAGCAAACATATAATCCACAACTCTTTTACGGTATGGTTCACTCAGGTCAACCACATGGAATGATATCCCAAGTTTTTTTGCCACCATCTCTGCAAACATAAGATCATCTTCCCAGTGACATTCACTCTGAAGTAATCCGGTAGTGTCGTGCCAGTTCTTCATGAAGAGGCCAATAACTTCATATCCCTGTTCCTTAAGAATCCATGCAGCCACGCTGGAATCTACGCCTCCTGACAACCCTATAACTACTTTGTTTTTCACTGTGCAAATATACAAAAAAGAGCCAGAATGGCAGAGTAAGTGATTCTGTTAATACTTAGCTGGCAGGGCTTTTAATGAATAAGCACAAATTATCTTCCCGGGAAATATTCCGTTCATAAAAAACAGTAACTTTAAACCATTATGGAAGCCGGAACATTAACAATATATAGCGCATCAGCAGGTTCGGGCAAAACCTACAAACTAACAGGCATATACCTGAACAACCTGTTCAAATCGAATCATAATTACAGAAAGATTCTGGCAGTTACTTTTACAAATAAAGCAACTGCTGAAATGAAAAGCAGAATACTCGATAATCTGAATGCACTGGCAACCGGAGAAGAGTCAGATTATCTCCAATGGCTCATCAGTTCAACAGGTAAGCCAGAGGAAACTATCAGAAAGGAAGCCAAAGAGATTCTCTTTTCAATCCTGCATGACTTTTCATGTTTTTCTGTCACAACAATTGATGCTTTTTTCCAGAAAGTACTCCGTGCCTTTACACGAGAGGTCGGGCTACATTCCGGATTTAACATAGAGATTGATCACACTTCAATCCTTTCGAATGCGGTTAATGAGATGATCGCTTCTGCGGGTGAGGATAAAAAGCTGAAAGATTGGCTTATTGAATATGTTACTGCAAACATTGATGAAGAAAAAACCTGGAATCTGAAAGAGGGGATTATGAAACTTGCTGAGGAACTGTTCAGCGAGAAATTTAAAATTCTCTCATTTTCTGAACGATTAAAACTGGAGGATAAGGAATTTCTGCTGAACTATATCAGGAAAATAAGACAGATTGCCAGATCGTTTGAAAACAGACTTATTGAATCTGGAAAAAAATGTGAAAAGTTAATTTCTGATTTCGGACTTACTGATGATATGTTCTATTATAGAGGAAAAGGGATCCCCGGTTTCATTAAAAATCTCTCCTCAGGCGTGATTAAAGGGCCTAATAGTTATGTGCGTGCGATTGAAAATGATCCTCCTATATGGGCTGCCGGTAATCTGACTGGAGTACTTCAAACGGCAATCAACAGCGGACTTGAAACAGAACTAAAGAATGCAATCCTGTTTTATGATGAAAACATTACATATTATAAGAGTTCGGAAGTTATACTGGAAAATATATATGCCCTTGGTATATTGTCTGATGTGTTAAATGAAGTTCATAAGATAACTACTTCAGAAAACAGGTTTCTTCTCTCCGACGCCGGGCAGTTATTGAATCTTATTACAAAAGAGGATCAGGCTCCTTTTATATACGAAAAAGTTGGTAACAGGTATGAAAATTATATGATCGATGAGTTTCAGGATACTTCTGCTATACAATGGAACAATTTCAAACCATTGATAAGTAACAGTATGGCTGAAGGATTTGATAATCTTGTTGTCGGTGATATTAAACAATCAATCTACAGATGGAGGAACAGTGACTGGAAGATATTAGGAACATTACTGACTGAAAGTATAGATAATAAAAGAATTATCAGTGAACCGCTTAAAACAAACTGGAGAAGCAGGACAAATGTTATCAGTTTCAATAATGCACTTTTTTCACTGATCCCGCAGCAGATTGATAAGGACCACGGTTTTGGAACCGCTCAGTTAAACATAAAAACTCTTTTTTCAGAGGCGGTGCAGGATGATCCTGTTAAACGAGATGGAGGATATGTCAGACTTGAGTTTGTTGAAGATGATTTAGATAGTATAGATGAAGGGAATGACGGAAAGAAAAAGAAGGTACTAAAAAAATGGGACAAAAAGGTCCTGGAAAAATTACCGGCTGTGATAGAACTTTTTCAGGACAAAGGTTATAGTGCATCTGATATTGGAATTATAGTGAGGAGTGGGAGAGAGGGAGCCATGGTGCTGAAAACCATGATCGAGTATAGCAATACATGCACTTCTGAACAGAAGGTTAAATATAATTATAATATTGTATCTAATGATTCATTGGCACTTTCGAATTCCCATGCGGTAAACTTCCTGATTGCTGTACTCTCTTTGCTTAATAATCCTGATGATCTGATCAGCAGAGCCAGGATGCTCAGATTTTTCCTTCTGGCAACCGGCGTAGAGGATGCTGAGAAAGTTTCATTAAGAAGGGATTTGCTGATTAGCGGGAATCATGGATATTTCCCCGGGGGTTATGATAAATTCATGGAAAGTATCAGGTACCTGCCATTGTTTGAAATAACTGAAAGTGCAATCGGCTTTTTTGGTCTTGGCAAATACTCCTGCAATGTTGCGTACCTTAATACCTTTCAGGATTGTGTTATAGGTTTTACCGGTTCAGGACACCCTGGTCTTCAGCCATTTATTGAATGGTGGGAGACAACAGGTAAAAGTAAATCTGTTATTCTGCCGGGGAACCAGGATGCAGCAAGGGTATTCACAATTCATAAATCAAAGGGACTTGAATTCAGAATAGTTATACTTCCTTTTCTGTCGTGGAACCTCGATCATCAGAATAACAGACAACCAATCCTCTGGGTAAAACCCGAAGAGTCTCCTTTTAACGAACTTGGTATTTTACCTGTCAGATACAAATCCGGTTTATCGGAAACAATATTTGCCAGTAGTTATGAAGAAGAAAGATTCTCGTCATATCTTGACAATATCAACCTGCTTTATGTTGCAATGACAAGATCAAAAGATGCTATCTATGGGTTTTTACCTGACAAAGCCACTCAGAATGATGCTATTGCCAATGTCATAAGAAATGCAATTTCTTATATTCCGGTCACTGAAGATGTTCCCGGGTTGATTCTCAGCAATTATTACAGCCCTGAAAAGAAAATATTTGAATTTGGTGAGATTATGCAATGCACAGGAGGTAAATCGGAAAATAGTAATAATATTAAAGCCTCAACTTACCCTGTTACCTACGGGATTAAATCACTTAAGCTAAAGCTGCATGGTGAAAATTATTTTTCTGTTTCTGATACTAAAGCAAGGGAAAAGATCAATTATGGAAAGTTGATGCATGAAGTTTTTGAAAGCATAAACACACATGAGGACATTGAATGGGCTGTCAAAAAGCTGGTCATTGAAGGTAAAATTTCTTCTGATGAATCTGATGATCTTAAACAGAGGGTTGGCCAGCTTATTAGTACAAAACCAGTATCTGAATGGTTCCTCCCCGGAAATAGCATTATGACTGAAGCGGAAATACTGGTTCCCTCAGGTAGTACCCGCCGGCCCGACAGGATAATATTTAAGGATGACAAAACTATTATTATTGATTTCAAATTCGGTGAAGAGAACCAACATTATATAAGTCAGATTAATTATTACAGGGACCTGTTGAATGAAATGGGATATAAGAATGTAGAAGCTTTTATCTGGTATGTTGATAAGAATAAAATTGTTTCTGACTGAATGCTGGTAAGTAACAATAATATGAGACTCTATCCCTGGCCATGGGATCATGAACGAAGGTTCAACGCCTATTCCAACTATTTCAGGAAGCTTTTTGGTGCAAGGATTCAGAAGGTTTCAATTGATGCCGGATTCACATGTCCTAACCGTGATGGGACCAAAGGAACGGGAGGATGCAGTTATTGCAATAACGATGCATTTAACCCTTCATATTGTTTACCTGAAAAAACGGTTACCCTTCAGCTTGAGGAAGGGATTGAATTCCATAAACGCAGATACAAGGAGGCTACCTCTTATCTCGCATATTTTCAGGCATATTCAAATACTTATGCTCCTTTACCTGATTTAATGAAACTTTATGAGGAAGCATTGGATTATCCTGGTGTGACAGGTCTGATAATAGGAACCCGTCCCGATTGCATTGATAAACAGAAGCTTAATTATCTGAAAGAGCTTTCGTCACGATGTTATATCTCAATTGAGTATGGAATTGAGTCATGTTATGATAAGACTTTAAAGAGAATTAACCGTGGACATACTTTTGCAGAAGCTGTCGAAGCACTTGAAAGAACTTCAGAGGCTGGTATAAATGCAGGTGCTCATTTCATTCTCGGATTACCTGGAGAGTCAAGAGAGGAGATGCTTGACCAGGCCAGGATTATTTCATCCCTTCCGCTTAAAACTGTTAAATTTCACCAGCTGCAGATTATTAAAGGTACATTGATGGCAGAGGAATTCCGAAAAAGATCTGGAGACTTCCACCTGTTTTCATGGGATGAGTATCTTGATTTTTTTGTCAGGTTTCTTGAAAAATTAAATCCTTCAATAGTGGTTGAAAGATTTACAGGTGAAGCACCACCCCGATTCCTGACAGGAGAGGGGTGGGGTAAAAAACGCACCGACCAGATTGTGGGTCTCATTGAGAAGCGACTTGAAGAGCTTGATACCTGGCAGGGAAGGCTATATAAATAATGTTATTACGAACTATATAATCAGGGAGAGTTGAGCCGGAGGATTATTCTGTAATCAGATAATAAAGGGGATAAACATCCTGGATTCTTTCATGTACTCCCTGTAATCATCCCCAAACTTTACAATCATCTCTTTTTCTTCAATTCTGGCTGTAATCCACACAGCAATAAAATTTATGAATCCTAATGTAATCTGAACAGGCCCGGAGTCTTTAAATACGACACCTGTCCCCAGCAGAAATAGTGAGAGATATAAAGGATGTCTGATATATCCATAAATACCTGATTTAACAAGTGTTGAAGTATTCTCAAAGTTAATTGTAGAGTTCCCCTTTCTTTTGAGAAGCAGATACCCTGTTATCACAACGTAAGCAGAAAGTATCAATAGTATCCATGATATAATCTGCATCATTGAAAAAGGATTACTGAACCAGACTTTATAATTCAGCAAGACTAGAATAAAAATGCTCTCAAAGGAAAAGAATCTGGCAATCCCATGATATCTCTTATACTTTATTGATAAAAACCATGAAAAAAGAACTATAAGAAGAGTTCCGGATGTCAGGACAAAATAGTTCATAGGGTTTAAAAAAGTTAATCTTGAGTAACCTTCTCTTTAAATGAATTTTAAAATATAATTATATAAAGCTTATTAACTTGATTTGTTTAGTTCATTATTCATACACCACGATTCAGATTGGCAAAATTTTATATGTTATTAATAATTCCTGATACCCAGCCATAACCGGCAAATATTGATATATTGACATTCTTTATTGATGAGAAAAAAGTATCAAAATCCTATTTTTCGGGACTCTTTTCATGTACTTTTTTAATAAAAGAGTGTACTTCAATCTGCGATTGAATAGCTTTTTTGCCAGGTTTTACAAATGAATTAGAGAGTGATGTGTCGAGTTTTCGGGCTTTTACATTATCGCTCCATTGTATCTCAAATATCTCTTTCATCTCATTTTTAATTGTTTTGTCAAACACGGGACATGTGACTTCAATCCGGTGTTCTATGTTTCTGGTCATCAGGTCAGCAGAAGATATATAGCACTCTTCAACTCCTCCGTTACAGAATATCATAAATCTGGTGTGTTCAAGGAACCGGTCAACTATTCCTATAGCCTTTATATTTTCACTTATCTCTTTTAGCCCCGGAACAAGCGAAATCATTCCTCTAATAATAAGTCGTATAGTTACTCCTGCTTTACTTGCCTCGTAAAGATGATTAATAATTTCATTATCAGTTATGTTGTTAAGTTTAAGATAGATAAATGCTTTTTTACCGGCAAGGGCATTCTTGATCTCATTCTCGATTAATAATGTAATCTTGTTGCGAAGGAAAAATGGTGAAAGGACAAGATGATAAAAATTATCTTTTTTGTAATTAACATTGAAAAAATTGAATGCTTTAAACACTTCATTTGTAATCTTCTTGTTAGTTGTCAGGAGGAGGTGGTCGGTGTAAATTCTGGCTGTATCCTCATTAAAGTTACCTGTTCCGATTGCTGCATACCGCTGGGTTAAGTCATTTTTTACTCTTGTTATCAAACATAATTTTGAATGGACCTTCAGACCCGGGACACCATATATCACTTTGACTCCCTCTTCCATAAGTTTATTTCCCCAGAGAATATTTGCTTCCTCATCAAAACGTGCCTGAAGTTCAACTACTGTGGTAACATTTTTACCGTTCCTTACTGCATTCAGCAAAGCATTTATCACACTTGAATTTCGGGCCAGCCTGTACAGTGTAATCTGAATGGAAGTTACATACGGGTCTATAGAGGCTTCCCTTAGAAGATCGATGAAATGGTCGAACGGATGGTAGGGGAAGAACAGCATTATATCCTTCTTCTTTATTGCTGACAGGATACTTTTCCCCGGTTGAATGTCCTTGTGCGGAATCGGAACCAGGGGTTCAAAATAGAATTTTTTGCGTCCAAGGTTTGGAAACTTCATGAAATCCTTAAAGTTATGGTACCTGTTGGCAGGAATGGTAACATCATCAGGTCCGAAATTTAGCTTACCTGTCAGGATCTTTAAAAGGTCATCCGGCATCTCCCTGTCGTAAATGAAACGTACCGGGGTACCCCATTTCCTTTGTTGCAGACTTCTCGATAACTTGTCGATATAGCTTTCGGAGATATCATCAACAATCTCTAATTCAGCATCTTTAGTCAGCTTTATTGTATAGGCGGAAAACTCATCAAAATCAAAAATAAAGAAGATCTCCCTGAGACCGAATCTGATGATATCGTCAATGAAGATTATATATTTATCGTCGCCTTTCTCCGGAAGAACAATAAACCTGGGAAGTACATCTGTGGGAATCTCGAGAAGAGCAAATCTTTTTTTCTGTGTCTCCTTTTTAACCAGATATATCGCAAGATAAATTGCATCGTCTGTAAGGTTCGGTAATTCTGAATCTTTTTCTATCAGAAAAGGCATTAACCTGGTCCGGACCTCTTTATGAAAATATTTCTGAACAAATTCAGATTGTTCAGGGTTTAATTGTTTCTCATTGATAATATGTATCTTATGTTTATCCAGTTCCTGTATAAGACCTGAGTATATCTTTTCAAACCTGGTATTCTGTGATAAAACAATTTCATGGATCTTTTTGAGTGTTGCTTTCGGACTGTAACCCAGGATGTTTTTTGATTTGGCACCAAACTGTGAAAGTCTTTTTAGTGTTGCCACTCTGACCCTGAAATATTCATCAAGATTATTTGAGTAAATACCGAGAAATTTGAACCTTTCAATCAATGGTACTTCCTTATTGTCAGCTTCCTGGAGAACCCGCTCATTAAAAGATAACCAGCTTATCTCTTTTGGTACGTAGGTCTTGTTCATAATGCTTTTTCGGGTTTGATAAAATATTCTAATTTACCTGTATCAGGTTTTATTCCGTCCCAGGTTTTTGTTGAAAAAGAGATACATGCAATACTGGTTTTTGTCATAAATTCACATCCATCCCTGCATAATCTGTCAGGCATTTCAGTAAAAGCCGGATTATGACCGAATAATGTTATAATCTTTATCTCATCGTTTACCTTTTGTAATATCTTCAAAAGGGTGTTTAAATTTGCTCTGTAATAGAGGTCACTTACCATAATTATACTCTCCATATCACGATCAAATTCCCTGGCAAATATCATTGCTGTTTCAAGGGCTCTGAAAGCAGGACTTGAATAAAAAAGCCCGGCGTCGGCTTCCCTTTCTTTATAATATTGTGCCATCTTTTTCGAAATAACTTTTCCTTTTATGGTCAGGGAACGTTCAAAATCAGTTATATCAGGGGATGCATCTTCAGCTCTTCCATGACGGACAAAAACAATTTTTTTCATTGCTGATACGAATAATTAACTAGCTAATAAAAATTTTCAATCACCAAAACTTGTTCCCATATTCTTCGCTTTCAGTACCAGAGGATTATTTTGTTCGACAAGTTTTAATTTTCCTGATACGTCTGAAAGTGGGATAGAAATAATTTCATTGTTCCTCAGTGCTACCATCTGTCCAAATTCATGTTTTGCAATCAAATCTACAGCTGCAGCACCATAGCGGGTCGCAAGTACTCTGTCCATCGGAGACGGAGTACCACCCCTCTGTATATATCCGAGTACAGTCTCACGTGTTTCCAGTCCGGTCATTTCACTTATCCTAGTGCCGAGGTATTTGGCAGCAGATATTTCTTTACTTGGTGTTTTTACCCCTTCAGCTACAACCACTATTGAGTAAGCTTTGTTTTCATTCACACGATGCATGAGATATTCTGCAATTTTATCTTCATTATATGGTATTTCAGGAATCAGAATTACATCTCCTCCTCCTGCAACACCTGAGTATAATGCAATCCACCCTGCATTATGTCCCATCAGTTCAATAAGCATAATACGTTTATGTGAGTTAGCTGTGGAATGAAGCCGGTCGATTGCTTCTGTTGCAATATTTACTGCAGAATCAAATCCGAAAGTAATGTCGGTGCCCCATACATCATTATCAATTGTTTTCGGAATTCCAACCACGTTAAGTCCTTCCTGGGAAAGGAGATGAGCAGTTTTTAAAGTCCCGTTACCACCAATACATACAAGGCAATCAAGACCCATTTGTTCATAATGTTCTTTAATGAGTGCCGGTTTTTTAATTTCGAATTTACCTTTACCCTTGCTTTTAAATGGTTTCTCCCTTGATGTCCCAAGAATTGTACCTCCTAAAGTTAAAATGCCGGAAAGGTCATGTTCTGTGAGGGTCGAATACTCTTTATTAATCATGCCTGAAAAGCCATCACTAATCCCAACAAGCTCCATCCCATATTTTACTATAGCTGTTTTTCCAACACCTCTGATAGCTGCATTTATACCTGGGCAGTCTCCTCCTGCTGTCAGTATCCCAATCCTTAGCCCTTTTGTAATTTTAGTCATTAATCTTAACTATTTAGTTTATTCTCAGCAAATTTAGCTTTTTAAAAGAAATATTGAAAATACTCCTTTTCATTTTGATAACACAGATATTGATTGAAATAATACAATTATCTTAGTAATCGGGAATTCAAACCACAGAAATACACTTGGTTTTGCGAAACTTGTTATTAAAGTTAACTTTATAATCCTGAATAAGCTGGAATTTTAAAAATATGGAACTGGATTATATTAGGCTAAAGGAAATAAAACCTGCTCTGTCAGGTTACATCAGGGAAGCAAAATATATGATAAGACCCGATGTATATCCTGATGAAACGGTAGTTCACGATGTTCGTGTATTGATGAAGAAATCAAGAGCTACTTTACGTCTTACTTCTTCGCAGATGAACTCAGAATTTTTGAAAAGAGAAGCCCAGGCACTTCGTGAAGTAGGCAGAATTATGTGTCCATGGCGCGAAACCTCTGTGCTGAGGAAGACTCTGAAAGAACTGAAAAAAGCGCGACCTGATATTTTTTTAAAATTATCGGATGATGAAAAGATCAAACATTTGTTAAAGAAACCGGAACCAGCTCCTGAACTTACTGATAATTTAAATATCAGCCTGAACCAGATTGCTGATATTTTAAACAAAACAAGTTACAGGATACGTTTCGAACAAATGCACACTCTGGATCCTCAACTTCTCCTGAAAGAACTAGAAGCAACATATAAATGTGTCGTGAGTAATTACCTGATCTGCCGTAATAATCCAAAAGCTTCCAATCTTCATGAATTCAGGAAGAGATCAAAAGATTTTCTCTACCAGTTGTGGTTTTTCAGACCTCTCAATATATCAGTAGTGAAGGCACTTGAGAAGAAGCTTGATGTAATGACCCAGAGCCTTGGAAAATATAATGACCTTGACCAGTTACTTAAAATGATCGGGTACAAATACAATAATAATTCCAACCAGCCTGAACTTGATGAACTTGCCATTATAATAAGGGAAGCTCAGGACAGATATCTTTCAAAAGTGTGGACATTAGCATACAGGATATTTTGTCCCGGCCAGATTCTTGTTAATTTATTGGGATTTAAATTGCTGGTTATCTGATAACGAATTTCAGAACATAAGGTTCCTGATCAGGAAGGTATTTATATTTTGATTAGATTAATTTTGATTAATGTACGGGTATTTTTGGATTAGAAGTAATTTTTATTTTTAACAAATCCATGGATTATGAAAGATAATAAATTTATTGTTGAGAAACTGAGCAGATTTACCTTCGACAAAACAGTTGACTTGCTGGTTGCTGAAGCTGAAAAAAGAGAATGGAAAGTGCCCTCAGTACATGACCTGCAGCAATCATTGGCAAAATCCGGAAAAACAGTCAAACCTGTAAAAGTCATTGAGATTTGCAAACCTGAATATTCGGGTAAGATGCTTGAACTTAATCATGAGAGGATTATGTCTGTTATGATGCCCTGCAGGATATCCGTTTATGAAAAAGAAGATGGTAAAACTTATATTGCTCTGATCAACTCAGGTATAATGGCTGAAGGTTTTCCTGATATTATTTCAGCTGTAATGAAATCAGCATCGGATGAAACATTTGAGATAGTTAAAACTGTTACCGGCTGAATAAATTTAAGGGGTGGTCGGGTTTATGCAATCTGTTTCAGCTTGTAAGAATTCTATTTATAGATGATTTTTCAGTATTGGAAAGGGAATCCATTTCCTGAAGAGCATTCTGAATCTTTGTTTTAAAATTCCAGCAGGTCATTTGCCGTAATGACAATCTCCGGGCAAACTCATAAGTCGACAGATCCTCTTTTCCCTTACATACATTATATGCAATATAAAATGCTTTGCTGACGGGAAATTTGCAGTTATGAAAAATAGTTCCTGTAGTTGCTGATTCCTCAGTTTTACATTTTGTACATCTTTTTGAATGAGCTGTTTTTCCGGGGCATGAGTTTGTATTACCACACTTGCGGCATACAAAACCATCGTTCCACTTTAAATCAGACAAAAATTTAAAGCACTTTTCATCACTGTTAAATAATTCGTCAAGCTCCTTTTTACTTAATTCCTTTTTAAAAATAGAACTCATTATCAATAAGTTTAAGTTGCAAAAATAGATTATTTTAAAGTGATATCAAAAAGATTCAGGTGATATTATTATGATTTAAATATTTTTTATTTATCTTTGCATCGATATATATAAATATTAACATATAATAAATATGGAAAATAATTGCAAAAGTACTCCGAAACCTAAGAGCATCCGTGAATTTTTCAGGTCACAGTTTTTCTGGAAACCATTTCTCAGTATTTTAGTTGGTGGGTTAGCCGGATTTCTGTTATATTATTTTGTTGGATGCAAAACAGGGTCTTGTGCTATTACAAGTAATCCTTATAATTCAATTATTACCGGAAGTATCCTTGGATTTTTTGTAACAAGCAGTCCATGTGTCAAATGTTAGTAATTTTGAATAGTTTTACAATGATTTATGTTTTGAGTGTATTATGAATTATAACGAAATAAACACCAGGTATAGTGATCTTGCTGAATCGGCTTGCTGTCTTTCATGCGGTGGAGCTGTAATTCATTCCGCTCCGGCACCTGGCGAAATTTGCGTAGATCTTGGAAGCGGACGTGGAACTGATGCAATGAGACTGGCAGAAGCTGTTGGTGGGGGAGGATATGTATATGGAATTGATATTTCAGATGGAATGATAAAGAAGTCAAGGGAGAGTGCCGGTCGTCTTGGAATTACAAATGTGGAATTTGTTAAAAGTGCACTCGAAGATATTAATCTGGAAAGCAGTATTGCAGATCTGGTAGTTTCAAACTGCACTATTAATCATGCATCTGATAAACAATTAGTCTGGAATGAAATATTTCGTATTTTAAAATCGGGAGGAAGGTTTGTTGTCAGTGACATTTATGCAATCAGCCCTATTCCGGATGAATACAGAAATGATCCGGTGGCTGTTTCAGAATGCTGGGCAGGCTCAGTAACACGAGATGAATATCTGCAGCAATTGAATATTGCAGGTTTTACATCACTTCGGGTGATTGAAGAATCAGAACCATATCTTAAAGGTAAGGTAAGTGTTGCCAGCTGGACCATCTTCGGAGAAAAGCGTTAAGGGCCCAAAAGTTGTTTTAGTTAGTAATTATAGAAATAAATTAATAAAAGTTAAAATAATAGAATTATGAAAAGGATATATTTTTTTGCAGGAATATTTTTTGTTTTTTTACTTACAAATTGTAATGCAGGTAATCCGGGAAACAAACCGGTTAATAACAGTAATAATGCCAATATTGTATACCTGACAAATGAAACATTTAAGAAACTTGTTTTCAACTATGAGACCAATAAGGAATGGAAGTATGAGGGTAAAATGCCTGCTATTGTTGATTTCTACGCTGACTGGTGTGCTCCATGTCGTCAATTATCACCTCTTATTGAGGAGGTTGCCAAACAGTATGCCGGTAAAATAGTTGTTTATAAAGTTGATACAGAGAAAGAAAAAAAACTTGCACAAAGCATGGGTATCTCGAGTCTGCCAACTGTTGTGTTCATTCCTGTTACTGGAAAACCGCAGGCCTCAATGGGACTTATGCCAAAAGAATCAATTGAAAAAGCAATAAATGAGATATTATTAACAAAGTAATTTTGAAATAATTATGAAAAGTCTAATTAAAAAGAGAGAAAAGAAAACGCAGGTAAAGACAGCACAATGCTGTGCAAAAACATCCAAAACAGTAGCTGGTTGTCACGATTGAGTCGGAATACCAGTTCGGAATTCAGTTTGTCTCCTTGCTCCGGATTTATCGGACCATTATCTTAAATATCAGAAGTGATTAAATATTCAAAGTATAATGTATTCTCTAAAATCAGAGATTCAGAAAACTATTTTTTAATAAATCTGCTCTCCGGAAGTGCTGATATTCTTACATCTGGCGATGCAGAGAAGGTGAAACTGATTGAGAAAGGTAACTACCTCTCAGATAATGGATTTTTAGAAGAATTAGTCCAAAAAGGTTATTTGATTGATGATCAGGATGAAATCAGACTCTTTCGGACCAGATATCTCGACTTTATAGATTCGCGGGAAAAAGATGAGGTTCAGCTGTTTTTTATAACAAATTACAGCTGCAATTTCACGTGTTCGTATTGTTATCAGGACCAGTATAAAAATCCTGACCATGAACTTAATGAAGAGGTAATAGATGCTTTTTTCAGGTATGTTGATTCATCCTTTGCAGGTAGGAAAAAGTATATAACAATATTTGGAGGTGAACCTCTTTTAAACAGTCCGAAACAGAAGAATCTGATTAAATACATTCTGACTAAGGCGACCAATGCTAACCTTGAGGTCTGTTTAGTAACCAACGGGTATACTCTGGAAAATTATATTGATATTTTCAAAGCTGGGATAATCCGCGAGGTTCAGGTAACACTTGATGGTACTGCAACCATACATAATAAACGACGGTTTCTGAAGGGTGGTAATGGAACATTCGATAAGATTGTTAGCGGGATAGAGGCGTCTCTCCTGAATAAGATTCCGGTTAATCTACGGATGGTTATTGACAAAGAGAATATTGATAATCTCAAGGATCTTGCTCAATTTGCAATTGATAAGGGATGGACAAAAAGTCCATATTTTAAAACCCAGATCGGACGTAATTATGAGTTGCATCATTGCCAGTCAGCTCCTGATAAACTGTTCGACAGAATCTCATTATTTGAAAAAATTTTTAACCTGACCAGGGAGTATCCACATATACTGCAGTTTTATAAACCAGGTTACTCAGTAAGTAAGTTCCTTTCTGAAACCGGAAATCTTCCTGAACCACTTTTTGATTCATGTCCAGCCTGCAAAACAGAATGGGCATTTGACTATACCGGACATATTTACCCATGCACTGCTACTGTTGGTAAAGCAGATGAATCTCTCGGATCATTTTATCCATCTGTAATTCTCAACACAAGTCTGACTGATCAGTGGGAATCAAGGGATGTAACAGCAATCCCCGGATGCAAGGATTGTAATGTGCAGCTGGCTTGTGGGGGAGGCTGCGGATCTGTTTCCAAAAACAATTCAGGTGCCATTTGTTCAACAGATTGCCGACCTGTTAAAGAGCTCCTCGAGCTGGGATTCTCAGCATACTTTGACCAAAGTAATATCAAGTGATGGTGATTTCAATGCGATTTATTAGTGATATTATTGCGATTTAAATATTTTTGTTTATCTTTGAATAGTTATTGATAATCAAAAATATATTTATCTGGAATAATTGATTTAACCATGAAAGAGATCACTTCTGCTGAATTTGAAAGCGATGTATTGCTGGGAGGAAAAGTAATCCTTGATTTTTACTCTTCTGAATGTCCTCCCTGTGAAGCACTGGCATCTAAATTTGAAGATTTGTCAGGACTATATGGGAATGAGATAAGGTTTATCAAGATATTCCGGCAGAAAAATCGGGAATTGGCCGAGAAGCTTGCTGTTAAATCATCCCCGACACTATTATTTTATGATAATGGCAAAGAGGTGGCAGAAAGATTAACAGGAGGAATTAAACGTAGTGACATAATCCATAATCTAGACACTATGCTGGATGAGGATAAAGTTAAGGCAATCAAGGAAAAGATAAAACCAGCTATATCTGAATACGATGTAATAATTCTAGGTGCGGGTCCGGGTGGTTTGACTGCAGGACTCTATCTATGCCAGTCGAAAGTGAATACTGTGTTGATTGACATTGCATTGCCTGGCGGACAGGTATCAACAACACATGAGGTATCTAACTATCCGGGATTTATCGAACCACAGGCAGGTTATATGTTGTCGCATAATATGAGCGAGCAGACCAAATTATGTGGAACAGTATACAAGGTGGCCGTTGATATAACAAAGGTTGATCTGGTTAAAAAAGAGGTTGTAATTGACGAATATGAAACAATCAAAGCAAAAAAAATTGTAATTGCAACCGGAACAAAACCTAATCTTACAGGTGCTGCAGGTGAAAAAGAACTGAAAGGGAAAGGCATTTCATACTGTGCAACATGTGATGCAAAATATTTTGATAATAAGGAAGTTGTTGTTATCGGAGGTGGTAATTCCGCAGTTGAGGAATCTGACTACATAAGCCGTTTCGCAAGCAAGATAACAATGGTTCATCAGTTTGATAAGTTTACTGCAAATAAAAAAGCTCAGGACAAAGTGCTTGAAAATAAGAAAATAAGTACGCTTTTTGAACATGAGCCCCGCTCTTTTAAAAGAGATGGAGATAAGATTATTACCGAGATTGAAAACCTGAAAACAAAAGAGCGTTTCGAACTGGTAAGTGATGGCGTCTTTATTTTTATAGGAATGAAACCTAATGTGTCATTGTTTACAAACCAATTGAAACTTGATCAGTGGGGTTATATTATTACCGACGAAAACATGGCAACAAGCATGCCGGATATATATGCCGTAGGGGATGTAATAAGCAAAAAATACAGACAAATAACCACTGCTGTTGCTGATGGAACAATAGCTGCTATGGCAATAGCAAAGGAATTAACTTAAATTGCTGGTGATCTTAATATTTAAATAATTAAAAAATGAAGAAGAACGTTGGAACAGTCGACAAAGTGATCAGGATACTGATTGCCGTTGTGGTGGTTGTATTATATTTTACACAGCTTATAACAGGTACTCTTGCAATAATACTTTTACTCTTATCAGGAGTATTTATATTGACAAGTTTACTGAGTTTCTGTCCGCTTTACTTACCGTTTGGTTTGAGTACCAGGAATAAGGAATAAAAAAAGGCCGGAATTATCCGGCTTTTTTTTATTCCTTTTTTAAGTATATCTTCTATTATAACCTGTTAGGTTTGTTTTACTTTTTAGTAACCATTTTATAGACGTCAATTGGTGTCATCCCTGATTTGTCAGCAATATCACG
This sequence comes from uncultured Rikenellaceae bacterium, assembly GCA_964639725.1. GTDB lineage: Bacteria > Bacteroidota > Bacteroidia > Bacteroidales > VadinHA17 > LD21. The sequence goes on from CAZXFB010000002.1 coordinate 141,266, forward strand.
CATTGTGGTTTCCTCGCTGGCATCTATCCCTTTCTCCTTAAGCATTTTTATGATATGAGCCGGATCAATCCCGTTACTTGATGCAACACTTTTGATTGTAAGCTTTCCTGTGCCGGATGGGACAGATGAGGAATTGGTGGATTTGCCGTATTTTAATTTGAGGATATCATAAATCACTGACGGAGTCGTTTTATTATCTGCAGCAATTTTTTTTAACAACTGGTCCGTTCCTGATACTTTTATCCCGGATTCAGAGAGGGTTTTCATAAGATCTTCAGCAAGAGTATTATTGAATTCAGCTGTTAGTTTTTCAAGTGTATATTCTTCCATATGTGCAACGGGAGGTGTAGTATATTTTCCTTCCCAGCCGCTTTTTAATTTTTCTCCGAATGTCATAACCTCCTCAAATGGTGTCCAGGAATAAAGTGTGCCGGCAAAAATGAGAACTGACAGGAGTGAAGCTGTTACAAGTTCCCACTTTTTGTTCAAACCTGTCTTCAGCTTACTCCTGATATAAGTCAGGAAAGTTTTCCAGTTTACGAAAAAGAGATGTATTATAACAAGGATAAAAAAAAGATACGAGAATATTGTATGAAGAGCCTGCCATTCTGCTTTTGTGAATAGCATGAGCTTCCAGTCACCCCAGTTGGCAATTCGTCCGGGAGGTGCAACATAAAGGATAAAACCGGACCACGACATTACAATGGTTGATATTACCAGCGAAAAGCTTGTAAAACTTCTGAGATTAAATTTAAAATTCTTCATACTGATATTTAATTTTTCTTGTTGTAAATGTAAAAACAAACTTACAAATAAAAATATATAAATATAGATATATACATAAGTAAATGTATAAAAATTTACATTACCTGATTTTGAGTTGCCATTGGAATATGTTTTAAAGGAACCATTTCTGAAACAACATTAATTTATAATGATTCTTAATAAGAGTAATTATCAGTCTGTTAATTTATTAACAACTGAAGCGGAGAGTCTCTCCTGACAATGAATACATTTATCTAGATATATCAATAAAATTCAGTTCTTTTTTTCATAGTTTTGTGGCGCCATCAGAACTAAATGTATGACTAACAGGAGAGAATTTATAAAAATGTCGGTCATGGGTGCCGGGATTTTGGCAACTGGAGCCGGGGCATATAAAGTTATTAAATCATTTTCATCGCCCGATGTAGCTAAAAAGCTTACAGTTGACTTAAAGCGTACTCCCACTTATTGCGAAATCTGTTTCTGGAAGTGTGCAGGCTGGGTCTATAAAACTTCGGAGGGAAAAATATGGAAGATTGTTGGAAATGATGAAGATCAGCATTGTAACGGAAGGTATTGTCCAAGGGGTACAGGAGGTGTTGGGATGTATTATGATGAGGACCGGCTAAAGACTCCATTAATCCGGGTTGAAGATAGAGGCAGACAGGTGTTCCGTGAAGCAACTTGGGATGAAGCTCTTGAAGTTGTTGCAGGAAAAATGAAGGAAATATCTGCAAAGTATGGTTCTGAAAGCTTAGCATTGTTTACCCATGGGTCGGGAAGCAGTTATTTAACAACACTTTTTAAAGCATATGGTTCAGGGAATATTGCAGAACCTTCATATGCACAGTGCAGGGGACCTAGGGATGAAGCTTTTCTAGCCACTTTCGGGGAGGAGGTTTATTCACCTGAAATTACAGATATCCGCGACACAAAATGCCTGGTACTAATAGGATCACACCTGGGAGAGAATATGCATAATGGTCAGGTACAGGAGATGTCAGATGCAATTGATAAGGGGGCTGTAATAATAACTGTTGATCCGAGGTTTTCCACAGCCGCCGGTAAATCGAAATTGTGGCTTCCTATAAAACCTGCTACAGATATAGCTCTTCTTCTTGCATGGATCAATGAGATAATTAACAAAGAGTATTACGATAAAAAATATGTTGAGCAATATTGTTCTGGGTTTGATCAGTTAAAGGAGCATGTTAAGGATTTTACACCAGAATGGGCTTATGGTATTACAACACTTAAACCTGATCTGATAAGGAATGCCGCTAAAGAGATGGCTGATGCATCTCCTTCCGTAATAATACATCCTGGCCGCCATGTTACATGGTATGGCGATGATACTCAAAGAATAAGGGCTATTGCAATTCTTAACGCCTTACTTGGGTCATGGGGACGACGAGGTGGGTTTTACCGGCCATCAAGGTACAATTTACCCGCAGTTGAGATACCAAAATTCAGGGAGCCGGCAAAGTCCTGGCAGGAGATCTTCCCAGGCAAATACCCAATCGCAAGTAGCCCCGTTTCAAATGCACTTATAGATGCATCAATTCCTGAAAACAAACCTGTTTTTCCGATAAAGGGATGGATTGTTAACGGAACAAACCTGATCTTTACAGTACCCAATCAGGCCAATACTCTGAAAGCTATTCAGAATCTGGATCTGATAGTTGCAATAGATACAATGCCAATGGAGATTACCGGTTGGGCAGATGTGGTTCTACCTGAATGTACATATCTTGAACGATATGACGTTCTGAGAGTGAGTCCGCATCGTAAACCTGCACTGGCATTACGTATGCCAGCCACAGAACCGCTTAACAATACAAAATCAGGTTATTGGATAACACGCGAACTTTCTAAAAAGCTTAACCTCGAAAGCTATTTCCCCTTTGAGAAACAGGAGGAACTTCTTGACTGGCAATTGAAGAAGATTGGATCCTCACTCGAAGAGATGCAGAGGATAGGTGTTAAAACATTTGAAAGAGATGCTGATGACCTCTATTTCGCAGAGAATGAAGCGGTGGAATTTCCGACCGATTCAGGTAAAATCGAGTTGTATTCTTCATTTTTTGAACAGGCAGGTTTTGATCCACTTCCAAAATTTGTTCCGCACGACGAACCTGATGATGGATTCTATCGACTTATATACGGTAGGGCGCCAATGCATACATTCAGCAGGACTGCCAATAATCCAAATCTAACGGACTTGATGGATGAGAATACAGTATGGATTAATCCGAAGGTTGCAAAAGAGTGGGGTTTAAAAGCAGATCAATATATCTGGCTGAAAAATCAGAATGATGTCATTACTGATTTTCCGGTTAAAATCAGAATAACTGAAAGGATAAGATGGGATTCGGTTTATATGGTACACGGATTCGGACATAAACAGAAGCAGATGAAGCGCTGCTTCGGAAGGGGTGTAAGTGATACACAGCTAATTACAAATGTTCTTGTTGATCCGCTTATGGGAGGGACTGGAATGAGAAGTAACTTTGTTACCTTTTTAACTGAAAAAGCAGAAACGGAGGTTGCATCATGAGATATGCAATGGCAATTGATACCAGGAAATGTGTAGGATGCAGCGACTGTGTAGTAGCCTGTCAGACTGAAAATAGTGTTCCTATCGGATATTGCCGCGACTGGGTGGTGGAGGTGATGGACGGTACATATCCACAACTGGAGATGGAAATACGATCAGAACGTTGCAATCACTGTGTGAATGCTCCATGTGTCCGTTGTTGCCCGACAGGTGCCAGCCATATTGCAGAAGGAGGGATTGTCCTTGTCAGGCATAATGAGTGTATAGGATGCGGTGCATGTATTGCTTCCTGTCCATATGATGCACGTTATCCTCATCCTGATGGATATGTTGACAAATGTACTTTTTGTGAACACAGGATAAAAAAAGGAGGGGAACCTGCCTGTGTATCTGTATGTCCAACTAAATGTCTCTATTTCGGTGATCTGGATGATCCCAACAGTAATGTGTCATCGGTATTAAAAAAGAGGAAATACAAGACTCTTATCCCCGAAGCAGGTACTGATCCTCAACTCTATTATTTGATTTAATATGCTAATTATAAGCAATATATGAAAGAAGAATTATTTGTAAGCGGACGTTTGAATCATCTTGTTGATCCTCACCTCAATATCTGGCACTGGCAAATCCCGCTATATCTTTTTCTTGGTGGAATGGCAGCCGGAATACTTGCAATTGCTGCATTATATTTCATCCGGGGAAGGGAAAAGGATTACAGGACTGCAGTCAGACTAACCCCTTTTCTTGCTCCTCTGTTGCTTGTATTTGGATTGCTGGCACTCTTTATCGATATCAGGCATAAATTGTTTTTCTGGCAATTGTATACCAATATCAAGCTTCAGTCACCAATGTCATGGGGAGCCTGGACACTTATGGTTATCACACCGGTCTCCTTTATCTGGTGCGCTCTTCATATAAAAGATATCTTTCCCGGATGGGACTGGAAATATAAATGGCTTTACAGCCTGGATGCTTTCTTCAATAAGTACAAAAAGGCTCTGGCCTGGGTTATGTTGATATATGCAATTATCCTTGGTATTTATACGGGGATTTTACTTTCGGCATTTAATGCACGTCCCTTATGGAATACCTCTATTCTTGGACCTCTATTCCTTGCATCCGGTCTCTCGGCAGGAGCAGCCGCAACCCTTATAATCTCCAGAGATACAGCCGAAAGAAAGCAATTCGCTCGTATCGATCTGGTTATTATAGGAATAGAGTTGTTTCTAATAATCCACATGTTCATGGGTTTTCTGGCAAGTACACAGGTTCAGATAGAGGCAGCAAAAATGTTTCTTGGCGGACCTTACACTATGGCATTCTGGATCTTTGTGGTAATAATTGGTATGGTTTTGCCATCAATACTTGAGATAATGGAACTGGGTAAGTTTCATATTCCTGCTGTAATCCCTGCGATTATGGTTATTTTTGGCAGTCTGATGCTGAGGTTTATCATTGTTTATGCAGGTCAGGTAAGCAGATGGCTCTATTAGTGGCTTGTACCTGGATATTTTATGATTGTTGCTTATTACGTTAAAGAATAAATATATGGCAAAAACGAAAGAAATAAAAGTTACTAAATACCTCAACCCATATGTTGGGGGTGTATTATTGGGGATTGTATTACTGGCTGCAAATTTTGTTTCAGGCAGGGGTCTGGGAGCAAGTGGTGCGATAAAAAGCACAGTTGTTACAGCAATTACTACAATTGCTCCTGTGGCAAGTGAAAACACCGGATTCGTAAAAGAATTCAGGGAGTCTCATGCAGGAAATCCAATGAATACATGGCTGGTATATGAAATGCTCGGTGTAGTTGTCGGTGGTTTTCTTTCCGGGGCAGTGGCTGGAAGATTGAAATTCAAGGTGGAGCACTCACCAAAGATAACCTCACGGAGGAGATTGATCCTGGCGCTTACAGGAGGTGTTTTGTTCGGTTTTGGATCACAACTCGGAAGAGGGTGTACCAGTGGATCAGCATTAAGTGGTATGGCGGTACTTTCACTGGGTGGGTTTATTACAATGGCGGCTATTTTCGGAACAGCATTTGCATTTGCATATTTATTTAGAAAAAACTGGATTTAAACCTTGCATTTTATATTGCGGCAGGTAATGTTAAGTAATAATTTTCTTCAGGATCTCTCAATGTTTGGACATTTAATATAGATTTTTTATGGGACCATTAGCAATTAATGAATTAATCTCTGAAAACACCAATCTGTTTCTTGCATTTATTATTGGAACTGGATTTGGTTTTGTACTAGAGCAGAGCGGATTTTCGTCAAGCAGAAAGCTGGCTGGTGTATTTTATGGGTATGATACTGTTGTTTTGAAAGTATTCTTTACGGCTGCCATAACAGCAATGTTAGGATTACTTTTTTTCAGCCTGTTTGGATGGATCGACCTGAATCTGGTTTATGTTAATCCCACTTACCTGACATCCGCAATTGTTGGAGGAATGATTATGGGTCTGGGATTCATTATTGGAGGCTATTGCCCCGGTACAAGTTTCTGCGGCGCATCAATAGGTAAGCTTGATGCTTTTGTTTTTATCGGTGGACTATTTTTGGGTGTCTTTATTTTTGGTTTGGGGTATGACCTTTGGGATGGTCTCTACCTGGCTAAATTTTTGGGTGCTCCCAAAATAAGTGAATCACTTGGACTTACCGATGGTTTATTTGGTCTGCTTCTTATCCTTGCTGCGCTTGCAATGTTCTGGGTTGCAGAATGGGCTGAGAAAAAGTTTCCAAGGAAGGAGTATTGATTTTTTTGTGGTTAAAAGATTTTAAGGAGAGAAATATTTTAAAAATAAAAAATATACAAAATGAAACCGCGTACATTACTTTCTTTATTTATTATCCCTTTGGGGCTTGTTATTGCTGCAGTACCACAGAATAAAACAAAACCTTATAAGCTGACTGCAGATGAACTATTAAGTGAGGTAAATACACGTACCCAATACCTTACACCAGATGTAGTAGCTGATATGATCATTAAAAAAGATCCGGCACTGCGACTCATCGATGTCAGGAGCCAGGATGATTTTGAAAAATTCAGTCTTCCGGGAGCCATAAATATTCCGGCAACTGATCTTCTTTCAGACCAATATACCGATATTCTGAATCAGGATGTTAAAATGAATGTATTCTATTCAAATGGTACACTTACAGCAAATGAGGCATGGATGGTCACAAGGCAGCTGGGATATAATAATAATTATGTTCTTGAAGGCGGGCTTAATTATTGGTTCGATGCAATTCTGAACCCTCAGAAACCTTCTTCAACAAGCTCCGATGAGGAGTTTGCAAAATATGATTTCCGCAAAAGTGCTGGAATGGCTCTTGGAGGAGGTGGTGCAATACAATCAACCCAACAGCAGAGCAATGTTTCAGCTAAACCAGTTGTTAAATCAGCTCCGAAAAAGAAGAAAGCTGCCGGTGGGTGTTAAGAAGAGTATTAAAATTTCATTAGCCAATACAATCTTTTGCTACTTTAAAAGATTGTCTGCTAGATCGTTTATATAAAACTCAATGAAAGTAAAACCCTGGTGACGATTATCCTTTGAAGCGCCTGGAAGAACAATATTCTTTGCATCATCCGGATTCTTTTTATCTAGTCCATGAGTCTTTTCCCATTTATCAGGTATTCCGTCACCGTCGGTATCCAGCGGAGCAACAGATTTTTTCAGACCTTCCATAAACCATTCATCAGTAGGTTCAAGGGGTCCGTTACGCCCCCATGAACCAGTTTTGTTCCTAACCTCTTCAATTGTACGCTTTGTTATACGATCCCTCGGCCAGCAGCCGGCTTTTGCCAGAATTATTTCGTAGACTTCTTTTGCATCCTGGGTAGTAATTTCGGGGACATAACCGGGTTCACTTAATTCGCCACCATTATTATTAAATTGTATCCATTTCGGAACACCGCCTGGTTGATTTGTTGGTTTCCAGCTTTTAGGATGATCCTGATACCCCCAATCCTCAAAAAAATTGTCTTTCACATAGTAGTTCATGTATGTTGAAAGGGCATATGGATAGATTCTGTCTATTGTCTGGGGTCCCCTCCTGTAATAATTCTTGGTGAGATTAACCGGACTTTTTGCTCGGTTTCCATGTCCATCGTCGGTATAGCCACCACGGCAATTGTAGATTAGATTGTTGCAGAAGTCATCAGCGGCATTCTCCCTGTATGGTGCCATGCATGGAACTCTGCGTGAATGGTGTGCCCACAAGTTATGATGAACAGAAACAGCACCATTGTTTTCTGCGGCTGAAATTATTCCATAGTTGTGTACTCCCTTATCGTGACCTTTGTCATCAGACTCTTCTACCGAACACCATTGAATGGTGACATCATGTGAATTATAAAGGTCTATCACCTCATCGTTTCCCCAACAGAGCGACAGATGGTCGAGAATAATGTTGAATGTTCCTCTCTTTTCAGGTCCCAATCCACCCATCTGGATCGCATCACCTCCACTTCCAATATCACGCTCTCTTCTTATCCTCAAATGGCGAATGATAATATCATGTATACCGAAATCGTATGTACCAATCTTGCCTTCAATAGTGATCCCGGCTCCAGGCGCAGTCTGACCAGCTATTGTAATATATGGCTGGGTTATTAAAACATCTCCGTTTATTACTCCACTTACTTCAAAAACAACTATTCTTGGCCCTTCAGTGGAGCAAGCTTCAGCAAGACTTCCCGGACCCGACGTGTTCAGATTGGTAACTTTTATCACTTTTCCTGACCGTCCGCCGGTTGTGAATGATCCCCAACCTTCCGCTCCGGGGAATGATTTTAAATCTCCCTTATCAGATGCAGCATAACCATCTTTGAATAAAATAGTTGCTACAAACAAAATAATCAGCATGTATGAGCTTCTCTTCATAATCATAATTTAATACTTTTCAACAATGTCAAACTTACTAATATATTTACTAATCCTGCCAGGCTCTGATCAAATATCATCGTCCCTGTTGATTATCGGAATAAGGTAAGTCAGAAAAGCAGAAGGAAATGATTAGATACTTAAAAAAGTCTGATGTTTTTGAAATTTTTCCCCTGATGTTTTTTAAAATTTTATTAAGCTCAGATTCAGACGCTTAAAAATCATTTCTTTTTAGGGACTTAATCAACACTTAAATTAATGTCAGTCATGAAATTCTATCACTTGTATAAAATAAAAGCACATAAGTTACTATCTCATTTTTGTTTTCTATATTTGATGAAATAAATGAATGTATTAACTATGAAAAAAGTATTTTTTGCAATTGTACTTATCTCTGTTTTTGTTGCATCTGCTATTGCAGAGCAAAGTAAAGCCCCGAAAAATGACCCGGTTGGTAAATGGAAATTTGAGGCACCTACTGCACCAGAAGGATTTACTTCAGGGAATATTGATGTTAAGTTTGCTGAAAAGAAATATTCGGCCAATATGACTTTTACAGGCAGCGAAAATAAAATATCAGGAGAAAATGTAAAGTTTGAGAATGACTCACTGGTTTTTTCAGTATATATTGAAGGTCAGGAGGTCAATGTATCTTTAAAATTCTCCGAACAATCTAAGATGGCAGGAAAGGCCGTTTACAGCCAGGGCGAAGTTGCACTCTCAATGACCAGGCAAAAATAGACCAGTTTAATTAAGGCATGGTTCACAAATAAAATAGTGGGTACTGATGGGACCCATTTTATTTTCTTTTTATGTAGTCAGGCTTATTATTAATTATACTCGTGATCTTATCATGAAGAATCTTATTTCGTTGATCCTTTTTTTAGCACTGCCTCTAATTTCTACTTCCCAGGGAATTGATAATGATGATTTTATGGTGACGCATGGTCCATATCTTCAGAATTTGAGTGAAAATTCTGTTACAATAATTTGGACTACTAATAAACCTGCAGTTCCTGGTGTTAGTATTTCTGATCCTGATGGGAAAAAGCGGTTTGTCAGAAACAGTCATGAAGGGATTATTGATGGGGGAGGAACACTTCATAAAGTAAGGGTAGATGGATTAGAGCCTGGTAAAACATATAAATATAATATTAATTCCGTTCAAATACTTAAATATCAGGCATATAAAATTTATTATGGAGATACTCTTGTACTCAAAAGTACATCAATTACAACTCCATCTCTTAATGCGGATGAGGTGACATTTACAGTTATAAATGATGTTCATGAGCTCTCCGGTAAAATGGCATCTTATTTAAGGAATGGCAGTAAACCGGAAAAGGATATCTGCTTTTTTAATGGTGATATGGTTAATTACCTCCAGGATCCGGAGCAGCTTTTTGCCGGATTTATTGACACTGCAACAACATATTTTGCATCCGGAAAACCTTTCATTTATATCAGGGGAAATCATGAAACAAGAGGATTCATGGCCCGTACACTTAAAGCTCATTTTGATTATAAGGATGACAGTTTCTATTTCAGTTTTAACAGGGGACCTGTACATTTCATAGTTCTTGATTGCGGAGAAGATAAACCTGATAATAATATGTATTATTATGGCCTTGCCGACTATGACTCATACCGGATGAAAGAGCTTGAGTGGCTGAAAAACGAAATTAAAAGCGAATCTTTCAGGAATTCAAAGTACAGAATAGTTATGGTGCATATGCCAATAATCAGAGATGAAAAAGCAGGCTATGGTATGAGATTTCTTGCTGACCATTATGGACCAGTACTCAAAAGTGCCGGTATAAGTCTTATGATATCAGGTCATACTCACAGGAACACTTTTTATGAGCAATCAAAAGCAGGTTTTGGATATCCTGTTCTGGTCAATTCAAATAATTCTTTCGTTGAGGTAAAGGCTGATAATAAGGGCATTAAGGCTGTTGTTAAAGATGTCACCGGCAAGATTATCGGAGATTATGATATAAAATAGCTGTAGTGCCGACCGACATTACATTTTTTACAACGATCAGAAATATAATCGATTGTGATGATTGTAATTTAGCAGATTGATAAAATTATTTTAATATGTCTGATCCGGAGAAAGGAGTTCTGTCTGACAAGTGTATCATTCCGACAGAGGATCTTATATTTTCAATAATTGGAGATCAAAAATTCCTGTGGAAGGAACTCATGGACCATGTTCAGGAAAAATATCAGGGATCTTCAGGGGAATGGAACTATTATAAAGATGGTAAAAGGTGGCTGTTTAAATTAGTCCGTAAGAAGAAAACCATTTTCTGGATCAACATTCTGGAAAATAGATTCAGGGTTACATTCTGGTTGAGTGATAAAGCTGTTCCCTTAATAAATGACAGTGATCTTCCTGAGAAAATCAGGGATGAATTCAGCCTGGCTAAGAAATATGGAGCCATCAGACCTGTATCAATCGAAATGAATGATGATTCTGATTTAGATAATGTATTTAAGCTTATTATTATCAAGCAACGAATAAAGTAGTACCTTACCATAAATCTGTTATTATGGATGATAATTTTTATATGTTCACAGCAACATCTCTGCAGGGAAAAGAGATAAAGATGGATATCTTTAAAGGTAAGGTTATACTGGTTGTAAATACTGCCAGCAAATGTGGTCTGACTCCACAGTATGAAGGGTTGCAGAAGCTTTATGAGAGGTATATGGATAGAGGATTTGTTATTCTTGGATTCCCATGCAACCAGTTTGCAAACCAGGAGCCTGGTACCGAAAAAGAAATTTCCGATGTATGCCTGATCAATTATGGTGTTTCATTCCCGATGTTCTCCAAGATCGATGTAAATGGAGATAAAGCCCATCCGATATTTAAATATCTGAAAGAGAGGTTGCCCGGGTTGTTAAGCAAAAAAATTAAATGGAACTTTGCTAAATTCCTTATCGACCGTTCAGGAAGACCAGTAAAAAGATTTTCCCCTACAACTGTGCCTGAGAAACTGAGTAAGGATATTGAGAGACTGTTATCCTAATTATTCGGCTATCAGTAACCGGTTATCTTTTTCTCCGAATATTTCAAATACTTTTTTCACTGATCCATGAAGCAGCAGGAGCTTTCTGGATGTCTCCATATCTGTTCCAAGCTCGTCGCTGATCATTTTAGTTCCTCGTCTGATCAGTTTCTGATTTGTTAACTGCATATTAATCATCTTATTGCCTTTAACCCTGCCAAGCCTGATCATAACCGATGTGGTGATCATATTCAATACAAGCTTCTGAGCAGTTCCGGCTTTCATCCTGGTACTTCCTGTTATAAATTCAGGGCCTGTGATTACTTCTATAGCTATATCAGCATTTGCTGAGAGAGGAGTACCGGAGTTGCCGCTTATAGCACCTGTAAAAATCCCGTTTTCATGTGCATGTCTTAATGCTCCAACAACATATGGTGTTGTTCCTGAGGCGGCAATTCCGACAATAATGTCCCCGGTACCCGGGGAGAAGGCTTGCAGTTCATTCCAGCCCAGATCCTCTTTATCTTCTGCCATCTCCACAGCTTTTCTTATTGCACTGTCGCCACCAGCTATTAAGCCAATTACATAACCATGTTCCAGACCAAAGGTTGGAGGTATCTCTGAAGCGTCAACAATTCCCAGTCTTCCGCTGGTGCCGGCACCAATATAGAAAAGCCTTCCTCCTTTGCTCATTTTTTCAACAATGATTTCAACCAGTTTTTCAATTTCGGGGATGCATAATCCTACACAGTCAGCTACTTTCCGATCCTCACGATTTATTGATTCAAGGATCTGTCTGGTTGACATTTTTTCAAGATCATTGTAAAGAGATTCAGATTCTGTAATATTGATCATGTTAAGATATATTCAGTTGCTTAAATAATTCTGTTCATTCTGTGGAATTTGATCAACCCTTTTATCGGATCCCGTATTATTTCCGAGGTAAAAAAGTTATGATCTTTCATAACCTCACTGAGGATCTCCCTGAAATGCCAGGCAACTGATCCGGTTATCACAACTCTTGCTGTTTTTTCGGCTTTGTATAACATGAGGTTCCTCTGTACAAATTCTTCTAATGAAGATTTAACGAGATTTTTGCAATAATCGTGTTCAAGATTATCTTTCAGGAACTTAACAAATCCACCTATGAATTTGCTGGGAAATAATCCCATGTAGACCTGACTGACGATTTCATCTTTTTCGGCACCATACTGTTTTCTGAATATTCCCGCCAGCTTTTCAGGCATTATCCCTTTTAAAAAATCAGCCAGAACTTTTTTCCCGAGAGCCGCACCACTTCCTTCATCTCCAAGGATGAATCCGAGAGGAGGAATATTGGCAACAATTTTATTTCCATCATAATAACCGGAGTTTGATCCTGTCCCGATAATGCAGACAAAACCCTCACTATTTACAAGCAGTGCCCTGGCGGCCCCAAGAAGGTCTGAATGAATATGTATTTCAGATGAAGGGATTACAGCGTTTAACAGAGTAGTCAGTCTTTTTTTGATTGCATCTCCTGAGCAACCAGCTCCATAGAAGTAGATCCCTTTTATTTCGGATACCGGTATTTTCTTAATAACTTCTGAGGACAGGACTTTTTTAATATCATCGTCTGATACAAAATTTGGATTCAGTCCTGCCGTTGAAATTATTTCTGATTCCTTTCCTTCAGATATAAAGCACCATTCTGTTTTTGTTGCCCCGCTGTCAGCTATAAGTATCATAACCCAATAGTACAAAAAGAGATCACCTGAAAGATATAACTATTTTGTCGGTTTATCTTTATGTAATTTAAGTTGAATTCCTGCAAAAATCATACGGCCAAAATCAGGATAACCTATTACTGTGGAATACTTTTTATTATTCACATTCTTAATCTCGATATATAACCTGACAGGAATTTTCCCTCTAGTAGTATATCCTCCGTTAATATCCAAGATAAAGAAATCTCCCAGAGGTTGAGGTCCATCAGTTACTGCTGCAAACCTCTCATTTTCAAATGGTGAAACATATTTACAAAACATATTTAGATCATATCCCTTCCTGTTCATATAGATCCCTCCGCCTGAAATAAAAGCAGGATTCTCTTCATTGGTTACACTTTTTCCCTCATCCATCCGTGTCGACTTCATCCACATAAGGCTGAGAAATGGTTCAACCAGATTAAAAAGCCTGGGAGATACCACCTCAAATTCAAATCCAAGCTGATCCTGATTACGGTTAAGATAGAGTTCTCTCCGGATATTAGTAAAATCATCGAGATAAGTATCTCCACTAAGCACTATTGCATTCTTCTGAAAAACAGCAAAGGCAGCCGCTGTAATTTTACCCGATGGTGAAAGCATTCGTGTAAGACCGAGATCCAGTTTATAACGTGATTCATTCTCTGGTTCCAGGAGATCTGTTGTTAAGGAGCCTTGTTTTGGCTTGATTTGTCCGGCAATGGAGTTTAAATAAATTGAAAACCAATTATTTAGATTCCATGAAGCACCTATACTTGCCTGAAGTACCGCAGGTTCCCATTGTTCCTCTATTGGTGTAACATTTTTAAACAGAGCCCCGTCACCTTCAATATTAAATGCGCCATAATCATTTAAATATGTTCTGGTCCATCTTATACCGGCATCAAGAGTAAATCTGCCAATCCGCTGTTCATCCACAATTACTCCTGAAAAAGTCTCGGTATCACAACGCTTCCCGGAATAGAACCTCTTACCGTTAGGGGCCACCCAATGGTTATACAAAGCTCCGAATCGCAAAATATTAAGTCTTGAGACAGCAACTGATTGGACGAAATTCATTCCCCACTCTGAATCCTTCTCATTTGAGGAGGTCAATTTTACCTCGTCATTAAAAGTTGGATTCCTCTTTGAATAGAAGAGCTGCAGTTCGGAAGATAATTTTTCAGAAGGTCTGTAAATCATTTTTATATTTGAAAGAAGAGCTCTCACAGGATCAAAATTCTGGATCATATCACGGTATCTTTTATCTGCCGGTAATTCAGCTATTCTCAATTCCCTTCTTCCATCGAGATAGAACAGATTTGCCTTTACAGATAACTTACCTGATGGTTGCCATTTTACCTGGGTAAACAGGTTCGCCATCTCCTCGTTAGCATGTTTCCCGGATGGTCCGCTGCTTTTATCGTAGCCTATCCCGGCTGAATAGGAAAATGCCCCGATTTTGCTGCCATTTGACAGGTGAGAATGCAGATTGTTAAACGACCCGTATTCAAGCTCCAGATTCGTTTCAGGGCTGTCGTATTCACGTGTTTTAATATTAATGAGTCCCGCCATACCTGACAAACCGGTCAGAAGTGCGGCGCTTGAACGTACAATCTCAATCTCTTCAATGTCAGAGGTTGAAAAGAAATAGGGCAACTCCTCGAACTCTTTCTGCCAAACCCCGTCAATAGCATAATCAGGATATGGATATTTTTGTCCTCTGACTGAGAAAAATTGTTTCACCTGCCGTCCTCTTGTTTCAATAAGTGCTCCCGGAATAAAGTTCATTGCTTCTACAATATTGTTTGCACCTTGTTTATAAATGAGTTCGTGACTTAATTTGCTGATTGATGGCAGTAGTGAATTCGGTTCAGTATAAGGTTTCTCCATAATATTGCGTGACTCTTTTCTTGCTTTAATAATCACGGAGTCAATTTCATATGTTCCGGGAATTAAATAGTTCTTATTTGAATCCTGTCCATTAATCTGACCCGGGTAGAAAGATATGACAAGAAATAATAGTGTAATACAGCCATTAATTAAGCATGCTTGCTTATAGATCCGGGCACTATTTTTCATAAAAAGGAATTACTGAATTATGTTCTCGTTTTTGAATTCACAAAATTAGCTGACTTTGCCTTATAACAAGTTAATTAAAGTTAAATTGGAAACAATTTCGCTGATTCCTTTCCCGGAAATAGCTATTTTTGATTTTCGAGCTGATTCTTTTTACCTTGGCTGTTGCCATAGTTTTCAGATTATAGAAAAAACATAAATACGATGTGGAATCTTATGAGACTATCAGTTACATTTTTGTTATTCTTTTTTTCAATTACATCATATGGCAGGTTTTATGACTGGCCTATGTGGCGATACGATCACGGCAGAACAGCATCAACACCCGAAAAACTTGCTGATAAGCTTTACCTGCAATGGCAGGTAAAGTATTCTCCACGAACACCTGTATGGGATGATCCTCTTAATCAGAACCTGATGCAGTTTGACAGGATATTTGAACCGGTTGTTGCTGATAATAAAATATTCCTGGGATTCAATGATCAGGATAAGGTGATAGCACTCGATATTAATACAGGGATGGAGTTATGGCATTATTATGCTGATGGACCAGTAAGAATGCCCCTTGCATTAAATAAGAGTAAAATTTATTTTACCAGTGACGACGGATACTGTTATTGCCTTAATGCAGGTAATGGATCACTCATTTGGAAACTATCTCTTGCTCCTGCAGAAAATAAACTTCTTGGTAATAAGCGGCTAATTTCAATGTGGCCTGCGCGTGGGGGAATTGTGATTAAAGATGACATAATATATACTGCTGCAAGTATCTTTCCCATGATGGGAACATTTATTTATGCAATCAATTCTGAAACCGGTGATATAATTTGGAAGAATGAAGGTACAGGAAGCAATTATATCCTGCAACCGCATAAATCACCTGCATTTGCTTATGTTGCACCACAGGGGGCTTTTACTATCAGTGACAATGTTCTCCTGGTTGCAGGTGGCAGAACCCTGCCTGCAGCTTTTGATCTTAAAACAGGAGAGGAGCTTTATTATAAACTGGCTGAAAGCGGAAAAACCGGTGGTGCATTTACCTGTAGTAATGATAAGGTATTTTTCAATCATCACAGGGAGCGGATGACTTATATGTATGATACTAAAACAGGGGAAAAGCTTAAATCAGATGCCGGCGGATATCCTGTTATTGCCGGAAATACTTTCTATTTTTCAGGTACCAAAATTTCTGCCTCACGGCTCGATAATAAAAATAAGCTTGAAACATTGTGGAAATCAGACTTCTTAGCAACAAACGACCTTATTAAAGCTGGTGATTGTCTTTATGCAGCAGATAGTTCCGGAATTACCGCCATCAGGATTGATGATGATAAACCTGTTAAACTATGGAATATTGCTACAAAACAGAATATTGAAAGATTAGTTGCTTCAAATGGAAAGCTTATAGCTGCCACAACTGATGGGACTATTATGGTTTATGGTGATGCCCCTGTAAAAGAGACTCATAGTATTAAGAGACAGATTACAAAGTTAAAAGCAAAATCTTCCCTTGCTGATGAGATAATTAAAACCACAAAAGTATCTGATGGTTATGGGATTGTTTTTGGAACGAAGGATCTTGACCTTTTAAAAGCATTGATTCTGAAAACCTCTCTGGCAATAGTCGCATTTGAAAAAGATTCATCCAGAATTGAATTTCTTCGGGGATATTTTGATAGAGCAGGTGTAACTTCTGAGAGATTATCCTTTCTTCCTTACAGATCAGGATTTCCAGCTCTGCCTAAATATTTTTCTTCCCTTACAATTATAAATGAGTCTTCCTATCTAAACAATTTTGATAAGGAGAGCCTCAATGGATTGTATGAATCAACACGACCATACGGCGGAAAAGTGTGGTTCATGACCCGGAGGGAAGACCAGGCTTTGGTTGTAGAGAAAATTGGTAATCAGAATTCTTTCGGAGCAGAGTTGATAACAGGAAAAGGATTTGCAATGGTTACAAGAACTGGATCTCTTGAAGGAGCTTCAGACTGGACCCATAATTATGGTAATATTTCAAATACTGTAAAGTCAGATGATAAAATAGTCAAAGCTCCACTTGGCATCTTATGGTTTGGAGGAAATTCGAATCTCGATGTTCTTCCAAGGCATGGGCATGGTCCTTCTGAACAGGTTATTGATGGCCATCTGATCATACAGGGGATAAATAGTATTTCTGCAAGGGATGTTTATACTGGAAGGTTATTGTGGAAAAGAGTGTTTGAGAGTCTAAAGGACGATTCATGGCTGGTTTATTATGATGAAACTTACGATGAGTTGAATCCTCTTGATACGAAATACAATCAGGTACATATACCGGGTGCCAATTCACGTGGTACAAATTTTATTGCAACGAAGGAATTTGTATATGCTATTGAAGGAAACAAGTGCCATCTTATTGATATTAATACCGGGGCGATTGCCAGAACATTTACAACCGGAGATAGTGATACTGAAAAATTTGCATATATAGGTGTTTATAATAATTACCTTATACTTGGTAATAATTTTACCCAATACCCTAAAATAACAGGGAGCTCTGATGAAAAAGTGAATGCAAAATTTGAGGATTACGACCGAACGGCAAGTAAAGAATTGATTGTTCTTGACAGGTTCACAGGAAGTAAAATCTGGAGCATAAGTTCTAATCATGGATTTCTTCACAACTCTGTCATTGCGGGAGATGGCATTCTTTTCTGCCTTGATAAACTTCCTCAGAACCTTGAGACCAGGCTAAGACGCAGGGGTGAAGCTATTCCTCCCGGTTCACGCCTTCTCTACCTTGATATTAATACCGGGAAAAATATATACGAAGAGAACAAGAACGTCTTTGGAACATGGCTTGGTTATTCCTCTCAATTTAAGTTACTATTGCAGGCAACAAGGCCATCAAGGGATATGCTAACCGGAGAAGATGGCAAAAGAATGATCGTTTATAAAACAGATACAAAAGAGATTCTCTGGGATAAGCCGATCAGTTATCTTAATCCGCCAATAATTTCAAATGATAAAATCTATACTAACGGAGAGGGTTTTTATCTATTGAACGGTAATCCCATTGTAGAAAAGGATCCACTTACAGGTGAAGATCTGAAATGGAATTTTAAACGTGAATATGGTTGTGGCTATGTGGTTGCAAGTGAGCACCTTCTGACATTTCGTTCAGCATCGGCAGGTTTCATTAACCTCGACGTTTTTGAAGGTACTGGCAATCTGGGAGGTTTTAAAGCCGGGTGCTCAGCAAATCTTATTGTGGCTGACGGTGTTCTTAATTCACCTGATTATACCCGTACATGCCAGTGCCCTTATCAGAACCAGACCTCACTTGCCTTTATCAATATGCCATGGATGACCTACTGGGCTAATAGTAATTATAAATGGAGCGGAAAAAAGATCAAGCAACTGGGATTGAACTTAAATGCACCTGGAGACAGGACTTCCGACAGAAATGTTCTATGGATAGAATATCCTTTTGTGGGAGGTGCATCTCCTGAAATCCCTGTTAAAATTGATACTATTGATTATTTTAAGATCAGAAAAGATCCTGTTTCAATAATTTCGGAAACTACACCCTGGATAACTGCAAGTGCAATCGGAGGAATAAGGTCACTGGAGATTACTCTTTCAAATGAAAAAGAGGTGCAACTGACAACATATAAAGTTATTCTTTATTTTTCCGAATTGGAGAACAAAATGCCCGGAGAACGGGTTTTTGATGTATCAATTCAGGATAACAAAGTCCTCGAAGACTTCGATATTGTTTCCCAGGCTGGGATTACTGATAAAGAGATAATTAAAACCTTCACAGGCATTAAGGCAGGCAAAACTATGAAAATTGAACTCTATCCGAATAAGGGAAATACTATCTTATCCGGTATTGAACTTATTGAGGAGAATATGCAGGCAAAACAACTTAGTCAATGGTGAAACCCGTAAAAATAAAATTGATTTTGCTGGCAGCATTTTTTGGTCTTGCCTGTACAACCAGAGTGTCAGAATGGGTGCTGCTCAATGCTTTACCTAATCAGTATACGTTTGTATTCTTTCATAATGGTCCGCTTACTGAAACAGTTAAAAAACAGAACAATGACCTTATCGAAAGAATAAAATCAGCAAACATTCAATTTAGAACGGTTGAGAGAAAAGATATTAAAACGCCATCATACGGATTATACTATGGAGACCGGAATTTTGCCTTGTATAATACACCTGATGAAATAAAAAATTTAACAACTTCACCCTTACGTCAGAAGATAGCAGAGGAGTTGATGGCAGGCAAGCTTTGTGTTATGGTTTATCTGAAAAGTGATGTAAAAGAAAAGGATGAGAGGGGACTGGGTAACTTGAGGAGAGCACTTGATTCTTCTCCTTTCGGAAAAATTATTGCAGTGGTTGAACTTAGCAGAAACAGTAAAGAGGAGAATCATTTTTCGTCCTTATTACTTAATGTTGAGGATGACCTTAAAGCAATACAGGAACCTATGCTTTTTGGTGTTTTTGGCAGGTTTAAAGCTCTGGAACCACTTGTTGGATTGGGTATTACAGAAGAGAATATTAATCTGATGATCGGATTTCTGACTGCTGAATGCAGCTGCCTTATCAAGGATGATCTGCCCGGTACAGATATCTTATTTACTGATAAATGGGATAACCCCCAGCCAGCTCTCCTCAATAAGCTTATTGATGATAATCCGTCTCTTGGTAAATAGATGCAAACTGACACTGTTCAATATGATACTTTGAATATCAGACCATTACCTAAATGGCTCGTTGATCAGAAGTTGGGAGTGACCACTATTCAACCAAAAAAAATTGTATTGAAAGAGGATAATTCGTTGAAATATTCTTTTATGGCTACTATTATTTTCATCCTGCTGACAATTGCAGTTTTAACAGTTTACATTCTTAAAAAATTCAAGAAGAGAGTATAATGAATCCATATAAACTAGTAGTTAAAGAGCTTTTATTCAGGAGATTAACTTCAGTATTAATATTATTGACCGTTGTGGTTGCCAGCTCTGTATCTGTCGCAATCTACACCTTAAGCAAAGCAAGTGAGGATGAGACAAGAAAGATAATGCGTGAACAGGGACTCAACCTTTACATTTTCCCAAAAGGGACCAATCTAATCGATTTCTATTCAGTTAATAATACAGGGACCTTTCCGGAAAAATATGTTGACTTACTTGCAGAATCCAAAACATTTGATGCTGTACGTCATCTCACTGGAATTTTACAGATCAGATATCCCGATTGGAAAGATGCAAACGGGTCTACTCATCAGATTGTTCTTTTTGGGTATAAGGACGAAGCGCAGCAAAAGTACCTTCCGGCACAGGAAATAATGGGATTTGATGTAAAGCAGGGAAGCGTACAGGTTGGTGCTCTTGTGGCAAAGAACATTAAACCTGGTGAGCCATTCGTTATCGAAGGTGTGGATGGGAAACAGTATGCTTTTGAAGTGGACAAAAGACTGGAAGAGGGCAGGGGAATGATTGATCAGGGAGTCTCATTTAACCTCAAAGACCTTCAGACGGTACTTGGTATGCAGGGCAGAATAAATAAAATCGAAGCTTTAGGGTGTGTTTGTAAAGATGGCAGGATAAAGAATGCCAGGAGCCAGGTTCAATCCATATTTTCCGAACTGGAGGTAACAGAAATAAGCAGTATAGCCGATGCGCGTGAAAACCAGCGTGTTATGATGAATAAATATGGAGCATTTATTATTCCATTTATAATAATAGCATCTCTTCTGATCACCGGGTTGCTTTTCTATCAGAATGTTAATATAAGGAGCAGGGAGATTGGTCTTTTAAAGGCAATGGGTAATAGTTCACTCACTATATTGTTCATGTTCTTATTTAAAGCGTTCATACTTGGACTGGCAGGGTGTATTATCGGTTTTTTTCTTGGGACGTTGATAGCAGAGTACTTTGGAAAAGAGATTTTCAGGTTTACAGCTTCGAATATCAAACCGGTTTGGTCAGTTTTCTACTATACAATTTTCCTGTTTCCGGTTTTATGGATGCTTAGCAGCTGGATACCGGCATTAATTGCTACCAGAATTGATGCAGCAAAAACACTTAGCAAGGAATAAGGAAAATAACGGAAATCGCTTACAGGAAATGAAATTGAATGTGAATGAAGCAAGTACAAAAACTATATAAAATGTACTTTGGACAGCTGATATCGTACAAACTTCATTCTTGATTTTATACAATACACTGGTAATTAGTGATAACCATCGTACAATTTGATTGGTGAGTGTCATTAATAAAGTAAAAAACGAATATCAAATGTTAGAACTGAAAAAAGTAACAAAAAAATATAAAAAGAACAGAGATGTTTTTATTGCGCTTAACGAAATTAGTCTTCGTATTGAGAAAGGTGATTTTATTTCTGTTACAGGTGCAAGTGGTGCAGGTAAATCAACTCTGCTTAATGCAATAGGAGGCTTGATAAAACCTGATTCCGGGGAAGTTTTATACTATGGGCAAGAAATATATAAGCAGGAAGTAAAAGCAACAGATGAATACAGAAAGAGACATGTTGGATTTATGTTCCAGCAGTTCCATCTTATGCCGTACCTTAATATTATTGAAAACATTAAACTGGCTTGCTACAGGAAGGAGTCACTTAACGAAATTGATAATTACATTGTAAAATGTTCCCTCTCAGATTTAAGGAAAAAATACCCCGATGAATTGAGTGTAGGGGAGAAGCAGCGGGTTGCATTTATAAGGGCTATAATCTCAAATCCGGATATCCTGCTGGCAGATGAGCCTACCGGAAATCTTGATCCGGAAAACAGCAGAATTCTCATGTCACTTGTCAGTGATTATCATAAGATGGGTGGTACTGTTGTACTGGTTTCACATAGTCCTGAGGTTACAAAATATTCATGTCAGACAATCATCCTTGAAAGAGGCAGAATAAGTTCATGAATTCAGAAATTTAAAGGTCCATAAAGAGATATCAATTACTCATGGAGATGTGCTGTAACAGACTCTCTCCAGGACTTAATCATCACACACATTTCATTCGAAAATGTCTTTTTCCTGTGTTATAGGTATAAATACCCTGCATAAATAGGCATTAAGCTTATTTTCCCATTCTGGCATTAGAACTACTTTTGTGTTAATCTATTAACATAAGATTATTTGCGGCAGATGGAAAATCTTTTTAATGTACTTATGAATGATGTCCGGTTCGAGGAGGGTTTAAAGGCCTGTATGAATTGTGGTGTCTGCACAGCAATCTGTCCTGCTGCCGAATTTTATGATTATGATCCGAGGAAAGTCGTGGATGCAGTCCAGTCAAGAGATGATACAGAGATTATCAGGCTTCTGAAATCTGAGACAATTTGGTATTGTGGTGAATGCATGTCGTGTAAGACACGTTGCCCCCGGGGAAATACGCCTGGCTTTGTTATCATGGCACTTCGGACTCTTTCACAGAAACTAGGATATTTTACTGAATCTGAAAAAGGTCGTCAACAACTGGCAATCAAACGAACAGTTGGAGAGAACATCTTTAAATATGGATATTGTGCTGCAACCTATGCTGTAAATCCCAAAATGCATCCCGAGCAGGGACCGATTTGGGAATATATTCTTGATAATACTGATGATGTTTTTGAACGTGTTGGAGGTCAGATAAATGGTATTGGTACAGGTCCATTAAGGAAGATCCCAAAGGAAGCGCTTGATGAACTAAAAAAAATATTTGATGTAACTGGGGGAACAGATTTCTTCAGTTTGATTGAAAAACATTCAAAGATAAAAGCATCAGAGATGGGGCTGCAGTTTAGTAGTGAGGGTGCCGATGATGATTATTTCATAGAAGTATACACAGCAAATAATGGTACACATACCACACATGAAACCTAAAATATAAGGAAAATGAATGTTGATGGGAAAAAAAGAATATGGTCGGATTATCAGAAAGAGATTGCTGATGATCATTTTTTTTATGTAAGATCGTGCATCAGGCAGAGTTTTTTTCCCGGCTCTGAACAATTTTTCCTGAACCTTATGCGGAATGTTCTTGGGAAAGATGTTTACGAGAATCCTGCACATACTACCTGCACCGGGATAGGATATCATAGCGATATTGTTCCATTTGCTACCATTATGACAGTAATCGCTAGGCATTTTGCCCTGATGAAAGAGTCAGGTTATAAGAATATTGCTATTTCCTGTGTTACTTCTTTCGGACTTTATACTGAGATACTTGAAACATGGAAACATTTCCCGGAAGAACTTGAGAAAACTCGTGAATATCTTTTCAAAGCAACAGGAAGGGAATTTGATATCCCTGAAAACCTGGCTCATTCAAGCGACATAATCTATAAATTCAGAAATGAAATTGCCCGGAAGTCAAAAAAAAGTCTTGTAAATATAAAAACCGGAGAGCCACTTAAGGTTGTTGAACATATTGGATGCCATTATGCCAAGATGTTTCCAAAGTCAGGTCAGGGGGGAGCTGAATTCCCCAATGTTTTAAGCGGTATGGTGGAAGCCTGGGGAGGAAAAGTTATTGACTACCCCGAAAGAAGGCATTGTTGTGGTTTTGGTTTCAGACAATATCTTGTTCAGGCAAACAGAGGATATTCTGTTTCTAATAGTGCCAAAAAATTTACATCAATGAAGCCTTATAAACCTGATATGGTGC
Source organism: uncultured Rikenellaceae bacterium (assembly GCA_964639725.1). Classification (GTDB taxonomy): domain Bacteria; phylum Bacteroidota; class Bacteroidia; order Bacteroidales; family VadinHA17; genus LD21. The sequence goes on from CAZXFB010000002.1 coordinate 164,972, forward strand.
TTACCAATTGTCCGGGTTGCAATATGTTCATGGATAAATGGCAATATACAATAAAGGAGATGGATGGAGAAACTTATGGTGAACAGGGTGAATCAATCCCGGTTCTGACATATGAAGAACTTGCAGGTCTTGTTCTTGGTTACAATCCATGGGATTTGGGATTGCAGTATCATATGGTACAATCTGAACCGCTTCTGAGAAAGATGGGTGTCGAATTTGACAGTAATGATAAATATAAAACCAAAGATGGCAGGCAGATGCCTATTCCTGAGAACCTGATAAATGCCTGATAATGAATAGTAATGTTGCTGTAATAGGTGGTGGTACAGCCGGAATGGAAGCAGCCGGTCAGCTTGCAAAGGCAGGTTTTCAGGTTACTCTTTTTGAAAAAGATGAATTTACAGGTGGTCATGTCAAAAACTGGTATCGTCTTTTTCCTGACATGAGGAGTGGGGGAGATGTGATTAACTACCTGAATGATAAAATAATAAATGAAAGATTAACCTTGATTAAGGGTACCAGGATAGATAATGTGGAAAGAAGAAAAAAGAAATTTATAATTAAAACAAACAGAGGCATTGAGATTTCAGCTGATGCAATAATTATGGCAACAGGTTTTGATCTTTTTAACAGTGAACGGAAGGAAGAGTATGGTTATGGTATCTACGATAATGTAATTACTTCCGCTGATCTTGAGAAAAAGTTCCGGAATAGTGATCTTAAGATGAGTAATGGCCAGAATCCCAAAAGAATTGGTTTCATTCATTGTGTTGGATCGCGTGATGAAAAGTCCGGAAATCTTTATTGCTCTAAATTATGTTGTGTAACTGCTGTAAAACAGGCTATTGAGATTAAAAAATATTTACCTGAATCAAGAGTATTCTGTTTCTATATGGATATGAGAATGGGTGGAGCCCTTTACGAGGAACTTTACATGGAATCGCAGGAAAAATATGGAGTTAGTTTTATCAGGGGAAAAGTGTCTGAAGTTGGTGAATCAATCAGTAGCAGCCTTATTGTAAAGGTTGAGGATACTCTTGCCGGACGACCACTTAAGATGGAACTCGATATGCTGATTTTAATGGCAGGTATGGAGATTTCCGAGGGAAGCAGGCAAATAGGAAAAAACCTTGGTCTGAATAGAGGTGAAAACAGATTTTTCAAAAGCAGTGATAATCATTTCGGGAGTAATCTGAGTAATGTTGATGGTGTGTTCTATGCTGGTACCTGTATTGCTCCAATGAATATTACTGAAACAATATCACATGCACGGGCTGCTGTTGCGGATGTTATTGATTTTTTGAATAGTGAAAAAAAATAGAATGGTAAAATTTGGATTTTCAATATCAAAGGGACGACAGATCAACTATGATGCCAACGATAGGATGGTAGCTGAATATATTTATGAAAGGGAACCAAGCTTCAGATTATGTATTGAATGTGGTGCATGTTCTGCAACTTGTACAACTGGCAACCTGACAAGATTTAGTCTTAGAGAACTTAATATTCTGTTAAAAAGAGGAGAAAATAAACTGGTAAAGCAGAATATACGAAAATGTATGCTCTGCGGGAAATGTATTCTTGTTTGTCCGAGGGGTGTAAATACCCGAAATGTTATTGCTCTTGCAACTGAGGCTTTTAATAAACCTGAAAATTATGCAATTTGACCCGTTCATAATACCATTTAATATTGGTCTTTTCTTTATTGTTATTTATGCAATAGTGAGAAGTATTATTTGGTTCAGGGGTCTGTCCCGTCCTGATAAATTGAGATTACAGCGAGGATTTTTTGGAAAAGCTTTTGGCCAGAGTTTCAGGGATATCTTTCTCGAGAGTCTGTTACACAGAAAAATATTTCAGACTAATATTCGCCTTGGATATATGCACATGAGCCTGGCTTTTGGCTGGTTCTTACTGATCCTTTTCGGTACAATTGAAGCTGACGTTTTTGGAGAACATCACTTGAATGCTCCATACAAAGCGATTTTTTTTAAATATTTTAACCCGGAGCATGGTTCTTCAGGTATTGAAAAAGTATATTCATTTCTGATGGACCTTATCCTGGCTTTTATTCTTTCAGGTTTATTTCTTGCAGTCGTAAAAAGGTTTTCATCGGAGATTGTTGGCATGAAAAGAACAACTAAGCTGAATAAGGTTGACAGGATTGCTCTGGTATCTTTGTGGCTCATCTTTCCAAGCCGATTGCTGGCTGAAAGTTTAACAAGCGGAGTTTTTGGAACAGGTAGTTTTCTGACAGGATCGTTAGGCGCATGGTTTGCCACTTTTCTTCCTGTTAAACAGTTGGCATATCCCTTCTGGTGGCTCTATTCAGTTTCCCTGGGAACTTTTTTTGTCCTGTTGCCACTCACAAGATATATGCACATACCAACTGAATTATTTCTGATTTTTATGCGTAATGCCGGTATCAGGACTGGGGACAGACAGGGTTCTTATTCTGAAGTTCAGACATACGCTTGCTCTTCATGTGGTATATGTATTGATACATGTCAGTTAAATTTTTCAGCCGGGATAACAAATATTCAGTCTGCTTACATGCTAAAAGGAATGAGGAATAATGAGGATGTAACTGATATTGCGCATAATTGCCTTATGTGCGGGAGATGTGATCAGAAGTGCCCTGTTGGAATTGAGCTTTCACCAATACGTATGATCGCCAGAAGAGGAGAGAAAGCTGTATCTGAAGGGAGTGACATTCTGAAAAAGTATTTTCCTGAGCCTCTGAGTATAATTACCAATGAACCAATTCAAAAACCAGCTTTTGACTGGCTTCCCGAAATAAAAACCAGGCAGTCCGATATTATTTTCTTTGGAGGCTGTATGACCCATCTTACACCTGCAATAAAGGAATCAATGGTTAAGATCATGAATGCGTCAGGGTTGAACTGGTCCTTTCTGGATGAAGCGGGAGGTGTATGTTGCGGACGTCCTTTAATGCTTTCAGGCAGAGACAAAGAGGCAAGAGAGCTCATTAATTTTAACTCGCAGATAATCTGGAAATCAGGAGCACATACATTAGTAACTTCCTGTCCGATATGTTATAAAGTATTCAAAGAGAGTTATTATGTTGATGTTGAAGTCCTTCATCATACACAGTTTATAAAAAAACTTATTGATGACGGTTCAGTCAAATTGAATTTTCTCCGCAGAAGAGTAGTTTATCATACTCCGTGTGAACTGGGAAGAGGCTCGGGAATTTATAATGAACCGAAGGATGTTCTCAGGCATATATCGCGACTTGAAAAAACCAGATTTGAGGATGAGGATTCATTATGTTGCGGCGGAAGTATCGGTAATTTAAAAATCAGTCATAAAGAGAGGCATAAAATTGCCTATGATACCGCTGCAGAACTGACTAAAGGAAATCCTGATCTTCTTGTTACATCATGTCCGCTTTGCAAGAAAACACTTTGCGCTGCTACTACTGTAAAAGTTGCAGATATCTCTGAACTTGTATCAGAAGCACTTGTTGATCCTGTATTAATGAATAAAAGAGTAATAAAGCGAGATTCAGTAAAAGTACTAGCTAATACCTGAAGTATACTGCAACCGCCAATGTATGGTTTGATTATACATTGACAAGTAATCTCATTATCCTTTCATAATTTCCTTTTATTATTGGATTATTTGAATTTAATTTGTCAATTCTTAAAAACAACATACTGAAATTGTTTTTGCATCGTTATAAATACAATTAATAATTTAGAATAATTTGAAAATGGGCAGAAAATTGTTTGTGTTGTTGATTTTTTTCGGTGTCACACTATTATATTCATGTAATAATAGTGGTGAACTCAAGGAGACGAGTAACAATCTGGTTCAAAATAAAACATTACAGAATGAGGATGGGACTATTGCTTTATATATTGCCCGGGCATCTTGTTATAGTGACATGGTACACCCTTCAAGTAATACTGCTGAATGGGATGTAGTTGTTTCAAAAACAGGGCGTTACAATGTCTGGATGGCAAGTGCTACCAAAGACACTACTGATCTGCAGTATAAGAATTCGGTAATGGTCAGTATACTGGATAACAGGTTAGAAGTTAAACCAGGATGTGATAAGATAGTTCGGAATTCAGATGAAGTCACACCCCCATATTTCAGAGCAGATTCATTCATAGGATCCCTTTTTATTCAGGATACAGGATTATTGAATATTCAGGTTGTCAGTGAAAAAATCATTCCAAAGGATTATAAGAGTTCAGGTATTTCAGAAAATGGGGATTCAAAGCTTATCTCTGTATTTCTTACCCCAATAACTCCTTAAGAGAATATTACATCTCATCGGCCCTGCTAAGAAGAAGATCAGTATTCTGGCATTTTAGAAGTGTCCACAGAAGGTTAATGTTTTTTTGATTCCACCCATTTCCTGGCATTTACAAAGGCTTTTATCCATGGGGTAACTTCATCTTTACTTCTTTCTGAAGGATAGTAGCCGCATTGCCATGGGAAATACGCACGTTCAAGATGAGGCATCATAGCTAGATGACGACCATCGTCTGAACATAATCCTGCAACATTATAATCTGATCCGTTTGGATTGGCCGGGTATGAATTGTGACTGAATTTCAAAGGGATATTATAATTACTTTCAGGATTTTGTAACTCGAATTGTCCTTCTCCATGAGCTACCCAAATACCCAACTCCATTCCAGACATGTTTTCAAGCATTACAGAATTGTTTTTCAGTATTTTAACTCCAATAAAACCAGATTCAAATTTATGGGACTTATTAAGGATTAATTTTGGTGACACTTTATGGTCAGGATAAATCAGGTTAAGTTCAGCCATAAGCTGGCATCCATTACAGACACCAAGAGAAAGAGTGTCGTCCCTTTTATAGAAATTTTCAAGGGCGATTTTTGCTTTCTTATTATACCTGAATGCTCCTGCCCAACCTTTAGCAGAACCCAGAACGTCTGAGTTAGAAAACCCTCCCACAAAAACTATCATGCTTATATCCTCAAGGGTTTCCCTGCCTGTTATTAGATCAGTCATATGAACATCTTTAACATCAAAACCTGCCAGATATAGTGCATAAGCCATCTCCCTGTCACCATTAACTCCTTTTTCTCTTATTATTGCAGCTCTGGCACCAGTTTTAGTTCTCCTTTCGGGAGTTATGCCCAGAGATTTAAATGTTCCATGGAAATCATTAAATATGAAATTCAAATCGTGATGTTTAAAGTTCTCAAACCTTTCCAGAGCAAGCTTGCCTCCACTCTGTTTACGATCGAGAAGATATGAAGTTCTGAACCATTTTTCCCTTAGTCGGTCAATATCAAATACAAAATGATTGTTGCCATTAGTTACATAAAGGTTTCTTTGTTCAGCTGGATTACCAATTGAAAAATATGATATCCCTTTTTCAAGTAGAAACTCAGCTACCTCATCCTCGTCTCTGACCTGTATTATTATTCCAGGATTCTGACTGAAGAGGATCTTTATCGTATCGTTTTCATCAAAAGCTGAAATGTTAATGGTTAAGCCTCCGGATTTGTTTGAAAAACACATTTCAAGAAGAGTTGTTAACATACCTCCGGCTGAAATATCATGCCCCGAAAGAATCTTATTATCTTCAATAAGGGTTTGTATTGCATTGAAAACTTCCGCAAAGTATTCAGGATCTTTAACTGTTGGCACATCACTTCCAAGGCGATTCAATACCTGTGCAAAGCTGCTGCCTCCAGTCTTGAATGAGTCACTGCTCATATCAATATAAAGAATACTTGTTTCAGGATCATTAACTATAACCGGTTCAACAATTGATTTAATATCTTTAATTTCTCCTGACGCTGAAATAATAACAGTACCCGGTGAAGCAATAATCTGGTCATTATATTTCTGGGTCATTGAGAGACTATCCTTTCCGGTTGGAATATTGATTCCCAGTCTAATGGCGAAATCGCTGGCAGCTTTAACAGCTGAATAGAGCCTGGCATCTTCACCAGGATTCTTACACGGCCACATCCAGTTCGCCGAAAGAGATACACTCTTAAGTTTATCTGTCAGGGGAGCCCATATAATATTTGTAAGAGCCTCTGCTATCGACAGGAGGGATCCAGCTGCAGGATCAACAAGTCCGGCAGCAGGGGCATGACCAATTGAAGTTGCCATCCCGTAATTACCGCGATAGTCGAGGGTTATTGCCCCCAGGTTATTAAGCGGTAATTGAAGAGGTCCTGCACATTGCTGCTTAGCAATCCTTCCTGTTACAGAGCGGTCAACTTTATTAGTGAGCCAGTCCTTGCAGGCTACCTCTTCAATTTGTAATACATGTTCGATATACTCATATATTTTTTCCTGAGAATATTCAATGATTTCATATCTTGTATCCTCAGTAATGTCGTTCATTATGGTTTTGGGAGGATCACCGAAAAGTGAAGAGAGTGCGATGTCAATAGGTTTTTCTCCTGTTACCGGATTTTCGAATGTTAACATTTTATCACCTGTTACCTCGCCAATAATATAGATCGGAGCCCGTTCTCTTTCAGCAATCCTGAACAATGTATCAATATCAGTTCTTTTCAATACAAGTCCCATTCGTTCCTGCGATTCATTACCGATTATTTCACGTGCTGAGAGAGTAGGATCGCCTACTGGCAACTTACTTATGTCAATTCTTCCTCCGGTAGCTTCGACAAGTTCCGATAAACAGTTAAGATGTCCGCCTGCTCCATGATCATGAATTGAAACAATTGGATTATTCTCAGATTCACTTAAAGCTCTTATTGCATTGTAGACTCTTTTTTGCATCTCAGGATTAGCTCTCTGGACAGCATTTAATTCAATTGAAGAGTCAAATTTTCCTGTATCTACCGATGAAACAGCACCACCTCCCATACCAATACGATAGTTATCACCACCCAGAAGAATTACCAGGTCTCCTTTATCAGGGATATTCTTTTCACTCTCCTTCTTCTTCCCGATACCTATCCCGCCTGCAAGCATAATTACTTTATCGTAACCAAACTTTTTTAGGTTTTCAAAGTGCTCAAAAGTAAGCAGTGATCCACATATCAGAGGCTGTCCGAATTTATTTCCAAAATCACTTGCTCCGTTTGAAGCCTTAATAAGAATATCTTCAGGAGTATGATAAAGCCATTTTCGCTGAGTGGTGGCTTTTTCCCAGAGGTGTCCTTCTTCAGTCCGCGGGTAAGAAGTCATATATACTGCAGTACCAGCAATTGGTAATGCTCCCCTTCCACCTGCGATTCTATCCCTTATTTCGCCCCCGGTGCCTGTTGCCGCACCATTGAATGGTTCTACAGTAGTAGGAAAATTATGGGTTTCAGCCTTAAGTGAAAGTACAGATTCAAAGTCTTTTATCTCAAAAAAATCGGGTTTATCCTGAGATGCAGGTGCAAATTGTTCTACTACAGGTCCCTGGACAAAAGCACAGTTGTCCTTATATGCCGATACAACTTTATTGGGATTAGTTTTTGTTGTATCTTTTATCATCTGGAAAAGAGTCCTTGTTTGTTCCTGACCATCAATTATAAAGGTCCCGTTGAAAATTTTATGCCTGCAATGCTCTGAGTTTACCTGTGAAAAACCGAATACTTCACTATCTGTCAGTTTTCGGCCAATAGATTTACTTAGTTCATCCAGGTAATTAATTTCATTTTCATTTAGTGCGAGACCTTCTTTACTGTTATACTCATTTACATTGTCAATACTCAGAACAGGTTCCGGTTGTTTATCGATAGTGAAAAGATGCTGGTCAAGACCCTTATAAAACGATTGCAGCATTGGGTCCCATTGTTGTTTAATATCTGTTACGGGATGAAACTCTTCAATCCTGACTATTCCGGTTATTGCCATGTTCTGGGTAATCTCAACAGCATTGGTGCTCCATGGAGTTATCATCTCTTTGCGTGGACCAATATAATTTCCGGTCAGAGTATCTTTTTCTGAAATATCTGCTCCGCCAAAAAGCCATATCAGTTTCCCGATATCTTTATTCGTAAGTTTTTCAGAAGTTCCCACTGCAAAAATATTCTTGTTGGCACCTTCAAAGAAATAAATCATGCTGATGATGTTAATGTGTTGATTAATAATAAAATATATTCAATGTGTAATGCTTTGGATAGTTGGGTAAAGATAATACTTATTATTTTTCTGCCCGGCATATTATTGCAAAGATATCTCAGTAAACCATATTGCATTTTTTGTACAACTCTGGGTAAGTACTTATTATTTTATAAAGGGATCACTCGGATCTACCTCAGGCCACTACGCTCAAGAAGGGCATCAATTGATGGTTCTTTTCCTCTGAAGCTGATATACAGGTTGAGTGGTTTATCTGTTCCTCCTTTTTCGAGGATATTTTTTCTGAACGATTCAGCAGTATTTTTATCAAAAATGCCTTTCTCCTTAAAATGTTTAAAAGCATCTGCATCGAGTACTTCAGCCCATTTATACCCATAATACCCCGATGCGTAACCGCCTCCGAATATGTGTCCGAAAGCAGCACTCATATTTGTTCCTTTTACAGGAGGGAATAATTCTGTTTTTTTCATAACATCTGATTCAAAATCTGCGATGTCACTTTCAATCGGTTGGCTTATGGAGTGCCATGCCATATCAAGTAATCCGAAACTTAGCTGACGGAAGCATGCATAACCCTCATTAAATGTTGAAGCCTCTTTGATCTTTTTTATAATTGGGAGAGGTATCTTTTCTCCTGTGAGATAATGAGTTGCCCAGGTTTCGAGCCATTCCTCTTCAAAAGCATAGTTCTCCATTATCTGAGATGGAAGTTCAACAAAATCGCGGGCAACACTGGTTCCTGACAAACTCTCATAGGTGCATCTTGTTAGCATTCCGTGCAGTGAGTGGCCAAATTCGTGAAGAAAAGTTATAACTTCATTATGTGAGAGGAGAGAGGGCCTGGTTTTTGTTGGTCTGGGAAAGTTTGCTACAATTGAGATTAATGGTCTGATATCATTTCCGTGCTCAATTTTCTGATCACGATAGCTTGTCATCCATGCTCCTCCGCTTTTCCCAGGTCTTGGAAAAAAGTCAAGATAGAGTATGGAAAGAAGGGATCCGTTCTCATCAATAACTTCAAATGTTTTTACTTCGGGATGGTACAGAGGTATTTCTGTTTTTAAAATAAACTTTAATCCGTAGAGTCTTTCTGCAAGACCAAAGATCGCATCCTGAACTTTTTCGAGCTGAAAATATGGTTTCAGAATCTCATCATCAATGTTGTGTTTTTCTTTTTTCAGCTTTTCAGAATAGTAAGCCCAATCCCATCTTTCGAGCATATCTTTATGGCCTGATCTTTTTGCGAAGTCCGAAACAATTTTATAATCTTTTTCAGCTGCAGGTTTGGATGCAGTGTAAAGTTCATCAAGGAACTTACTCACTTTTTCCGGAGAATCAGCCATACGATCACCCAGAATCATTTCTGAATAATTATTGTAACCCAGCATCCTGGACATTTCAAGACGTAGATTGGCTATCTTTTTTACATTATTACTGTTATCATAATCATTTCCCCTGAAAGCTCTGGATGAATATGCCATCAGCATCTTTTTACGAAGATTTCTCTTTTCAGCATATTGCATGAAAGGTATAAAACTTGGAGAGTGAAGTGTAAATATCCAACCTTTCTTATTTCTTTTCTTTGCTTCCATATATGCTGTCTCCAGAACTCCCTCAGGCAGACCTGCAAGATCTTTCTCCGCAGTTAGTTGAAGCTCAAAGGAATTTGTCTCTTCAAGGAGATTCTCTTCAAATTTCAGGGAAAGGATTGATAGCTCCTCTGAGATCTCCCTGAAACGTTTTTTTTCTTCCTCCGGTAATCCGGCACCTCCCAGTATAAAATTGCGGAATTTCTTTTCCAGGAGCATTTTTTGTTCAATTGTTAGTCCGGCAGAATCCCTTGTATCATAAAGAATATTAATTCTTTCAAATAGTTTTTTATTTAAGGTAACATCATTTGAGAAGCGGGTCAGTATTGGCGAAACCTTCTGAGCTGCAGCCTGCAGCTTTTTGTTTGTCTCGGCACTGTTCAGGTTGAACAGAACGGATGTGATTTTACTGAGGGTTTCACCTGCTCTGTCGAGAGCTGCAATTGTGTTTTCAAAAGTAGGTGGATCCGGATTCTCAGCTATTATTGATATTTCATCTGATGCTATAGAAATTGCTTTATCAGTTGCTGGTTTGAAATGGTCAGCCTTGATCAGTGGGAAGGGAGGAGTATTATATGGAGTATCCCACGCTTTAAGAAGTGGATTTATCATTAGGGAAAAATATTGATTTATAAATTTTATGTCATTCCTTTTTTTGCATGCCCAATAAAACTTTGGATGAAATGAAGTATTTAAATTAAAAGGTTTGCCGCAGGCAGATAACACTCTATAGTATCAGTTTGTTTAAAGATGAGATGAGCATATAAAAAAAAGAGGCCGGAATTGCTGTTCCAGCCTCCAATCTATTTCAGAATGGCAAATCGCTTAACTCATCATTTTCAGGAGGCATATCCTCCAGGGAATTATTAGGAGGAAGGTTCTGCTCCTTAACGGGTGCAGAAGTTTTTTCCAGCTTCCATGCATCGAGATTGGTAAAGTAGTTGATTTTACCATCGCGTTCCCATTTATTGCCTTTAAGGTTAAACCATATTTTAACATCCTCATTCATATACGATTCGTTAATCAGGTCACATTTATCCTGGATGAGCTGGAACTTAATATAATCAATAAAGACTGCTGATCCTCCCGTCTCTTTCTTTTCAATGACAAATTCACGTTTTTTGAATTTGTCACTTACCTGATTAACAGGGGAGATATCGATTACTTTTCCTGTTATTTCAAATGCCATATAAGTCTATTCTTCGTGAATAATGATTTTTTCAATTTTATCACCCTGCTTTATCAAGTCAATCACGTCAATACCTTCATACACTTTTCCAAAGCAGGTGTGCTGTCTGTCAAGGTGTTTTGTATTTGTCCTGCTGTGGCAGATAAAAAACTGTGATCCACCTGTATCTCTTCCTGCATGGGCCATAGAGAGAACACCTCTGTCGTGATACTGGTTTCCGCCATTCAGTTCACACTTGATCTTGTGTCCTGGTCCACCTGTACCAACTCTTGGATCGTTCATATCTTTTGAAAGCGGACAACCTCCCTGTATTACAAAGTTTGGTATTACTCTATGGAATGCGAGTCCGTCGTAAAAACCCTTTTTGGCAAGAGTGACAAAATTTTCCACGGTAACAGGAGCATCTTCTTCATAGAAGTTGATCTTCATGTTACCTTTTGGGGTTTGTATCTCTGCTGTTCTCATGTTACTTTGTTATTTCAAGAAGCTCAACTTCAAAGATAAGAGTTGAAAAAGGTTTAATTGATTCACCTGCGCCATTTGCCCCATAAGCAATTGATTGTGGTAAAATCAGTTTAAATTTTGAACCTACAGGCATAAGCTGAAGAGCTTCTGTCCAGCCAGGTATTACACCTGTTACCGGAAATTCGGCCGGTTCATTTCTTTTTACTGATGAATCAAATTCAGTTCCATCAATTAAAGTACCTACATAATGAACTTTTACTGTGCTTTCTGCAGTTGGTTTTGGACCAGTACCCATTTTTATTACTTCATACTGTAATCCGCTTGGTGTAACAGTAACACCTGCTTTTTCTTTATTTTTAGAAAGGAAAACTTCATTCTCAGCAATATAGTCTTTGTAAGTAACTTTATTCGCTTCTGCTTGCTGTTCCATCTGAGCCTGCTGCCTTTTGGCCAGGTAGCGTGACATGAAGTTATTTATACTCTCTTCAGTCATTATTGCTTTCCCATTTTTCGAATCATTAAAAGCTTTAGCAACTACTTCCGCATTCAGGGAAATACTATCCTTGGCTAATTGATTGTAAATATTTGCAGCGATGGCGTAAGAAAGGGAATCATTCTCTGATTCAACTTTTACATTTTTAAATGAACTCTGGCCACAAGAGCTAACTAATAAAGCAATTACAGCAGTTAACACAATTATTCCTTTGATTTTCATACGATAGTTTTTTAATTTAAAAATTTCCGCTAAGATAACACTTTGAGTAAAACAAAATTGAGTGTGAAAAAAATAATTATTTTATTTTGATAGCCCTGATTATCTCTCTCTTTCCGGGGGGGCCCGGAATAAGTTCTACAGTAAAACCACAGGCTTTAAGACTCCTTTTGACCTCACCTTTTGCTGAATATGTAACAAGTATCCCATTCATGGCTGTAATTGAAGCAATCATTTCAAAAACTTCAATGGTCCACATCTCAGGTTGTTTATCAGGGCCGAATGCATCAAAATAGATAAGGTCGTAATTTCCGTAAAAAGGTGTTGTTAAGATATCTGCATTAACCTTAGTAAGGTTGAAGTTTTTGCAGATATTCTGGGGTACATTCCATTTTGCAGAGTGAATCGATTTAAATAACATATCCCCTGTGACACCTGTAATAATGTTGTAATTCAGTAATTTAATTATATCATCAGAGAGAGGGTACTTCTCGACAGAAGTATAATTTATCCTCCTTATCCCATCGGTGTTGTCCAGGGCAGTTAACAGTACATTAAGACCTGTTCCGAAACCCACCTCAAAGATATTCAGGGGATCAGCTTTAGAGAACCTGAATCCCGAGTTTATAAAAATGTGATTTGATTCCTGGATAGCACCATGAATGGAATGATAATGTTCTCCTAGTTCGGGCACAAGTATCGTGTGAGAACCATCAGCGGTTGTAATTATCTCAGTCACAAGATTATGATTTTATTATGAAAGTGCTGCCGGCAGGAATCAGGCGTTAAATAATTGTCGCAAAAATAGTATTATTTGATGAATATAGGTGATCCGTTTCGGAATCTTAAAGTAAAGTATTATTTTTATTACCTGTTTTTTAACAGAAAGAAAAATATGAATCTATTTTAATAACTAATTAAATAACTGAAGTATGAAAACTACCCGTTCCAGGAGAGAATTTCTAAAAGTGTCTGCTGCAGGCGCTTTGGGAGCATTGGTAATAATCCCGTCTGCATGTAAATCAGGAGGGAAACCAGCATCGAAAGTTACTGATCCAAAAACTCTTGGAATCGGCCTTCAGCTCTATACGATCCGTGATGCTATGGGTGTAGATGTACAGGGTTCATTAAAAAAGGTTTCAGATGCAGGTTATAAGTATATTGAACCAGCCGGTTATGCTGACGGAAAATTTTACGGAATTGAACCATTGGAATTCAAAAAAATGGTTAATGATCTTGGAATGGAGATTATAAGCAGCCATACACAGGTTGAAGCTCAGGGCATCACACTAGATAATGCAAAAAGAATGGTGGAGGATCATGCAAAGCTAGGTGTTAAATACTGTGTGCAGCCATGGGTTGTGGAAGAAGCAAGAAAAACTGTAGCCAGCTATCAGAAAATGGTTGCCGACTGGAACCAGGTAGGTGCAATGATGAAGCAAAGCGGTATAATGTTTGGATACCATAACCATAATTTCGAATTTGATACTGTTGAAGGTAAAATTCCATATTTCGATATTTTCCTTGCAGAACTTGACAAAGATCTGGTAACTATGGAACTAGATATTTTCTGGACAACCAAGGCAGGTCAGAACCCAATTGAAATCATCAAGAAGTATCCTGGACGATTCCAGCTGTTTCATATGAAAGATATGTTCACAAATGAGGCTCCATTCTTTACAACAGTTGGCGTTACAGATTTTGCTCCTGTTGGTGAGGGTGTTATAAACTTTAAAGATATTCTTGCTGTTAAGGATATTGCAGGGATGAAATATATGATTGTAGAACAGGATAGCACAAAGGATGGTGACCCTTTTGGTGCTATTCAGAAAAGTATATCTAACCTGGCTACAAAAATCCTGGTATAACCGGCTTGAATCAGAACAGGTGGTTTCTTAACTTATTACAGTTAAGAGACCACTTCCAGCTTAAAAAGTACTCTTTAACCTCTTTTTTAACAAGCCATTTCACCTGCATTTTTCTTGGCTGACATGAGGTTGTAAGTTCCTTTAACAGCTATTTTACTGTTTGTTGTATCAAATCCTTCAGGTAAAATTATCTGAACATAATTCCCGTCACTTATACCTTTCTTAACTTCAATAATTCTGAATTCAGTGAAAGGTTGTCCTTTTTCCTCTTTCTCTTTCTCAAAAACAAATATGTAATCTTTTTCATCGAACCGAACTACTGCGTCTGAAGGTACAGCATTTACCACCTCACTGCTGGTTTCTATGAAACCGCTTATATACATGCCTGGTAAAACATCTTCAGTATGCAACATGTTTAAAGATGCGAAAACTTTTACTGTCCGGTCATCTGCAATCGATTTTCCTACCTGGATTACTTTAGCTGAATATTGAGCTGATTCATTATTTGGAATTGAAAAGTGGAGTTCCTGTCCGGAGTTAACTTTATTTATATCTTTTTCAAAAAGAGTAAGTTCAATAGTAAGGTTATCTGTATTAATTAACCTGAAAAGAATGTCAGTCGGATTAACATACATTCCGATATTGACATTTACAGAGGTCACATATCCACTAATAGGAGAGATTAAAGGAATAGTCCTGGTAATATTATCTTCCCTGAGGTCTGAATAATTAATACCGATAAGTGCAAGTTTCTGCCCAAGTGCAGCAACTTCAGTTTTGAGGTTTTTATAGTTGGCTGTTACTTCCTGCAGGTTTTTGGCAGAGTAAACGTCATTATTAAAAAGTTCGGTATGCCTTAAGTATTCTCCTTCGGCGTATTCAAAATTATTCCTGGCCTTAAGATAATTCTCCTGAATCTCAATAAATTCCGTATTTTCAATAACTGCAAGAGTTTGTCCCCTCCGTACAGGATTCCCCTGAATCAGATTAGTGCTTTTTACAAATCCGCCCATTGGAGCACAGATGTAAGCAATGTTTTGAGGTGATACAGTTACAATTCCATTTACCTTTAGTTTACTGCTTACTTTTATTTTTTCAATGGAGCCAAATATCACTCCAGCCAGTTTGAGCTGATCATCTCTGAGTTCTACAATGTCGTCAGGCAGAATTTCTTCTTCAAGTGCTACAGAACTATTATTTTTGCAAGAAGAGAGAATTATTACTGAAATAATGATCAGATATAGTTTTTGGATTAATGATTTCATGATTTTTTATTTTAGTTGTTTTTTCCAGATATATATTCAATTGCGATTACAGACTGATTGTATTGATTTAGTGTTTCCAGATAGTCACTCTTAATCTGTAGTGCTCTAGTCAGGCTTTGCAAATACTCAAAATAGTCAAGAGAACCTATCCTGTAACTTTTTGTAGCTTGTGCAATGATTATATCAGCCTGTGGCAATGCTGATTGTTCATAATATTCAATACTGTTTTTGTATTTGATATATTCTTTTACCAGAGAATTCAATTCACCACTTAAAGTATTTTTGAAATAGTCAGCATCGGTCTGAGCAACCTGTTGTTTGATCTTTGATGATTTGATTCTGGCTTTGACAGGAACAAACCACAATGGAATTGAGACTCCGGCCTGAAATCCTGTAAAACGGTCAGACGATGAAAAATATTTTGGTATGCCATTAATCTCCTGAAGGCCGGTTATTGACTGGCTGAAATATCCTACTTTAAGATCAGGAAGGAGTTTAGTTCCTTCTACTTTTGATTCAATTCGGGCTAGTTCAACCTGCTGCTGATAATGTACAAGTGTCGGATTAGAACTGATATCATGGTCATCTGGCTGAACAAACGCTTCGTATTTACTTAATACAGTGTCAGTTATCAGAAAATCCTGCTTGTTATTAATAAGTGCTTTAAGTTTATCATATCCTATTTCGATATCAGCTCTTATCTCTTTCAGCTGGTTTTTAATATTCATGGTCTGTGATTCAGCACTTATCTTTTCAAGTTTATTTGTTTCACCCAGATCTGCTCTCATAGATGCTGCTTTTAGGAAGCCGGCATAAAGAGTGTCCTGATACATTAATAAGCGGAGCTTTGAATAGTAATATGAGAGTTGCCACCATGTACTTTTTATCTGGCCATTTATCTCATTTTTTGTGATCATCAGTCCAATCTCGCTGTTTTTCACATTTGCTTTTGCAAGTTTATTCTGCAATGCATATGCTGTTGGAAATGCAAATGATTGTGAAATACTGACTCCATTATCTTTACTGATTGAGTTCATCTGCCCGTACTCAAAATCTATATCGGTTTTTGCAATGTCCCAGGAGGAGCCTTTTAACGCTTTCTGCATATCAATCCCTAAAGTTGCGGATCTGACACTCAGATTATTTTCCTCAGATAACTGAAGAACCTGTGTAAGAGTAAGAACCCGGTTCAAAGAATCCTGTGCATTTGTATTCTGAGGAACTATGAGTAACCCTGATAGTATAATTAATATTATAGCCATTGTGTTTGTACTATTCTCTTTTCTGCCTCTATTCTTTTTCTGAAACAGAATGTAGAGAACAGGTAAAACTATCAGTGTAAGTAGTGTAGCAGAAATCAAGCCTCCGATCACTACTGTTGCAAGTGGTTTTTGAACTTCAGCTCCTGCTGAATTTGATAAGGCCATTGGTAGAAAACCAAGTGATGCTACACCGGCAGTGATAATAACAGGACGTAATCGAGTTTTTAAGCCTTTAAGAACCCGATCATAAATATCAGTAGTTGCTTCCTGTTCTTCGATCCTGTTAAACTCGGCAATCAGGACTATCCCATTTAGAACAGCTACTCCAAATAAAGCTATGAAACCGACACCTGCAGAGATGCTGAAATTCATATCCCTTATCCATAAAGCCAGGATGCCTCCTATTGCAGCGAGAGGAACCGCAGAATAGATTAAGAGTGCCTGTCTGACAGATTTGAAAGTAAAGAAAAGTAATATAAAAATCATCAGTAGAGCTACAGGAACAGCAATGGAAAGACGTTTTTTTGCAGCAACAAGGTTCTCAAACTGGCCACCATAAGTCACATAGTATCCTGGTGGCAGTTTCAAACCGGCATCAATTTTATTCTGTGCTTCCTCAATAATGCTCTGTACATCACGACCACGAACGTCAAAGCTAACTGTGATACGACGTCTTGTATTTTCACGTGACACTTGTGCCGGACCTGCTTTAATTTGAATGTCAGCCAGTTGGTCAAGACTTATCTGACCACCGGAGGGTAGAGGCACATAAAGGTTTCTGACATTTTCAAGGTCAGACCGAAAAGTTTTTTCAAACCTTACAACGAGATCAAAACGTTTCTCTTCCTCGAAAATTACTCCGGCGGCTGTTCCTGCAAAAGCAGTACGCAACAGACGGTTTATATCAGATATGTTCAATCCGTATCGGGCAATCGCCTGACGGTTATATTCAATTTGTATCTGTGGAAGTCCTGTTACTTTTTCGACAGAGATACCTTCTATGCCAGGAATATTTCTTATCAGTTTTTCGACATCATCAGCTCTGGCTGCCAATATTTCAAGGTTGTCCCCAAATATTTTTATCGCCACGTCCTGCTTGGAACCTGTCATAAGTTCATTGAAACGCATCTGAATTGGTTGTTGGAATGAAAATTTGACCCCTGCAAGTACTAATAACTTTTCCTCAATCTTTGCGACCAGTTCCTCAGATGATTCAGCTGAAGTCCATTCACTTTTATCCTTAAGCGTGATTATATAGTCACCTGTCTCCATCGGGGTTGGATCAGTTGGAATTTCACCTGCCCCTATCTTACAAACTGCACGATTAATTTCAGGAAAATTTGACATCATTATTTTATTGGCTTTTTCAACTACTTCAATGGTATTGGAAAGTGAACCGCCCTGAAGTGTCATAATACCCGAAGCAAGGTCACCCTCATCAAGCTGTGGAATAAATTCCCCTCCAAGACGGTTGAAGACCAGGAGTGTGCTTATAAATAGCATCAATGAAACAACAATTACAGTTATTTTATGCCGGAGAGCCAGATGGATTGCCTTGTTAAAGAGCCGGTTGGCTGATCCCATGATCCTGTCCGAAATGTCAGGTTTATGTTCGGTTTTTTTACTGAGAAATAGAGAAGCTGCTACGGGAACGTATGTTAGCGAAAGCAATATTGCTCCCAGGATTGCGAAACTTACGACCTGTGCCATGGGTCTGAACATCTTACCTTCGATTCCAACCAGTGCCAGTATTGGAAAGTATACTACAAGTATAATGATCTGGCCGAAAGTTGCTGATGTCATCATTCTTTTTGAAGAACTGAAAACCTCATCATCCATCTGTTTTTGATTCAACCTCAGGAGACCTTCATTATTAAGACTGCTGCTATAAATCCTGTGTACAATACTTTCAACAATTATTACTGCACCATCTACTATTAATCCGAAATCGATTGCCCCAAGGCTCATAAGGTTACCTGAAACCCCAAAAAAATTCATCATTGAGATAGCAAATAACATTGATAAGGGGATAACTGAGGCTACTATCAATCCTGCCCTGAGGTTGCCCAGGAGTATTATCAGAACAAAGATTACAATAAGTCCCCCTTCAATAAGGTTTCTGGAGACAGTCCCTATTGCCCGGCTAACAAGATCAGTCCTGTCAAGATATGGTTCGATATATACACCATCAGGGAGGCTCCTGGTTATTATTTCAATCCGTTCTTTGACGTTATCAATAACTTCGTGGGCATTTGCCCCTTTCAGCATCATAACAACACCTCCGACAGCTTCTCCTGTTGTGTCTGCAACCAGCGCTCCGTAGCGTGGTGCAAAACCTAATTGCACAGTGGCAACATCGCTTATGAGCAGAGGGATACCTGATGAATTGTTTTTTACTACAATATTCCCAATATCTTCAAGACCTGTAGCAAATCCGATGCCTCTGATAAAAAAAGCATTAGGCTTCTTGTCAATATAAGCTCCCCCGGTGTTTTCATTATTCTTTTCAAGAGCAGAAAAGACATCTGAAAGAGTCAGGTTTAAGCTTCTTAACTTCTCAGGGTTTATGGCCACTTCATATTGTTTCAGGTAGCCCCCGTAACTATTTACATCAGCGACTCCTGTAGTACCCAGCATCTCGCGACGTACAATCCAATCCTGAACAGTACGCAGTTCCATTGCAGAGTATTTCCCCTCATACCCTGGTTTGCACCTCAGAGTATACTGAAAAATTTCTCCCAGTCCTGTAGAGACAGGTGCCATCTCCGGTTTGGCCATTCCCTCAGGGATCTGGCTTTCAGCATCCTTAAGTCTTTCACTGACAAGCATTCGGGCTTTATAAATATCAACATTGTCTTTGAATACAATAGTAACCACTGACAATCCTAACCTTGAGATTGACCTCAGTTCTATAACATCCGGAATATTTGCGACTGATACTTCAATCGGAGCTGTAATAAACAACTCTACTTCCTGTACTGCAAGAGCCGGAGCAATTGAGATTACCTGGACCTGGTTATTTGTAATGTCGGGTACAGCATCTATTGGTAATCTGGCAAGTGAATATGTTCCCCAGCCAATTAGAGCAATAATGAATAATCCGATTATTGTTTTGTTTTTTAAGGAAAAACCGATAATTTTTTCTATCATGAGTGTGACTGTTAAAAATAAAAACAGGTTTTTTATTGGTCTTTATCTGGCTTAGGACAGAAAAAGGAATTAATAAATAAAAATGAATACTCCCTGTAAAAGAAGGATAATAGAATATATCATTGATAATAAATATATTATCAATTTAATTAAAGCTGATAAAATATTATGATAGGGGTGGAGCCCTCAGGGATATTATTCCTGTGTCAGGTTTTGGGCAAAAATTATCCTGATTTGGATTAATTAGAGAACCAGATAAAAGAACCGGTTCTGCCAGGATTTTATTTTCGTAATAAAAGAAGAAGTTATCCAGATTTACTTGCTGGAAAAGATTTCCGGCAAAATGACAAACTTTCTCGTGACCTGATGGTTGCCCATTAATACTAAAATCATGAAGGTTACCTTCAGAACTGATATCATGTATAAGTTCGTGGCAACTGCCCGGTTGTTCCTGCAAGTGATGGTGTGGTATTACGCTATGAGCGAAAATGACCAGCCATGCAGAAAGGATGGTAAATGCTTTTATTTTAATTGCCTTCCTCAATTATTTTTAAAACTATGCAAATGTAATAAAATTTAGATTACCAAATTAGCGAGTATAAGGTATCAGTCAACCGGCATTAATACTTCTACCAGTTCGAATTGTACCACGATCTGACATCTGTTACAATCATTCCTGCACTCAGAGCCGCCTCAATTCCGAGTTCCCCGTCTTCAAAAACCTCAATACTTGAAGGGTCGACATTCATAAGTTCAGCACATTTTAGGAAGGTCTCAGGGTGAGGTTTGAAGTTATCAACATCATTAGCAGTTATTATAATATCAAAGTAATCTCTAAGTCCGGTTATTTCAAGGGTTCTTTCCACAGCCTGTCTGTGTCCTCCGGTACCAACAGCCATAGGAAGTTTACCAAAATATTTGCGGGCAATTTCTGCCACAGGTTCTATTGGTTTGACCATGTGCTGGACTTTATGAAACTGGTCAAGCTTTTCGTTCATTATCTGTTCGGCTGTTACACTCCCGTTCAGGCCACATTTTTTTATTATCTCTGAGGCGATTATCCATCCTGGACTCCCTGTATGTAACCGGAGGAAATCAGTATCCATGTCAGCACCATATTTCAGGCAAGCTTTTCTCCAGCCTTCAAAATGATATGGCATTGTATCTGCAAGTGTACCATCAAGATCAAATATCAATCCTTTAACTCCTGGTTTTATATCGTATTGCATCTTAAAAAATTGTTGCCGCAAATGTAAAAAGAATATTTTCTGAAATACAGAAAAACAATTGTGTTTATTTTCATTTGCCCCAAAATAATATTAAATATTCTT
The DNA here is from genome assembly GCA_964639725.1 of uncultured Rikenellaceae bacterium. GTDB lineage: Bacteria > Bacteroidota > Bacteroidia > Bacteroidales > VadinHA17 > LD21. Next base: position 185,876 of record CAZXFB010000002.1, read on the forward strand.
AACTTATCTTTAAACCTCATTATTAATGGTTAATTCATTCATTTATAATTACTCCGGAAATGGAGTATTAAAATAGTTTATCTGGTTACTAACAATTATGGAAATTAAGAAAATCAGATGTTGAAAAAAAACATAACTTGCATGATTACAAAATATGGCTGGAAATGAGCCACATGACAAGAAAGAACCTTTTAGTATTGCTTTTTCTCTAAGATACAATTAACTTAACCGTGTATGGATCATTCTGTCAAAACCAGGGAAGAATTAATTGAAGAATTGAAGGAGATCACAGAAGCTATCAATATCCTTAAGAAGGATTATAATGATGAAGTTCTGCTATTTAAAAAAGCCGAAGAAAAGGTAAGGAGAAGTGAGGAGTTATTCCGAAAGGCCTTTTTGATCAGTCCTGACTCCGTAAATATCAACAGGTTATCTGATGGAATGTATGTATCTATAAATGAAGGATTTACCAGAATAATGGGGTTTTCAGAAGAAGATGTAATGGGTAAGACCTCTCTGGAATTGAATATATGGGTAAAGTCTGAAGACAGAGTCAGGCTGGTTAACGAGATCAGGAAGAATGGCAGGGTTGAAAATTATGAAGCTGATTTCAGGAAGAAGGATGGTTCCATAATAAATGGGCTTATGTCAGCTGAAGTAATTGACATTGATGGGATCCCTCATTTATTGAATATAACCAAAGATAATACTGTTAGTAAACGTGTTCAGAAGGAACTTGAACAGGAGCGCTCTATGATAGATGCTCTGATAAATAGTCTTACCGACTTTATCTATATTAAGGACCGAAATAGCAGGTTTATGAGAATAAATAAATCCCAGGCTAAACTTCTGGGACTCGATCATCCCGATCAGGTGATAGGTAAGACTGACACTGATTTCTATTCCGTTCAGCATGCAACAGAGGGGTATGCGGATGAACAGTATATTATCAGCAATGGTCTGCCAATTAGTAAAGAAGAGAAACTTACAAGGATTGGCCTTCCTGATAAATGGGTATTGACAACAAAGATCCCTCTTAAAGATTCAGATGGTAACATCACAGGATCTTTTGGCATATCAAGAGATATTACAGAAAGGAAGAGGAATGAACTTGAAAGCCACGTTCTATATGAAATAACCCAGGGGATAACTTCAACTTCAAACCTTGATGAGTTATTAAAACTTATACATAAATCACTTTCGAAAATTGTTTATGCCGATAATTGCTTCGTGGCACTGTATAATCATAAAACAGGGTTATTCAGTTTTCCTTATTTTATTGATAAATATGACGCAGCACCATTACCAAATTCAATGGGGAAGAGCTGTACATCTTATGTTTTCAGAACTAATAAACCTTATCTTTTCACTCAGGATGAATACAATCGTCTTGTTGATCTTAATGAAGTTGAGTTAGTAGGATCCGCTTCTCCGTCATGGATAGGCATCCCACTTCATTCTCAATCTGGTGCTATCGGCGTTCTTGTGCTTCAGCATTATGAGGAAGAAAATATTTATAATGAAAGCGATGTCAGGCTACTTATGTCGATCGGTAGTCAGATTGCAATAGCCATAGAACGCAAGCAGGCGGAAGAAGAGATCAAGCTTAAAAATGAGTTGCTGGTCAATTTAAATGCAGAAAAGGACAAGTTCTTTTCAATTCTTGCTCATGACCTCCGGGGACCAATGAGTGCGTTTGTGGCAGCCACTCAGATACTTACAGAGGATATCCAGAATATGACACCGGAAGATATCAAAGACATTATTATAAGCATGAAAACTGATGCAACTAATGTATACAAACTGCTTGAGAATCTTCTTGAATGGTCACGATTGAAACGTGGTTCAATGGAATTCAATCCGATCAGGCTTAATCTTCAGAAAATTATAAATGAGAGTGTAGGTGATATTGCAGCTTTAGCCAGGAAAAAGCAAATTGAAATTGAAGTCTCAGTTGCAGGCGATATTGAATTATCAGCTGATGCGCATATGTTTCAGGCAGTCGTCAGAAATTTAATTTCCAATTCAGTGAAATTTACTCCATCCGGAGGAAAAGTAACCATTAAAGCAGTAAGGAAACCAGAGGGTATGACTGAAATTTCTGTCAGCGACACAGGTATAGGTATGACAGAGGAGATGAAGGGAAAACTGTTTAAGATGAATGAAAAGACAAGCAGGACCGGGACTGAAGGGGAACTTAGTACCGGTCTTGGTCTTCTACTCTGCAAAGAGTTCGTTGAGAAGCATAGAGGTACGATATTTGTTGAAAGTGAGAAAGGAAAGGGAAGTACTTTTTGTTTTACAATACCTGAATTGTAGCAAAAATTGATAATCAGATGAGCATCAAAGTTGTTCCAGGGGGGGTGAAGTGACAGAAAGCCGATTAAATGAACTCAAACTAAAATAAAAGAAGCGAAGTCTCTCAACTTCACTTCTTTATAATTAATATAATAATGTTTATCAGTTCAGCAGATACAAATATTTACTTTTGGTATTTTTTCAGGTAATCAACAACCTGTTTGTAAACATTCTCTGCTGTGAAACCAAATTTTTCATCCAATACTTTATAAGGTGCCGAATACCCAAAGCTATTTACACCCCATACTTTTCCTTTTGGACCAACAAGTCCCTGTAAAGTAACTGGTAACCCGGCTGTTAATCCAAATACCGGAATATTTTCAGGAATTATAGATTTGTGGTAATCCTCTGTTTGGTTGCGAAATAATCCTTCTGAGGGAGCAGAAACTATCCTTATTTTAAGATTATCTTTCTTAAGTAACTGAGCACCTTCGAAAAGAGTGGCAACTTCCGATCCGCTAGCCAGCAGGATAATGTCAGGTTTTCCAATGCAGTCATGTACAATATAAGCACCTTTTTCTGAGTTAAGGGCATCTGAGTATCTGTTATTAGTGTCTGAAGGAATATCTTTTATATTTTGTCTGGAGAGGATCAATGCTGTCGGGGTCTTTTTATTTTCCAGAGCCAGTTTCCATGCAACTGAGGTCTCAAGAGAATCTGCGGGTCTCAGGACAACCATACTGTTCTCACCATGGTGATTTTTAAGATGTTCCATAAGACGCAATTGTGCCTCCTGTTCAACAGGCTGGTGTGTTGGTCCATCTTCCCCGACACGGAAAGCATCGTGTGTCCAAATATATTTGACTGGTAATCCCATAAGACAGGCAAGTCTTACGGCAGGTTTCATGTAATCGGAGAAGACAAAGAAAGTTCCACAAGCCGGAATAACACCGCCATGCAGAGCCATCCCATTCATAACAGCGGCCATTGTCAGTTCTGATACACCTGCATGAAGAAATGCCCCTGAAAAATCACCTTTTGTAAAAGGATGTGTATTCTTTAAAAAACCATCAGTTTTGTCAGAGTTGGCAAGGTCAGCCGACGCAACAATCATGTTATCAATCTTTTTTGCAAACACTCCCAATAAAGTAGCGGAGGCTGCTCTTGTTGCTGAACCCTCTTTTTGAGGGATTGTCCTGAAGTCAATATCAGGGATATCACCTGAATAGAATAGATGAAGTTTCTTGTCAAGTTCAATGTTTTTTGATGCCCATTCACTTTTTCTTTTCTTCCATTCTGAAGCGATCTTACTTTTTTCTGCCAATACTTTTTTGTAGAGATCCTTCACGTCATCAAATACAGCAAAAGGATCAGAAATATCTGCTCCGAGATTAGTCAATGACTTCTCATATGATCCACCAGCCTCACCAACGGGCATTCCGTGTGTAGAGGTTTTTCTCTCAAAACTATTACCATCATTATCTAACAGGCCTTTACCCATCACTGTCTTCCCGATAATTATTGTTGGTTTAGCTGTTTCCGCAATACCCTTTTTCAGAGCTCTCCTTATCTGCTCATGGTCATTACCGTCTATTTCAATAACTTCCCAACCCCACGACCTGTATTTCATACCAGTATTTTCAATAGTAACAGCGTTTGTTTCAGTAGAAAGCTGAATATCGTTTGAGTCGTAGAACATAATAAGGTTATTCAGGCCAAGAAAGCCTGCCAGCCGACCTGCACCCTGTGAAATCTCTTCCTGAACACCTCCGTCGCTGATAAAAGCAAAAGTCTTATGATTGAAGAGTTCCCCAAATCTGGATGCAAGGAATCTTTCAGCTATCGCAGCACCCACTGCCATTGTGTGTCCCTGTCCAAGCGGGCCGGAAGTATTTTCAATACCTCTCATCAGGTCAAGTTCAGGATGGCCGGGAGTTGGGCTTCCCCATTGCCGGAATTGTTTAAGCTCTTCAGTTTTGAAATGACCTGTTAAGGTCAATATTGAGTAGAGCATTGGTGACATATGACCCGGATCTAGAAAGAAGCGGTCACGATTGATCCATTTCGGATCGGCAGGATCAAACTTCAGGAACTCGGAAAACAGAATATGAATAAAATCGGCACCACCCATTGCTCCTCCGGGATGTCCTGATTTGGCTTTTTCAACCATGGCCATAGCCAGTATGCGGATATTGTCGGCTGCTCTGCTGTTTATGTCTTTCATGATAAATACTTGATTAAAAATTTTAATTGAAGGGAACAAATTTAATATTTTTTTTTATTCCAGTATGATTTATAAGGAAGCATATGTGCAGGTTAGACTAACTCAGTTGAGGCACTTATACTATAGGTTTATAATATTTACATTCCGCTTAATCAGTTATGGTAACCGGGAATGCAATAATCGGAGATCTTCAGTCTTTTATTTATGGTCTGATTTTTAGATAGTAATAGATCCTGTGGAACTACTGGATATCAGAATTTAAATCCTACTTTGATCTCGAGTCTGTTATAGTTGTTCTTAAAGGAGTATTTCCTGTTGTCATAACTATATTTATCATAACTGGTGTGGGCATATCTGTATCCAAAGGTCAGATTAGTTTCTATTTCTTCCCTGCTCCATGAGATTCCGGTTCCGAATCCCAGTGAAGCCCCTCCTGAGTAATTGAAAGGTATGTCATTCTGCGTATATGGATTAAGATCATTATCTGATTCTTTGTCTCCAATCAGATGAATTAATCCCCCTCCTCTGATAAATACAAATGGGGTTGTTTTTCTGTCAAAAAATAAACGCTTATATTCAAAGAAGAGAGGTGTAAAGGTTGATCCAAGAAATTCAACCCCAGATCCGACTCCCATAATATTTTTCGTGCTGAGGGTGTAATTTAAGATAAAGTTACATATAAAAGGAGCATCGAATTCACTTTGCTGGGCTCCTATAAGCAACCCTGACTCAATGGCAAACCCGGTGCCGATTACTCTTCTTCCGGGAAATTTTGGTACCTCCCTTACAAATTTATCTACATCCTGTGTAGAATAAATAAACAAACTTCCATCTGAGGTCTGGATTTTATACTTATTATCACTTATTTCCAAAAGATTCCCATAAATAATACTCCCGTTCTTAAGGTATAAAACATCTCTGCTCTTTTGAGAAAACAACTGGAAGTTCGTGATTATCAGAAGGATAATAAATATTAAGAATTTTTTCATAAATTAAGGTATTAAGATTGGCTAGTTTAGCATGATTTTTGTTTTTGATAAAAAACTAATCTGAATCTTATGAAAACAAAAATCATTCCAAATATTGCTCTGTTAAGCTTTTGTATGCTATTTCTATTTTCATGTGAAGATACTACTTACAAAGAGTACACGGGAAATGCTCCTTTATATATGACATATACAGAATTAAGGGATGCAATAAACATCGATAAGAGTGTAGATCTTAAAAATCCGGGGAAGATTTATTTTAAAGATAACTTTATCTTTATTATTGAGGAACTTAAAGGGATACATGTATTCGATAACAGTAATCCTGCGGTTCCTGTTAAGAAAGCTTTTATCAGAATTCCCGGTGCAATAGATATGGCGATCTCAGGAAATATTTTATATGCTGATAGTTTTGTGGACCTTGTAGCGATTGATGTTTCGGATATTGATAATATACATGAAGCTGGTAGAATTAATGATATTCTGCCTTATACTATTCCTCCAACAGAAAATGAACTCCCTATCGGATATGTTGATAAAGATAAAGGATTGGTTGTAGGATGGGAGGTAAAGACCATCAGGGAGAGAGTTTATAATAATAATATAATATACCCGATTTTCAGGATGGAAAAGGATGCTTTTCTGTTAGGAGCCTCTTCATCATTTTCTTCATCGGGAGTCAGCAGCAGCGGAATAGGAGTAGGAGGATCAATGGCCCGTATAGGAATTAAAGAAAACACATTGTATCTGCTTGATGGTAATAATATGAATTTATTTGATATTACAACCAAGTCAGCCCCGGCATTATTATACGAAACCAATCTGGGATGGGGAATTGAAACCATGTTCCTTACAAAGAATAATATGTTCCTGGGAACTACAACAGGTATGTTAATATATGATATAACAGATCCACAAGTACTTATAAGAAAATCATCATATAGTCATATGCGTAGTTGCGACCCTGTAGTAGTTGATGATACGCTGGCATATATAACACTCAGGTCAGGAACCAATTGTGGAGGTACTGTTAATTCTCTTGATGTGGTCAATATTAAAAATCTTTCGCAGCCTGCTATAGTTCGGACATATCCAATGAATAATCCCTATGGTTTAGGTAAAGACGGTAACATTTTATTTATATGTGATGGAAGTGCCGGATTGAAAGTATTTGAAGCATCTAACCCTAAGAGCATTTCGAATATTTATACATATCCGAATATCAAAGCATTTGATGTTATACCCTTAGGTGATATTCTGATTCTCATAGGTGATGATGGATTATTCCAGTACAATTATTCCAATTATAAAAATATTACTTTGTTAAGTTCTATTCTCGTAAATAAAGATTAACGAATAATTTCTGTAATTATTTAGAATTCAGCTCCGGGTCCACTTTCCGGGATATATATTTTCACACAGTTCGTTATTTAAGTAACTTCACGATTCTTCTTTCTTCTTTATTTTCATTCTAAATTAGCAACAATATCTGTCTGATGTTTTTTTTTAAAAGTATTGTTAATAAATTAACAGCACTTTTAAAATTGGAATTTGTAAAATAAACCATTAGTTAATTACCTAAAAATCAATTAGAAATGTATCACGTAGGAAATCTGGTAAAAGAATTGTCCGACAAACATGGGCGCCTAAGGGAGAGCCTGATGCCAATTCTGCAGGGAATTGTTGAGAAGCATAATTACCTGACTGATGAGGCGATGGTTGAAGTTGCCAAGGAACTGGACATCTCAGCGGCTGAAGTTTATGGGACAGCCTCATTTTATACCTTTCTCGACACAAGTGTGAGAGGTAAGTATGTAATCAGGGTATGTAAGACAATTACATGCTCAATGAAGGGGAAGATAGATATCATTCAGACTATCGAGGATATGCTCAAGATCAAAGTTGGTGAGACAACTTCAGACAGGCTTTTCAGTCTGATTGAAACCAACTGCATTGGCTGGTGTCACAAAGCTCCTGCCATACTCATAAATGAGATACCTTATACTGAGCTTACACCTGAGAAGGTAGTTGAAATAATTAAAGGTTACATGCAAAAATAATTATATCCTGTTAAATCATGGAAAATAAAGGTTTGAATAAAGTTGATTTGATCTTTGAAAAGGTCGATGCCCGTGAAGTTCTGACAAAAGCTTTTAAGATGTCAAATGATGAAATCATTCAGCAGATGCTTGACTCAGGTCTTAAAGGTCGTGGTGGTGCAGGATTTCCAACCGGACTGAAATGGAAATATACCGCTGCAGAAACGAGCCCTGAAAAATATATAGTATGTAATGCGGATGAAGGAGAACCCGGAACATTTAAAGACCGGGAGATACTTGACAGGGTTTCATATAAAGTGTATGGGGGTATGGCAATTGCTGGCAAAGCTATCAGAGCTAAAAACGGTATTGTATATCTGCGTGGAGAATACAGGTTTCTTCTTCCTCAACTAATGAAAGAACTGGAACTATTTCATAAGATGATTGATGAAATTGGTTACGATTTCAGGATCAGGTACTGCCTGGGCAGCGGGGCATACATTTGCGGAGAGGAGAGTGCTCTTTTCGAATCTATTGAGGGCCAGCGCGGGGAACCTCGTAATAAACCTCCTTATCCTACAACTTCAGGTGTATTCGGAAAGCCTACATCAATAAACAATGTGGAGACACTTGTTACAACAATGATGATAATAAAGCATGGTGCTGCAAAATTTACTGAGCTTGGAACAAAAGATTCCAGGGGATCAAAGGTATTTTCCGTATCGGGCGATACCCCAACACCAGGTATTTTTGAACTTGAGCTTGGGATGAGCGTTCAGCAGTTTGTAAATGAATTTGGTGATGGAGATACAAAAGCAGTTCAGGTTGGTGGTGCATCAGGATTCTGTGTACCCCGTAAGAAGTTCGGCAGCACTATCATAGGATTTGAAGGTGTACCAACAGGTGGATCTATGAAATTGTTTAACAGTTCAAGATCAATGTATAATGTTCTTCATAACTACCTCGATTTCTTTACTGAAGAGTCATGCGGACAGTGTTCTCCATGCCGAGTTGGCTGCCAGCAACTACTGAAAGGAGTTGAGAAAGTAAAGAAAGGTGAATCAAAATCCACTTATCTGAATGAGCTCGTTAAACTTGCCGATACTATGAAAATAGCTTCAAAATGTGGTCTTGGCCAGTCGGTAGGGAATGCATTCCGTACCATAGTTGAGAACTTCAGGGAAGAGATTATCTATTAATTACTTAATCGAAAAACAAAAATATATGATAAATCTTATTATAAATAACCAATCAGTATCTGTTCCAGCCGGTACAACAGTCCTGGCAGCCGCTAAAGAACTGAATTTTAATATCCCAACACTATGCAACCATCCCGACCTTTGTGTTGCAGGGAACTGCAGGGTATGTGTGGTAGAACAGAAGGGTGCCAGAACACTTATAGCCTCTTGTGCAACACCTGTTGCAGAAGGAATGGAGATACTTACTAATACTCTTAAAGTAAGGAATGCCCGTAAACATATAGTTGAACTTCTGCTTTCCGAACATCGTTCGGATTGTACAAAATGCTACAAGAACCAGAAATGTGAACTTCAGTCACTGGCAAATGAGTTTGCTTTTGGGGATACGGTTTTTCTTGATCTGGTAGAAGACCATAAATACACCATTGACCGTTCTTCTCCATCATTTATGAAAGATGACAGCAAATGTATCCGTTGTCAGCGCTGTGTACGGACATGCTCCGAGTTACAGTATATCTCTGCTATTGCTGTTGCCAACAAGGGTGCTCATCAGAAGATCTCTTCATTTCATGATCGCCCGATGAGCCATGTGGTTTGCACTAACTGCGGTCAGTGTGTTAACCGTTGCCCCACCGGAGCTCTGGTTGAGAAGACATATATTGACCAGGTTTGGGATGCAATATATGATCCTGAAAAACATGTTGTTGTTCAGACTGCTCCAGCTGTCAGAGTTGCTTTGGGTGAAGATCTTGGTTATGATCCGGGTGAGAGAGTTACAGGTAAAATGGTAAATGCCCTGAAACAACTTGGTTTTAATTCGGTTCTGGATACTGATTTCAGTGCCGACCTTACTATTATGGAAGAGGGTACCGAACTCCTGGTCAGGCTTAAGAAAGCTCTTGTTGATGGCAATAAAGAAATATCTCTTCCAATGTTCACTTCATGTTCCCCTGGATGGATAAAATTTATTGAACATAAGTATCCGGAGTTCCTTCCTAATCTTTCGACATGTAAATCTCCACAGCAAATGTTTGGGGCTCTTGCAAAGACCTTTTATGCACAAAAGAGAAAACTTGATCCTTCAAAGGTAGTTTCTGTCTCCATAATGCCGTGTATCGCCAAGAAATATGAAGCCGACAGGCCAGAAATGAGATCAAGTGGTTATAAAGATGTTGATTTTGTACTAACCACACGTGAGCTTGCTATTATGATAAAACAGGCCGGGATTGATTTCAGGAGCCTGGAGTCGGTCAGCTATGATTCACTTATGGGTGATTCTACTGGTGCTGCAGTTATATTTGGTGCAACTGGTGGAGTTATGGAGGCTGCACTTCGTACTGCTTATGAAATTGTAACCGGTCGTGAGATTCCTTTTAAGAATTTGAATATAATGCCGGTCCGTGGTATGGATGGTGTTAAAGAAGCCACACTTAAAATAGAGGGCTGTACTGAAGAGTGGAAATTTCTGGAAGGTGCAGAACTTAAAGTGGCAATCGCACATGGATTAGTAAATGCAAACAAAATCATGAAGATGGTCAAGTCAGGAAAGGCCGCTTATCATTTTATTGAGATAATGGCTTGTCCGGGTGGTTGCATAGGTGGTGGTGGTCAACCCATCCCGACCAGTATGGAGATAAGGCAGAAACGTATGAAAGCTATCTATTCAGAAGATGAGCATATGGTTCTTCGCAAATCTCATGAAAACCCCGACGTTATAGCAATATATAAGGAGTTCCTCGGTAAACCAAACAGTCATCTGTCGCATGAATTGCTTCATACTCATTATGTAGAACGCGATAATTTTTAAATAAAATCTTTGTAAATGAAAGGCCGGAAGAAATATCCGGCCTTTTGTTTTTTTCTGAACTATCTGACACACTTTCTAAGTCACCCAAATCCTTTTTGTTCTTGGTAATTTTCTTTCATCTATTTCAGACTCCTTCAACCTTTACCATTGATCTTTTCAAGAAGCCATGCCATATTCTCTCCAAGTACCCTCATCGTTTTCATTCCTTCTTCGTCCTTTGCAACATCACCTTTGTCTCTGCCATAGGCTATATTCCAGTATGATGAACCTGGAATTATCATCTCATTGATAAGGAAAAAATGATTTATGCTGTCAAATGCATGAATCGCTCCGGCCCGTCTGACGGCAACAACAGCTGCCCCAGGTTTACGTCTAAGGGGATTACCGGCACCACGTAAAGCATATCCGGCAACATCAATAAGTGACTTTGCTTCGGTTGAAAGGTCAGCAAAATATGTAGGTGTCCCTATTATGATTGCATCGGCCTTTATCATTTTTTCAATACATTTATTAATAACTTTATTATCCTGGTGACACATCCCATCAGCTTTTTTTCTGCACTTCATACATGCGATGCACCCATTAACTTCCTTTCCTCCGAGTTGAAATAATTCCGTTTTTATTCCTTTATTTTCGAGTACTTTAAATACCTCTTTTATTAAAAGTTCTGTATTACCTTCTTTTCGCGGACTGCAGTTTATTCCCAGTACTTTCATGATACTAAATGTTAGTTTTTAAAGATGTGTCTTAAATGAGTTTTAAATCCTGTTTATCTGGTATTCCAAAAGCTCTTCTTTCATTTTTCATACATGTATGACCTCCCCGGGCTGATTTATTTGTAATTCTTCCATAAAATTATTATCCGCAGTGTTCACACAAGTTCATGCAATATTACGTTACCTCACCTGAATTCAGCTCCCGTTTACCCAATAATTTCGAGAATTTGTTGTATGTCGATATCTTTTAATGGATTACTGCTTTCAACAAATGTTTCTGCAAGCTTTGATTTCCTTTCCTGTAATCTTACTATTTTTTCTTCAAGAGTGGCAGTAGAGATATATCTGTAAACGAATACACTTTTATCCTGACCAATCCTGTGGGCCCTGCTCATCGCCTGCATCTCCGTGGCTGGATTCCACCACGGATCGAGAATAAAAACATAGTCGGCTGCCGTTAGATTCAATCCAACACCACCCGCTTTGAGTGATATGAGGAAAACTTTATTTAAGAAGTCATTCTGAAAACTATTTACGATTTTCTCCCTGTTAATACTTGCCCCTGTAAGCATGGAATATCTGATATTTTTTTTCTCAAGCTCTTTTGCAAAGAGTTTCAGGTGCATAACAAAAGATGAAAATACCAGGATCTTATGTCCTTCTGTTACAACATTTTCAATATCATTGATTACAGTGTTAAATTTACCTGATCCGTACTCATAATCCTCATATGCCATTAGCGGGTGATTTGAAATCTGTCGTAATTTCATAAGTCCCTGAAGTACAATGAGTGCTGATTTTTCTGCTCCCGGGAGTTCAATATTATTAAGAATACTGTTACGGACGGATGATTTTTCTGATTCATATAATCTTTCCTGCTCTTCAGTCATATCGCAATAAACAGTCTGCTCAGAAATGGGAGGGAGGTCCATTGCAACCATCTCCTTGGTACGTCTGAGAATAAATGGCTTGATTAATTTCTTCAGCTTAGTTTCTTTACTATCATCCCTCTCTTTTTCAATTGGTTTTGCATATTCCCTGCGAAAGAAAGAGATATTCCCCAGTAGACCAGGATTTACAAAATTGAGTTGTGTCCAGAGATCGGTGAGTGAATTCTCAATTGGTGTACCAGTCAAGGCAAGTTTGAAATCTGATTTTAAGCGTATCACACTCTTGTAAACCATTGAGGCCGGGTTCTTTATAACCTGGCTTTCGTCAAGTATTATATAATGAAACGTATAAAGGCTCATTATATCAATATCCTGTCTTACAGTGTGATAGCTTGAAATTATTATATCAAAATAATCAAAATTGGATGTGTTTTTCTTTCTCAGTACTCCTTTATAGCAGTGCACCTTCATTCCCGGTACAAATCTTTTAATTTCATTTTCCCAGTTATAGATCAGGGAGGCAGGAACTATAATAAGAGAGGTAAATTTTCGTCCAGGTTCGTCAAATAGTTTATTTGTTGCACTTTTCCCGGGCCTGATTTGTGGTTCCATTGTTTCATTATTATGCTGAAGGAGAGCAAGTGTCTGAATAGTCTTTCCAAGCCCCATATCATCGGCCAGGCACCCACCAAGGCCCGATGACTGAAGCCAGTTCATCCAGTTTAAACCTTCATTCTGATACTCTCTTAATGTACACTTTAACCCTTCAGGAACCGGAATGGCAGGCAGGTTTTCTGGCAGCAGCAGTTTTTCAAGCTGCTCAAACCCCTTAAATTTTTTGTCATCAAGTATCTCTGTTAATAAAGAGAAATGTTGCTTATGAACCAATAAAGAGTCATCCGAGCTCTGGCCGAATTCAAAGATATTCCGGTATTTCGAAAACCATGAATCAGGCAGGATTGCAAATGTTCCATCAGGTAATGCATACTCTCTTATACCTTTCAGAATATTGTCTCTAAATCTGATGAACGGTATTTGCCATTCCCCTATTTTTATAACAGCTCTCAGATCAAACCAATCATCAACCAGGCGACTGCTGATCTCTATACTTACTGGTTTAAGATTGTAGTTTTTATCCAGGTTCCCTGCTTCAATCTTAAACCCGGAATCTATAAGGTCAGTATAGTTTCTGTTTACAACTTCAAGAAAATCAGGAAGAAAATCATTTCTACTGCTAATTTCATATTGCGGAGAGAAATTATTATTATCATCTGAATAAAATCCCAGTTCCCCGAGCACTCTTCTGCACTGGTTTTCCCAGTTAAGGTCACGGGTATATTTTCTGTAAATGAAATTTCCATCACTCTTATCAAAGCGTGTAAAATGCATGGATGGTTCATCAGGAGAGATTTTATTTCCTGAGTACAGGTAACTAAGTAATATTACAGGTGATCCTTTTAACCCTATCTCAATACTGAGGTGAGCCACTTTCTCTGCAATTGGTTCAATGATCTCGAATCCAGTGCCTTCGACTTTATATTTATTTACAGTATTAAGAACAAAACCTTCAAAGTATTTTGTTTTTGATTTTTTGGGAATGACAACATTTTCTTTAGTCAGAAATGGTTTTATTTTCTGACCATCTATATCTGAAATAAGTATTATTCTCTCTTTGTATCTTATAAGGCAGGGTTGATTACAGATAATATCAACCGGATTGTTTAACAATTCAATCGGAGTATTTTCAGTTTCAATTTTTAAATTATAGGTGCAATCACCTCCCTGGTTCCTGTCGAACCGGAACAAAGGCTTCGCAGATTCACCGTTAAGTATCATAAGATCTTCAGCGTGAAGAGTATTTAGTTTGGTCATCAGGAGATAGCAGAGAACTGCTTCATCTCTTGCAATTGTAAAACACTTAAATAGTCTTGACTCTATATATGGCCGTATAAATTTGTCAATTTTTTCACTTTTGACATTTTGCAGGAACTCTTTTACAGATTTGTCCTTTGAAAAAAGTTTATAAAGATTCCTGTCTGAGTACTCATTTGTAATCCTGACAAGTTCTATTTCCTCATGGGAAAGATAGCTGAGCGTCTCCTCTGACTGATATGGTGACAGGCACTCCTTGAGCATATAGTAACTTTTGTTGCCTTCAATATCGATTATATATGGAAGAAATATTTGCCCCCATAACCTGTGTTGAGTCAGAATAAGTGCAAACACGCTTCTTTTTTTCTCTGTATTTTTATTCAAGGTGCAAGTTTTGAATGAACCTGCAATATTGGTTAAACTCCTGTTCTTTTCAAAATAAATTCTTAATAGATTTGTTCTGAATGAGGAAGATTATTCATATCGACATGGATGCCTTTTTTGCATCTGTTGAACAGCTTGACCATCCGGAGCTTAAGGGAAAACCTGTTGCTGTTGGAGGAAGTGGCGAAAGAAGTGTTGTTGCTGCAGCCAGTTACGAAGCACGAAAATTCGGTGTCAGATCTGCAATGCCATCTGTCATAGCCAAACGGTTATGTCCCGATCTGATATTCGTGAAACACAGTTTTGACAGGTATAATGAGATTTCATCACAAGTGTTTGAAATTTTTAAGGAGTTTACTGATCTTATTGAACCTTTGTCAATTGATGAAGCCTTTCTTGATGTGACTATTGATAAAAGGAAAATCGGTTCAGCAACTGTAATAGCGAAAAAGATAAGGGAAGAAATAAGGATAAAAACCAGCCTTACAGCATCAGCAGGTATCTCAGTCAATAAATTCCTCGCAAAAATAGCCTCAGATGTAAACAAACCGGATGGTTTATTTGTGATCCGGCCCGAAGAAGCCGAAAAGTTCATTGAAGATCTGCCTGTTGAAAAATTTTATGGTATCGGGAAAGTGACAGCCGAGAGAATGCACAAACTTGGAATTCATAAAGGTTCAGATCTTAAGAAATGGGATCTTGTATCGCTCGTGAGAAATTTTGGTAAGGCAGGAGTATTTTTCTATAATATAGCAAGGGGAGTAGATGATCGGCCTGTTGAACCTGGACAGGAAAGAAAATCTGTTGGAACTGAGCTCACCTATGAGAAAGATCTGACAACACGTTTTGAAATTATTGCTGAGCTGTATAAGCTTGAGAAAGAGCTTATGGAAAGGATTGAAAATGCCGGCAGCGCCGGCAGGACTATCACACTTAAAGTTAAATTTCACGATTTCAGGCAGATAACCAGGAGCAAAACGCTCCAGAATTATATCAGGGATTTTGAGACACTTCACAGGGAGGTTTCCCTGATTCGGAAAACAGTTGAGCTGGAAGGAGAACGTATCAGGCTTCTGGGGTTAAGCATCTCCAACCTTGAGACTGAAGATTGTGAAGACCGTCAGCTGCATCTGTTTGAAGAATAATGGTGGAAAGAAGGGTAGGTAATCGAATAGGATAGTCGGTTAGCATTGGAATGAGTGACTAGGGGAGAAAAGCATTAACCACCGGGTAACACGAAGTTTTATGGTACCGGAAAGCAGAATTACTCTTTCCTTTAGTACTTCACAGTGGTTAATAATATTAGAATAATCCTTCGATTGATAAGTATCTCTCACCTGTATCGTAACAGAAAGTAAGGATTTTTGATCCACCCGGAATTTCATTCAATTTCTGGTTTACTGCAGCTAAAGATGCGCCTGAAGATATTCCGATGAATAATCCTTCCTCTTTGGCTGCCCGTCTTGTAAAATTAAATGCTTCCTCTTTGCTTACTTTAATTATCCCGTCCAGAATCTTTGTATTTAATATGGATGGAACAAATCCTGCTCCGATTCCCTGTATCGGATGCGGTCCTGAAACACCTCCACTCAAAACTGGTGATAATTCAGGTTCAACCGCAAACACTTTTAAGTTTGGGAATTTTTTCTTTAAAGTTTCAGCACAACCTGTTATATGACCGCCGGTACCAACTCCGGTTATCAGATAATCAAGGCCTTCAGGGAAATCATTGATTATCTCCTGTGCAGTTATAGTTTTATGAATGTCGGTGTTGGCAGGATTATCGAACTGCATAGGCATCCATGAGTCTGGCGTTTCTGTTATTAATTCCCTTGCACGTTCTATAGCACCTTTCATGCCTTTTTCACGGGGAGTAAGTACAAATTCAGCACCATAAGCACTCATAATTTTTCTTCTTTCAAGGGACATAGATTCAGGCATTACAAGAATAAGCTTGTAACCTCTGACGGCTGCAACTATTGCCAATCCGATACCAGTGTTGCCTGATGTGGGCTCAATAATTACACTTTCAGGTTTGAGAAGTCCTCTCTTTTCTGCGTCATCAATCATTGACAATGCAATACGGTCTTTTATGCTTGAACCAGGATTTGATTTTTCCATTTTTACCCAGACCGAAAATCTTTTATCAAAAAGTCTGTTGATCTTAACATGAGGTGTGTTGCCTATTGTTTCAAGAATTGAATTTGCTTTCATATTATAAATTTTTAATATTGTTGGAGATGATCAGTCCTTATTAATAACTATAAAATGTTTCCGGTAATGTAAGGTTGTTCATCCATCAATAGAATCCGATTATATAAAGATAAGTTAGTTTTTAATCAAATATTATTAAGAGCCTGTTCAAGATCAGATTTAATATCTGAAATATTCTCGATTCCTACAGAAATTCGAAGGACCCCAGGTACGACTCCGGTACTTAATTGTTCTTTTTCAGATAGTTGCTGGTGAGTGGTTGAAGCCGGATGAATAATAAGTGTTTTGGCATCACCGACATTTGCAAGGTGACTTACCAGTTTTAGGCTGTTAACCACTTTATCTGCAGCTTCTTTTCCTGCCTTAACTTTGAAAGAAAGGACTCCTCCAAAACCATGTTTCAGGTATTTCTTCCCTAATTCATGATATGGATTACCAGGTAATCCCGGATATTCAACATATTCAACTTTTGGATGATTAGAGAGCCATTGAGCCAGTTCGAGTGCATTATCAACATGTTTTTGGACGCGAAGTGATAATGTTTCAAGTCCGAGAAGCAGAAGAAATGAGTTGAAGGGGCTGAGTACAGGTC
Organism: uncultured Rikenellaceae bacterium; assembly: GCA_964639725.1. Taxonomy (GTDB): domain Bacteria; phylum Bacteroidota; class Bacteroidia; order Bacteroidales; family VadinHA17; genus LD21. Next base: position 203,097 of record CAZXFB010000002.1, read on the forward strand.
CGTAATCGCGTAAACCTTCGACACGTGCCCTTATAATAAATGCAATATTGCCGAAAGGACCAGGAGTTCCGAATACATCCCAGAATTTCAGACCATGATATCCTTCGGAAGGTTCTGTGAATTGCGGAAATTTCCCATTTCCCCAGTCGAAATTCCCGGCATCAACGATTACACCGCCTATACTGGTCCCATGTCCGCCTATCCATTTGGTTGCTGATTCAACAACAATATTTGCCCCGTGCTCTATAGGACGGAAAAGAAATCCGGCTGCTCCGAAAGTGTTATCTACAACTAAAGGGATATCATGTTTTTTTGCAACAGCTGCTATTGCATCAAAATCAGGGATATTGAATTTAGGATTTCCAATTGTCTCGAGGTAAACAGCTTTTGTTTTATTGTCTATCAGCTTTTCGAAATCTTCAGGTTTGTCTCCATCAACAAATTTAACACTGATACCAAGTCTTCTAAACTGAACTTTAAACTGGTTATATGTGCCTCCGTATAAGTAGGACGTTGATACCAGATTGTCGCCTGCTTCAAGGATATTTGTCAGTGCAAGAAACTGTGCTGCCTGACCAGAGGATGTTGCAAGTGCTGCTACACCTCCTTCAAGTGCTGCTATTCGTTTCTCAAATACATCGGTTGTCGGATTCATCAGTCTCGTATAGATATTTCCGAATTCTTTCAAACCAAAAAGATTTGCAGCATGTTCCGAATTGTTGAATACATAAGATGATGTCTGATAAATAGGAACTGCTCTTGAGTTTGTTGTTGGATCAGCTATCTGCCCTGCATGTAACTGCAGAGTGTCGAAATGTAAATTTTTCTGTGTCATAATTATAATTTATTATGACACAAAGATTGATCAGTAATTCAGGTTAGGAAATACCCTGTTTGAGGCATTTTATCTACCATAAAGTTGGTATTTAAATTAAATATGGTATTCAATTATATTAATCCAACCCGACTTGACAGCGTACATAATTAGTTCGGAAACACTCGATACATTCAGCTTCCTGAAAATATTTTTGCGATGGGTAATTACAGTATGGAAACTGATATATTTTCGTGAAGCTATTTCCTTTGTTGTAAGTCCGTCAGAGATTAGTTTTACGATTTCCATTTCAGAACTTGTAAGTTGCCCTGATTCTTCACCTCTGCTTTTCTTCTTAGTAACTTCAAATATAATTTCATACAGTTCATCTGAATAATATTTCTTTCCTTTGATAGCCGCATCAAGGGCTTCAAATATCTCTTCCTTATCAGCTGTTTTTAAAATAATGTTTGTTATCCCTATGTTGTTTAACTCCTGCAACTCAGTCTTTGTAACACTATTTGTAAGTACCAGGACCTTCAGGTCAGAAAAATTGCTTATTATTTCTCGTATTTCAGAAAACCCTGAAAGATCAATTGATAACGGATCGATGATTAATAACTGAACATTACCTGATGTCAGTGATTCAACCAGGTCTTTTTTTTCAATAACAATTTTAAAGACAAAAAACTTTCCATCACTTTGAAGAATCAGCTTCAACGATTCTGTAACCAGATACTGGCTGTCCGCAATTATTACATGAAGAGTTTTTTCAGAATTTGTCATTATATAATCCGGAATAATAATATTGCGGTGTAAGGTTTAACTAAGGGCATTCTGCAGATCGAGCAACAGATCATCAATATGTTCAATGCCAACTGAAAGGCGAATAAGGTTATCAGTAACCCCTATTTTTTGACGTAATTCTGGAGGAAAATAATCATGAGTCATCAGAGCAGAATAATTGGCCAGTGATTCAACTCCTCCCAGGCTATCGGCAAGCTGGAATATCTTTAATTTTTTGAAAAACAAATTACATTCAGGCAACCCCCCTTTTATCTTGAATGAGACTACACCACCAAAACCAGTCATCTGTTTTTTTGCAATCGTATGACCGGGATGGGATTCAAGTCCAGGAAAAAACACCTCCATTACATTTTGCTGTTTCTGAAGGAATCGTGCAACCATAAATGCATTTTCCTCATGGCGTTTCATGCGTAGAGCAAGAGTTTTTACTCCTCTGAGTGTCAGCCAGGAATCAAAGGGTGAAGGAACAGCTCCGACAGCTTTCTGTACAAAGAGGATCTTTCCGTATAATTCTGCATTGTTTAAAACTACTGCTCCGCCTATTATATCGGAATGACCGTTTATATACTTTGTTGTACTGTGAACAACGATATCTGCTCCAAGTAAAAGAGGTTTCTGAAAATAGGGTGACAAAAAGGTATTGTCAACCACAACTATTGCATTGTTTTTATGACTTATTTCTGAAATAGCCTCAATATCAAATATCTTTAAAGTAGGATTCGTCGGGGTCTCTATCCAGACCAGTTTTGTTGATGGTTGAAAAGCTTGCTTAATAAGTTTGAGATCTGTGAAATCGGTGAATGTAAATTTTACATTAACTGGCTCAAGGATCTCCTTAATTAAACGGTAAGTTCCTCCATACATATCTTCAGGAGCAATTACATGGTCCCCAGGTTTCAGTAAAGAAAGTATAGCATGCTCAGCAGCCAGCCCGGATGAGAATGATAAACCAAATTTCCCCTCTTCAAGTGATGCCAGGCAGGCATCAAGTGCAGACCGTGTCGGATTGCCCACCCTTGAATACTCATAACCTTTATTTTTGTTAACCTCCTCCTGCGTAAATGTTGATGTCTGATAAATAGGTACAATTGTGGCTCCGGTTGTCTGATCTGCAGTCTGTCCGACCCAGATTGCTTTTGTTTCAAATTTCATGTGAGTTTAATATTTATTAACTTATCAAAAGTAAATATTTTCTGACTGATTATTTTGCTTCTGATCTGCTAAACTTTTGTTTGTCAGAATCAGATAATACCTCATTCATTGATCCTGTTCTGTAACCAGACAGATCGATAGTTACATAGTTGAATCCTGATCTTTGGCAGATCTCTGCAAGTTTGTCCTTAACTCCCCAGGCCATATCCATCTCAGAAGGAATGAATTCTAACCGTGCAAGGTTTTCATGACTCCTGATCCTGAACTGACTGAATCCGAGATTCTTAATTTCATATTCAGCCAGAGCAAGCCTGTCAAGTTTTTGTATTGTAATTTTTTCACCGTATGGAAAGCGCGATGCAAGACAGGCATAAGATTGTTTTGTAGCTGTAGGCAGTTTCAATTCTGCCGAGTAATGACGGATATCATTTTTTGTGAAACCAGATTCAGCCAGAGGTGAAATTACCCCTTTCTCCTGTTTAGCTTTTATCCCCGGCCTGAAGTCTTTAAGATCATCTGCATTACTCCCGTCAAAAACTACATCATATCCTTCCTCTGAGGCAATATATTTTATTTTACCAAAGAGCTCACTTTTACAATAGTAGCATCTGTCAGGTGGATTATCTGAATAACCAGGAATATCTATCTCTTCCGACACTATTATTTTATGTTTTATCCCTAATGATAATGCAAGTGATTTCGCCTCTTCAAGCTCATAGAACGGGTATGTACTTGAAGTGGCAGTAATCAGAATAAGCTTATCGCCATAAACATCCTTTGCAATTCTGGCAAGAAAAGTACTATCAACACCTCCTGAAAATGCTATTACGGCACTTTTATATTTTTTCAATAACTTCTTTAAATTCTTTAATTTGTCTTCCATAATATACATATAGTTTGGTTATGATCCCAGGTTTTATCTTCCTCAAAAAAAGTTCATAGATCCCATTTTTTTTTAACTGTAATATTTCCATACTGCTATTTCCAAAATCAATTGCTGTTTAATCAATGTTCAGGGAGCAATTAATAAGTAACATTGTTTGCTTTAAAAAGTTCGTGATCCTGATCAGCTTTTTCAATACTTAAGATTTCATGAAGTCTGGCAGGGTTGAAAAACTTCCTGAGTTATTCACAAAAAGAGGAGTAGTGTCACTAATGTGGGTCGGGACAGGGAATACGATAATAGAAGATCCGGAAGTGCTTCCATCAGGGGTAAAAAGATAATTTATTAATATCTTCGTCTATTAAAATCCCGCATTATGAAAGATAAAAATCTAATAATTATAACTGCTTTTTTAGCAGTATTGATATGTTTAATAATAACAGCATTAGTATTTTATGCAGCCCCCCCCACATTATTGATAAAATTAGCATTAACTATAGGTATCATAAGTGGAGTTTGCATAACTTTATTAATACACAACCTGATAAATATTATTAAACGAAGAAGGTCGAAAAATGAAGAATAAGCATTGATATGGAAGGAGTTACTTCTTTTTATATTTTCTACTCACATTTTTATATTCAAACAGACGTTATGCCATACCAGTGCTTGAACAATGCCCTGACCTCTTTCCGATTTAAGATAGTTCTCTCCCTGATTTGACAACATACCTGAGTAGTGCTTTGAGATCAGATTCTGATGTTACCGGATTAATGATTGTCACTCTCATCCAAATATTCCCATTTAGCTCAACCTGAACTATATAGAAAGACCCCTCCTTGATTATTTTATCCCTGATTCCTGCATTTATCTGATTAAGAATGGTATCATTCATCCCTTCTGGTGCATACCTGAAACAGACAATATTACTTTCAGGATCTGTGGCTAGTTCAAACTGCTGATCTGATTTAATCATCATTGCAAATGACGATGCAAGTTCATACCGGCTTTCGATATATTCCCTATAATAGCTTGTACGATAATATTTGAGTGCTGTGTATGCAATTATCCCAAGTGCACTTTTTGTACATTCAATAGTGCGTACAGCACTGTTATACCAGACATTGTTCTGTGATTTTTTAAAGAGGTATGATGCTTTTTGAGCAAATGTTTCGTATGAACTCTCCCCGTTTCTTAACATCACCAGAGTGTTTAGTGCCGGAACAAGAAACATTTTATGGAAGTCAATGACAACTGAATCTGCTCTCTCGATCCCATTAACTCTGTTTCTGTATTTGTCTGAAAAGAGTACTCCCATACCATGTGCGCCATCGACATGCATCCATAAACTGTGTTTCTCACAGAATTCAGAGATCTTGTCAAGGTTATCATAAGTCCCGGTGGCTGTGGAACATGAGGCAGCTACAACCGAAATTACCCTGATCCCCTTATCTTCGGCTCTCTTTTTATAATCTTCCAGCAAATCGGTCCTCATTCTGAATTGGGAATCGAATGGGACTTTGATGATAGAATCATTGCCCAACCCCATTATATTAACATTCCTGCCTATGCTGTAATGAGCCTGTTCTGACATCATGAATCCTGGTTTTTCGTCCTCTTTCACACCCTCTTCCCAAATGTTGTAATTTGTCATATTCTGGCGTGCTGCTAGCATAGCTGTAAGGTTTCCAGCTGTTCCACCGTGGGTAAAAATCCCGTCATACCCTTTTGCATAGCCGATAAGAGATCCAAAGTACTCAACCACATTTCTCTCCATTGCCATATTAACCGGTCCCATTTCATAAATAGCGGCCCCATTATTCAGCAATGTTGTGCAAAGCTGAACCAGTGCTGCTGCTGGAAAGGGTGATGTAACCTGGTGTCCGATATACTTCGGATGATGAATGTGGATAGAATGATCAATGATCCTTTTTACGAACTTGTTTAGCGGTTCAGTTATGCCACCGCCTGAATCAAAGGAAAAAAATTCAGTGAGCTTTTCCGGATCATTATCAGGTAAAACCGGCATTTTACTTCCAGATAAAGCTTTATTCAGATAATCTGACAAAGTATCTATGAGAATATGTCCCTCTTTTCTGAAATCTTCCGGATCAAACGGAGCTGGTATTGTAGATTTGGGTTTTATCATATTTCATGTTTATTATCATTCACATTTAAATATTACATGATATTTGGCATTACTTTCCTGGCAGTTCATTTATCCTGAATCCGGATCTGTACGAAGAGATCTCCCTGATTCTTCAAGGTAATTAATCTAATTCAGTCAGCAAACCTTCAAAAAACCAGCGAATTAACTTATCATTCGGGAATTTTACATTATCTCTGCATACTTCTTTCAATACAGATTTTTTAATTATGGCATCCATTAGAATTTCCATTACTCCACAATAACCTGATTGATGTTTCACAGTAAAATTGCAGGAACCAACCTGCTTATTGTACTCAGAAAAGAAATTATCAAGGATTTCATATCTCTTTCTGTGTTTATGGATCAGTAACTCGGCATAACCAAATGTCTTTACGAGATTTTCAAATCTCTTTCTTGCATTTTCCCTGATAAGGTCACCGATCTCTGAAGGTTTGATTCCTCTTGCAAGATATATCTCAGAATACCTGTATATGCCCGTGAATCCAAAAGCATCCAGATCATCTGCAACTGATAGGATTTTAAGAATATCAGAGCTGACAGATGACGACTTGTATTCTTTATCATCGTGATTTTCTATCGCAAACAGCACATCGGTAAAATCATTTTTGTCAAGATGGTTATTTTCCAGGAACCTTATGCAAAGGTTACGGCTGTGGTTGCCATGAATAATTCCGGGATCGACAGACATACCTATATCGTGAAGGTAGCATACAAGAATCAGTTTATGAGGAAGGTGATGGTCCACAGTTTTGTTGAGCTTTGCCATGATCATGATGATTTCCTTAGCATAGCTCCACACTCTTCTGTGATGGTCAATACCATGTGATGGGAGGGAATCTTCATCATATATTGAGACAAAGAATTCCTCAAGGATCCGCTTAAATCGATTTTCGGCAGATTCTATTGAAACAGTTAGATTCATGTCGGATCAAAAAAAAAGCAAAAGTTTTAGCCTTTTGCTTTTGAACAGGCTGTCTGAAAATGGTTTAGTAATTAATCATTTTTTTTGCCAGGTCAAGTATTGTAGTATCGTCAAATGTAACAATACCTCCATCAGGTCCCTGTTCAAAATGAATTCCTACGGTTTGGCCTTTGTCAAAATTTCTCCCTCCGAAGTAGTTTCTAACTGTTTCCTCGTTTAGATTCAGTTTCTCTGCTATCTGCCCCATACTACCGGAGGGTAATAGGTCTTTTATCTTCCGGAGTTCATTAAAGGTGATTGTTTTCTCCATACTATTTTAAATTAATTCGGTTTGCAATATTACTCTTTCCAGTTGGAATCCAAAGTTAAGCAATAATTTTAAACTTGAAAATTGTAATGGTTAATGATAGTTAAAGTTTGCTCATCAGATCAAGAAAAAGCCTGATGGCCTTTCTTTTATCATCATTAAGGTCAAAGTTCATATTTTCTGTAAGATAGATCCTGAGATCTTCTCCCCTTATCGTTCCTGTATTACCATATTTTTTGATTACAGCCGGAATATTATTAACACCTATACCAAGAGAGGTATTAAAATCCTCAATAAAAGAATTTTCAAGTTTCCGGTTTGAGGTCCAGCATGCAAAAGCGAATGGAAGTCCTGAGAATTTATTCCATTCTTCAGCCAGGTCGACACTGAACCTGAATCTGTTCTCAAATTCAAAACATTGATCCCCGATCAGAACAACTGCTTCATCAATGCCGATATTAATAAAATCGAATGATGCTGAAGTGTTTATCCACATAAATTCCTTCTTCCAGAAATTTTTTGCAAGAATTCTGGCAAGGTTAACAGATGATCTTGATCTGTAGTCAAGATTGATTATTTTGATTTCAGATAATGGGCAGTTACTTAATAACAAAACTGTTCTTACTTTTCCGTATGCTCCAAGACAATAATCGGTTATAATATGATATTCTTTCAAAAGAGGAAGAGTGGCTACAGGTATAAGCCCGACATCAACCCTGTTGCTGATCAGTTTTTCAGCACATTGAGCTGGATGGTCGGTCTCAAGAACTATTCTTTTATCAAATCCGCTTTCGGTTAAACCATATATGAAAGGATAGGTATTTGCATATTTAACTGCAGAAATTCTGATTTTTTCCATATCTTTTTTTTACAACGTCTAAAATACTACTTTTGTATATATCTATAACAATTGAAAACACAAACTGCTCTATAATGGAATTAAATTCTCTGACAGCTATTTCTCCCTTAGATGGAAGGTACCGACAGAAAGTTGATGAGCTTGATCTTTATTTTTCTGAATTTGGCCTTTTCCGGTATCGGCTCCTGGTGGAAATAGAGTATTTTATTGCCCTTTGCGATATTCCACTCCCTCAATTATCTGATTTCAAGAAAGATAATTATAAACTTCTTAGGTCAATCTATGAGGATTTTACAATTGATGATGCTCTTGCCATTAAAGAGAAAGAGAAGATCACAAATCATGACGTAAAGGCGGTAGAGTATTTCATAAAGGAGCGGTTTTTTAAGGCAGGCTTTGGTAAATGGAGTGAATTCATTCATTTTGGATTAACATCTCAGGATATAAACAACACTGCAATACCTTTGTCAGTAAAAGATGCTCTGACTGATATCTATTTCCCAATCCTGTTTGAATTGAGGGAGACTCTGGCAATATTTGCCGACGAGTGGAAAGATATACCCATGTTAGCCAGAACACATGGTCAACCGGCTTCACCCACAAGACTCGGAAAAGAACTGGATGTATTTGTCTCAAGAATTGACGGACAGTTAAAATATTTCGGCCAGATACCTTATTCAGCAAAATTTGGTGGGGCAACAGGAAACTTCAATGCACATAAAGCAGCCTATCCCGAAATAGATTGGATCTCATTCGCCAATAACTTTGTAAATGAGTCTCTCGGATTGCTGCGGTCACATCCTACAACCCAGATTGAACACTATGATAATCTTGCCGCACTATTTGATAATATGCGACGAATTAATGTTGTACTTATTGATCTGGCACGCGACATCTGGTCCTATATTTCAATGGATTATTTCCGTCAAAAGATCAAAAAAGGAGAGATAGGTTCGTCAGCCATGCCGCATAAGGTCAACCCGATTGATTTTGAAAACGGGGAAGGTAATCTTGGATATGCAAATGCCATATTTGAGCACTTTTCTATGAAACTGCCTGTTTCAAGGCTTCAGCGCGACCTTACCGATTCAACTGTTTTAAGGAATATTGGTGTTCCGATTGGTCATTCTATTATCGCATTTAATGCTATGCATAAAGGTCTTAATAAGCTGATAGTAAACATTGATAAAATTAATAGTGACCTCGAGAACAACTGGGCTGTTGTTGCTGAAGCCATTCAGACAATTCTGAGAAGGGAAGGATATCCAAAACCTTATGAAGCCCTCCTCGATCTGACCCGTACTAATCAGAAGATTACAAGCGAATCGATAAAACATTTTATTGATAATCTAAATGTCAGTGAAGAGTTAAAGTATGAACTCAAGGCTATAACTCCATTCAATTACACCGGATTTTAACGGAAGAGGGAAAAATGAAAAGTATCAGGCTCCTTCTGAAGTATTTTGCACCATATCGCTGGTCAGCAGTAAAAAGTATTACATATAATATACTGAGTGCGCTTTTTGCACTTGGAACATATTCTCTTGCAGCTCCCTTTCTATCAATTCTTTTTGTACAGGTTGAAAAAGTTTCTGATCCGGGCGCTTTCCAGTTTAATGCAGATTATATAGAAACATATGCGAAGTACTTTATTTCTGATTTCATCGACAGTAAAGGACAGGCTGGTGCTCTGTTGCTGGTAGTACTGATTGTGATTGTAGCCAGTTTGTTCAAAAACAGTTTCATCTTTATGGCCAATAACAGTATGGCTTTCATCAGGGCAAGTACAGTCCGTGATCTGCGGCAAAAGTTATATCACAAGGTATTGCGGCTTCCCTTATCATTTTTTACCAATGCACGAAAGGGTGACGTAATGACAAGGATTTCAAATGATGTTCAGGAAGTAGAAATATCTGTAATGTCTTCACTTACCATGATGTTCAGAGATCCGATGTACATCCTGATATTTGTAATATTCCTGTTTGTAAGCAGTTATGAATTAACTCTTTTCGCCCTTGTCCTGCTTCCTGTTAGTGGCTGGCTTATTGGCAGGGCAAGCCGTACTTTGCGGTCATCATCTCTGCTTGGACAGCAATATCTTGGCAGACTTCTTTCAGTAGTAGAGGAGACATTGACTGGCTTAAGAATAGTTAAGGGTTTCAATGCTGAGGAGAAGATGAAAAAGCAGTTTTCCGAATCTAATGAAAGATATGCCAAAGTATTTAAGAGAGTTACACGTAAAGCATATCTGGCTTCACCTATTAGCGAATTTCTTGCAACCATTGTTGTTATGATACTGATGTATGTTGGAGGCAACTTTGCACTCCACGGGACAGCCAACATGACTCCGGCAAAACTGATAACTTTTCTTATTGTCTTTTCACAGATTATCCAGCCGGCTAAGAACATAACTACTGCATACTTCAGTATTCAGAAGGGCATGGCGTCAATTGACAGAATTGACCAGATACTCGATGCTGAAGAATTGATAAATGAAAAACCTGATGCATTACCAGTTGACGGTTTCAGAGAGACTATTGAATTTAGAAATGTTTGGTATGCATACAACAGTGAACCTGTACTTCGCGACATAAATCTGAAAATTAAAAAAGGCCAGACTGTTGCCATCGTCGGAAAGTCGGGTGCAGGCAAATCAACACTTGTCGATCTTTTGCCCCGGTTCATGGATGTCGATCAGGGAAGTATCCTTATTGATGGGATTGATATACGCGATCTTAAGATCAGAGACCTAAGGTATCTTATGGGAATTGTAAGCCAGCAACCAATCCTTTTCAATACATCTTTCAGGGAGAATATTGCTTTCGGTGTCGATGTTGCTGATCAGGCAGAAGTAGAAAGATCCGCATGTAATGCAAATGCACATGACTTTATTATTGAAACAGAACTTGGCTACGAAAACAGTGTGGGCGAATCAGGAAATAAGCTAAGCGGAGGCCAACGGCAAAGAATAAGTATTGCAAGAGCTCTAATGGCAAATCCCCCGATACTGATACTTGACGAAGCTACTTCAGCTCTTGATACAGAGTCTGAACGTCTTGTTCAGGATGCTATTCTGAAATTAATGAAAAACAGGACATCATTGGTTATTGCTCACCGACTTTCCACAATTCAGCATGCAGATATGATTGTGGTTATTGATGAAGGCAGGGTTGTTGAAACAGGTACTCATGAAGAACTTATGAACAATACGGAGGGAGTCTACCATAAACTGCACAGTTATCAGGCGATTTAGATCTGTGATTTGTTCAGAGAATTTGGAAAATTGAAAAGTTGAAGTGAACTGAGAGGGAGATAGGAAAGTGGGAGAGAGGAGAATAATAAGAAGTAGTGGATGTTGAGAATTAATTGTGAACAGAATTGATAATAAAAACCTGGATATGAAAAATAATACACCTAATATATTAAGAGTAATCCTGCTGATAATTATTGTTTTTTTAGGAATTTCTAAATCACATGGACAGAGAGCCAAACATACTTTTACATTTGGAGCTTCAGAATTTCTTCTTGATGGAAAACCTTACCAGATAATCAGTGGTGAAATGCATCCTGCCAGGATACCGGCGGAATATTGGAGGCACCGTATTCAAATGGCAAAAGCGATGGGGTGTAATACAATTTCAGCATATGTTTTCTGGAACTACCACGAAGCAGAAGAGGGTGTTTATGATTTCTCAACAGGAAACAAAAATCTGGCTGAGTTTTTTAAGATTGCTCAGGATGAAGAAATGTGGATTTTGCTTAGGCCAGGTCCTTACGTATGTGCCGAATGGGAGCTTGGAGGAATTCCTCCCTATCTGCTCAGGATCCCCGATATAAAACTAAGATGTATGGATCCCCGGTATATGTCTGCTGCTGAACGATATATTGCAAGGTTATCTGAAGAAATTAAACCTTTCATAGTTACCAAAGGTGGTCGAATCTTGATGCTGCAGATTGAAAATGAGTATGGTAGTTATGGAACTGACAAAAACTATCTGTTGCGGCTGAGAGAAGTATGGAAGGCCAATGGAATTGATATACCAACATTTACCGGTGATGGGCCATCAGTTAAAATGCTTGAGGCAGGAACTCTTCCAGGCAGTGCTGTCGGCCTCGATTCAGGTAGTTCCCAGGAAGACTTTGATCTGGCGGCAAAGATTAATCCAGGGGTACCGGTATTCAGCAGTGAAACATACCCTGGATGGTTGACTCATTGGGGGGAAAGCTGGGCTAAACCTGATACCATGAAGCTGCTTAAAGAGGTAAAGTTTTTGATGGATAACAAGAAATCCTTTAATTTATATGTAATACACGGAGGAACTAACTATGGCTATACAGCCGGTGCAAATTCCGGGGGGAAGGGATATGAACCTGATGTAACAAGTTATGATTATGACGCCCCGATAACTGAGCAGGGACAGCCAACACCGAAATACATGGCTCTTCGAAAGCTTATAGGATCATATCTTCCAAAGAAGCAGAAGCTTCCGGATATTCCTGACCCGATACCTGCTATTGAAATGACAGCCATTGGATTGCAGCCTTTCTCATCTGTCTGGGATAATTTGCCAAAACCGGTTACTTCTGATCAGCCGAAGACATTTGAAGCTTATGGGCAGGATTATGGATTTATTATTTACAGGACAGAACTAACCGGTAATAAAAGTGGAAAGCTGACCGTGAATGATATACATGATTATGCAACAGTATTTCTGAATGGCGAGTATATAGGCAACCTTGACAGGCGTGAAGCTAAAAACAGTATCGATATCCCTTTGAGCAATGCTGACCGTCCGGTTCTTGATATCCTTGTTGAAGGAATGGGTCGAATAAATTACGGCCAGTATATTGTTGATAGAAAAGGTATTACAGAAAGTGTTTCTCTTGATGGAACTATCCTCTCAAACTGGAAAGTTTACAACATGCCAATGGATTGGAAATTCATTTACGATCTCAGATCAACAAGTATATCAGTCAAAAGACCGGGCATAATTTTTAAAGGCAGTTTCACACTTCTTGAAAAGGGAGATACCTTCTTTGACATTTCATCTTATACCAAGGGAATTGTCTGGATAAATGGACATAACATTGGCCGTTACTGGAATATAGGTCCACAAAAAAGATTATTCTGCCCGGGCACATGGATAAAACAGGGCATGAATGAGATAATAATTTTTGATTTGCACCTGGTTGACCCCAGATTAGTCTTTTCATTTAAGACCTTGGAGTGAACCAGGTGTTTTAATTTTTTATTCCTTAGGTATTTATGACTTCCGCTGGCAGGTTTCTGATCTCTATTTTATATCAAATAACCTGCAAATATGTCTGTTGTAAATATTCTCAAAGACACATCCTGCAACAATCTCCTTATGCTTGTCCAGAAGCCCGAAATATTCGTCCATTCTGATTGCTGCCAGTTTATATGCCACATGAATGAGTTGTCGCATGTTTGGATTGTACTCTTTGTTTCCCGGTATATGTGTGAGTGAGGCTGCAAATTTTTTGCTGGTCCATTTTGAAACTTCTGCTTTAGAAGGAAGGGATGAGATATTAATGTCAATAACATCTGCATACGGGGCGCATAATTCTTCGATTTTTTCTAATGATTTGGAATAGATATCTTTAACAAAATCCAGAGCTTCGCCTCCGGATAAAGCAAGCCCGATAACTTCTTCCAGCCACGTAGTACCGGCTGTTTTTAAATGGATTCCTTTATTATGCTTTCTGATAATTGATCCGATATATGGATAAATAGCAAACTTATCAGAACCTGAATGGACACTCATCTTAAGATTTTCGGGTAGCCCAAATTCCTTAATTGCAAAGTCTATTACCATTAAATCAGCTTCAAATTCTTCAGCGAATTTTTCCGGATCGCCAACATAGTCAACGCCTTTATTGAATCTTCCTGAAAACTTGGGAGCAATAGTCTGAACAGGAATGTTCTCTTCTCCCAGCATCTTAAGAATGAAAAAGAGCTCGACAGGTGTTTGAGGATTAGGTACCTCATCCATTGAAACCTCGGTGACAAAAGTGTTTTTACCTTTTATTTTCTCTATTTTTCGAAAGATCTCCCACGCTTTTATGGCTGCAAAAAGGTATTTTTCTGCAACATCTTTTATCAGATGTCTGGTAACATTAAATGGAGTTTTAATTCCAGGTATTTTTAATTCTCCAATGTATTTTTCAGCTGAAGTTACAAATGTGGTTATCTCGTCTTTTTCGGCTTTCTTCCCGATATATGATGCTACATCAATTGTAAAAAAATCAGAACTGCCGATGAATCTGTCAACAGTATCTAAATTAATATGATCAGCATCAACGAAATATGGCTTTTTGAAACCTGCTTCTTTAGTTACAGAATCGGCTTCAGTTCTTACGTCTCCGGGTTGGGTACCTATTGTATTATGTTCCCTGTTCGATTTGTTCCATACAGGTGTTATTTCAATACCTTTTTCAGCTGCTTTAATAATTGCATTAAGCTGAGCCAATCCCTGATGTCCGAATCTGTCACCCAGACCTATCGAATTTTTCCCAATTGTTTTCATAAGTATATTTTTTAATTATTACCGGTTATATTAAATTCAAAATTCTATTTCAGGAAAAAATTAACATTTTCCGAAGTTACAACATCAACGGGCAGATATTCAATTTTTTCAGGAATTTTATTTAATGACAGGAACTCAAATAGTTTTTTAATTCCCTTAAAAGTCTGTTCTTCAGGTCTTTGCCCCAGAAGAAATTTTATTATTCCCGATTTAAGGTATTTTACATTTTTATCGAGGAGATCATATCCGATAAGATTTATTGAGTTTATGCCTTCTGATTCAAGATATTCAGCTATTTTATATGATTTTGATCCTGTAATGAAAATGGATCCGACATCCTGATTTTTATTTAATACTTTATCAAACTCTTTTTTGATTTCTTTAATTGTAGGATCAGGGATGTTAACTGTAATTTTCTTCCCGGTATTGCTACCTGATTCTGGAAAATAGCTGAGAAATCCCTCTGTTCGTTTATTGAGATGATGTATATTTTGCAGGTTTCGGGCTATGTTTATCACCAATAAGTCCTTTTTTACCGGTGTGACCATATCAGTAAGCTGACCAGCAACCCTGCCGCTCTGAAATATATCTTCTCCCGTATAGGACAGAAAATCAGTTTCTTTAATAAAACCATCAATGAAAACAAAAGGGATATTATTTCTGTGCAATATTTCACAGAATGCAATAGACTCTGCTTTGAAAATTGGTGCCAGTACAATTCCATCGGGATGGTACTTAAGTACAATGTCAGCTTTTTTCTGAAAATCCTTTTCACTTTGAATGTCGAAAGTGATCTGTTCTATTGTGACAGGAAAAGGTTTGAGTTCCTGCATCGCCCATATTATACCCTGCGAATGGTTACTCCAGAACGCATTCTCCTGTGTTGGTTCCGGAAGTAGTGAAACAAGCCTGAAACTTTTCTTTGTTTTAAGAGCTTGTGCAATAAAATCCGGAGAATAATCAAGCTCCTTTATGATTTGCAGTAATTGTGTTTTTGTTTTTTCAGCTACTTCACCTCTGTTATGTAAAACCCTGTCAACAGTACCTATTGAAACACCAGCCAGCCTTGCTATGTCTTTAATACGGGCTTTTTTGCGTGGCATTATGAACTAATAAAATTCGTTTTTTATGAAACATCCGGCGTTAGCATATGCCGGATGTTTATTTATTATTTTCAGAAAATCAAATCTCAACTTTTTTCATTTTTGGAACCATAAAATGCATTACAACCCAGGCAATCAGGTATGCAAGCGCGCAGAAAACAAAGACAATTGTATATGCAGTTGTCATGTTACTTTGAACTATAGGTATCTGTAATGCTTTTAATTTGTCAAACATGCCCGGATCAACAGCCTGAAGCTGATGTACAACTTCTGCGGGGAGATTATTAAGTGATACTTTATCAAGATTGATAACATCATCATACTTGTTCATCAGGTTCATAGACCTAATTTTATCCACATATTCACCAAGGTTCTGAGCCTGGGCTTCAACCCATGATTTTGCTATACCTCCGGCACGGAAACTGTCAAATAGCCATCCTCCGGATTTGTTTACAACAATACCTCCGATACCTCCTGCCATTCCACCGATTCCTGTTACACTTCCAACAGTCTTTTTTGGGAACATATCAGAAACTGTGGTGAAAATATTGGCAGACCATGCCTGATGTGCAGCAGTTCCAATTCCTATAAAAAGAACTGGCATCCAATAACTTATGTATCCAAAAGGCTGTGCAAGAAGAACAAACAGAGGGAATATTGCTATTAAAAGCATTGCCTTCATTCGTCCAACGTAAGGATCATAACCCTTATTAATAAAGTACATTGGAAACCACCCACCCGAAATGCTGCCAACTGTAGACATTGTATAAAGTACAGCCAGAGGGAATGCAACCTGCATGCCGGTCATCCCATACTGTGCTTTCAGGAATGCAGGTAGCCAGAATAAATAAAACCACCACACACCATCTGTCATGAATTTTCCAAAACTGAAGGCCCATGTCTGTTTGAATTTTAGTAATTTAAACCAGGGTACCTTTTCATTATTTTCAGGGATAGCAGAATTTGATTCATCAAAATTGTCAGCGTGTATATAGTCATATTCAGCCTTGCTAACACGCTTGCTTCTCATTGGTATTTCATAAAGCCAGAACCAGAATATGAGCCATGTGAATCCTATGGCTCCAATGATTAAGAAGGCAGCTTCCCAACCAAGATGGCCGACTATCCACGGAACAACAATAGGTGCCAGGATAGCGCCGACATTAGTACCTGAATTAAAGATACCTGTAGCCAGAGCTCTTTCTTTTTTTGGAAACCATTCTGCGGTTGTCTTGATTGCAGCAGGAAAGTTACCGGATTCGCCAAATCCAAGAAATCCACGTGCTATCATAAAACCGCCTGTACTTTTTGCAAGAGCATGTCCCATTGCAGCCAGCGACCATATGATAAGTGACCATGCATAACCCCATTTGGTTCCAAGCCAATCGATGAAACGGCCGGCAAAGAGCATGGAGATTGCATAAACAAACTGAAATGCAGATACAATATTGGCATAATCTGAATCGCTCCAGTTAAATTGCACTTCCAGAGTATCCTTCAGGAGACTGAGAACCTGTCGGTCGAGATAGTTTACAGTCGTTGCAAAGAAAACAAGCGCACAGATCGTCCACCTGTATTTGCTGATTTTTTCGTTTAATTCTGTCATCCGGTTTAGGTTGATTGTTGGGTTATACATTATAGGTTGAAGATGCTGTCGTTCCTCCTCTTCCTGTCCAGTTAGTATGGAAGAATTCACCCCTTGGCTTATCAGTCCGTTCGTAGGTGTGAGCTCCAAAATAGTCGCGCTGTGCCTGGAGCAGGTTTGCCGGCAGTTTTTCACAACGGTAACCGTCAAAATATCCGAGTGCAGAAGAGATAGCAGGAACAGGAATTCCATTTGTTATGGCAGCTGCCACAACATTTCTCCAACCTTTCTGTGCTTTTTCGACTTTTTCTTTAAAGAACGGATCAAGCAGCAGATTTGTGATTGCCTGGTTATTGTCGAATGCTTCCTTAATTTTACCAAGGAATGCAGACCTGATGATACAACCACCGCGCCACATGAGTGCAATGCCTCCATAGTTTAGCTTCCATTTATACTCTTCGGCTGCCGCTTTCATAAGGGAATACCCCTGAGCGTATGAAACTATTTTTGAAGCATACAGTGCTTCCTTGAGGTCATTTATAAATTTTGACCTGTCGCCGGTAAAAGAAGAAGAGGGTCCGTGAAGAATTTTTGAAGCATGAACACGTTCATCTTTTACAGCTGAAAGACATCTCGAAAAGACCGCTTCACCTATAAGAGTAAGAGGAATTCCAAGATC
Organism: uncultured Rikenellaceae bacterium; assembly: GCA_964639725.1. Lineage (GTDB taxonomy): Bacteria > Bacteroidota > Bacteroidia > Bacteroidales > VadinHA17 > LD21. Next base: position 220,926 of record CAZXFB010000002.1, read on the forward strand.
GAGTGCCGCTACTGCAGTCCACTTACCGGTACCTTTCTGCCCTGCAGTGTCGAGTATTTTGTCAACCAGAGGCTTTCCGTCGGCATCTTTGTATGCGAGGATGTCCCTTGTTATCTCAATCAGGTAACTGTCGAGCTCTCCTTTGTTCCATTCTTTAAAAACAACATGCATCTCATCAGCGGTCATGTGCAGGAGATCACGCATAATCTGGTATGCTTCTGTTATAAGCTGCATATCACCATACTCAATACCATTATGAACCATTTTCACAAAATGTCCAGCACCATTCTCGCCAACCCAGTCACAGCAGGGAGAACCATCATCCACTTTCGCAGCAATAGCCTGGAAAATTGGTTTAACAATTGGCCATGCAGCTTTTGAGCCGCCTGGCATTATGGATGGTCCGAGGAGAGCTCCCTCTTCTCCACCTGAAACACCGGTACCAATATATAAAAGTCCTTTACTTTCGACCATGGCAGTTCTCCTGTTGGTATCAGGGAAATGGGTATTTCCACCATCAATAATAATATCACCAGGTTCCAGGTGAGGGATAAGTGTGTTTATCATTTCGTCGACGGCAGAACCAGCTTTGATCATCATCATAATTTTTCTTGGTCGCTCAAGCGAACTAACAAGTTCTTCAATTGTATGAGTACCAATTATCTTTTTACCTTTTGCTCTTCCCGCAAGAAAATCATCAACTTTCTGTGCCGACCTGTTATAAACAGTTACCTGAAAACCCTTGCTCTCCATATTAAGAACCAGGTTTTCACCCATAACTGCCAAACCTATTAACCCTATGTCCGATAATTTTTTCATAATTAAATCTTTGTTTTATTACTTGATTTTTATTTTCTGATCTTTAATATTTTTTATTTTTGACTTTGTAATATTCCCTAACAACCTCGTCCATAACTTTACTGGTTCTTGCACCTGATACAGCTGTGCTTACAGGTACTCCATTGCCCATCAAAGAATTGACTACCTGCTCAATAAGATAAAACTGGATATTCTCAGGTGTTTCATTGGGGAATTTTTGTATTCCTTCATTGTTAGTTAGTACAATTGGGTCAAAAGTGAAACAGGAAAATCTGATAGTCCCTTTCTCACCAAAAATTTCAATGATATCTCTCCTGCTATCGGAAGAAGAGTTAAAACACCATGTTCCGGTAACGGTTATATTATTATTAAAAAGAAAATGTGCTGACACAAAATCTTCTGCTTTATAGAGGGCAGACTGGTTAAGGACTGTGGATTTAACCCCAATTACGGGGCCGAATAAGAAATCGAGATAATCGAGTTCATGGCATGCAAGATCAAAAAAGTGTCCTGCTCCAGCAATTTCGGGGTCAACGATCCATGAAAGCTTACCGGCTTTCTCATCTTCAGAAGGAGGAAAGAAAAGCTGGATCTGGACAAATCTGACTTTTCCGATGCTCCCGTTTTGAATCAGTTCTTTTACCTTGAGAAAACCCGGAAGAGCTCTGCGGTAATATGCAACATAGACAGGTACTTTATTTTTTTCAGAGGCTTCTATCATTCTCAGGCATTCAGAATAATTAGCAGCCATAGGTTTTTCAACATAAACCGGTTTTCCAGCCTCAACTGCTTTGATTGTATATTCAGCATGACTACCCGGAGGGGTTGCAACATAAACAGCGTTTATGTCCCTGTCATTTATGAGGTCATTTGCGTCACTATACCATTTAGGTACCTTATGTCTGCGTGCATACTCCTCAGCAAGAGCAGAATTCCTTCTCATTACTGCAATAAGCTGTGAATCCTTCACCTTGTTAAAAGCTGGCCCGCTTTTCCGTTCAGTAACATCACCACAACCTATTATACCCCATTTTATCATATTGTGAGAGTTATTTTCTAAATTATTTAGTTAACCTTTCTTTAGATGTCCACAATCCAAGAGCAGGATTTGAGATATAGAAAATTTCTTCACCGTCAGGCAGTTTATTAAAACCATCTTTCAGCTTCTCAGGGTCATATCTTTTTGACATCTCTGAAAGGTCTGCATATTTAAAATTAACTGACTCTATCTCCTGGCGGGTCAGATTTCCCGGGCAATAGGTTATTGAAAATCTATCCTCGGAACTTCCATGGATAAGATGGGCGGCTGCGCTTAAATTTTGTCTTAATTCTTCATTTTCATTCAACGACTTAAGTGTTGCAGGTGTTCCCTTGTATCCATATTTTCTTATCAGCCTGTCTATCTCTTTGTCTTCCCCGAACTCTTTCAGGCCCGGAGCTAATACAATAAGTTCCCCGTTATCGGCCATTGCCATTCTTGTCCTGTATACACTTTTATTGCCAAGCCATGTGCTTTTAAACTCTGAAGGATCCAAATAAACAACAACTTTTTTCAGTGGTTTATCCAGGACAGAGAAATTAACTTTTAACGATAGTTCAGCTGCGAGTGTGAAAACCTCCTCATCATCACCGATAAAGAGCCCCCTTATAACAAGTTTCCCTGTTTTATCTCTTCCGATAACGGTATGTACATATACCACAGGTAGATGGGTAATAAAATTTGCAGAAGCATAATTCAAAAGACTTCTGACAGGATTAATTGCTTTACCCATTATATTTTCCATGCCATAAACAGCACCCAGAAAATGGCTTTTATTTATACCTTCAGGGCCACCTGTTCCAATAAAGAGATTCTTATTATAATTAGCCATTCCTATAACTTCATGAGGAACAACCTGTCCCACAGAAAGAATCAGGTCATGACCACCGTTGAAAACCAGCTTGTTTAGCTGAGCTGGCCACGGATATTCAATTGCCCCGCCTGTAATCTTTGAGACGAATTCTCCCGGAACCGTACCAACTGTTACAACATCTTTTCTCCAGTCGTGTACACGAAACAGCTCTTTCGGTACGCCTTTGAACATTTCGTCTAGTTGTTCATGAGTCATGGGCACATGAGTCCCTAATGCAGGCAGAATATCTTTCAGATTCTCTTTATAATACTTATAAATAAGCGAAGTTATTTCACCTGCTTTTGAATGGAAACGTGTAAAGTCAGGAGGGACAACAAGTACTTTGTTTCTTGCTCCTAGTTTAACAAAAGCTGAATAGAGGCCATATTCCAGGTCATTTGGACCTATTACGGTATCTTCCGAACCTGCTTTATAGTATATCATATCTTAAATTTTTCATTAATAAAGTCAACTCTCCGGCAGTTTATTATCAGGTGACCGGCTTACGGTAAACAGCAACCTAAATCATGATTCTTAATTACAGCCACACTGCCCTTACACTCCGCTATAAGCGCTGAAGCCACCATCGACAGGTATAATAACTCCTGTAACAAATTTAGACAGATCGGAGCAAAGATATATCAGAGTTCCGGTCAGTTCCTCAGGAATACAATACCTTTCCATAGGAGTACCATTGATAATTTTCTTTCCCCTGGCTGTCAGGTCTCCGGTTTTTTCATCAATAAGCAGGAACCGGTTCTGGTTCGTAAGAAGAAAACCGGGAGCGATGGCATTTACCCTGACACCTGTTTTTGAAAAATGAACTGCAAGCCACTGTGTGAAATTATTAACAGCTGCTTTTGCAGCAGAATAGGCAGCTATCTTGGTAAGAGGTCGGTATGAGTTCATCGATGAGATGTTAATAATGACTCCCGATTTCTTCTTAACAAGATCTAAACCAAACACCATAGATGGTAGCAGAGTACCTTTAAAATTTAAATCAAAAACCTTATCAAATCCTTCAGACTGAAGTCCGAAGAAAGTGTCTTCAGATTTTTCATTGTCACTCCCTTCCATCTTTTCGACTTTTGTTGTCGCAGCAGGTGAATTACCACCAGCACCATTTACCAGGATATCTATCGATCCGAATTTGTCATGTATCACTTTCAGTGCTGCTTCAAGTGAAGTTTTATCGAGAACACTTGCAGAGACGCCGATTGAGGGGGTTTTAAACTCTTTTTCAATCTCATCTGCAATCTTGTCAGCTGCCTCTTTATTGAGGTCCAGAATTACAGTTTTAACACCCTGGGCTGCGAGTGATTTTGCCATGGTTGAACATATAATACCGGCACCTCCGGTAATTATTGCAACTTTTCCTTTTAAGTTTAGATCGTTCATTTCAGTTATTTATTTATTGAATCCAAAATAATTCTTTGCGTTTGTATATGATATTCCTTCGATTAGTGGTTTAAGAAGCTCCTCTTCATCAGGTATAAGTCCTTTTTCGACCTCCTCTCCGACGTAATTGCATATCAGCCTTCTGAAGTATTCATGTCTTGGATAGGAGAGGAAACTTCGTGAATCGGTAACCATTCCAATGAACCTTCTTAATAATCCTAAAGCAGCCAGATCCTTCAAATGTTTTTCCATCCCACTCTTTTGATCGAGGAACCACCATGCGGCTCCGTATTGTACTTTTACAGCCGATGAACCGTCGTTGAAATTACCTGCCATGGTAATCATCATTTCATTATCAGCAGGATTAAGATTATAGAGGATAGTTTTTGCCAGCTGGTCAGTATCATCCAGGGAACTAAGAAACCTTGACATTTTCACGGCATCCTGTGGTACACCTATAGAATCCCAACCGGTATCAGGTCCCATTTTCCGAAACATTCTGGCATTATTATTCCTTAATGCGCCAACATGAAACTGTTGAGTCCAGCCTCTTTTATGATTCATTCTGCAAAGCATGGTCATCACGGCACATTTATACTTTTCTGCTTCAATGCATGAAATAGAGTTGCCTTTATCTTCACATGAAAGAGTATTTCCATTAAGTAACTTCTTCAAAATATTATCTACTTCTGTAGCATTATAATTAGAAAAATAGAACCTGTCAAGTCCATGATCTGATAACCTGGTTCCCATTTCATGAAAGAATTTATGCCTGGTTTCAAGAGCCTCAATCAGAGAATCAAAGGATTTTATTTCAACTCCGCTGGCAATTTCAAGTTTCTGAATGTAAGCCAGGAATTTTGCAGAATCTTCAATTTTGATAGCATTGTCAGGCCTCCAGGTTGGCAATACAGGTATCTCAAAACTCTTTTTCAAGCTCTTATGGTGGTCAAGGCTATCGATGGGATCATCAGTTGTACAAATTACCTCTGCCTTCATTTTTCTGATCAATGATCTAATGCTGAACTCTTTAGTTTGCAGCATGGATGAAGCTTTTTCGTATATTACTGAGGCAGTTGAAGGTGACAAAAGCTCATAAATACCAAAATACCTGGCGAGCTCAAGATGCGTCCAGTGGTAAAGGGGATTTCCAACTGTAGCAGGAACTGTATAGGCCCACTTATTAAATTTCTCAGGATCTGATGCACTCCCTGTACAATATTTCTCATCAACACCATTTGTTCTCATGGCACGCCATTTATAATGGTCACCCTCAAGCCAGGCCTGCGTGAGGTTTGTAAATTGACGATCATCTGCAATCATTGCAGGGGAAAGATGACAATGAAAATCAATAATAGGTTGTTTCTCAGAGTATTGATGATATAGTCTCTGGGCAGTTTTATTGCCAAGAAGAAAATCATCATTAATAAATGGTTTCATATGTTCAGGATGTTAAAATAATCAAAAATATGTAATTTAAAAATCGAATCGTTAACGATCACGAAAATACTATTTTCAAATTGAATAATCAAGAAATCTTCAAAATGTTGGAATATTATTACTTCAATGGTCCTTTTTAATAAAGAATAATTTTACAATCTAAAAAAATATAACCCTTTGTAGTGAATCTTTTCAAAATTATACAATAATTCCAACTTCAGATATTTTACACTTCAAATACAACTACGCAGCATGGTGTTCAATTTAAACAAAGAAGATACCTGATTTGTTGTCAAACCTCAATCTGTTTAAGGCTATTATCAATTCAATTAAATTTTTTAATGCTTATTCTGTTTGATTTTTTAGTAATTAAATATCTTTGATTTATAAGGTATGACAGCATGTCCAGCTTTAGCGGGAGAACCCACTTCCTTATAAAATTATATTTCGTAGTGTTTAGCTTCTCTGAGTTCTCAAGTCCGGTTATGTTTGAAAAACATTTTGGCTTCATATAAATATTATCTTCTGCATTTGCTGGTAATTAACTATATTTGAATTGAAACGACATTGATTCAATCTGTTTTTTCAAAATTCTTAACTGCAATGTATGCAATAAGGTTACCTTTCTGAATATTGAACTCTCAGGAAGTATTGAAGATATTAAGAATCAGATCTAAAGGCATTTAAGTTTTTAACTTATTTAGTAAAAAATAGAATCATATGAAAAAGAAATCAGTAACCCGTAGGTCTTTTGTAAAGACAACTTCACTTGGTGCAGCCAGTGTTGCTTTTTCCGGGAGTGGAATTGCAGCCATTTCTGGAATAATTCAGGACGTTGATAAACCTGCCATACTGGGAGGCACACCTGTTAGACAGAAAGGATCGGGATTGGGAGCGAAATGGCCCATTTATGATGACACAGATGTCCAGATGTATGTTGATGCATTTAAAAGCAACAAATGGTCAGAGTACAGTAATGTTGAACAGGAACGAGTATTTCAGTTTGAAAAAAAGTATGCAGAATTAATGGGTGTAAGTTATTGTGCAACTACAAACGGAGGGACCACAGCACTTGAGACTGCTCAGCGTGCCATAGATATTGGACCGGGTGATGAGGTAATTACCCAGACCAATACATTTATTGCAACTGCTCTGACGACTTTTAATTTATTTGCATTACCTGTGTTTGTGGATTCGGATCCTGAAACTTTTATGATAGATGCTGATAAGATTGAAGAGCGAATTAATCCAAATACAAAGGCTATACTTCCTGTTCATATTGGGGGAGCTGCTGCTGATATGGACAAGATAATGACAATTGCCAGAAAGCATAACCTTATGGTTATTGAAGATGCCTGTCAGGCCCATTTGGGAGAATGGAGGAATAAAAAACTGGGGAGTATCGGAAATTTAGGTTGCTTCAGTTTCCAGGCAGGTAAGAGTTTGTGCAGTGGGGAAGGTGGGGCAGTAATAGGAAATGATGAATATTTAATGGCAAGAGCAAAAGCTTACACACATTGTGGAAAGGACCCCAGGGGAAAAGGGAGAGTTTTTGCCGGATCTAATTACCGGTTGACTCCATTTCAGGCATCCATTCTATTGGGACAGATAAGGCGTCTGGAGGCTCAAAGCACACTTCGGGATGAGAATTCTGCATACCTTGAAAAGATGCTTGGAGAAATTAAAGGAGTACGACCAACCTCTAAATATGCAGGACAAACAAGGCGCGCATATTATGAATACGGATTGATTTATGACAATAAATTTTTTAATGGTCTGCCTAAAGCAAAATTCCAGGAATCAATGCGTGCTGAAGGAATTGGATTTGGCAATGGAATAGATTCCTCACTTCACAGCAATCCTTTTATAGAAACTTATTTTAATCTGCGTGGATTTCAGAAGGTTTTCTCCAAAGAGCGGTTGGATAAATACAGAAAGGAAAATCTCTGTCCTGTTAATGAAAAAATTGGCAGGGATACAGGTTTATCTCTTGGGCAGAGAGTATTTCTGGGTACAAAAAAGGATATGGAAGATATTGTGGCAGCAATTGTTAAGATTCAGAAAAACTCATCTAAATTATTATAAAAAAATCAACAGTTCTGCAGGACTATTTCTTATCCGGATTGTCCGGATGATCATCTGAATAGGGTTTAGCATAAAGGTCCTCCACCCTTACTTTTCCCTCTTCTTCTAATTCAGGTCTTATTGATTGAACCTGATCTTCTCCTGCCTTTGCGTTAAAATAAAGAATACATGCAAAAATAGGCATTAATGGAAAAGTTAGTGCATTTGTGAGAGCCGAAAGAACGATAAACACAGGATTCTTTGCAAAATCCATCGCTGCAGCTCCATTTCCGGGATCTGAAAAGGCCTTAAGGAAACTACCCGAGAAAGGAATAAGTATCAATCCTGAGAACACAACTGAAATTACAATTAAAAGGATAAAAAACACTGTAACCCATCCGATATTTGTCCAGAATTCACGATGTGCCAGCCTGATAGTTCTTGCTATTGTAAAATTGATATTGGGGCTCTCAATCATCATAACCGGTAGGATAAACAGATAAAGTGTAAAAACATATAGTAAGGCAAAAAATGCACCTATTATAAGTGCGAAAACTCCTAATGCAATGGCTATGGAACCTGCAAATGCCAGTATGATGATGATGATAAGATAAGGAATAAAATACCTTAGTGACTTTATGACCATTTCAAAAAAAGAATCAGGGTTTTCATCCTCACAATATATAATATAATAATGTAGGATTGTTGAGAACAATAGATTTACCAATGTTACAATAATCATTGGGACAATGAACTCCTTAAGTTTTTTAAGCATCTCCATCGGGTCAGTAACAGACTGGAGATCTTTGACATCTATTAATGTTGAAATATATTGTATGATCAGTGACATTACGAATGAAACAATGAATAGAACTATAAAATGTTTCTTGTAAAACTCCCATAATGAGTTCATTGCGCTGTCAATGTTGTGTTTGCGGTATAAAGGATGATTGCTGAATTGACTCATGATTGTATATTTAAGTTTTCGAAAGTATATAATTCCTGTTAATCTTTTTCTTTTATTTTAACATAGTCTCATTGATTATTTTCTTAAGTATTTCTTCAAATTTCTCTGGTTCTTCAAAAACAGGTGAGTGGGCAGAGTTATCAAAAGTGAAAAACTCTTTTACAGGGGCCTTTAAGGTGTCAAAATACTCTTTGGCAACAGAATATGCTGTCTGGTAATCATTAGTGCCCTGCATAATATAAACTGGTATTTGTTGAGTAGGGATATCACGGAACAGATCTGACTTTATAATATCGTCCCAGAAAAAGTTGAGGGTGAATCTCATCCCTTTAATGTAATTTACTTTGTCCATTAAGCTGTATTCCCTGCAACTGGATAGCGCTTTAACTGCTTCTGCATAAAAATTCCCGTATTTAATTGCACCACCATATTTTGTAACATATTTCCTCTCCTTAATCATGTTATCAATACCTTTCGCTGGATCAGAATATGGAGGAGGACCAATTTTTTCAAGGCTATTTATTGCTTTTCTGTCATTTAAGTCTTTTGCTTTTGAAAGCACATAGTTATATGAGAGTAATTCAGATTGACCTTGCCTGGCAACCTGTCCGACTGAAATTAGACAATAGAAATATTCAGGATACTTTTGTGCAGTAAAAGAACCTAAAACTGTTCCCCATGAGTGTCCCAGGAGAAAAATTTTATCACGCTTAAAGTTTTTAATAAGATATTTTGAAACCTCCCTGGTATCTTCAATGAATTGAGAGAGGGTCATTGTCTCAGGGGCAATATTATCTGAGTATGAAAGACCTGATCCTCTCTGATCCCAGTAACAAACAACGAATAAATCCTCAATTCCTGAATTAAACTGCCGGACAAACGGAAATTCGGGACTTCCGGGTCCTCCGTGAAGATACAAAAGTACGGGTTTGGTTGTGTCCCTTCCTCTGATAATCATTTTCTGATCAAGCCCATTTATTCTTACAGTTTCAATAGAGGCAATAGTTCCTGGTAGCCGATTCCCGTTTTTATCTATGAAGGGTCTCGGTTTTCCCGGACTCTGAATGAAAAGTATTAACAGGAGCAGTAATAATAAGGCTATAATGGATGAGGCAGAAAAAAGAACAATCTTCATCAGTTTCTTCATATGGTTCAAATTAGATTATGATTTTCGGCCTTATACGTTTTAAAGATAATGATACTTAATGCTATTTCGCAAATACCTACTATGAAATAGAATGGTTGCAGGAAGTGTGTGAGCCCAATGGAATAGACCTGGACGGATACCCATATCATCAGAATAAAACCTGACCCGATTCCAAGAACAGGAGCATATCTGTTTCTGAAAAATGAGATTACTGAACATACCAGGTTGAAGATGCCATTAACCGTAAAAAGAAATAATCCGGGTATAAAAAAGTCTTTGAAAGGTGATCCCGCTAAAGCATCTACACTCATACCCATTTTAGAACCTCCTGGCTCGGTTAAAAATAAATAGCCGGCAGGTAAAGCTCCTATCGCAACAAACATCTGGATTATTCCAAGAATCAGAAATCCCCTTTTCTTCATATTATTTTTTTTTGCTGCTAAAATTATTTAATTTTCTGTTAATCTTAACTTCAAATATCTGTTAATAGTGTGATAATATGATTTGACCTCATAATCACCTTTTTGAGATTATTACTGATAGCTGAAATTTGTACAATGAAAAAATGATTTAAAAGAATTTATTATAATTTTATGATATGGCTTTACCAGATCAACCTCCTTGCTTATTTAATTTATACATCACATGTGAAAACTTCATTCATATAATATAAAACTATTCATACATAAATGATTATGGCGAAAAAATTTAACCGGAGAGGATTTGTCACCACTTCAACTTATGTTGGTGCTGGGATTGCAATGGGATTACCGGCCACTGGGGGCACATCAGGGTACCAACCGTTCGGCCAATTAGAAAAAACTGCTTATTTGAATAAGTCAGGCAATAATCAAATCACCTCCGGCCTTCAGTGGAATCAGAATGATCTGACTCAGGTGATCGTTAATCGTGCCAAATTTGAAAAGGGATTGAAAGAGGTGGATGTTTTCTATTACCGGATCGGTTTTTCTATAGCATACAGGTTACCGGTTGCTCAACGCCCAAAGAAACAAGATATGCCAGTAGGTATTCCCAGTGGGTATCCCTGGCTGACCTGGCTTTCCTGGGATTTGGAGGATCGCTGGCGTACTTTAAATGAGGCATGGCGTATTGATGGAGATAACGAAGCGGGTCTCCTGTTTCAGAAAGAGATGGCATCTTTGGATGGTTGGGACCTGTTTGTTGAACTCAATAACCAGGTGAGCCTTGTGACAGCGCATGTGGCTGCCAGTCTTTCCCTGGCACTTGCAGATAAGAGCGGCTGGGATCCGGCATTGTTAAGCAGGACATTGAGAGCTGCTGAAGATCTGGTTGAAAGGGATGCATGGCCCTGGTATGAGAAAAATTGGGGGAATACCGAAAGTTTTACTCCTCAGAAGTTGCACAATATTGCTGTCATTGGTCTGGTACGTTCAACACAACTTGCCAGGGTAATCAGCAGCCCAAGAGCAGCGGTAATGGAAAAGAAACTGGCTGAGGTCCTTAGTGCCTGGTGTCATTTCCGCATTGGGAAGGAATTCCACACGGAAGGTACTGCATACGATGGTTATCTTATGGATAACTTCACTGAATGGATTAAAGGGCAACCAGTTCGGGAGGAACTTCTAAAGGAGTACAGGGAAGCTTTCCGCAGTCTAGCTAATCAGTGGATAGATCTCACTCTTCCAGGGCGTCCCGATCTGCATGCTCCGATAGGGGATGTGGAACCAGAGATGATGTTCTGGATAACAGCCCTCATTCGTCTTGCCGGCTGGTATGGTTGGAGCGATGCTGCGTGGCTAATCTCAAGAATTCCGGTTGAGAATCTTCCCACTGCAGCAATATCGGCTGCAAGAGAACACAGGGCATTGTTTAAACCTCAACTAGCTTCACCGATCGCATCACCTCGTGAGCATCCCAATGCAATCACTCTCCGTACTGGCTGGTCAGCAGGCGATCTTGCTGCTTTAATCTCAGTTTCGCGAAATAAAATGAGTCATTTGCAATCTGATGGTGGTCATCTGGTACTTGGTTGGCAGGGACGTTTCTGGATAACAGATCCTGGTTATCAACAATATAAGGCTGGTGAGGAAAGGAACTACACTCTTGGGATAGAGGCACACAACTGCCCTGTGATTAATGGCCAGGCACAGAAGATACCGGCAACAAAGCTGCTAAAAGTGGATATAGACCAGTATGGATGGCAAAATACCAGTCTGGATTTAACTCCATGTTATACAGGATTGCCGGCTGATGCGCTTGTGCGACGCGATGTGTGGTTGGCTACCGGAGAAGGGAAGTGTATTGTTGTTCGCGACCGGTTTTTCTCACTCTCTCCCGGGACAGAGATTAGAACTCACTGGCTGGGTGACACCAATCTTGCATGGAGTTTTGTCAACGGATGGGTTCGTTTGAGCAATGGATCTTCCTCTGTCTGGTTTGGTACGATCCCGGACTCTCTCGATCCGGCTACTCTTAACCGTCACCCTGGCAGCCGGGGACCTCTGACTCTTACACATACATCAAACCTGGAAAAGGGAGCAGGAGTACGATGGTGGGTGTTCTGGTGTGATCCTGATGGTAACTGGTTGCCACCGACAATCAGACCTGATGGCGAGCGCATGCGGATTTCGTATCAAGCTCACCCAGGTGCCGGCAGATCATTCGGAGAGTGACAGACGTCAGCAGATTTATATTATTATCAAGGTAAGAAAGCTTTGTATCAGTTTCATGAGTGCAAATAGTATTTCTTCGCCCATCTGACAATAAACTTACTTCCCCTTTCTCCAACGTCGTATGACATTGGTGAAAGGGAATATTGTATTAGGTTTTTTAGAGGAAAATATGCCTTCATTAACAGATTTTACATCTTCAACAGTATAGAATACCTTAGGATTGAATGCATGGATTACCTCCAGAACACTTGCAAGTTCATTTCTTTGAACAATAGTATAGATAAGATGTATGTTCTCACGTGCACCATGTGCATCAACAACCGTTGTTCCATAACCATTCCCGTTTAGGGTATTAACAAGTTCCGACCCTCTTTCATAAGCAAAAATCCTGATCATCTGGATCCCCATTGCAAGTTTTTCTTCGATAATCATACCTACAAAGTTTCCTGTAGCAAAACCAGCTGCATAAGCTATATAATTTATATAGTTGTCAAGATTCTGCATGATCTTACTTATCGCAGTTATCCATATCAAAACTTCAAAAAAGCCGAGAATCGGTGCGATATTCCTCTTCCCTTTTGAAACGAATATTATTCGCAATGTACCTATTGATACGTCGCAAATCCTGGCCATAAAGATCAATAGAGGCATCAGCACATAACTGAAAAGATCTGAATCAAAGAATGAGGGTTCCATAGTGCATAAAAATTATGGAAACAAATATAGGAAATATGCTGGAACGGAGTATTGGCATTATGGCACAAAAGAATCAGAATAAAGTTATTACGCCACTGGATAATTTTCATTTTTTAAACAATTACATTCTTTATTTGTTATTTATTGGATTCTACATGTATTGTGAATCATGATAAATGATAATTTTGGCAATTAATTTTAAACTAAAACTTGTAAGAGTATGAAAATTAGCAGAATGAGTATCCCGGTAATCTTTTCTTTAATCCTTGGGATCGGTATTGTTTCCTGTACCGGGAATAAATCACAGAAAAATCTGAACACAGGAGTTGAATATTTCAGAAGCCTTCAGTTCTCTGAAACCCCATATGATATTGAAAAGGGGATTCATCCTCTTACAGCAGATCAGGCAAAAAACATTAATAACTATAAATTCACATACGATAATACAGGTCGTCTTTTATCAGTTGAATTTGGAAGAAATATTGTACTTCTTGGTTATTCCTCAATGGGAGGTGCTGCAAAAATTACTTATGAATATCAGGGGAATAAGCAGATCAAACGATATTATAATAAGGATAACGAACAAATAGAATCTGGCGGTGTTTTTGCTTCGGAATACACACTTGACGCAAACGGAAAGCGCATCGGTTTAATGTTCCTTGGAAAAGATGGAGCTATGATTGAAAACAGGAATAAAATCCATTCTTGGAAATGGAGTATACTGCCCGATGGAATGGTAAGAGAACAGAGATATAATCTTGCCGGAGAGGAAACCATTATGAATCCTTTCTGCCCCTTCTATGAACTCAGATTTACATACAATGATAAAGGTTATGTAACAAGAATGGCAAATTATATGGGTGATACCCTTTACAACTGTACTGCTGAGAATTGCGGGGATATTGGTGTTTCATATTTTGTTTTTGTTCCAAATGAATCTGGTGATCTGGAAAGTTTTTCTGTTTTTAATGTATTTGGACAAATGTCAAATCTCTATTCAGGATGGTCAAAACGTATTAACAAGATAGATGAGAACGGTTATATAAGTGAGACAGCTGTTTATGACCAGGATAATGAATACGTAGGAGGTAAAAGCATTCCTGTTACTCAAAACGTTTATGATTCTCATGGTGCCCTCACTGAAGTCAAAAACATGGATAAAAATAGAAATATCATAAACCATCCCGAATCAGGTGTTGCCATTACCGAGTATAAGTATGATGAGGTGGGGAACCGTACTGAGACTCTCAGATACGATAAGGAACGGGTTCCTCTAAAACAATAATCAGTTAAGAAATAAAATGCAGATATGAAGAAGTTGTTTTATCTGGGAGTATTTATTCCATTTTCATTAATTCTTTTCTCCGAAGGATGTACCGGGAAAAAAACGGATGTAAAAAAGGAAATAATGGATGTGCAGGAAACCAGAAATCCGGTTGTTGTTGGAAATGAGACATCATTACTTTTAAAAGATCTTGAGGAAAATGGTGATTATGTCAACAGTAATCTATTCCCGTCGTTGATCAAGGCATCCGTTGTACACGAAAACCTGGGAAAAAACCTTCTTGTTATTGACCTCAGGACATCAAAGCTTTTTTCAGAAGGTCATATAAAAGGTGCAGTAAATAAAAAGTTTGGAGAGCTGATCTCATATTTTGAGACAGGGATAAAACCATTTGAGTTTGAAAAGATTATTCTGGTATGTGATGATGGTCAGGTTTCAAGTTATACAACCTGCTTATTACGACTTATGGGGTATGGGAATGTTTTTTCAATGCGATGGGGTATGAGCTCATGGAATAAAAAGTATGCACAGGATGGCTGGATGAAGGATGTCTCGGGAAAATATGAGCCAAAACTTGAAAATAAGGTTAATGAAAGAACTGCTGCGGTTGGAATGCCTGAGCTTAAGACAGGATTTTCAACAGGAGAGGATATTGCAAATGCCAGGTTTAAAAAGCTTTTTGAAGATGGAACAAATGATATCCTGATAACTGCTGATGAAGTTTTCAGCAATCCCCTGAACTACTATGTGATCAATCTTGAAAGGAAAGATAAGTACGAGGATGGTCATATTCCTGGTGCTTTACGTTATAAACCTGAAGCTACTCTG
>CAZXFB010000003.1:0-184345 GCA_964639725.1 uncultured Rikenellaceae bacterium
AAACCTTAAAAAAAAGAGGGTGCTTCAAAAGTACACCCTCTTCTGTTGTAGGTCTATTATAATTGACACTGAATATTCAGAAGATTGGAATCCCAGCAGTACCAGTTTGTATTTCCGAAATAAGCAGAACATTGAACTCTGCCATTATGCGAAGTAGTATTCCATTCCACATTTACATCTGAGAATGAAAGTCCATTAAAATAATGTATTGTGTAATAAGCATTTAATGCAGTGCTTTTCGTTCCATATTCGATGGTACTATCTTTAAAAGTATCTGTAACTCGATTATTATTGAGAGCTCTTACATAGGTATATTTAACACTTCCCACAGCTGAGCCACTGCTGGTCCAGTCGATCTTAAGAACAGGTTCCGGATACTGAGAGCTGTGATTAAGGATCCATTGTCCGCCTGTACCATCCAGTTTTGAAGTTCCTTCAAACCAGGTAAACTCAGTGAAAGCACCAGCTCCTTCTTTAGCGATATACATTTTCCATAAAACATCCGTCTCTCTGATTTGTCCGGTGAGCCTTGCTTTGTAAGTGACATTTACCTGATTTATAACAATAGAGGCATTATAACTCCATTGCCATGTTTTATCTTCAATATAAACAGGATCGTTATCTATCGCCAGCTTGAATGAAGCAACCGGGATGGCTAATGTTGTGTTTATGATTGCTCTCCAGTAACCAGCAACAAGTGCCGAAAATTCCCATGTACTATTATTGACACCTTTGAGCTCTGAAATCATATCAGCTGATTTCTTTCCTGATTCGAAATTACGGAAATCAATAACCATCGATCCTTCGGGAGGGAGAACAGGGGCATCCCCATTATCCTTTTTGCAATCAGAAAGAATACCTATAATTAAGACCAGAATAAAAGAGAGAGATAGAACTTTTTTCATAATTTGATGTGTTTGAATTTATAAAACGCAAAAAAACCTGAAAAGTTTTATTGTATTACAAAGATATAAAGTAAGAACCTAATATACATAAGAATTTGTTATTTATTGATTAAGCTTTTGTGCCAGCATCTACTATTATGGTTTAAGAATTGACGACACAATAAGAAAAAGCATTAAAGCTAGACTAAATGAATTTATCAAAATAAAAGCGACTCTTATCTCATTTGGCCTCTTTTTAACAACCAGGATCATGTAAAACAAAATTATAAAAGAGATATTTAGAATTATCAGAAGAATAAGAATATTACTGTTTATTGTATGTGAAATGCTATAGAATAAGAAGATAAGCCAGGATGACAAAATTACCCATAATAGAACCAAATACCTTATCTGGCTTTCATTTAGATAATTAGATATTGTTGCAAAACCTGCTGCATTATATTCTTTACCGTATTTAATAATAATAAGCCAGAAATGAGGCAATTGCCAAAAGAACATAAAAGCAGAAAAGCAAAGTATTTCATGGTTAAGTATAGTTCCTCCTGCTGATGTAAATCCTATTAACGGAGGAAGTGCACCTACAAGTGCTCCGGGAATTATGGAAAATATACTCCTTTTTTTAAAATATGTATAGAGCAGATTATATAAAATAAGATTGGAAATACCTAAAATCATAGGAGTTAATCCATTGAAAAAAAGTAATAAACAGCCCAAAAAAATAAGTATGGAGGAAATGGAAAGAGCCATGACTTCCGAAATATTTTTTGAAGGTATAGGACGGTTTTTTGTTCGTTCCATCAGTGAATCAGGAACTCTTTCTGTAAATTGATTCAATGCAGCAGCACCTGACGCAAGGAAAAAGATTCCCACAGCAAGGATGAATAAATGGTAATCGAGAGTGTTATGATATAAAAAAAAACCAGTAACTGCAGACAGGACTACTGCAAGAGAAAGTTTATACTTTATAAGATCAGCAAAAATTGCAAGAGTTTTCAGCATAAGAATTCTCCTATTTAAGAGTTTTCAGATAATCAATTATAATTTTAATGTCCTCATTTTTCAGTATATCTCTGTATGATTTCATCAACCCTTTATTAAATCCCACAACAATTTTTACATCAGGATCATTTATGGAATTAATTATGTATTCGTCATTCGCAATAACATTAACCTGCTCATTGCCTGAAATAATAGCTCTTTCAGTTCCATACAGCCCTTTAAATGAGGGGCCAACAAGTTTTGCCCCATCAAGGGAATGGCAAGCAATACAGCCGGTATTTCTTAATAGGAGATAACCATCCGGTTCAGGTTCCGCTGCAGTTGCCTTGAATTCCCTGAACCACTTTTCGTAATCTGCCTGTTCGAGAATCCTTGCTTTTGATAACATGGATGAATGCAATAATCCACAATATTCGGTACAGAGTATTTCATACTCACCAACAAAAGTCGGGATAAACCATAGAAAATTATCATAGCCGGGAATTACATCCTCTTTTACCCTGAATGCCGGAATGAAAAGACTGTGATTTACATCTTCCGATTTAAGCCCAACCCTTACAGGTTTGTTTACCGGAAGGACTAATTCTTTTGACTTTAACCCATCTCCGTAATCAAATTCCCACTCCCACATCCTTCCTATTGCAGTAATTTTCATAGCATCAGCCGGAACATTTCGCATTGGTGCAAAACCAATCCATCCGTAATAAAACATCATCATTACTAGTATAAGCGGGATTATGGTCCAAATGATCTCCAGTTTAATGCTGCCAGTAAACTGTTTTGCTTCCTTGCCTTTTTTTCTCGAAAAATGAATAACGGTGTAGATCATAAATACAGTTATCCCAACTATGAAGATAAATGCAATTGTGAATATGAAGACGAATGTCTTGTCAACTCCTTCAGCCAGATTTGATGCTCCAGTATACATAGTTTGTATTACCTTAAATAGTAGTCAATAAAAGTTATTATTATGACAAGTGCATATAAAACGAATACGCCGGTAATCATTAATTTAATAAACAGACTTTCATATTTTACATGCATGAAATATGAGATTACGGTCCCTACTTTAATACTTGCAATTATCAGGGCTACTGCAACGGAAAATGCACCCAGATGCCAACTGGTTAATAGAACAGATACTGTGGTAAGACAGAGCAAAACGATTAGTACAATTGCATGGGAATAATAGCTTGAAATATGTGTTTCGCCTTTTTTCATATAATACTGCTCTTTATCAGGTTATGAGATATAAAAGAGGAAAAAGAAAGATCCAGATCAAATCAACAAGATGCCAATAAAGCCCGCTGTTTTCAAGAAGAAGGTAATGGTTCTGGTTAATAACACCTGCCCGGATCTTAAAAATGTTTATTGAGAGCAGGATCATTCCGATAAGTACATGCAGTGCGTGTAAGCCGGTCATCATATAATACAATCCAAAGAACAGGAGTTCTCCGCGTGGAAGATTTTTTAAAACTTCTGACCCCGGATAGATCTTAAATTCAAATTTATGTGACCATTCAAAATACTTATTCATCATGAACAGAGCTGCGAGAAGAAGAGTTATAAAAACAAGAAATATCGCAAGATTTCTTTTGTTTTTCTGAATAGCAGTAATTGACATTGCTACAGTCATACTGCTTATCAGAAGGAAAACAGTATTGATGGTTCCTATGAATGTATTTAATTCCCTTGCAGCAGTGTGAAAATCTTCAGAATATTGTGCCCGGAATACTGCATAAACGAGGAATAATCCACCAAAGAGGAAAAGTTCTGTGAAGAGAAATATCCACATTCCTAATTTCCCAGTCTCACTTTCATAATTATCTATATTATTCTCCTTTACAGTCATAAGCATTATTTGGATTTATTTTCAGAACTGTTTCCAAAGAGATATGGTTTTGTGGTTATAATGGGTATCTCTTCAAAGTTCTCATGTGTCGGAGGAGAGGGTATCTGCCACTCAAGAGTTACTCCTTTCCATGGATTATCAGGAGCAATAGCTCCGTGTTTTATATGATATACAAGGTTATAAACCATCAGAATTAATCCTGTAAGAAGAATAAACGCCCCTATGGTTGAAAGAACATGGCCTGTCTGAAATTGAGGAAGATAGTCAAAATACCTTCTGGGCATACCCTGGATGCCAATTACGAAGAGAGGAAAATATAGAAGATTAAATCCTGCAAACAATATACCCCAGGCAATATTTGCAAAACGGTTGCTGTACATTCTTCCAAACATTTTTGGATACCAGTAATGGATCCCCGCGAAAAACGCAAATCCCATCCCGCCGAAAATAATATAGTGAAAATGGGCAACAACAAATGCTGTGTCATGTACCTGAACATTTGCTGCTACAGCACCCAGTGTAAGGCCGGTAAATCCTCCGATCATAAAGAGAAAGATAAAGGATATGGCATATAAAAGAGGGGGTTTAAGGTCAATAGAGCCGCCATACATTGTAGATATCCAGTTAAAGACTTTAATTGCACTAGGCACAGCTACAATAAAAGTAAGAAATGAAAAAAACCATCTGGAACCATAACTAATTCCAGCAGTAAACATATGATGTCCCCATACAAAATATCCAACAAAAGCAATAGCAAGACTTGAAATCAATATTGCAGTATACCCGAATATGGGTTTTTGACTGAAGGTTGGAAAGATTTCAGTTACAATTCCCATTCCAGGCAGGATCATAATATAAACTGCCGGGTGAGAATATATCCAGAAAAGATGCTGAAAAAGAACAGGGTCTCCGCCCAGTGCCGGATCGAAAAACCCGATTCTTAGGACCCTTTCAGCAATTACCATCAGAAGAGTAATGCCAACTATTGGTGTTGCCAAAACCTGTATCCATGCGGTGGCATATAGTGACCATGGGAAAAGCGGCATTCGGAACCAGCCCATCCCCGGTGCTCTCATCCTGTGTATGGTTACTATAAAATTAAGTCCGGTCAGAATCGATGAAAAACCAAGAATAAAAGCTGCAATAAGCGCATAAATCACATTGGTTGATGATTCAGAGCTATATGGTACGTAGAAAGTCCATCCTGTATCAGGAGCACCGTCACCGATAAATTGAGAAAGAACACCAAAGAGAGCACCAATAACATATAAATAAAACGAAAAAAGATTAAGTTTTGGAAAGGCCACATCTTTTGCTCCTATCATAATAGGAAGGAAAAAATTTCCAAACACTGCGGGGAGAGCCGGAATTACTATTACAAATATCATAATAATTCCATGTATGGTGAACATCCCATTATAGGTCTGGGCATCCATAATTGTCTGCCCCGGTGCTATAAGTTCAATCCGCATTAATAATCCTAGGATTGCTGCCACAAAAAAGAAAACGATAATACAGTATAAATAAAGCAAACCGATCTTTTTATGATCCGTTGAAAGCAACCAGGATAATATTCCCTTATATTTTCCCTGGTGTTTGAGGTAGCTTGTATAAGCTCCGTTCTCAGAATTGCTCATAATATTTAGATTATCATTTTTTTCTTCTGTTTAATAGCAATATTACAAATATAATAAGTGCAATAAACAATGTTATGCTCCCAATTATCCGGGTTATCTGCAACGTATAGGTTTTGCTGCCCGGGTTATATGCAAAGCAGTATTCAAGGACTTTATTTATTGTTGGTCGGGCAAGACCCTTCTGTGCTTCAATAATCGCCATCTTGACATCAAAAGGGAGAAAAGTGAGCCCATAAAGGTATCTTGTAATTTTCCCATTGGGGCTAAGGACCATAATTGCTGAGGCATGTGCAAAATCCAGACCTTGTGCCTTGTATTTAAATCCTAGTGCATCGGTTATAATATCAATATTTTTCTGAATCCCAGTAAGGTAAATCCAGTATTGCTGATTCTCCTTGCTTATCTTCTGGACAAAATTCACCTTTTTTTCTTTCGCTTTTTCGGGAGTATCTTTTGTATTAAAGCTAATGGTTATTATCTGGTAATCTTTTCCAAGTGTAAGGTCAAGTTTGCTTACCATATCTGAAACGCCGTCCATTAAAGGACTGCATAAGTTTGGGCAATCAAAATAGACAAAAAGCATAATGGTGGGTTTATCAATAAGATTGCCGAGTGTTACTGTATCACTGTTTTCATTTAAAAACCAAAGGTCAGCGGGTATTGTATCTCCAAGACGTTCAACAATTCCGATTTCCAAATTTCTATTGATAAGATCACTCTTAACCATCCCCTGTCCGAACAGGACCGTGAATGATAATGCATAAAGGAGTGTAATAAATAACTTTCTCATTTTATAATTTATTTTCTGGTTTCTTCTCCATCAGAATAAATTCCGGCAATCATCAGAGATCCACCCATCAGGGAGATGTCTTTTAAAAGAGCAATAATTGTTACGGTCTTGTCTGTTTCACTAAAAAGATGGGGGATATGAATTGTGATTATGAATAGAAAGAGGAGAACCGAAAGCATAATAGTTGATAATTTTATAAATTTCCCCGAAATGATACTTATACTGGCAGCAATAAGCATTATACCTGTAAGTATCATTACATAAGCTGTCTGAGGAATAAATGACGTCAGCATGCCCATGTAGTAATCAATCATCAGAAAATGATTGATTCCGAAAACTGCAAAAGGAAGGGCAAAAAGAATTCTTCCAGCGGTTGTAAGCTTTTTCATTTAATGAAGATATTAGGGTTTAATTTATGGTTTATCATCAATAGGTAATCCTTTAGAAATTGTTTCTCCTATTATAAATATGTCACGGAGCATCATCAGAACAACAAAAATAACAGACCAGCCTGCAAAAAGGCAGATACTGAATGTAAGAATAATCCACACAGGGGCTCTCCTTACATTGTTCCACATCGCCCGTTGAGCTGTAAGACTGACCGGAATTGTCTTGTTCCCGGCACTCAACATAGTATCTTTGCTGACCGATCCGAATAACTCTTCATTTGTGAACCGTGCACTAATATTTACCATTCCGGATTTATCTCCGGAAAGATTATCCGGCACTTTGAAAGTTGTAATTCCATTACCATCAGTTGTTTTTGATTCATCAACAGGCATAACTCCAAAGGTCCTGTGAACAAATATATTAACTTCTGCACCTGTTACCGGAACACTTGAATTATCCTTACTTGCAGAAGCTTTCAGTGTAATAGTTTTGTCAGAAGGGTTATATAAAAGTAAAAGATCAATTAAATAACCAGGGTAAGCAGAAGATGTTATAACCGGCATTACCTGTTGCTTATATTTGTTGTTGAAGCTTCGGATATATGATATGATGTTCCACATTTCATTTGAAGTGAGCACACTTTTAAATGAGGGCATCTGACCACGCCCTGTTGCTACCTTGTAAAAGAGTTCCCCATCATTATTTATCTGAATCTTTTCAGTGGCTGGATCTCCCGGTGGAGGGACAAGGTTTAGATAATTTGCTTTCCCGGGAGTACCATGGCACGACATACAATTTACAGAATATAACTTACCCCCTGCATTTCTGGTATCATCGGTAAATGGGAAAGAGCTTAGTTTGCTTTTCTTATCAGCGGGTACAATCCATTGCTGCCCGGAGATTCCAGGAATAACAATCTGCATAATAAGTACACCTAACAATAAACTCCTCATAAAAATATATTAATTATTTACTGGATATTCTGTTTCTGAAGCTGTCTCATCTTCTGCTAATTCCCATATGGGAAGAACCGGGAAAAGCTTTGATAAAACTGTAATTATAATCAGAACAAGAATAATAGAGGCAAGAGTTACAGAAATCTCGATAAGGGTAGGTTTATATACAACCCATTCGACAGGGACATTCTGAACCGGAAGAAAAGGATGTGCCTGCGGAGGAACAACAATAATGTACCGTTTCAACCAGGCAGCCCCAAGAACAAAAACCGATATGATCATCATAGGAAGAGGTCTTCGTATTTTTCTGAACAATAAAAGCAATACAGGGATCACCAGTCCAATTATTTGAACTAGCCAGAAAAGCATAGCATATTTCCCGGAAAAAAGTTCTTTAAGGTGGATTGCATCCAGAGTTTTCAGCTTGTACCCGGGAACCAGGAACTCATTAAGATTAAAATAAATGTAGATAATTGAAACCAGGACAAGTACTCGAGCAATTTTTTCAAAATGGTCTTCAGTAAGGTATTTATGAAGCTTATAGTTAACTCTGAAGAAATACATAGCAATTATTACAGCAGATGTACCAGATACAAATGCACCAGAAATAAAGTAAGGTCCAAATATTGAGCTGTCCCATCCAGCCCTGGGGGTTAATGCAAATAGCCATGATGTAACTGTATGGATCGCAAAAGCAAGGGGAATTATCAAAATCAGAAGAATACGCATTGACTGGTAAAGTTTTTCATACTGTCTGGTGTGATGAATCCAGTTTAATGAAAGAAAGTCATATATTTTTATAAGAAATTCAGGTCTGCCTGTTAATCTGGTTTTTGAAATTGCCAGGTCTGGAATCAGCGGCAGGAACCATAGCAGCAGACTTACAAAAAAGTATGTTGTTACTACAGTAATATCCCACAGTATAGGGGATTGTACCCTGCCGAAGAGGAAAACATAGGGAAGTCTGTCGGGGCGTCCCATATCGGAAATAATCACAAGTCCGGCAACAGAAGCAAAAGCAATTGCAATAATTTCAGCAATACGTGCGATAGGTTTAATCCATTTTGCTCCGGCCAGACCCAGAACGGAACTTATCAGCATTCCTACAAGGCTTGTGGCAACAAAGAATACGAAGTTGGCAATATAGATACCCCAACTGGTAACATCACGAAGTCCGGTGACACCAAGGCCTTTTTTAAGCTGAAGGGTATAAGCATAAAGACAAAGAGCCAGTGTAACTGTCAGAAATCCCATCCACAGAATAAAGCCTTTGTTGAACCTGACATTCCTTAGAATATCAGCAGAAACTGAATCCAGTTTTGCCTGATAACGATCAGATTTAAATAGAGATCCTGTCATTCACTGTGCTTTAAAGTGGTTTCTTGTTTTCAGGTTCTTTCCCTTCTTCAAAATCAAAGAGTCTGTTTTTTGGAGGAAGGTAATAAATTCTGGGTTTAGTCCCAAGTTCAGCCATCAGTCTGTATGCCCCGTTTTTCTCAAGAAGCTCCTTCAGATTTACAGTCTCCTTTGTTGTTCCATTTGTTACAGCATTTTCGTTTTCATCTCCAAAATAGAATACTCCGTTTGGACAGGCAGATACACAATAGGGTAGGATATTTTCCCGTAGACGGTCAGCACTGAAAAGGCATTTTGAAATTGTTCCTTTTTTTTGCGGAACATTTAGTTCAACATCATATTCTTTTCCTTTATCGTCAGATGCATTTAGAGGCTCCTGCCAGTGGAACATCCTTGCAGAATAGGGACATGCAGCCATACAGAATCTGCATCCTATACATCTTTCATTATCAATAAGAACTAATCCATCCTGTCTTTTAAAAGTTGCGTCAACAGGACAAACGGATACACAAGGTGGATTATCGCAATGCTGGCATGGTTTTGGCATAAAATATGCAGGAGTATTTTCTGACTCCTGCATTACAATCGTGTTAATGTGATATTCATAAGGCCTAAGATGATGAGCACTCTGGCATGCGTTAACACATTTTCTGGCATTCCGGCACTTCGATAAATCAATTATCATCACCCATTTTTTCCCTTCAATTCCTATCCTCCCTCTTGTCTGCAGCAACTTGAGATCAGGTTTGTAATCTTTTACCTGGTCCCTTGGAATTTCTACAAGTCGATTATCCTCAGTAAGAACTTTTATTGTATCTCCCGTTGACTTGGATTTTTCATATCTGTAACCCGAATAAATTGCTGCTGCCCCTGCTACGGATGCTGCTCCTGCAATGCCGATTTTTTTTATAAAATCACGACGTGATGATTCCAGTATTTCTTCAATTTTTGTGTTTTCAGAACTCTTCTTATTCTTTGGCTTCATATAATATTATTTGAAATACAAGAATCAATTATTAAAAACACCATAATGCTTCCTAGGGTGCCGGAATAAGATTGACTTTTTTTACTGAATAACCTGCTCCGATGACCCTCTCTTTTAATTTTATTGTATCAACCTTATCCGGGAAGAACTCAACAATTGCATTACCCAATGTAAAAGATGTTTTAACCGACTTTATGCCGTTAAGTTTGGAAATATTTGTCTTGATTGTTTGCTCGCAACCAGTGCACGTCATACCAATGATTGATATCTCCACAACTGATGGTTCCATTTTTGAATCTCCGCCTGAGGATTTTTCCCCTGATCTGCCACAGGATGATATTATAAAAAAAGCAACAAAAAAAACAATGATACTTATCTGATAATTTTTGCCCATTATTAATAAATTTAAAGTTAAACAGTTACGTATTGTAAAATTATTGTTAAAAGTATGAAATAAATAGGTTTCCTCAACAAAATATGTCAAAAATCATAACCTGAAGAAATTCAAAATAAATTGTGAATTGAACAAAACCTGTTTAATTTTGTTTAGGATTAAAACAACACATATGGAACGAAGAAATTTTATAAAAAATCTTGGACTGGGAGTAACCGCAACTTTTGTAACAGGAAGATCCCTGAATGGAAACGTTAATAATTCAACAAATATAACTATGGAAAAATTAGCAACACTTGAATTCCCGGCATTACCTTATGCTTATGACGCTTTGGAGCCTTATATTGATGCTCGGACAATGGAGATACATTACGATAAACACCACAGAGCATATTTTAACAACTATGTGAATGCTGTAAAGGGGACATCTTATGAAAATGTGTCTGTTGAAAAGGTATTTTCAGAGATATCAAAAGCCGGAGATGCTGTACGAAACAATGGCGGTGGATATTTCAATCATGTTTTTTTCTGGAAGAACCTGGGAAAAGGCTCTTCCGGTCCCTCCTCAAAATTATCAGCAGCCCTTATTTCAACATTTGGATCTGTTGATAAATTTAAAGAAGCATTCAATACTGCAGCGAAAACACGTTTTGGCAGTGGTTGGGCATGGCTTTATATTACTTCTGATAAGAAGCTTGCAATTGGAAGCACACCCAACCAGGATAATCCATTAATGGATAATTCAAATATTAAAGGAATCCCACTTTTAACTCTTGATGTTTGGGAGCATGCATATTATCTCAAATATCAGAACAGAAGACCTGAATATGTTGATGCATTCTGGAATGTTGTCAACTGGGAAGAGGTCAATAAGAGATATGAAAATGCACTTAGTGTATAAAAAAAAGAGGCTGAAAATCAATTCAGCCTCTTTTTTTTAAAAGTTTCAGGTATATAAAAACCTTTTAATCTTAAGTGTTGCCGTTTTCTGAAAAGGATCATGCTGGATAACTATTTTTTGAATCTGGCTGAATTTATTAACCTGTGAGTTAACATAAACCTGCAGCTCATAAAGCATTTCTTCAACCTTTTCTTCAAATTGTTTTGTCATATCCTCTTTCTGTTTTGTCATATCCTCTTTAAGGTGCTGATATTTCTTCTCTAGTTCTTCTTTGTTTATATGGACAAGAGCAACGAGCTTTCCTTTTTGCTGAACAACAAGTGATTCCACAACACCTCTGAAATTGTTGATAATTGACTCAATCTCCTCAGGGTAAATGTTCTCCCCGCTGCTGCTGAGGATCATATTTTTCAACCTCCCTTTTATAAAAAGATTGTTTCTGTCATCAATAGTACCCAAATCACCTGTTTTAAACCAGCCATCAGGGGTAAGAACCTCTTTAGTCATTTCTGGCTCCTTGTAATATCCCTTCATGACATTTGGCCCCTTTGCCCATATTTCACCTTCTCTTGTTTTTGGATCCGGATTATGAATAATGAGTTCAATTCCTTCTATACGTGGACCTGTTGACTCAAATACTGATTTTGCAGGATTTGCGCCTGCCAGGAGCGGTGCCGTTTCTGTAAGACCATAACCAATAGCATAAGGAAATTTTGCTTCAATAAGGAACTTTTCAACTGATTTATTTAGTTTGGCTCCGCCAATTCCATAGAACTTAAGTTTTCCGCCAAAGGTTTTCAATAATTTCTTTCCCGCAGCTTTGTTAAGAATTTTCCTGAAAGTTGGGATATTATAAAAGAACTTCAGTATAAGTTTTTCCCTGAAGGTTGGTAAGATCTTATTAAAATAAATTTTCTCAATGATTAGAGGAACAGTCAGCATCACTGTCGGCTTTATGTCAGCAAGAGCAGGCAGAAGTACAGCAGGCGTAGGGGGTTTTCTCAAGTAATACACACAACATCCGCAGAGCATTGGTAATACTAATCCTAAAGTATTTTCATAAGTATGCGACAATGGGAGGACTGATAAAAACCGATCATTTTCATCCATTGGCTGGATCACTTTTCCTTTGAGGGCATTGAAAGTGATATTTTTGTGTGTAAGCATAACACCTTTTGAACGCCCTGTTGTTCCTGAGGTGTAGATTATTGATGCAAGATCCTCTTCCTGAACATCGTAATTTTTAACAGGACTTGCGGAAGAATCATAAGCCACAGCACTTTTCTCAGAAACTGAAAGGGAGTAATCCTCAATTAGTATAACAGTTTTAAGGTCTTTCGATTTGAAACCTTCAATCCGCTGGATTAATGAAGAAGAAATAAATAATGCCTTAGCTCCGGAATGTTCCAGAACATTACTTACTTCAGTATTCGAAAAATCAGGCAGAATGGGCACTACAACAGCACCCATAAAAGTAATTCCAAAATAGGTAACTCCCCAGTTTGGCATGTTGGAGCTAAGCAATGCAACTTTATCTCCCGGACAAATATCATTTTTTTCCAGAAAAGCCATTATTGCTTTTATCTCTTTATCAACCCTTTCGTAACTCCTGGTTTCTTCTCCGACAAAAGCATAGGCATTATTCTTTCCATACTTTCTTAATGTTTCTTTAAACATCGCAGGGAAAGTCATCCTGATATTATTTTCTTCCATTATCCCCAATTATTAAGATAATAATAAAACACAAAGGTACGGAAATATTACTTTCCAAGGTTTAATTAGCCGATAAAATAGCGGAATTGTGCAAAAGCAGTATAAAAAAATAAGTCTTTATCTACCGGAAAGGTTAATTTTGTAGATTAATTTTCAATCAGAAAAGAATGGCTTCAGTGATAAGAGTGACGAAGGAATTTCCATTTGAAATGTCACATATTCTATGGAACTATGATGGCCCGTGCAAAAATGTTCATGGACATTCATACCGTTTGTTTGTAACCATTTCCGGT
This sequence comes from uncultured Rikenellaceae bacterium, assembly GCA_964639725.1. Taxonomy (GTDB): domain Bacteria; phylum Bacteroidota; class Bacteroidia; order Bacteroidales; family VadinHA17; genus LD21. The sequence goes on from CAZXFB010000003.1 coordinate 13,172, forward strand.
GTTCCGGTCGAAGAAGCTGGAAATCCGAAAAATGGAATGGTTATAGATTTCAATGATCTGAAAAATATTGTAAAAAAAGAGATAGTGAATGTGTTTGATCATTCTGTGGTTATTAGCCGGAGCTTTGATTCCGAAAAAGCTGAAATATTGAAGAAAATATTGGGAAACACCGTTTTGGTTGATTATCAACCTACATGTGAAAACCTTGTTTCTGATTTTGCCGGACGTATTATAAGACTTCTTCCACCTGGAGTAAAGCTTCACAACCTCAAACTTTATGAAACTGCCACTTCCTATGCAGAATGGTATGCCTTAGATAATGAAAGATGAGCCTGATGAGAGCTTGTGGTTGAAATAATCAGGATTAGTAAAATTAGGTTTGATTGTGTAGTAGCTCTAAACTCTAAGAAAACATAACACGCTAGACTAGACTATCAATCATATGGAATAAAAAGAATCAGAATATGAACGATAATTACCCAAAAAAACTTTTCCTGCTGGATGCCTATGCTCTTATTTTCAGAGCTTACTATGCATTTATTAAAAATCCGAGGGTCACATCTAAAGGCCTTAATACTTCAGCTGTATTCGGATTCCTTCTTGCACTTGAAGAGGTGCTTCAAAAGCAGAAACCAACACATATTGCAGTAGTTTTTGATACTCCGACACCCACTTTCAGGCATGAAATGTTTACGGGATACAAAGCTAACCGGGATGAGACTCCTGAGGACATTAAAAAAGCAGTTCCTTATATTAAAAGACTGATTGAAGCTTACAGGATACCTGTTATCGATTTTCCAGGATTTGAAGCTGATGATGTGATTGGTACTCTCGCCAGGAAGGCATCCGAGAGAGGGTTTACAACTTATATGATGACTCCGGATAAAGATTTTGCACAACTTGTATCGGGCAATGTTTTCATGTTGAAGCCATCAAGAAGTGGCAATGAATCTATACTCTGGGGTGTTGATGATATTAAGCGCGAGTTTTCTGTTCAGCGTCCGGAGCAGGTGATTGATGTACTTGCACTTATGGGCGATACTGCCGATAATATTCCAGGAGCACCAGGCGTTGGACCCAAAACGGCTATGAAACTTATTTCTGAATTTGGAAGTGTTGAAGAACTATTCAGAAATACCGATAAGCTGAAAGGGAAACTTAAGGAGATAATTGAAAATCATAAAGAACAGATTGAATTTTCAAAAAAGCTTGTTACAATAGAACAGAATGTGCCAGTTGAACTGGATGAAAAATCTCTTTTGCTCGAAGTTCCTGATCCTGTAAAACTTAAGATTCTTTTTGATGAACTTGAATTCAAAACAGTTGCTGCAAGGATTCTTGGTGAAATAGACAAATCAGAAAAACCCAGAGTACCACAGCAGCCAGTTGCTCCTCAGAAAGAATCAATTCAGGGTTCCCTCTTTGGTGATACTGCTGTATTACCGGTTATTGATAAAGAATCTATTGAAAATGTTAATCATAACTATATTCTTTTGGATAATGGCCCGGGACTAATAGAATTTGTAAAACGAATTTCTTCCATCAGGGAATTATGCTTTGATACTGAAACAACAAGTATTAATCCGCTTCAGGCTGAGTTGGTTGCCGTGGCCTTCTCATATGAAAAGGGTTCAGGATACCTGGTTCATCTTCCTGAATCACAGGAGGAAACTAAAGAAATTCTCGAAATTCTCCGACCGGTTTTTGAGAATCCATCAATTCTAAAGATCGGACAGAATATTAAATTTGATATTCAGGTTCTTGCTAATTACGGGATTGAGGTTCGCGGACCATTGTTCGACACAATGATTGCACACTATCTTCTCGAACCTGACATGAGGCATAATATGAATCTCCTGTCTGAAACGTACCTGTCATACAGTCCCGTGCATATCGAATCTCTAATCGGTGAAAAGGGCAATAATCAGAAAAATATGCGTTCTGTTCCTGTCGAAAAGCTTAAGGAATATGCAGTTGAAGATGCTGATGTAACACTTCAGCTGGCGAACATTTTTATGCCCCGGATTAAAACCGAAGGACTTGAAGATCTGGCACATGATATTGAAATGCCACTCATTAGAGTACTGGCTGACATGGAGAGAATCGGAGTTAAGCTGAACCAGGATGATCTTAAAGATATTACTATAAACCTGAGGGATGATATTATTGCACTTGAAAAGGAGATTTATGCTCTTGCGGGTACCGAGTTTAACATCTCCTCTCCTAAGCAGCTGGGTGATATTCTTTTTATAAGACTTAAGCTCGACGAAAAAGCAAGGATGACAAAGACAAGGCAATTCATAACAAATGAGGAAATATTGCAACGTCTTACCCACAAACATCCTATTGTTGAAAAAGTTTTGGAATACAGAGGGCTCAGAAAGTTATTATCAACTTATGTAGAGGCACTTCCTCTTCTGGTGGATAATAGAACAGGAAGGATTCATACCTCCTATAATCAGGCGGTAGCATCAACGGGAAGACTGAGTTCCAACAACCCCAATCTTCAGAATATACCTGTAAGAGATGCAAGAGGACGCGAAATCCGGAAAGCTTTTGTACCTGAAGAGGGTCATATTTTTCTTTCTGCCGACTATTCCCAGATTGAGTTGAGGCTTATGGCTCATCTTAGTAAGGATAATGGAATGATTTCAGATTTCCTGTCAGGGAATGATATACACGCAGCAACTGCATCCAAGATATTTGGTGTTGATATCAGGGACGTAACCAGAGAAATGCGCAGCAGAGCAAAAACTGCGAATTTTGGTATTATATACGGAATTTCATCCTTCGGACTTTCGGAAAGGTTGACTATTGGCAGGAAGGAGGCTAAAGAACTTATTGATGGTTATTTTAACTCTTATCCCGGAGTTAAGATTTACATGGAAGAGAGTATAAAAAAGGCACGGGACTTGGGATTTGTTACCACAATGTTTGGACGAAAGAGGTACCTGCCTGATATCCACTCACAAAATCAGGTAGTTAGAGGAAATGCTGAACGAAATGCCATTAATGCACCAATCCAGGGCAGCGCAGCAGACATTATTAAAATTGCCATGGTAAGAATTCACAACAGAATGAAAAAGGAGAAGTATCTTTCAAAAATGATTCTTCAGGTTCACGACGAATTAATATTTGAAGCAGAGACCTCTGAACTGGATGTACTTAAAAATATGGTTTTAGATGAAATGTCCAATGCTGTTAAACTCGATATTCCTTTGAAAGTCGACTGGGGTACCGGGAAAAATTGGTTTGAAGCTCATTAGAAGAAGAAATTTGGATGGGAAACAATAAAAAAATGGAAGTCAAGGTTTTATTTTTTGGAGTTTTATCTGAGGTTACAAAAACTGGGATGAAACATTACAGGGATGTAAAAACAATCGCCGGCCTTAAACAATTAATTCAGGATGATTTTCCTGAAATATTTCATTATAGTTATCGGATATCTCTCAATAATGAACTTATTGATAATGATTATCCTCTTAAAGACGGTGATGAGGTTGCCTTAATGCCACCATTTTCTGGTGGATGACAAAGGTAATAACTAAAATATGATGGAAATGGGAATTAGCTGTATCATTAACGAACCTATTGGAAAAGATATAATCTGCAGTTTGTTAAGCAGTCATAGATATGATACCTCAGCCGGAGGGATCTCTTTTTTTATTGGTCAGGTCAGGGACGATATTACAGGAAATAAAAAAGTAAAGGCTATTGAATATTCTGCCAATATAAGTTTGGCAGATGTTGAGGTAAAGAAGATTATTTCAGAATTATTATTAGAATTTGAAGATGTGCGAAAAGTTGAAATAATTCATTCATCTGGAGTTGTTAAAGCCGGGGAGATATCTCTTATGATTATGGTTTTTGCAGGTCATCACCAACAGGCAACATCAGCTTGTAACAGAGCAATTGAACTTGTTAAAGAGAGGCTGCCCGTCTGGAAGAAGGAGATATTTGATGACGATTCTCACCTGTGGAAGTAACAAGATCCTGTCTACTTTTAAAACTTATTCTGTCATTGTTATTAGTTAGAATAATAGATGGAGTTGTACCCTTAAGAATTGAAGTGTATAGGTTTTTATTATTCAGTATTTCAAGGGCTTTCATTACCTGTTCATCTTTTTTCAAAGTCCAGGCAATTGCCCCTGCTTCATAAAAATACCGGCTTATTATTTCATCTTCGAGTAGTTCAGATATTTCACTTCTGAATATTGTAAGATCATGTTCCAGGTTGTGTTTAATATCTTTCTCAAGGTTGGTAAATAGCTCTTTATTCAGGTCGTAATACTTTTCTTTTTTTGCATTTTCAATAAGCTCATTCAATGATTCTTCTGTAATAGTTTTATAATCGAATTTTCTTTCTACAATGAAGTTGCGGAGATCAGTATAATCTTTGTCAGTTAATTGAAACTGTTCAGGTGTTATTATATCGGGGTGGCTGCGGTAATACTGTGTAGCAAAATCAAAAATATAGTTTCTGAGATAAAGTTCAGAAGTAACCTGGCTTAATGGTTCAGGTAACACCTCAACATCTGGCGTTATTCCTCCACCATCTTTTACAATTCTGCCATTTCTTGTTTTAAATTCAGAAATAAGAGAGTCGGGTATTATGCCAACGCTACCGTCTTCATTTGGGTGTGAGAAATCCCGTGCCTGAATGCACCTTCCACTTGGAATATAATACTTTGCTGTTGTTACCTTAAGTTGTGTATTATAACTCAAAGAACGGGTTATCTGTACCAGTCCTTTCCCATATGACCGCTGTCCAACAATAATTCCCCTGTCTAGATCCTGAATTGCGCCGGCGACTATTTCTGCGGCTGAAGCTGAAGCCCGGTTTATTATTACTGCAAGAGGAATTTTATCATCAACAGGCTGTTTGGTGGTTTTAAAATCTTCATCAAATTGTTTTACCTTTCCTTTGGTTGAAACAACTTCATTTCCTGGTCCTACGAAAAGATTCACAATATCAACAGCTTCGGTCAGAAGACCTCCAGGATTCCCCCGCATATCAAGTATGATTTGTTGAGGATTATTGTTTTTTAAATCAACCAGAGCTTTTCGTACATCATCAATGCAATTTTGTGTGAAATGAGTAAAACGGATATAACCTGTTTTTGAGTCTAACATTCCAAAATAGGGCACAGGAGGGATAGCAATTTTTTCTCTTTTCATATGAAATTCACTCTCTGTACCTCCTCTTTCTATAATGAGTGTGATATCTGTACCTGGATTACCTTTGAGCTTTTCACTCACCTTATTGGTAGTTAATCCCTTAAGAGAAACACCATCAACCTTTTTAAGAATATCTCCTGGTTTTATTCCTGCCAGGTCAGCAGGAAATCCTTTGTAAACCTCGTTTATAATCGTATACTCGCCATTATTCCTTACTATTGAACCAATTCCTCCATATTTCCCTGTTGTCATAAAAGTAAACTCATCAACCTCTGATTCAGGGTAATAAACAGTATAAGGATCAAGAGATTTAAGCATATTATCAATCCCCTCTCTTATAACTTTATCAGGGTTTATCTCATCCACATAGAATGTGTTAAGTTCCCTGAAAAGTGAAAAAAAGATATCAAGATTCTTAGCGATCCTGAAATCCCGGGTTTCCTGGTTAATCAGGAATCCAGCACTGATGCCTGAAAATAGCACAAGTATAAAAACAACAACTATTTTCCAGGAGCGAAATTTTTTCATATCAGATTTAACTTAAAAACAGAACGACGAAAATAAAAATAAAAATCCGGAAAGAGTTTGGTAAAGAAATAATTAAGACAACTTTAACGTTTTTTATCGACATCTATATTTAAAAAGATCAGTTTTTTTAATACCTCATTTAATGATTTTTCTATTGTTGAATAATCAGGTATACTTGTTCCCTGAAAAATAACGATGAAAATAATCTGAGTATTCAGGGAAATCATAGACTCGTAAAGTAACCCTTTATTTTTCCTGTAAGCTTCTCTTATTCTCCTTTTAATCAGATTCCGTACAACTGCAAGTCGAAAACCTCTTTTTGTAACACTAATGGCAATCTGTGCCGGGAATGGGAGTGGAGAAAGACTTTTTTTCCACACGACTTTAAAATGTGGTGAATAAAAAACCTCCCCATTTTCAAAGAGATCAGCAATTACTTTTATACTGCAAAGTCTTTCCGATTTACTAAATGTTTCCCGTAATATTTTCATTTTTCTCTTCAGGATACAACGATTATCGTACAAAACTCTTAACCAAAATCCGGTAGCAGCAGTTAAAAAATATTTTTTCTAAGAAGTTAATTTCCGGAAGGTAAAAAGGTTAACAGTTTACCTTGCATTCCGGTTGTTTTCTTTAAGATAGTCATCAAGAGCCATTGTCATTGAAGGAGCTTTCGGATTCGGTGCATTAATATCTAACCTTAGTCCCTCATTTTGGACTGCACAGGCGGTAGTAGGACCAAAAGCTGCAATTTTAATATCTCCCTGGACAAATTGTGGAAAGTTCTCTTTTAATGACTTAATACCTGAAGGACTGTAGAAAACCAGAATATCGTAATCAAAATCCTTAAAATTTGAAAAATCGATGCTTTTGGTTTTATAAAGAGTTCCTATTGTATACTTAATATTGTTTTTATCAAGTGATTCCGGTATTTCAGCGTTATGAGGTTCTGATAGAGGAACAAAGTAATTATCTTCTCTATGCTTAATAATTACATCAATAAGATCCTGAAACTTAGCTTTCCCATGAAATATTTTCCTTTTCCTGTATACAATATATTTCTGCAGATAAAATGCAACATTTTCAGTAATGCAGAAATACTTCATTGTGTCAGGGACAACTGCTCGAAGTTCATTACAGATCCTGAAGAAATGATCTATTCCGGTTTTGCTTGTAAAAATAACAGCTGTAAAATCAAGAATATTGATTTTTTGTTGCCGGAAATCTTTTGATGATACTCCTTCAACCTCAATAAAGGGTTTGAAATCAATTTTCAGATTATACTTTCTTGCCAGTTCGAAATATGGAGATTTCGGATTGTTCGGTTCTGGCTGCGACACTAAAATCTTCCTTATTTTCAACTCTTTACAGTTTAAGTTGTACTTTCAACGTAACCTCTCAAAACTAAACAAGACCTGCGGAATATTTGAATAAAATCAAAACAGGCATAATTTCCAGCGCACAAAGGTATAAAATCAAATAGAATATTGAAATATTCCTATTTATAAAAATTAAATAGAGTCTTGTTATTCTGATTAAGTACATAATAACAAGAACAAAAAATCCTGTCAGAAAACAGGTTTTTATTGATAAAAGATGGGTATAAGAAATTAAAATAACTATAACAAACAGGATTGCCGCACTGAACCGGTATGACTGGTAAACACCCAGAAGGTACTCTCTGTAGACTTCCCTTTTACCACTAATAATACCGGTAATGATGCAAATAAAGTGACGTAAGGTAATTCCTGTAACTATTAATAAAAAAGAAATTAACCAGACTACAATTCCGTCAGACCCGGTTGGTAAAATATCATACCAGGCTAATGTGAAATAACCGAATAAGCTTAAACTGATAAAAGAACAAAGATTTAATATTGTTGTCTGCCAGTTAAATAGCGCTCCAAAATCACGTGATACCGGGTCATTTATGCCCCTGAAAAGGAAAAATCTGATAATTTCAGGTAACAGATTTTTAGAAGTGACTCGGATTGCAGTATAGAGGAATGTGACGATAAAAATGATAATTATTATCCAGTCATCATGAAAGAATCTGGCTGGTAATATCTCTCCTCTTCTTAAATGTTTTTGTATAGATGCTCTTAAATTTTGTTGCCGTTCAATGTTTTTATCCATGAACAGAAAAGGAAACTGGTCTTGAGTAAAAAATTTATTTTCAGAGATAATATTATGAGAATTACTAAAAGTAATATCTGTTATTGGGCTTCTCTTGCATACGGAAGTGATATCGATAGGTATAGTGATGTTTTTAAATGAATGGACAGATTTTTGTGAATGAGCTGCAGAATCTTTTTGAATGATTTTATAATTATTAATAGAATCAGATAATTGTATGATGGTATCTTTAGGAACAATTGTTATTGGTTTTATTGTATCCTGCATATTCAAAAATGTTTTTATAACTCTCACCCGAAACGCAAAACTAATGATTATTTAAAAACGTGTAACAACAACCCTCTGTAGGATTCGAATATATTTTTACTTCTTTAATTACCTGGAGTAAACAATTCTTTGGGGCTAGTTTATATGAAATAATAGATCAGGTTGCTTTGTTATGCTAACAATTTTGATGTTATCTGATTGTGTTGAATCAATAATAATAAAAACAGAGATGCCATTCCGGGTGAAATACCGATTTCACAATGCAATATGACAAATCAAAGAATCAGAGGACGGATTATACAATGAAATACTGATTTTTCCATTTTCGATATAATATATGATTGCTGATATCCATTTAATGGTATTTTAAAGAAGCATCGAACAATCAGAAAGAAATGATATCAGAAATAATTAATTGTTGTACCCGATATATCAGCAAGAAGATTGTTTGCAAGGCGGCTCGTACCAATTCTGAAAAGTGTATTTTTAAGCCATCCATCACCCAGGCATTGTTTTACAATATGATAATAAATGTACGCATCCTGAGTATTTGCAATTCCTCCGGCTGCTTTAAATCCCACTCTGATTCCAGTTTCAGAATAAAAATTAGAGATTGCACTACACATTACGTATGCTGCTTCAGGTGTTGCAGAAATATTGATTTTTCCGGTAGAAGTTTTTATAAAATCTGCTCCTGCATCCATTGCAATCATGGAAGCTTTAAAAATCTGCTCAGAACTTCCAAGTAACCCTGATTCAATGATGACCTTTAACTGTTTTTCTCCAACAGATTCTTTGATTTCTCTTATTTCATCAGCGACTGAAGCAAAATCATTCCCCAGAAAAGCCCCTACAGGGATAACAATATCAATTTCATCAGCTCCCGCTTCTATTGCCATTTTACATTCTGCGACCTTAATACTTCTGAAAGTTTGAGATGCAGGAAAGCCTCCTGCAACCGATGCAATTTTCACATTTTTCACAGATAGCTTTTCTTTAACTACAGATATAAAATTCGGAAATACGCATATAGCCGCTACGTTCGGAATATTAGAAAACCTTCCTGAGAAACTATTTACTTTACCCGTCAGGTGTATTATCTGACTTTTATTATCAGTAGTATTTAAGCTTGTTAAATCAATAAGATTTAAAATGCTCATTAATAAACGCTTATCAGTTGTTTTTGGAATCTCTGAAAAAATCTTTTTTATGCCTTTTTTTATTTCAGATTCTGACGGACAAGATTTAACAAGTTTTTGATATAATTTTGTCATACAATCAAGACTTAAGTTTAAATAATCAGCACAATAATGAAAAAAAAGAATGGGTTCAATATAATACTTTTTGATTTCATAATTATTTTATTTTTGAACTTAAGTTGTTCAACAGCTTCAAAAAAATGTTCCGGTGGCGAATTATTACATGTCGATAGTGTATTTTCTGCAATGTCTGAAAAAGAAGGTATGTTTAAGGCATTCATGTTTTTTATAGCTGAGGATGGAGTGATATTACGCGATGACTCCTTTCCTGACATTGGAAGAGTGTCTCTGGCACGACACTTTTCAGGAAAAAGTGATACTTCCTTTATTCTTAGTTGGGAACCAATATTTGAAAATATATCTGAAAGCAGGGATATTGGTTATACTTATGGAATCTATACAAACACTGACAAAATATCAGGAGAAATTATGAAAGGGACATACGTTACAATCTGGAAGAGGCAGAAAGATGGCAAATGGAAATTTGTACTTGATTCCGGGACCCAGGGATTACCTGAAATGAAATAGTAAGATAATATTGATTTGATAATGATCCACTAGGCAGCGGCTAAATATGAGATGGACTAATTAATTAAGAAAACACAGGGGCATGGTTTTCTGTACCGGATATTGCATATTTAATCAGTACTGTCCGACTCAAAACATAAGATTCTTCGCTACGGGCAGAAAGACAAGTATCTGTCATTCTGCGCGAAACGAAGTGAAGCGCAGAACTGAACTTTGCGAGCTCGCCGAAGGCAATCTCATGCTAATGTCAAATATTATCTGTTTAATAATGATATTTTATGACTGTGCTATTGTGGGAGTATATTCTTGCCATCCTTTGATATAATACTCTCTTTCTTAAACTCAAGTTTTTCATTCCTTGCAAGAGAGGCAAAAATCCCGAATATTGACAAAGCTGAGAAAATTATGAACCCTGTTCTCATTGATGAGATCAGCCCAGGATAGGTCGATGGATTAATCGTCTCTTTTCCGATATATAATGCGATAAGCATCATTGCTATACCCATGCTCATCATTTGTCCAACCATACGCATAGTTCCGACAACACCAGAAGCTACACCTAAATGTCGTTTTTCAACTGAGCTCATAATGGCATTCGAATTGGGGGATGAGAAAAGTCCGAATCCTATACCCATCATAATTAATAACAGAACAATTAAATATAGTGGGGTACTCGCCTTTATGAAGCAAAGCAGAATCAGACCTGAAGCAGTAAGTCCCATACCTATTGAAGCAATAACACCAGGATTTTTCTTGTCTGAAAGTTTGCCTGCTAAAGGAGATAAAAGAGCCATTGCAACAGGTTGAGATATCATTATTAATCCGGCACTTCTTGCATCAAGTCCCTTAAGGTACTGAAGATAGAGGCTTATAAAGAATCCGGTAGCACTGGTTGCCGAATAATGGATCAGGGCAGCTATACCTGAAAACGCAAATACCCTGTTCCTAAGTATTAGATGAATATCAAAAACTGGATTAGGTATCTTTTTCTCAACTAATAGAAAAGCTATTGCCATCATGATTCCCGCAGATAGAAAAATCCATCCTGATAATGAAGGAAGGCGGGAAAATCCAAACATAAATGAAAACATTGAAATTCCATAAATTGAAGATCCCTTCCAGTCAAATTTTTCTCCACGGGCTTCAGCCCATTCGGAATTCATCTTTTTAAAAATAAGAAATAGAGAGAAGAGTCCAAATGGAACTAAAAAAGCAAATATACTTCTCCATCCAAAATACTGGGTTAACAATCCTCCAATAATAGGTCCGCCGGAAAGACCAAGATATACGGCAGTAATATTTATCCCCATAGCCCTTCCTCTCTCCCCCTGAGGAAAAACAGATGTAATTATAGCCAGGCTGGTACCGAAGATCATAGAGCTGGAAATCCCCTGAAAAATTCTTAAAATTATCAGTGAAGTAATACTTCCTGTGAAAATTATCAGAAAGGATGAGATGGTAAATAACATGATCCCGACTGTAAAAACCTTTTTCCTCCCTACAATATCTCCCAGCTTACCAAATGGTAAAAGGAATATGGCAGACGAAAGAATAAAACTGCTTATAACCCAGCCAAGGTTTATGGCATTTGCATTAAGATCTTTACCTATGGAAGGAAGAGCCAAATTTACTGCTGAACCCAGAAAAGGAGTCAGGAATGCAGCAAAAGTGGCAACAAGCAGTACAGATTTTTTTATTATTTTTTCTTCGGTTTGATCTTTATTATTTTTCAGGAGATCTTTAGTTGCAGTTAATTTTATTTTCATTCCTTTTCTTTTGTATCAATCATAATTGTTACAGGTCCATCATTGACAAGCTCCACCTCCATCTTTGCACCAAATTCTCCTGTTTTAATCTCCTTTCCCATAAGATTGTAAAGCTCCTTAACAAAGCTTTCATATAAAGGAATTGCAATTTCCGGATTTGCCGCCCTGATATATGAAGGCCTGTTCCCTTTTTTGGTTTTTGCATGAAGAGTGAATTGGCTGATTACCATGATATTTCCTCCTGAATCTATCACTGATAAGTTCATCACATCATTAGGATCATTAAATATGCGGAGATGAACAATTTTATTACAGAGCCATTCAATATCAGTAATATTATCCGATTCTTCAATTCCGACAAAGATGAGTAATCCTTCGCCGATTTCAGCTTTTTTCAAGCCATTTATTCTGACTGAAGCCCTCTTTACACGTTGAATTACAGCTCTCATGGTGCTCTTTTTTACCTACTCAAATATATGCAATCAATTTTAAAAACCTAAAAATGATGTTTTATATTATATTTGCTGCGATTATTACATTTCCATGGACTACATACTGATTTTAGCCATTGCACTGGGTTTATCATTTGATACTTTTGCTGTTTCCCTGGCTTATGGCATACTTAAAAACAAGATACTTTTTTGGGAGGCATCCAGGATTGCAATGGTTCTGGCCATTTTTCAGGGTGGAATGGTAATTGCAGGTTATTTTCTGGGATTAATAGTTTCAGAGGCTCTTAAAACGGTTGATCACTGGGTTGCTTTGGGATTACTATCTTTTTTAGGAATAAAGATGATAATTGAGGGTTCTAAGAAGAAGGAAGATCATGAAATTAAGGATTATAGTAAAACAATGGTTCTCTTTACTGTTGCAATAGGTACAAGTATAGATGCTTTTGCTGTTGGAATAAGTTTTGCTCTTCTCAATGTAATGATCTGGCAATCAGGCATTATTATTGGAATCGTTACTTTTATTGCCTCAATGACTGCTATCCGCATTGGTAAGGCAGCAGGAGAACATCTTGGACAACGGGTTGAAATTGTTGGCGGACTTATTCTGATTTCTATAGGATTGAAAATATTCCTTGAGCACATACTTGCCGGGAAAATGATCTGAGTATAAATGTTAAACTTAAGATCAGAAAGGGACCATTTCTCTTTTTCTTTTTTTAAAAACAGCCATTTCTTTATAACCAACAGTTCTTAATAACTCATATGCTTCGTCAAAGTATTGCCCAACACGTATTGGCATATGAGCATCAGAATTTACACAAACCGGTACATTTTCTTCCTTGAAAATATGCAGATATTTACGGTCAGGATAGAAATCAGCCAGTGGCCGGTTTCTTCCATTGGTATTTAATTCATAGGCTACATTACTTTGTCTCATTGTTTTTGCAAGAATCCTGTAAAGAGGTTCTGGATCAATTGTTGCTTTATATCCATAGATTCTTATTAAATCACAGTGAGCTATAATATCAAACAAACCAGATGAGGCTGCCTTACAGACCTGTTCAAAATAGGATTCAAATAATCTGTCAAAATTTTTCCCTTTATAATATTCCGGGCCTAAGTCTACCGTTATTTCACCCATATAGTGAACTGATCCGATAACATAATCAAGCTCAATACTTTTAAGGAATGTTTCAGTTTCATTTTCTTTTCCGGAAAAAAAATCAACTTCAAGCCCCGTTTTTATAATGATTTTGCTGGTATTCCTTTGAAGACCTTCAATATGATTTAGATATGTTGAAAGATTCCCAGGATTCATATTCCAATCCTGTTGATCCTTAAAAAGGGTTAAGTGTTCTGAAAAGCCTATCTCTTTCAACCCTGCCTCAATAGCATAAGAGATATACTCATCAGGTGCTGCCTTTCCGTCACTATATTGAGAATGTATGTGATAATCAGTTCTGTAAATCATTGTTTTTTCAGCAGTTGACTTTTTTTAGGATTAGTTTCAAAGTAGAACCAAATTTGTCAATAAAACAAATTGAAATATCACAATATAATCAGGAAAATGATAAATTTGTAAAAAACATTAAAACTGTGACCGAAAACAGGAAATATTGTATATGTGAACAATGTGAATTCAGGGATGTTGTTTTTGCTTATCTAAATGATCCGACAATTCAGGAACTCTGCAATAATAAAGAAGAACTCCCTTTTAGAAAAGGTGAAATAATAAATCATGAAGGTGAAAAGATTATTGACTTTAAATATCTTAAAAGCGGACTGGTTAAATTATATCGCAGAACTACAACAGGAGCAGAACAGGTAATCACAATTACCCGACCGTTTGAATTTGTAAGTAATATGAGCATCTTTTCTGAAGAGAGGTACCAGTATTCTGTTTCAGCAGTTGAAGATTCAGTTGTATGTGTAGTAAAACTTGATTTTATAAAAGCATTATTTTTAAATAATGGTGGCTTTGCTATGGGTCTCCTTTCCAAAATATCAAAGATAAATGATAAGATTATTAATCAAACACTTGATATAAGGCAAAAAAACCTTGTTGGCAGAGTTGCATTTGTACTTCTCTATTTTTCCAAAGAAATTTATAATTCAAGAATTTTTGAACTTCCTGTATCGAGAAAAGAGATTGCTGACTATATCGGGATGAGTACAGCAAATGTTATTAGAACCGTTTCAGATTTTAAAAAAGAGGGTATAATAAAGGTGTTTGGTAAGACAATAGATATTGTTGATATTGAAAAACTTGAGGTTATTTCAAAAAGAGGATAGAACAGATAAAAAAATTTTCTGCCAATTATACCTTTCTCATGATCTTCCCTTGTATTATAAAGGAGTCTGTCTGAAGTACAGACTTCACTCAAATTAAATATATTATTCAAATAATTCCACGATGAAGAGATCTCTCATTCTTAGCGCTTTCATATTTATCCCCATGATGTTAATTGGACAAAGTGATCCAATTCGTTCCCGGGAATCTTTAAAGAGCCAGGGCAGCAAGGAAAAAATTTACTCCCTGTCAGGTTACAGACATGGAGTAAATTATTTTCCAAAAGTGATGTTACCACAGGTTGAGTATGAAGCTGGAGACTCACTTACTTTTGATAAATACCATTCAGCAGATGTAGTTTATACCTGGCTTAAAAGATGGGCAGAGAAATATCCTGACCTTATTACATTATACAATGTTGGTGAAAGTTATGAGGGACGACCGATAATCCAGATAACCCTGACAAATAAAAAAGCAGGTAAGGATACAGATAAACCTGCGGCATTTTTTGAAGGAGGACGTCATAGCGGTGAGGTTAGCGGAACAGAATCAGTTCTGTGGCTCACAAAATACCTTCTTGATAATTATGGCATTGATCCGGATGTAACACATCTTATTGATTCAAAGACAATATATCTGAAACCTATTAACAATCCCGATGGTCATAATCTTTACTTAAATACAGCCCAGAGTAACAGAAGCAGTGTCAGACCTGATGACAGCGACAGAGATGGCTTGATTGATGAAGATGCTCCGGAGGATCTTGATAGTAATGGTATAATATTAACTATGAGGTGGAAAGATGAGAAAAAGGGAAATCTCATTTCTGATCCTGATGACCCTTCAGGAAGAATAATGAAAAGAGTTGCTCCAGGGAAAGGAATATACCTTTCGTCTTCGGAAGGGATAGACAATGACCGAGACAGTCGTATAAATGAAGATGGTATCGGAGGGCTTGATCTTCACAGGAATTATCCTGAAAACTGGCGACCAAGATCGGAAGAGACCAATAGGGGCTATACACAGGGAGGATCAGGGGAATACCCCTTGAGTGAGTCGGAAACAAAAGCTGTTGTTCTGTTTCTGCTATCTCATCCAAATATTTATATAGTCAACTCAATGGATACAAGTGTTCCAATGCACTTGAGACCGCCATCAACCTCAGCTTCAGAAGATAGAATGTATCCTGAAGACCTGAAATGGTATAAGACTTTTGATGATATTGGGAAAAAGATAACAGGTTATGGGAAAGCCGGCGATGTCTATAATGATTACGGTAACGGAACGCCTCTCTTTGGTCATGGACCTGATTTCGGATATTGGTATTATGGAGCAATATGGTATGGTGATGAGATCTGGAACGGAGGCAAAAACAAAGATTACAACGGAGATGGAACAATAGACCAGTATGAAGTATTAAGATGGGATGATGAGGAGAATGGAGGGGATGGATTTTTTGAATGGAAACCATTTAAGCATGAGGTTTATGGAGATATTGAAATCGGCGGATTTGATCCAAAGTTTTTTTCCCAGAATCCCCCTGCAAAATTTATGGAACAATGGATCGGAAACGAAGCATTGTTTAATCTGGAGATGATAAAATACCTTCCAGAACTTTTATGGGATAATATTGATATAAAAAAAACAAAATCCTACAAAACAGATTCAGCAGATTACCAGGTTAAGATCAGTTTTAAGAATGTTGGAAAACTTCCAACAGCCCTTAAACAGGCACATCTGGTTAAAATAGTAACTAATGACCGTGTTGTTCTGGATCTTGACACTACAGGCACTTCCAAAGAGAACTCTGTCTTTAAACTGATAAGTGAAGAAAAGTCACCAAAGGGGAGAGATAGCAGGGGAGGATTTTCAGAGAGTGACAGACCTGTACAGCGCGGACCTTATTCTGTGGATGTACAAGACACTCAAGGGGGAGGAGTAACTACGGCTGTTTTTAATATCCGGCTTTTCAAACAGACAGAAATAAAAGGAAAAGTATCGGTATTATCAACACGGGGAGGAGTATTGAAGGATAAAGAAATTATTATAAGATAAGTGAATAGGAAATGCTTATCTTAATTGATTCCCAATATATTTTCAAGAGCTTCCTGCAAATTCCTGAATACAAAATGATAACCAGATTTTGTAATTTTTTGTGAAGAGACCCGGCTTCCCTTAAGAATTACATCAGACATCTCTCCGAGTACTGCTCTGAATATCAAGCCTGGAACCGGCAGGCGGAACACGGACTTATTCATTACAGTTGCCAATGTGGTTACAAAATCTTTGTGTGTAATATGCTGAGGAGAAACAGCGTTATAAGGACCGATAATATTTTCATCCATTAAAGCCCTGAGATAAATTCCACAAAGATCTTCGATATGAATCCATGGCATATATTGCTGACCATCTCCAGCCTGCACGAGAAAACCATATTTTGCAGGTTTTATAAGTTTTGAGAGTGCACTGTCGGTTTTCTCAAGAACAACAGCACTCCTTATTTTTACAGTGCGTATACCTATTGCAGAAAACATATCTGCACTCTCTTCCCACAATCTGCAGGTGGTCCCGAGAAAATCTGTTGCGGGCTGGTCATCTTCATTGAATATCCTGTCAGAACAAAGGGATCCATAGTAACCGACTGCAGAAGCTGAAATGAATGCTTTAATAGTGATTCTCTGATTACTGATTACTTTGAACAGCAATCTTGATGAATCAATACGGCTCTTTATTATCTCCTCTTTTCTTTTTTTTGTCCATTTTTTCTCTCCGATATTTGCTCCGGCAAGATGTACAACATAGTCAATCCCTTCAAATACTGAAGGATCAAGAATTCCATTTTCCGGATCCCATCTGAAGACCCTTACCTTACCAAACAGATTGGCTTTTCTTGATAGATGAGAAACTTTATAACCTTTATTCAGCAATGCAGAGGTAAGATATCTTCCGACAAGTCCGCTTCCCCCTGTGATAAGTACGGAGTTGGTTTTGGGAGTATTTTCGGGAATTTTAATTTCTGACATTTTATATGTTATTAAGCCATATTTTCAAAATTAGAAAAAACAGACAGAAATTCGGACTTTCTTAAGTGTGAATATCAAAAAGATATTGTCATATTTGTGTCCGTAAAAAAAATTGTACGAAAACATCAACAAAGAACAACATAAATTAATCATCAATTGTATAATCAGTAATGAAAAAAAAAGCTATGAAAGATGCAGTTGCTATTCTATGTGCCGGAGGTCCTGCTCCTGGAATTAATACGGTAATCAGTGCAGTCACCAAAATATTTTTGCAGAATGGCTATACCGTACTTGGAATTAACGGAGGTTATAAATCACTTTTTGCTGCTGAGCCATCTTATGATTATCTTGATTTTGAATTTGCAGATCAGATTTATAGTCGAGGTGGGTCAGCTCTTAAGATGAGCAGGCATAAACCAAAGGACGATGAGTTTAAAGTAGATTTCTTTAAAAAGAATAATGTAAAGCTTCTGGTTACCATCGGAGGTGACGATACAGCTTCTTCTGCCAATCGTCTGACCAAGTATCTGAAGGAACAAAAGCTGGATGTGAAAAACATTCATGTTCCTAAAACAATTGATAATGATCTCCCTCTGCCGGAAGGTACTCCTACATTCGGGTATCACTCAGCCAAGGAGGAGGGTGTTCGTCTTGCAACAACCATCTATGAAGATGCTCGAACAAGCGGTAACTGGTTTGTGGTTTCTGCTATGGGACGTGAAGCAGGTCACCTTGCCTTCGGAATAGGTACGGCCTGTCACTACCCGATGATTATCATTCCCGAGATGTTTAATAAGACAAAAATCACCTTTGATAAGATTACCAAATTGGTTATCAGTTCAATGGTAAAAAGAAGGCTCTTGGGAATTGATTATGGGGTTGCTATTATATCTGAAGGAGTTTTCCACTTTATGAGTGAAAAGGAGATTATAGATACAGGAATAAATTTCACATATGATGATCATGGACATCCTGAGCTTGGCAATGTAAGCAAGTCACATATTTTCAATATGCTTACACAGCAGGCACTTAAAGGCTTAAGAATAAACGTAAAATCCCGCCCTAATGAGATGGGGTACGAATTAAGATGCTGCCGACCGGTTGCATATGATCTCAACTATGCGACACGCCTTGGCCTGGGTGTTTTTAAACTATTCAAAGAAGGGCTGACCGGTTGTATGGTCACAGTTGACAGAACAGGTTGTATCCTTCCATTATTCCTCAAGGATGTAGAGGATGAAAAGGGAAAAGTAAAACCAAGACTGGTAAATATTGAATCTGAAAAAGTTCAGCTGATCTACAGAAATAATCTTCATTTTATCACCAAGGCTGATTACCACGGTGCTAAAAAATATGTTGAGAAACCTGAAGAATATGATTTCTATAAAATTCTGGGTTGGGACGAGTCACCAGGTAATTGATATTTCTGTCTAATATATTCTGCTAAAGGGGTGAATAAAATCATCCCTTTTTTGCTTTATTTTTTTCCTACGAAAGAATTCATTGTTATTCCATCGAATTACTCTAATTTTATACCTAAACCAGATATTTTCATTTAAAAAACCAAGTATTATGGCAACTCAGAAATCAACAAAAGGGGTAATTGCTATTCTTACTGGCGGGGGAGATGTTCCAGGACTCAACCCGGCTATTCGTGCGGTAACAATCCGTGCAAACCGTGAAGGATACAAGGTTATCGGGCTCCGTAGAGGATGGGCCGGCATTTCCGAGCTCATCAGGGACCATAAGGCAGACAACAGCAATAATTATCAGATCCTTACTGACGACATAGTCAATAAGGCAGGCCGTACAGGCGGGACCTTCCTTCATACATCCAGAACCAGGCCAAGCCATATGGCAAAAGCTAGTGTACCTGATCATCTTCAGAGTAAATATAATGCTGAAATGAATGACATTACTCCGGAGATTATCAAAAACCTTGAATGGCTTGGAGTTGATTATCTTATACCAATTGGTGGAGATGATACTCTCAGCTATGGTGTTCATCTTTATAAATCGGGGGTGAATGTTGTTGCTATACCTAAAACAATGGATAATGATGTGCCGGGGACAGATTATTGTATTGGTTTCAGCACCTGCGTTACACGTACAATTCAAATGACTAACTCTCTGAGAACCTCAGCCGGATCACATGAAAGACTCCTGGTCCTTGAAGTATTCGGCAGATATGCTGGATTCACAGCGATGCTCCCGACGATGGCTGGTGCTGCAAACAGATGTGTAATTCCTGAATATGAGTTTGATATAGAGCTTCTTGCAAAACTACTTGTTGAAGACAGGAATCATAATCCAAGCAAATATTCTGTTGTTCTGGTGTCAGAAGGAGCTATGTTTAAAGGAGGTCAGATGATCTTTGCCGACAGCGAAAAGGATGCATATGGACATGCAAAACTTGGTGGTATTGGTGATATGGTTTCGGCAAAGCTTAAAGACTTGTCAGGAAAATTCAACAATGGAAAAACAATAAATGTTATCAACCAGAAACTCGGATATATGGTTCGCGGAGGAGATCCTGATGCCCTCGATTCTATCGTTCCTATGGCTTATGGTAACCTTGCTCTGGATCTTATCCTTAAGGGTGTGCATGGAAGAATAGTGGTACTCAAGAACGGAAGATATGATAACCTTCCTATCGATGTGGTTACTTCATCCAAAAAGATTGTTAAAGTATCAGATTATTATAACGTTGAAAGGTTGCGACCTTTCTATCACAGTTTTGAAATGAAACCATTCCTTCTTATGGCATCAGATAGTTAGCAAATTTTTATTTTTCACCATCTTAATAAATCAGGGAGGGAGCTTCTTTATGAGCATCTCTCCTTGTTTATTAATTGTCAGGAACAATTCTCCACACACAATTTTATATACTTTTGTTATAAAGAATATTTAATTTGGAAAAGGGATTAATTATAAAATCAACGGGTAGCAGGTACCGTTTATTAACCGAAAGCGGCAATATCATCGAATGTGTCATAAAAGGCAGATTAAGGATCAGGGAATTACTTATAACCAACCCGGTTGCTGTTGGTGATAATGTACTCTTTGAATATGAACAAAACAGTAATTCGGGGATTATAACCAGTGTACTTGACAGGAAAAATTATATCCTGAGGAAGTCATCCAATCTATCCAGGCAATCTCAGATTATTGCCAGTAACATTGACCAGGTTTTTCTGATGATAACAATAATCCTTCCGGAAACACCCATTGAATTCATTGACCGCTTCATGATTACTGCAGAAGCCTATCGTATTCCTGCAAAGATAATTATCAACAAAACGGATCTTTATAATAGTGATGAATTGGAAAAGATGGAAAACCTGATTTCATTATACAGTAAAATCGGTTATGAATGTATCAGGTTATCTTTGTATTACCCGTCAAACCTTAAAGCTCTTGTTCATTTGATGAAGGATAAGACGAGCCTGGTGTCAGGTAATTCAGGCGTTGGAAAAACAACTCTGCTTAACGCACTGGATCCTTCATTAAAGCTTAAAACAGCTGAGATTTCAGATTATCATAAACAGGGAAAACATATCACTACTTTCCCGGAGATGCATAAGATGCCTTTTGGTGGATTTGTAATTGATACTCCGGGAATAAGGGGATTCGGAGTAGTTGATATGAACAGGAATGAGATATATCATTTTTTCCCCGAGATATTTAAAGCCTCAAAAGAGTGCAGATTTAATAATTGTCTGCACATTGAAGAACCCGGGTGTGCCGTAAGAACTGCAGTTGAAAATGGCGATATTGATCCTTTTCGTTACAGGAGTTATATTAATATCCTTGAGGATGAGAATAGTAAATACAGGTAAAATTGATATTTAAATAATAATAGATTATTTTTAATTTCTTTAGCAGATTAACATTCCGAGTGTGATGAAAAAGATTATGACTTTTGTCTATTCAGCATTTATTGTAATAATGGTTGCTAATTTCTTCTATTATAAGAACCTGTATAATAAACAAATAAATTACATTATTGCACTGCTTGACCGTCAGGTACAGATTGTGGGCCTCTCTGTGGATAATACAAACAATCTTTTTCTGAGCGATCTTAATCAGATTAGTTTTTCAGAGGATCTAGCACTGTTTTTCAATGTAAAGGAGAATCAGACCCGGGCAATTGACAAAATGAAGTTGTTCTTCTCAAAATATCAGGATTTCGTTACTGGGATTAAATTGTATGACAATGACAGGAATGAATTCTCATTAAAAAAAGATGATAATGATGAATGGCTGGAACAGCCTTTTAAACTTCATGTTCAGGGCGAGATATTCCAAATGGAAAAGGCGGTTAATAACAACAGAAAATATGAGTATTATCTGCCTGTTATTAAACAGAATGTAGCGATCGGGAATATTGTAGTATCGGTAGATTATCAGAAATACTTTGAGGAGATATTTAAAGTTTTTAATCTAAAGGATTACCAGTGGCAATGGGTTGTAAGTGATTCAGGAGAAATTATTTATGATAATTATAAAACTAATATTGAATATTCTGGTGTCGAAACAATTACTTCTGCCATTTCAAACTTCTCAACAGGTAACAAAATCCATAATGCCATAATAGATGGCAAATCCAAGGAAATTATCTCATCATACTACCCTACTCAGCTCCTTCGAAGAGATCTTGGTCTGATATTTTCTGCTCCTACAGATTTCTTTCAGAAATATATAATCAGAAATTCACTTTTTATCGTCCTGGGAACACTCTTTCTTATACAGGTAATTATCTATGTTTTCTGGAGATTTTTAAGATCTCAAAAATCTGAAATGTCCAGATTAAGTGCTTCAGAAAAAATGTTATTTACCCTTATAGAAGAGATGCCTGTAGGAGTAATTATTCATAACAAAAACAGGGAGATAATTAAAGCAAACAAAGTGGCAGCCAGCCAATATTCATATTCAGATGAGTCAGAAATGAAGGGTAAAATATTCCCTGAAACTTCCTTATCACGGGACAGCGAATATTTTTCGAAAAACCTTGGCAGTAATTTTAATCCCGATCATTTTGTAATTATTAAAAAGGAAATAGGAGAGATTGTTTTATACAGGAATACTATTCCTGTCGTTTTTCTTGGAGAAGAGGCAACAATGGAAATATTAATTGATGTTACAATGCTTGAATCTGCCAGGAAGCAGGAAGCTAAAGCAAATGTAGCCAAATCTGAATTCCTTGCACGAATGAGCTATGAAATCAGGACACCTCTTAATGGCATTATCGGGATGACTGATGTTCTGACAAAATTAGATCTTTCTAAGGAAGGCAGGGAGATTGTAAGCCTGCAGAGAAGATCGACCGAGGTTCTACTTAACATTATTAACGATATACTTGATTTTTCAAAAATTGAGACTGGTAAAATGATTCTTGATGAGGTTCCATATAACCTGAGAGAAGAATTTAATTATTGTATCGATTTAGCAAAAACCTATATTACTTCCACTGACATTATTCTGGATTCATATATTGAAGACAATGTGCCGGAAAGTATTATTGGTGATCCATTCAGATTAAGGCAGGTACTTACAAATTTGCTAAATCATTCAATACGATCAACTGAAAAGGGATTGATACGATTAAAATGCAGGCTCCAGAGTAACAGGAACGGGATTGTAAAACTGGCCTTTGAATTAACCGACACCGGTACCAGCTATGACAAATCCGATATAAAGAAAATATTTGGAGATTATGTCAATATTGAATCAAAAGCAATAAGGACTAGTGATGAATCAGGTTTTGGGACAATACTTGCAAGACAGCTTGTTGAATTAATGGGTGGGGAACTATCTGCTGAGTCCCCTTCAGGAATTGCAGGAGATAAGGGAACGAGGGTTTTATTCACAATAGTAACTAACTCCAACGACAAACAAATAAAAAATATCCCTTTTGAAAAAATCAAAAAATTTGAGGATATTAAAACTCTTGTTATAACCGGTACACATTACAGAGATGAGGAGATTCTAGGTATTCTTCACAAAATGAATCTATCAGTTTCTGTCACAACTTTTCAGAAATCAACAATAAATCAGTTAAAATCAAACCTTAACCTCCAGGACAACAGATATCGTCTGATAATAATTTTAGATGATATCGAATTTGAAGGATTTGAAGTTGTGAAGTCAATCTGGGAAAATGAACTTACATCAAATTTTATCTTTCTTATGCTAAGTTCTAATGATAAAAAGGGAAATTATATGAAATGTATGACAATGGGGATTGACAACTATCTGATCAAACCTATTGATATAAGTGAATTACAGAATATTATTCAGGATAGTTTCCCTTTCGTTGAAACTGAAAATTTCTCTTCAGATTCAGGTAAATCATCGGATGCTATCAGAATCCTGATAGTTGAGGATAATAAAATGAATCAAAAGGTTCTTGGTACTATGCTTAAAAGCCTTGGATATTCTTTTGATCTTGCTGATGATGGTTATGCCGGATATATGTTGGCAAAAGCCACTAAATATGATCTTATTT
The DNA here is from genome assembly GCA_964639725.1 of uncultured Rikenellaceae bacterium. Lineage (GTDB taxonomy): Bacteria > Bacteroidota > Bacteroidia > Bacteroidales > VadinHA17 > LD21. The sequence goes on from CAZXFB010000003.1 coordinate 37,107, forward strand.
TTATGGATCTTGTTATGCCTGAAATGGATGGTTACCAGTCAGCACGAAAGATTCTTGAAAGCGACAATAAAGTATTAATAGTTGCATTTACGGCAGATAATATGCCAGATTCAAAAAGAAAAGCTGAATTGTCAGGGATCAGGGAATTTATTTCAAAACCAGTTAGGATAGATGAACTTAAGAAGCTGTTTGCAAAATATTTTAACCAGAACTGAAACCCAATAATCTTATACGGAGGGTTATATAAATTTTTTCGGAAAATTATCGAATATGTTATTAGGTAAAAAGCTTGATATTATTAATTTCCTTAACTATTCGGAGAATGTTCCTGTTATTGATGTTAGGTCTCCAGCTGAATATTTATCCGGGCATATTCCGGGGGCAACGAATATTCCATTATTTAATGATAGGGAAAGAGAGGCAGTAGGTATAAAATATAAACTTGAAGGCCGGGTCAGCGCAATCATCGAGGGACTAAAACTAACCGGCCCGGCAATGCATACAAAACTGGAGGATGCATTAAATGCTGCAAAAGGTGGTTCCCTTCTTGTTCATTGCTGGAGAGGAGGGATGAGATCTGAAACGATGTCATGGTTATTTACTTTAGGTGATATTGAAAATAATATTCTGGAGGGTGGTTATAAAGCTTACCGCAACTATATTCTCCAGAATCTGTCAGAAAGAAGAAAAGTAATAATATTAGGAGGATTAACAGGAAGCAGCAAAACACATATACTGGGGAACCTTAAGAATAATAATAATCAGGTTGTTGATCTTGAGGGGCTTGCAAATCATAAAGGATCTGCATTTGGTTCTCTTGGGCAAATGCCACAACCCTCCACTGAACATTTTGCTAATCTTTTATTTGAGAAGCTGATCAAGATGAATAATAATATGCCGGTATGGATGGAAGATGAAAGCCGCAATATTGGTACTGTATTTTTGCCGGAAAAATTTTACAGTAATATGCAGGGGGCTCCAACCATTGTTCTTATAATGGATATTAAAACGAGGTTACCTCGGTTGATTAAGGAGTATTCATCATATCCCCCGGAAGCCCTTAAGGGATCGATAATGAAAATAAGTAAACGACTGGGTGGTGATAATACCAGAGATGCTCTGGCGGCAGTTGATGCCGGCGATTTTGAGAAAGCAATCGAGATAGCTCTTAATTATTATGACAAAACATATATGTTCGGTATTAAGCGAAAACAAACGAATAAAGTATTTTATATTCAGACAGATACCGATGATATCGAAATCAATTCTTCAAAGGTCCTTGATCTTGCTGACAAAATAACCTGGTAAAAAATATTATCTATTGGTTTTTAACTTCATCTTCATCAACCCATTTATATACCTTATCTGATCGTCTGAGGATTTCCGGAACTTTTACTGAACACAAATCACCTTTGAATGCTTCGCTGGTCTCTTTCAGATCAACCCGGATCTCTTCTACTTTATTCTCAATAGCACCAGATGTTGGTCCTGTAACAAGAATTATATCCCCTGTTCTAAGATTTCCATTTTCAAGTTTTATTTCTGCGACTTGTAGTCTGGTAAAATAGTTTGTAATTTTTCCCAGATATACCTTTCTTTTAGTGGCACTTGAGCCATATCGCTTATTCCATTCTCCCATTTTATGTCCAAGATAATACCCATCCCAAAACCCCCGGTTAAACACAGTTGAAAGCTTCTCTTTCCAGATATCTGCTTTTTCAAAATCAAATGTCCCATCTGCAATTGAGTTTAATGCTTCGTTATAACATGATGATACAACCTTTACATATTCTGCGGATCGGGCCCTTCCTTCAATTTTTAAAACCCTTACACCAGACTCAATAAGTTTATCAAGAAAACTGATTGTACATAAGTCTTTTGGAGACATTATGTATTCGTTGTCAATTTCAAGTTCATAGCCTGACTCTTTCTCTGTTACAATGTACGATTTACGACAAGTCTGATAACAGCTGCCCCTGTTTGCCGACCGGTTATTTTCATGAAGACTGAGATAACATTTCCCGGAAACAGCCATACATAATGCACCATGTGCAAACATCTCAATTTTAACCAGATCGCCATGAGGCCCCCTTATATCCTGCTCCCTGATAGCATCATAAATATTTTTTACCTGATTAATATTTAGTTCTCTGGCCAGGACAACCACATCAGCCCATTTTGAATAGAATTTCAAGGCTTCAATATTGGTTATGTTCAACTGGGTGGAAAGGTGCACTTCAATGCCAGCTTTAAATGCATAATTTATTACAGACAAGTCAGATGCAATAATTGCAGTTATTCCGGCATCAATTGCTGCATCAACAATTTTTTTCATCTGTTCAATCTCGTGGTCATAAACTATCACATTAACAGTGAGATAACTTTTTAGTCCCGATTGTTTGCATAAGTCTGATATTTTATTCAGATCTTCAAGTGTAAAGTTGTTTGAAGAAGCAGCTCTCATATTGAGATTTTCCGCTCCGAAGTATACCGAATCTGCACCCCCCTGAATAGCAGCAATTAATGATTCATAAGATCCGGCAGGAGCCATTATCTCTATATCTTTTCTTTTCATAACTGCTTGTTTCTGGGCTGCAAAGATAGCAAATATGCTATTTCTTATTCATAATGATACGTATGGAAGATCCTTTCCCGACTTCAGAATTTTTTACAAAAATCTTTCCATTATGATATTCCTCTATAATCCTTTTTGTCAGGGATAACCCTAGCCCCCATCCTCTATGTTTTGTTGTAAATCCAGGATTGAAAATCTTTTTAAATGCTGATTTAGGGATTCCTTTTCCGGTATCAGAAATATCGATAAGAATATTTTTTTCAGTTTCAGATATTGAAAACGTGATCTCTCCAGATCCTTCCATTGCATCAATAGAATTCTTTGACACATTCTCAATTACCCATCCGAAAAGTGAAGCATTTACAGGAATATTCAATTCCTGTTCCTGGTTAAATTTTAATATGAATTTTATTTTTGAAGAGGACCTTGATTTCAGATATTCAACTGTCTGAAGAACAAGTTTAATAATATTCTCATTGTTAAGTGACGGTTTGGATCCGATTCTTGAAAAGCGTTCAGTTACTTTCTCCAGTCTTTCAACATCAAGAGCAAGTTCCCTGCTGATAGTAATCTCAGGGTATTTTTGCTGTAATATTTCTATCCATCCTGAAAGAGATGAGGTGGGAGTCCCAAGCTGATGTGCTGTCTCCTTCGCCATTCCTACCCAGACCTGGTTCTGTTCCGATTTACGGGATGAACTGAATGCAAGATATGAGACTATGATAAAGAGTATTATAATGCCCAATTGGACATAAGGATAATAAATAAGCATAGTTAATATGATACTATCCTTATAAAAAACCAGGTTATAATGGTTATCCTCCAGATCAATTTTGATTGGTTCATTTTTCTGTTTTATACTTTTAAGATTTTTTTTCAGAAAGGCGGGGTCATTTATTCTGACACTATCAAAATTCCTTGTGTCTATTATATTTTCAAACTCATCAGTAAGGATCACAGGGACTGTGTTATTGTTTTTTATAACTGTTAATAGAAAATCGAGATTCTGGTTTGATTCAGAAGAGTTGATCAACCTGGTTGCTTCTGCCCATAAAGCAACGTTCTCTCTCTCTTCGGATTTAAGCTTATTAACTAAATTCCCGGTATAGAGAAGTGAAGAGAAGCCAATAAGTATTGCAAAAATCAGCAATACAAGTTTCCAGGCTGTTTTATGTTTGTAGATGTTCAATATTATTTCTTTTTAAAAAGCTTCTTAACAGGACTGGATTCATCCTCAGCAGGGATCTCGGGAATATTCTTTCCTGAATTTCCCGATTCGTCCCATATTATCCGGAACCTGGGCTTCTTTTCCTCCTTCTTTTGTAATGTTGTGTCGCGTTTAAACATACCATACTCTTCGTTCAGGATTGTTTTAAGTGTTTGACGCTCTGTTTTAATATCTTTTTTTATTTCATTTCCTGCCGCTTTAATATCATAACCTACCTTTACATCCTCTCCTTTGCTCTCAATTTTCAAAAGAAGCGACGTGCGACCAAGTCCATCATCTTCAATAATACCGAATTCAGATTGTTTACTCCTGTTTTTCTTCTCTTTTTTGCTAAGAATATCTGATAAAAGCATTTTTACATGATATTCGTATTTATTGTCAAAATCATGCTTCCCGTTAATAGTGAGATCAGCGGCAGATGATTTAACATCCATCTGTGGTATATAGAGATTGTTGTTTCTTATAAAGAAATCATTTTCAAGTTTTTCGAAACTGATATTTTCAAGTTCAGACAGTTCAATGAATGACGATAGTCTTCTGACAGGATCAAAATTGATAAGAGCTCCATTATTGACACTATATTTACCTTCTGCTGTAAGTGACTTTTTATCAGCTTTTAACATCGAGTCCGTTGGAAGAAGCAGGGATAAAGAACCGGAAAGTGTACCTGCAAGATTTTCTGCTTTCAGAAAATTTTGCCCGAAATTATTGAATGTTTTGAATGCCTTATTAATATCAATTTTATCAAGATTGAAATTGCCTTTGAACAGATATGATTTATTAAGATTTTGTATAACTATACCATTACCAGAAATAAAGCCATCTAAAGAATTCATATATAAAGGTTTAAGACTTAATATGCCTGGTTCATAATATAATGTTCCACTGACCTGTTCTCCATGAAAAGTTTTATAGATGAAAGTATCAATTTTATAGTTCAGTTTAAGAATTATATCCTCAGGCAAAGAAAAAGTTTCGGCTTGAAGGTTCTCTGGCCTTCTTTGTGTATCTTGAAACAGGGAAACAGGATCAAATCTGTTTGTCTCCATATTTGCTGAAATCCTCAATTTGACATTTTTGCCTGCCAGCCATTCAGGGAGATTAACAAACTCACCGGTGGTTTTAATTAAATGTTTTTTATATGAAAACTGAAGGTTTTCTGCAGTTGCTATGTTGGAAAAATGGATTACCCCGTCGACATTGCCCACTGCAAAATGGTCTTCTGCCATTCTTATGCTAAATGACATAAATGTCAAATCTGCCTTTGGATTCAGACTTAAGAGTTTCCCGAATGTAAGTTTCTCCTTAAGGTTAATCTTTCCTTTCAGTTTGAGGGCTAAATCTACAGAACCTTCAGTACTTGCTACTCCCTGGATATTAAAAAACTCAACAAGTTCCTGTGGATATAGTATCCCGGATAACTCAACTGAAGTTTCAGGAAGATTAAAATCCGATAGGGTAAATGATCCTTCATATCGTGAGGATCCAAGTCTAAGGGAAATATTACTTACCTCTATTTTACTTGTTTCCGGAAGATTTTTTGACCCATTTGAAAAATTACCTGAAAAAGAGAGGTCCTCAACTGAAAGATTTGATTTACCGTATTTTATATGACCTTTATTAAGATTAGAAGTAAATTCAATATGCGGATTTGAAGTTCTTGATAATTTCCCAGCGATCCTGCCATTAACTATTAGTATTCCTGATGGGTCATAATCTGCTAATGTCAGCCTGAGTTTATCAGGCATATATTTTGTAACTTTTGAAATGTCAATATTTTGTCCTGTTAAATTCAGGTCGATAAGATTATCTTTCGAAATACTTCCTGTAAGACCAAAAATAAAATCATCAAGCTTTATTGATCCTTTTTTGAAGAATGTTGCATTATCAGAATTATAAAGACTTAAGTCAAGTTTGGCATCTATTCCTTTAGTTATCTTAGTATTGTAGAGTTGAAAAAGAGTTATATGCATGTCAGAATTTGCAGAAAAATCTAACCGGTCAGAGGCTATTTTACTTTTTAAACGTCCCCCTCTTATTTCTCCCTCAATAAATAGTTTAGTTGCAAGGTTATAATAAACTGCAGAAATGTCTGAAAGAATTATTCTTTCAAGGTTCAATACAAACTTATCTTTTTGTCCGCTATCTTTCTTTGCTTTTATCTCGTAATTGACATTCCCGGAATTGTCAGATAAGATTATAAGTTTCCCGGTTTTGATATTGATTCTATCGATATTGTAATTGCCTTTAATTATGTCAGATATGCTGAATTCAACTGCAACATTTTTTGCTGCAAGAAGAGTATCAGGACTAATTTCATGAAAACCGGTCTTAATAAAAGAAGAAGAGGAGTGCACTAAAACATCTTTAAGTTCTATTGAAGCTTTTGGGAATCTTTTCAGGAAGGAGAGCCTGAAAGAGGTAAACTCCAGTTTTGTTGATATGTTGTTATTGAGTGATTTAAGTATTATATCTGCAACTCGTTGTTGGAAGAAAAGAGAAGCTGAAAACAGTATGATTGAGATAATGACAATTAAAATTGCAATTAACTTTAATATTTTAGTAAAAGTCCTCATATTCTGATAGGAAAATTTAAATATAGCCTTAATTAAAGTGATCAAAGTTATATCAATAGAATGAAACTGATCTATTATAAAAGTAGGAAAGATAGATCATCTTCCGGTCCGAGTTCAACAGGAGATGATCCATTCCTGAAGATTCTGGCTTTACGCTGACCAAATAGTTTGATTTTTTCTTCTTCAATCAGAAGCATGGTGCCTTCCCTGAGGCCTACAACAGTTATCTCCTTATTGATTTCTATAAATTCTTCAATACGCTGTTCCCTGGTTTCCCCAGCATGTCCTGTAGGATTAGCATCGAGATAATGGGGATTAATCTGGAAGGGGACAAGATTAAATGATTCGAAAGAATCAGGTTCTGTTATAGGCATATCATTTGTTGTCCTTATTGTTGGGCATGCGACATTTGATCCTGCACTCCATCCTATGTAAGGTATTCCTGCAAGCACCTTTTTTCTGATAAGATCTGTAAGTTTCTCATCCCGTATCATTTTAAGGAGTTGCCAGGTATTACCTCCTCCAACAACGATGGCTGAGGCAGAATTTACTGCAGCTAAGGGATCCTTAAACCTGTGAATTGATTCTATATCATGGCCGATTTCCCTGAAGCGTTCGGAAACTTTAGTCTCATAATCATCGAATGAAAAAGTTACTGCTGCATAGGGCAGGAAAAGAGCTTTAACAGGTTTTTGTCCAAGAAAAGCCTTTATATTTTTCTTTGGATAATCAAGGTAAGCTTCTCCCTGATTGGTTGAATTGCTAATAAGAAGTAATCTCATAATTTCTTATCTGATATAATTTTTATTAACCTGAAAGTATTGTCCAGAGTATTAATTAACAATAACATACCATTTAATACTGTTCCTGTTCCTGTAATCATTTTGAGTACCTCATTCGCCATGTGTGCACCTGTAATGCATGGCACTACTCCAAACAGACCCACATCTGAAGGCTTTGGATCTCTAGAATTAGAAATTTTCACTTCGGGATTATAACTTCTGTAGTCTGGTCCTCCTTTGAAATTAAATACAGAGACCTGCCCTTCATACAAGTAAATAGCACCATGTACCATAGGTTTCTTAAGTAGAACACATGAATCGTTTATGGCATATCGCGATTCAAGATTATCTGTTGCATCAACAATAATATCGAATTTCTTAAATATATTCAGAGAATTAAAACTGTCAATTTTCAGATTTATTATCTCAATGGCAACATTGGAATTAAGATGTTCGAGTCTGTTTTTTGCGATGATCGATTTTAATTTCCCGATGTCATCAGTTCCATACAGAACTTGTCGCTGCAGATTTGTCTCATTCACCGTATCAAACTCTGCAACACCTATCTTTCCAACACCGGCAGCACTAAGATATTGCAAAACAGGACACCCCAGTCCTCCTGCCCCTATGACCAATACACTTGCATTTTTAATTTTTTCCTGACCTTTGATCCCAATTCCTGGAATCATTATTTGTTTCTGATATCTTCGGGCTTCCCTGGGAGACAAAACATCATCGGCCATATTATTATGTTGTAGATTTATTGCAAATATACAACAAAGGGGATGAGCCATGAAATCTCCTTGCGGAAGTAAGGATATTTAAATATTAAATTACACTTGTTTATGGTCACTTCAGAGGTTGAATAATGCAGATCGGATTACCTTATTTACTTGGATTTCATATTCTTTAGATGACTATCGAAAATAGCTTTTCTATTGTCAAAAATCTGATCTCACTATATTGAGTTTTTGTTTATTTAATAAATACACGAAAAAAAATCTTTAGCAATTGTCAGATAGTTGTATCATTTGTTGTAAAAGTTATTAATGTCTATATTATATCAAAACGAGGTCTGTTTTGTGTATAACAGGGAAAAAGAATCCTCAGATACTCCTTAAGTTTATTGAGAGTTATAATAATGCTAATGGATTACTGATAACAATGGTAAATGCATAGAAAAATGACAGTTATGCCACATGAAGTACACTTTATTATGCGCCGGAGTAATTTGTCTTAGAAAAGTATTTCTGTCAAGTAAGAAGTCTCAATAGCTAGACAGTGTGCTCTGATAGTCTTTTTATATGTTTGAATTCAGTTGCTTTTAATTTTTTCTTCAAGATCAAAGTAGTTCTGAAGTCCGAGCCAGAACTTAGCTGAGTTACCAAAATAATAACTAAGCCTTATTGTAGTAAAGGCGTCGGAGTTTCTCTCAAACTGGTAAATGAGCAAGAGTTATCATGTAACTTTACAATTGTCTGTATGGAAGAGGCCAGGTAAATGGCAGAAAACTGCCAAGTCAAGATAAATTCTCTAACAAAGACATACTGGCGGGTTAGACCAACTCTGGTGGCTAACAATCAATTTGATAGGAGGTTACGCGCTCTTCTAAAAGCTCTGGTTGTGCATAAGTCTGAGCGGTTTTTAATTGTGCCTGTAAAAGGATAGAAAGTTGGATATGATAAATTATTTTTTATTTTGTTCCATATCATCAGGGAATCAATTGTGTTCTAGTTATTTTTACGGGTTATTAATATTTTATCTACTCTATTACCGTCAATATCTACAATTTCGATTGAATAATGATTATAGTCAAACTTGTCGCCAATCTGAGGAATTTTATTAATGTTATTAATAACAAAACCTGCAACAGTTGAATAATCAATTTTTTCGAAATCGATTATAAATCCTTCAATAATACCATCTAAAATTTCTATAGGTGCATCCCCACTAACTAATACTGATTTGTCATCGCGAATAAACATATCAGGTTCATATACCTCTCCGTCTTCAGGCATTTCTCCGATAATATTCTCCATAATATCATGTAACGTGATAATACCCTCGAAACTACCATACTCATCCACCACGATGCAAAAATGAACTTGTTTTTGTTTGATTAAATCCAGAACTTTACGGGCATCTGTATTTTCCGGAACTATAATTGGCTGAATCAATAAATCATTAATTACAACGGAATCACTTGAATTAAGCGAAATTAAATATTCTTTAATATTCAAAATCCCGATAAAATTGTCCAGGTCTTCATTACAGCAAATGAGCATACTGTGACGAGAATTTAAAATAGCAGCTTTTATTTCATCCCCTGGATCAGTTAAATTAATCCATTCAACATCCATGCGATGAGTCATAATGTGCTTTGCTTTTTTATCGGAGAAGTAAAAAACTTTCTCATGAATCAGATTTTGCCCTTTTTCAATCACTCCTTCATGTGAGGCTATTTTTAATATCTGTCTTAATTCAGCTTCTGTAAGATATTCCGACTGTTTCTTAACGCCTATCATGTTAGTAAACATATTTGTAGACAAAGAAAGAATTTTGACGAAGGGATAGAATAATTTGCTGAAGTAGTAAATAGGTGGTGCAATTTTAATTGCTATTTTTTCGGGATTACTTAAAGCAATTGTCTTCGGCACTAATTCACCAATTACTATTGAGAAATAGGTTATTATTAAAATTGTACTTGCAAGTGCAATTTCATTTGCAGAAGATTCTAAAAATTTAATCTGTAGAAAAAAAGGAGTTATATCTTCTGCAATGCTCAATCCACCATAGACCCCGGTTATGATTCCAATTAAAGTAATCCCAACCTGAACTGCGGATAAGAAATTCTCGGAATCTTCAAGTAATCTCAGAGCTGTCTTTGCACCTCTTCGTCGATCTACTTTCATCTGTTCCAATCTGGCTCTTTTGCTCGAAACGAGTGCAATTTCAGATAAAGCAAAAAATCCATTAAGCAGTATGAGTAATCCTAAAATAAATATTTCCATTTTGCAAAAATAATCTATTCAATCCTTCCTTACATTAATGAACTAATTTATTTAATGAGAGCGAGGGGATTTGGCACTTTTTTTTTGTATGAGTGTTGTGTTTTGTCTTGTGTTGCACAAAAGTAAATGTGTCAATTGACCGGTTGCGGCATATTAGTGAACTGTAGAGACGTCATCTAACTGACTTTAATTATTCGCATTAGCTGTAACGTGAGGCTTCTTGCTTGGCATTATTCCGATAAACCGGGACAGGCAATGCCACATAAAGTCCTCTTTATAAGGATTAGATTTATTATTTTGTTATCGTTTGAAACCGATTCGCTTCCTTTCTCTGATTTAAGTTTCTTCTTGTTGTACTTGTAAACCTAATTTTACATATCTGTAAATATATTATTATTAATAACTTAACTCAAATTCGAGAACTGTTTAACAAAAATAAAGACTCTCGATTTACGCCCGATTATTAGCTAAATTAAGTCATATTTATAAGCTGCTCTAAAATCAAAAAACCGCCTATATTATTAATTATAAGCGGTTCTGATATGGTTTAAACTATTGTAAATAGTTTAAGGGGGAGACTTTAGTTGACCCACCAGGTTTCGAACCTGGACTCTTTAGAACCAAAATCTAACGTGTTGCCAATTACACCATGGGTCACTCTTTATTATATTGACGGTGCAAAAATAGTAAAATAATTGATAGTGTTTATCAGGGATTATTATTGATCCCGGGGTTTTTTGAAATTATAGCTCAGGTGACAGTAACTGTTTATACTGGCTGCTGTTCATCTCATTAACTTCTACAATGATAAAAGGACAATCGACAAGTGATCGTAAAATAAATCCCAGTTCACACATATCTTCATCTCCCTGTTCATAATACCAATGAATTTTGCTATTCAGGGCTAAATCTTTCATCTCAGATAATTCTTTGAGAATGGAATAGATCCATTTGGTTGATGTGGTATTAATATATTCAAATCCTATACAGATTCTTGTTTTTCCGTTATAATCTCGAATATATTCACTAATCCAATTATAAGCCGGACGGTAAAATTCTCCTGGGTTTTCAGGGATTGACCTGCCTAAAATAAATATCATACCCGATTCAAGAATGACCCATGGTGTCTTTTTTGTAGGCTCTTTTTTAAAACTTTCAGGATACATCGTATGACATCATAATCAGGAGTTAGCCCTGCAATTTTTTAAAATAACATAAAAAATCCTCCGGTTTATTTAAACCGGAACATGTAAAATTAAAAAAAGGTTGATATTATCCAAAAGTTATTTTAGGACCTCTCTGAAAAAAGAGAGGGATCACTGTTTTCCCATAGTGATGGATGCTCCTCTTCAAATCTCCGTATAATAGCCTTCATAACCGTTTCCCTCAGAAATTCTGATTTGTTCTTAACACGGTAACGATCGCAATAGATGCCAAGAGCACGCATTTCCCTGTTGTTTAGCATCACAGAAAGCTTATTGGTGCGCTTTAACTCTTCGTCTTTATATGGTGAATGTCTCACAGGTATCAGGATAAATCCAACAGCTAATTTAAAAAAACAGATAGTCAATGTGTTGATTAAAAGAAATAGTTTTTAACAAACAAAAAAGAGCCAGTTGATATGCAACTGACTCTCTGATTGTTATGTTATTAACAACTTTATTGTACTGGCTAAAATCCTATTTTACGGAAGGAGGTAAAAATCAATTCAGAAAAACAAAACCAGATTCTTCCGGAGGTATTAATTAATTATAGATTTAGCACCTGTTCAAAGCATTCAGATCTTCAAATGCTTCTTTAAGCCTTGCTATAAATGTCTCTTCCCCTTTCCTGAGCCATACACGTGGATCATAATATTTTTTGTTTGGTTTGTCTTCTCCTTCAGGATTTCCTATCTGCCCCTGGAGATATGCATTTTTATCTTTGGAGTATTTATTTACTCCTTCCCAGAAGGCCCATTGCATATCAGTATCGATGTTCATTTTAACAGCACCGTACTTAATAGCTTCAGTGATAAGATGCTTTTCAGATCCCGATCCGCCATGAAATACAAAATTTACAGGATTTTTATCTGTCTTGAATTTTTTGACAATATAATCCTGTGAATTTTTCAGAATAATAGGTTTTAGTTCTACATTGCCCGGTTTGTACACTCCATGAACATTACCGAATGAGGCTGCTATTGTAAAGTTGTCGCTTACTTTTGACAATTCTTCATACGCATAGGCAACATCCTCCGGTTGTGTGTATAATCTTGAACTATCAACTCCTGTATTGTCAACGCCATCTTCTTCACCCCCGGTGACACCAAGTTCAATCTCCAGAGACATTCCTATCTTGCTCATTCTTTCGAGATATCTCTTGCATGTTTCAATATTTTCTTTAAGAGGTTCTTCCGACAGGTCAAGCATATGGGAGCAGAACAATGGTTTTTCATTTGCTTCGTAAAAGTCTTCACCGGCATCAAGTAGAGCATCGATCCATGGTAAAAGCTTTCTTGCAGCATGGTCAGTATGTATTATAACAGGTATCCCATAGTATTCAGCAACATTGTGTATGTGAAGGGCTCCTGAAATACCTCCTGCAATAGCTCCTAAATGACCATCTTTTGGTAACCCCTGTCCTCCAAAAAAGTGAGCTCCTCCATTTGAAAACTGAATAATAACGGGAGAGTTTACAACTTTAGCCGTTTCAAGAACAGCATTTACAGAATTTGTTCCTACAACATTTACTGCTGGAATGGCAAAATCATTTTTGTTGGCATAATCATAAAGTGCCTTTACATCATCTCCGAAAATAACTCCGGGTTCAAGTTTCAATCCCTTACTAGTCATACTTTTAAATATTTATTTAAAAAAATTATCTATTGTCGGTGCAAATATAAATAAAAAAAAGAGAGCATGAAATCTATTTAAAGATAGAAGAATTACCTAAAATTCAATCTTTTAAAAGAAATTATATAATCTTTTTGAGATATTATTTATCTTCGTAAGCTGATTTTTAAAATTGACAATACTGACCAATTCCGACATATTTCCTGCACAATATTCATTAAATGGATTTGTTATTGAGTGTGCAGTGTGTCCATAAAATCAATAATTTACCATGAAGAAATGCTTATTATTAATACCCGGATTCCTTCTCCTGTCGCATGGGATTATCTATTCACAACAAAAGATCTGGTCACTTGAGGACTGCATCAGGCATTCTATTGAAAATAATATTCAGATCAGGCAGCAGGTGATACAAACCAAGTATCAGAAAAATTCACTTGAGCAGGCTAAATTAAATCTTTTGCCCACATTGAACGGGCAGGCTACACATAATTATTCCTTTGGCCGGGCACTTGATGAGACCACATATGAATTCACTGATAATCAGAATATTCAATCGAATAGTTTTTATGCAGGTGGAAGTGTGGACCTTTTCAATGGCCTTCAGAACTACAACACGATCAAGAAAAACAAATATCAGGTTCTTGCCGGGGAACTTGATCTTCAAAGCATCAAGGATAATATTTCGCTGAATATAGCCCTTGCATATCTTCAGATCCTTCTCAATAATGAACTTGTAACGGCAACCGGCAATCAGCTTCAGATTACTAAACAGCAGATTCAAAAGACAATAAAGCTTGTTGATGCCGGCAGTCTTGCAAGAGGTAACCTCCTTCAGATTGAAGCCCAGGCAGCAAGCGAAGAGCTTCAACTGATCAATCTTGAAAACCAGAGGGACTTATCATACCTTACTCTGACCCAGATGCTGGAGCTTAAGTCCTCGGATGGGTTTAAGATAGTTATCCCTGATATTTACCTTGACTCTAATACTGTAATAACAGGCAAAGTAGATGATATTTATTCTCAGGCTCAGGGATTGAGGCCTGAAATTAAAAGTGCGGAACTGAAATTAACGGCAAGTGAGTATGATCTGAAAATAGCCACTGGAGGGAGAAGTCCCCGGATCTCAATGAATCATTCTTTCAGTACACGTTATTCAGATATTGCATTTAAACCGGGTAATCCAACAGAGACCTATACTTTTTCAAAACAACTTAGTGATAACATAAATTATGGTGTTGGATTTTCCATGAATATTCCGATTCTTAACGGATGGATGGTTAATAAAAACATATCAAACTCAAAACTTAATATTGAGAGCAGCCGTTATACTCTTGAAGGAGAGAAAAAACAACTTTACAAGAGTATTCAGCAGTCATATGCTGATGCAGTTGCCTCACTAAAAAAATACAGTGCAAGCATTAAAGCAGTTACATCAATGGAGGAATCATTCAGGTATACTGAACAAAAATTCAACGTGGGTATGGTTACTCCTGTTGACTATAATGCTGCAAAGACACAATTACTGAAAGCCCAGTCAGATATGGCCCAGGCAAAATATGAATTTATTTTTAAAACCAAAGTACTTGATTTCTATAAAGGCATACCACTTAACCTGAATAAATAATTCACATTAAAGTCATAAAAACATGAAAAGCAATAAGATATTAAAAATTTTAGTCCCTGTTGTTGTGTTACTTCTGGTATTTGCCGTTATTGGTAAAAAAGCGGGTTGGTTTGGTAAGGCAGTTACTGTAAAAGTGGCAGTAGAAAATGCTGAAAAACGAATGATTGTTGAGACTATTACTGCTAACGGCAAAATTCAACCTGAAAAAGAGGTAAAGATCAGTCCTGATGTTTCAGGTGAAATAGTTGAACTTACAGTAAAGGAAGGTGATCATGTTGAAAAAGGGCAGCTGTTGATAAGAATTAAACCGGATATTTATATTTCACAAAAGGATAGATCTCTTGCTGCTATTAGTTCAGCACGTGCCAGATTAGCTCAGTCTGAAGCTCAGTTCAATCAGGCTCAACTTGCCTTTATCAGGACAAAACAGTTGTTTGAAGAACAGACAATTTCCAAATCCGAATATGAGCAGGCAGAAGCTTCATTTAGTGTTGCAAAAGCGGAGGTTGATGCTGCAAAGTTTTCGGTAGTGAGCACAGAAGCTTCTTTGAAAGAGGCAAACGAAAACCTTACCAAGACATCAATTTATGCACCGATGACAGGAACTGTATCTATGCTTCTGGTTGAATTGGGAGAACGTGTTGCCGGGACAGGTATGATGGCAGGAACTGAATTGTTACGAGTAGCTGATCTTTCGAGAATGGAAGCACAGGTTCAGGTTAATGAAAATGATATAGTAAGAGTCAGTATGAAAGATACTGCCTTGATAGAAGTGGATGCATATCTTGATAAAAAATTCAAAGGAATAGTCACCGAGATCGCTAATTCTGCAAAGACAACAGGAGTATCAGCTGACCAGGTCACCAATTTTGATGTTAAGATCCTTATTATTCCCGAATCATATTCGGAGCTGGTCTCTAACGGAAATGCAAATCCTCTGCGGCCAGGTATGTCAGCTACTGTTGATATACAAACTGAAACCAAAGAAAAAGTAACTTCAGTTCCGATACAATCAGTTACAATAAGGACCGACACAACCAAGAATGTAGTAACACCATCTGATAAGGATATTCGTACAATTGTTTTTGTTACAGATGGGAAATATGCATTTGCAAAAGATGTAAAGACTGGTATTCAGGATAATAATTATATAGAGATATTGACAGGTGTTTCCGATAATGAACAGGTAATTTCAGCGCCTTTCAGTGCTATCAGTAAAAAACTGTCTGACAGCACTCTTATTGAAATAGTTAAAAAGGAAAACCTGTATAAAGTGAAATAGGTAATCTGTTATCAGATTTATTATGATTCTATGTCTTGAAACAGCTACATCGATCTGTTCTGTGTCATTATGTAACAGTTCCCGGATCATTGCTTTAAAGGAAAGCATTGATGAGAGATCGCATGCTTCAGTTTTAACCGTATATATCAATGAACTTCTGAACGAGGCAGGGATAAAAGCAAATAATCTTGACGCTGTTGCCGTCAGCAAAGGCCCGGGTTCATATACCGGTCTTCGCATAGGAGTTTCAGTTGCAAAAGGCATAGCCTATGCAACTTCAATCCCGCTTATTGGAGTAGAGACTACAATTTCAATGTTTCAGGGAGTAAAAAAGTTACTAGAAAGAAAAAATATATATGACAACAATACTCTTTTTTGCCCAATGTTGGATGCCCGAAGAATGGAGATCTATTATTCAATATATGATATTAACGGAAAGAAGGTTAAAGAGATTTCAGCAGAAATAATAGATGAAAACTCATTCTGTGAAATTCCTCAGTTACATAAAATAGTTATATTCGGTGATGGCGCCCTTAAATGTAAAGATGTTATAAAGCGGACAAATGTGTATTTCGCCGGGGATTATAAAATATCAGCATCACACATGCATAAACCTGTATATGAAGCATATAATAATCATTTTTACGAGGATGTTGCATATTTTGAACCTTTTTACCTGAAGGATTTTTTAACGACAAAACCTGTTAAGAACATTCTTGGTAAATAATTGGCCTGTAATTTGCCTCTCATTAAGAGAACGATGAATAAAGGAAAGTTAATATTGTGCCTGTTTTTCCTGATACCTTTAATGGTACAGGGTCAAATTGCTTCTTACCAGGTAGGAGAAAAATTGGATTACATAATTCATTATGGAGTCATAAATGGAGGTATTGCCACATTGGAGCTTAAGGCAGATACTTTCAGGGGGAAAGAGGTCTGGCATTCAGTGATTACTGCAAAAACAACAGGAATGGCAGATGCTGTATTTAAAGTACTTGATATTTATGAAAGTTATATTGATCCTGAAACCGAACTTCCTTTAAAATCTATAAGGAATATACGTGAAGGAAGATACAGGAAGTATAACGAAGTTCTTTTTGATCATAAGACACGTTCAGATTCCGCTATACTTACCAGCGACCTTACAGGTGTACATATCACCCAACAGGGAATTCATGATATTTTATCATGCTTCTATTGGTTCAGAAATCACTCACTACCAAACATAAGTATTGTAAAGCCAGGTGAAATATTAACCATACAAACTTGGTTTACTGATGAATTATATCCGATTAGAATGAAATATATTGGTCCGGATGAGGTTAAAACAAGGGCAGGTAAGATACGCTGTTACAAATTTAATCCTGTTTCGGAGACAGGACGACTCTTTAAAACTGAAGAGGATGTTTCATTATGGTTTTCAGCAGATAAAAATTTTTTACCGGTTAAGATCCGTTTTGATATATTTGTGGGGGCATTTACGGTCGAAATGGTAAATTACCAGGGATTAGTAAGTCCTTTGGAGACAAGAAAAAAGTAACAATATTAATAAAGTGATTAACTAATAATTTATGGCAAGTACCGCAGACTTCAGGAATGGATTGGTTATTGAATTCAATAATGATCTCTATACAATTGTTCAGTTTCAACATGTTAAGCCAGGGAAAGGACCTGCTTTTGTCCGGACCAAACTAAAGAACCTTAAATCAGGAAGAGTTATTGACAATACTTTTTCATCTGGAACCAAGGTGAACCTTGCAAGGGTGGAAAGACGCCCGTATCAATATCTTTATAAAGATGACATGGGTTATTATTTTATGCACCTCGAGACTTATGAACAAATTCATATTTCAGATAATCTGATAGATAGTAATGAGTTTTTGAAAGAAGGGCAAAATGTTGAGGTTGTAGTGCATGCTGACACAGAGACTGTTTTATCAGTTGACCTTCCACCATTTGTTGTTATGGAGGTTATTTATTCAGAACCAGGATTAAGAGGAGATACGGCAACAAATACTCTTAAACAGGTTAAAATTGAAACCGGAGGAACAATAATGGTTCCACTGTTTGTAAATACGGGTGATAAAGTAAAAATTGACACCCGGGACAGATCTTATGTAGAACGTGTTAAGTCATAAGAAGATCAATGGAGGAAAGAAAGAGTTCAATAGACAGATTAAAGATATCAAGGTTTAAACTTGATGCACTGCTTGATATTACCATTTCAATTAATGCAAATCTGCCCACTGAAGCACTTTTAAAGAAATATGAATCAATTCTGAGGAAAAACCTTGGTATTGGTAAAATCCTCATCTTCAAAAGGTCAGCTAGCTGGGAATGTCTTTTGAATGGAGGTTTTCCAAAACAGTATGAGTCAATAGATGTTGAGCAAAGGTTATCGGACTTCACTGAGATTACATATGTGTCAGCCGATATGGGTTTTGAAGGTGTAGACATTATTGTTCCTGTTTATAACAATAATGTTCACCTTGCTTTTGTATTTATTGGAGATATTGAGGAAGAAGGAGAAGGAATGAGCCCGGTGCTAAAGCACCTGAATTTTATTCAGACTATTTCCAGTATTATAATTGTAGCAATTGAAAACATAAGGCTTTTTAATGAAAGCCTCAGGCAGGAAGCATTCAAGAAAGAGCTTGAACTTGCTTCCAGGATGCAAAAGATGCTGATTCCCGATAACAATCAAATGCCTGAAAATGAAAAATTTATCATAAACGGTTTCTATTATCCTCATTATGAGGTAGGAGGAGACTATTATGATTGTCTTAAGTTATCTGAATCGCAAATGGGTTTTTGTATTGCTGATGTTTCCGGAAAGGGTATTTCTGCAGCAATATTAATGTCAAATTTTCAGGCCAGTCTTAGAGCTTTGTTTACTCATGAAATTGAACTGGAAACTCTTGTTAACAAACTTAATACTATTGTGATTTTAAATGCTGCAGGTGAAAAATTCATTACATTTTTTGTTGCCCGTTATGATCTTAAGACGAGAATACTTGAGTATATAAATGCTGCACATAATCCACCGGTTATTTTAAACACCAAAACAGGAGAAGTGTGGCATCTTCAGCCTTCATGTGTCGGGATAGGTATGCTTGATGAGATACCTTTGGTAAAGAAGGATGAGTTATTGATAAGCAATTATTCTAAAATTGTTTGTTATACTGACGGCCTGTCAGAGTTGAAGGGTACCGATGGAAAAGATATTGGAACAAAAGAAATAATCCGGCAGATATCAAATCTCGATCCTGTTGAAAAAAATGTCAGGGATATGATAAAGTACCTCGGGATACCGGATACAAATCCGTACCTTTTCGATGATGTATCTATAATTGCTGCTGATCTCCTGGAATAGGCTTAGTTTACTCTGATCAAAGAATAATTCTTTTTGCCTTTCTGAACAAGAAGATATTTCCCATTAAGCAATGAATCAGGTGATATTACCATATCAGGATTATCAATTTTAATTTTATTTACACCTAAGCCACCTCCCTGGATAAGGCGTCTTAACTCTCCTTTTGAAGCAAAAACCTGTGACTGTTCTGCAAAAAGGTCAACGACTGTAACACCTTTCTGAAGTACTTCCATTTTAATGTCAAAAACAGGGACTCCTTCGAAAACTGAGAGAAATGTATTTTCACTCATTTTTTTTAGTGATTCCGTTGTCCCTTTTCCAAACAGGATCTGTGATGCTTCAACAGCGCCGTCATACTCTTCACGCGAATGTACCATCACTGTTACCTCTTCAGCAAGACGCTTCTGCAATAATCTTTCGTGTGGATTTAATTTATGTGCTGAAACAAGATTTTCAATTTCTTTTTGTTCAATCAAAGTAAATATTTTGATGTATTTGGCTGCATCTTCATCGGAGACATTGAGCCAGAACTGGTAAAACTTGTAAGGTGATGTTTTTTCAGGATCCAGCCAGACATTGCCTGATTCTGTTTTGCCGAATTTAGTTCCATCCGATTTGGTTATAAGCGGGCAGGTTAAGGAGAAAGCTTCACCACCTGTTTTACGTCTGATAAGCTCTGTACCGGTAACAATATTTCCCCACTGGTCGGAGCCTCCCATCTGAAGCTTACAACCATATACATTATAAAGGTGAAGAAAATCTGTTCCCTGTACAAGTTGATATGAAAATTCAGTAAACGACATCCCTTCTTTTGCTTCCGATCCAAGTCGCTTTTTTACCGAATCTTTCGACATCATATAGTTAACTGTAATATGTTTCCCTATTTCCCTGATAAAACCCAGGAAGGAATATTCCTTCATCCAGTCATAGTTGTTAACCATCAGGGCTTTGTTTTTCCTTTCAGGACTAAAATCAAGAAATCGGGAAAGTTGTTTCCTGATAGCTTCCTGGTTTTTCCGAAGAGTAACCTCATCAAGAAGGTTTCTCTCCTCAGATTTCCCTGAAGGATCTCCGATCATTCCGGTAGCTCCTCCGACCAATGCTACAGGTATATGGCCTGAGCGCTGAAAATGCACAAGCAACATTACCTGCACCATATGCCCAATATGTAATGAGTCAGCAGTAGGGTCAAACCCGATATATCCTGTTGTCATCTCCTTTTTCAGCAATTCTTCTGTTCCTGGCATAATATCGTGTATCATACCTCGCCATTTCAGTTCATCAACAAAATTCATAAACTCATTTTTAAAGAATTGCAAATATAGTAATCAAGTTAAATAGTTACTTCATCCGGTTTCTTTTTGAACCGGTCAAAACTACGGTTGAAACCTCCCTCCCCGATAACAGGAAAGATTGCAGGGGCAATATCCGAAATTGGATTATAAAATATTGATTCTTCGATTTTTTCCCTGGGGAGAAATGGTTTACGGGCATCAATTGCATTCAGGATAACAAAAAATACACTCATGATAAGAACTGATTTCAGAAATCCGAATACAATTCCAAGTAGCCGGTTAACAAATCCAAGAGCAATTGCATCAACAATTTTATCAGCTATTATGCCGATGAAATGAATAATTACAACGATAATTCCAAAAGTTATAAGGAATGCAATAATTCCAACATATTTCCCAGTCATGTCAAAATAATCGTAAAGTTTTGCTGCTGTAAAACCGGAAAATTTTATTGCGCCCCATATCCCCAGAATCAATGCAGCAAGGGAGGCAACTTCTTTCACCAGGCCATTTATAAAGCCTGTTATAACTGATATTATAAGGACGATAATTATAACTGCGTCTATCCAGTTCATTCTTATGATTTTGAAAGCATCAAAGATAATTTTTTTTTAAGAATAGTGTCAGGAGGTAAAAGTTTTATAATGATGGATTTTACCTTATTTTTATTAATCCTGTGAATATATGTTGAGTAACTGTTATCCAGGCTTATATGCCTGGTGGTTTGGAATGATAAAAAAAAGATATACTTTTGCGCTTCAATTGGCCCTATAGTTCAATGGATAGAATAGCGGTTTCCTAAACCGTAGATCCAGGTTCGATTCCCGGTGGGGCTACTATAAAATATAGTTAAAGTCTTGATATAACATAATATCAGGGCTTTTTTGTTTTTACTGCTGATACTATCCTGAAACATTTCTAAGAGTTTAATCAGTTTATCTATTACTGACCTGGTTTTCAGAGATTGAAAGATTTATTAATTTTAAGAAAATATGGCATTTCTACGTTTGTATCACCTCAGAACTTAATTTTTGCTGAACACTCATAAATTGTTTTATTTAGTATTGCCTGGACCATGGAGTGTTCTAATTGTTAAATAAAGTTGCTACGAACAGAAATTTTTCATTTATATCAAAATCAAAGGTTAAGAGAATCACTTTCATCAATTATTAATAATGTGTTTATCATATGGGTGAAAAAATACTTTAGTTAAATATTTTGAATCGATATATATGCTTAGAAGTATAATATCTAAATCACTGAGTATAGAGAAAAGTACTTGTGGAGAATTACAAGGGCCCTTTATTTGAGGCAAATCATTTCAGAAGTCATTACTTCTTTTGTGTAAGTTTAGACCCTATTTTGTACTTCAGGCGGTAATATTTTTTTGGTCCAAGTATAAACCTGACACTGTTCTTCAAACTTTTTAAAAATCTAATATTCTTCTTTGGGCCATGAATAGAACTAACTGTGTTCTTCAAACTATCAAGAAATTTCATGTCATCATCAAGGATTTCAAAATCCAGATCTATATTTTCCAAGATATATTTAGGGTGTGCTGATTTGGGAAGTGGAACTACCCCTCTTTGAAGAATATAACGAATACAAATCTGTGAAACAGTTTTGTTGTACTTTTCAGCTATGGCAGCAATAATATTATTATTAAGAATTGAACCTTTTGCAAGCGGGGAGTATCCTTCGACTAAAATATTATTCTTCTGACAAAATTTAGTAATTTCCTCCTGAGTATTGCCTATGAAGAATCTGATTTGGTTTACCATCGGCTTAATACTACAATTATCTATAATGGCAGCAAGATCTGAAACCCTGAAATTTGAAACACCTATTGAACGGCAACGACCACTTTTATAAATTTCTTCCATTGCTTTCCAAACGATTATATTTTCTTTTGTCAAGTCTTCCCCCTGTTTATCCCAGGGATTCGGAGCATGAATCAGGTAAAGGTCAATATAATCAAGACCAAGATTTTCCATTGTTTTATTAAAACTTTCCAGAGCTTCCTTATAAATTTTGATTTTGTCTGGTAGCTTTGATGTCACAAAGATTTCACTTCTCTCAATACCTGAATCACGAACAGCCCTACCGACACTCTCCTCATTTTCATATATGTAAGCAGTATCTATATGCCTGTATCCGTTCTTTAATGCGAAGGATACTGTTTGGTAGCAGTCTTCTCCGTTTGGTAATGCCCATGTGCCAAAACCTATTGCAGGGATTTTAACACTGTTGCTTAAAGTAAAATAGTTAAAGGTTTTCAATGGTTACTTTCTTTATGATATGATTTTAAATTAAGATTTTTGCTTCAATCCACACTCCTTTTTCCAGGGTTTATTATAGAAAAACAAGGGAAGTCTAAAACTATCACTGCTAACCAGATCCTATAAAAAACAAAATCTGCCTGAAAACAAAGAAATGTAATCTTTGTAAACACTCTGAAATTAAAGACCAGGCATAACCCATTTATTATTAAAACTATAGTTTAATTTTGTTTTTTATAATGATGTACAAAATAAATACGAGATATTTAACTTGTTATCAAGAACTGTGTTGACATATATCATCCACTGATTGTTTTGATTTTGAATTTTCTTATATATTCAAATTTAACGCTTTTTATCTGAGTCCACAGAATGCCAGTAATAATTTTTGCCTGTAAGTAATAAATGACATGGATTAGAATAATGAATAAATAATATTTTCAAAAAAATGGCATCCCGGATACTCTCAGCCAAATTCAGGCAAATTCTCACTATCATGAGGATCAGGCAATTTTCAGCATTTGAAGTGGGTTAATGAATGACTATGGTATGTTATTCGAATTAAAGCAACGCCTGACTTTGCTAAGTTGTGAAATATTACTTTCCAGCCATACGTCAATTTAATTGACAACTACAGGTTATCATTTATCCCATGTCAGGTTTGCGTTTTATGTTGAAGTCGTTCATTTATTGATACACTTTAACATCAAAAGCCACATTAATAATTTAATTAAATCATGATTTTCTGTTAATTGTTTAACACTTTGAACCATCTGCCCAAATTCCATTTTAAAGTGCCAGGTAATGGGTATAGCAATGTTGATTTACAGAGGTTCTAAAGAATTTTAAAGTTGAGACGAACCATCTTTACATCGGTTATTGTACCGGATATTCCACATTGAAACCGTGTAGTTCATTTTGATAGAATTTATAAAAGGGAATAAGAATTTAAGAGATATACATTTTGAAAAATGTTCCTGGATGTATATTTTTTATAGGAATGTTTATCAACTGGTCATCTGTGTTTGGCATAAGTATATCCTTATTGATCAAAATCAAAATTATTCTGGGTTTTTATTGCAACATATGAAGTAATATTGCAGACTTATTATTACAAAAAGTCAGCAACAATTAAATGTCAGTAGTTGAATCAAAAATAACAGCCACAAAAGGAACACCAGAAATTGTGATTTCGCCAGGTGGCATTATTGAAATTAGAGGGCGTTCAATGATGGAAGACATTAATGAATTCAGTAAACAAATTGAAGACTGGATTGAAAAATTCATTCTTACCCCTAAAGGTATAACAAGAGTTGATTTTCATCTTGAATACCTTAATACTAACAATATAAAATTCTATATATCCCTTCTAAGAAAAATTGAAATTTTGAAATTGAAAAATAAGAAATTAGTGATCAATTGGTATTATGAAGAAGGTGATGAAGATATTTTCGAAAAGGGAGAATATATTTCTTTATGCCTCGAAACAAAACTAAATTTTATAATGTTATCGGGATCAAATGCATTATCAGAGCATACCCGAACACAAATTATCTGAATAATCCAAAAGAGATTCTCAATTCACCTTAAGTCTGTTTTATTTACAGCCTATATGTGGGTCAACCTTCGCTATTTAATGCTCAAAGAACAGTTTAATCTTTTATTAATCTAAAATAGCTCCCCATTGTTTTATAAAGAGAACCCTGAATAGAACATTACAGGAGACTTTATCTGTTTGCCGCTCTGATGGATATTTTTAGTTGAGGTCTCTGAGAAGTTCCTCCAAAACACATAATGGTTTAAGAATCCGAAACTTCCATTTCAAACTGTAGTAATGCGATCATCACCTTGAAGAGGTGTAAAGCTATTATGAAAATTACAATCTGACTCTATTATGAGAAATTCTGTAACTTTTTTAGATTTCAGGATCATTTAGTGTAATTGTCACGGACAAATATTTTACTTTTTTATTAATCTATAGTATATATTATTGTTTGATATTGTATATTAATGTTTATTATTATAAATTTGCTAATAAAAGCACTATGAAAACTAATCAGTCTATTTTCAAAGTATTTCAGAACAATGATGAATATTTCGAAATGCTGAATGATTCGGAATCAAGCAGGAAATATGTCATTAAACAGGTTCTCTTCATTCTCCTCTTCTCATTTATTTATGGAATTGTGATGGGAAGCTACAATGGACTGCTTCAAAGCATTGTTACAGGAATCAAAATTCCATGTCTTATTTTTCTTTCATTATTAATCTGCTTTCCTGCCCTGTTTGTCATTCAATATATGATTGGTTCTACAATGACTCTGAATCAGATGGCGAACACAATCCTTTCAGGTTTTTTTGTTTTTTCAACTATTGCTTTGTCATTTGCCCCAATAGTACTTTTCTTTATGATCACAAGTGATAATTATGCATTTCTGAAATTGCTGCATGTAGCAATTTTTACTTTTTCCGGAATATTTGCTGTTAAAACAATTATTAATGGACTCACTTTCTCTTGTGAAAAGAAGATTATATATCCAAAACTTGGTATGAAAATATTCAAGATATGGGTTGTTATTCTGGCTTTTGTAAGTTCGCAGCTAGCCTGGAATCTCAGGCCATTTGTTGGTAGTCGTGATCTTCCTTTCGAGTTATTCAGAGCCCGGGAAAGCAATTTCTATGTTGCTGTAATTCAATCTGTAGCACATATATTTGAACCAGTAAAAAAGTCAGATCAGGATAAACAGGAATAATATACCTAACAGAAAACTGATGCATCTTTAAATATAACTTATGTGCAACGATGATAAAATAATGACTTTGGAGGAAGTTGCAGAATACTTAAGAGTAAAGCCACAAACAATCTATACCTGGGCTCAGGAAAAGAAAATTCCTGCTGCAAAACTTGGAAAGGAATGGAGATTCAAAAAGTCGATGATAGATAATTGGTTTAATGATAGGATTGATGCTAAATTTAAGAATTATTGACTTTGGATCTGAAGTAGAAAATAAAATTTACCAGATTCGATTCTGATCGAATGAGAGCAATATGAAATGTTAAATGATACTACTACCAAATATTTATATTTATGAAAACCAGAAAAAGCGAATCGCAGAATCCTGGAACACGCAGGTCATTCATCAAGTCTGCCGGCATGCTCATAGGAGCTTTTGCCTTAACAGGTGCAGGGAAGAGTTCATCTGTAATTTTTGAAAAAAGTCAGAAGGATGTCTCTAAGGATAAAATAGTAGAGAAGTTGGATTTTTTTGATATTCACCTTCATGGAAGCCAGGTTAGACATCCAAAAGTAAAGGGTTTTACTTCACCCGAAGGACTGATTGAACTTATGAACAATTCCAGTACTGGTAAAGCAGTAGTGCTTCCTATTGTTTCTCCTGAGTGTATGTCCACTCTTGTTACACCTGAGGAGGTACTGGGAATCTGTGCCCTTTATCCTGACCGGTTGATCCCTTTCTGTAACATTGATCCCCGGTTCATGACTAATAGCCCTAAGGCTGATTTTATGCCATTACTTTCAGCTTATAAGGAATTGGGATGCAGGGGAGTAGGTGAATTTACAGTTAATATCCCTCTGGATGACCCCCTTAATATGAATCTTTTCAGACAAATAGAGGAAATTGGTTTTCCCCTGACTTTTCATCTTGCACCTCAGGTTGGAGGTTTTTATGGTTGTTATGATGATCCGGGTCTACCTCGGCTTGAGAAAGTATTAAAGCAGTTTCCACATCTGAAAATTCTTGGTCATTCACAGGTATTCTGGGCTGAGATCGGGCCATTAAACAACCCTGAGGAACGGAAAGGCTATCCCAAGGGGCCGATATTAAAGGATGGTCGTTTAGTGGAATTAATGCGAAAGTATCCGAATCTTTGTGGTGACCTTTCTGCTGGTAGCGGATTCAATGCAATTTCGAGGGACCCTGAGTTCGGGAACAGGTTTTTGGAAGAGTTCCAGGATCGTCTTTACTGGGGTACCGACCATGCCAAGTTACCATTTGTGACATATTTCAGGAATCTGAAAGAGCAGCATCTCATTTCTGAAGAGGCATTTGAGAAGATAACATGGAAAAACGCCAGCAGACTGCTCCTGGAATAGGATCATTTCAAATTATAATTAAACAATCACCTAATCTCCTTGAAGACTAATTGTCGAACCATTTAAGGTGGTGATACATTAAAGTGAAAACCGAACTCGCATTAATTTGCTATATTGCTGCAAAAGGTGATAGCAGATAACGATTTAAGGAGCAGTAATTTATCATGCAATCATTTCAACAGTACGGTGTTTATTTTGTGAATAAAAATATGTCAGTCCATTCATCTCAGTCATATCAACAACCTTAAAGCCATACTTTTCAAGAAGCTCTGAGACATTTGTTTTATCAATATATCGATCTGTGCGGGAATCAATGAAATTAACCAGTCTGTTTGACAGCCCTGATAGAAATCCCTGGTCTTTTAAAGTATTACTGTCAGAAAAGCATCCAATGAAATTTACATTCGGTGGCAAAATAAGAAATAGTGTACGTAAAAATGTATCAATATCTTTTATCTGATTCAGCTTTTTTAGACTTATTAATGTCCTGACACTTTGAAAATCATTTTTATCATAATAATAATAGTGATTTGGAGGCAGTATCATTATATCCGGGTCATTTGAAAGATTAAAGTTTTTAAGGTAATTGAAAATGCTCTTTCCACCTTCGACCGTCAAACTAAAGATAACGGGACTAAAACTGGGCTTCCCGTAAGAGATATTTTCGGCATTATAATGAGCTCCATAAATACGATCATCCTTAAAGAATGTATCTCTTGATATAGAAAATTTTTCCATAGGTTTCCGAATTAGCAATTATTCAAAAGATGATCGTTAATAGTTTTCCGGGTTCATAATATAATATTAACAAAGGAGAGTTGTAAAATGTTTATTCTATCAGAATAGGAATATTGAAGATTTTAAATCTATCCGCGGTAAGTAAGTTAAACTAAACCACTTTTATTAAAACCGGTCAAAACAATCTGAGGTAATCTGTTTCACTTAACCAAACTCAGATCAAATATCTATGAGGATTTATATAATATGTGACATAAGTTTCATTGTTCTGAATACTCAAAACTAGCTTCTTTGTGTACTTTTGTGTATTGTAAGTTTCTTAAAATTTTAGGTTGTATAATTTGTGCTTATGAAATTAAAACGAAATAATTATGAAAGATTTTGAATTTCACAACCCGGTTAAAATAATATTCGGTAAAGATCAGTTAATGAAAATTGCTTCACTGATTCCTTCGGATAATAAAATACTAATGCTTTATGGAGGAGGTAGTATCTTTAAAAATGGTGTATATGACAAAGTAAAGGAAGCCCTTAAAAATCATTCTGTTGTTGAATTTGGAGGGATTGAACCTAATCCATCTTATGAAACTGCGATGAAGGCAGTAGAAATAATCAAGTCTCACAAGATCAATTTTCTATTGGCAGTTGGAGGAGGTTCGGTTATTGATGCCACGAAATTTATTGGTGCTGCTGCAGTTTATAATAACGTCGACCCATGGGAAATTGTTTCAAAAAGTATCCAGGTAACTGCTGCATTACCTGTAGGAGTTGTTCTCACCCTTCCTGCAACAGGAACTGAAATGAACAAAAACTCTGTAATATCACGAAAATCAACAAACGAAAAACTTGCCTTCAGTTCAGCTTTCTCTTATCCCCAATTCTCAGTTCTCCTGCCTGAAGCGGCAGGTACACTTCCCAAAAGACAGGTAGCCAATGGAATTGTTGATGCATTTGTGCATGTTATTGAGCAATACCTTACTTATCCGGTTAATTCGCCTATACAGGACCGTTTTGCTGAATCAATTCTGATTACTTTGATTGAGGAGGGGCCAAAAGTTTATGCCAATCCATCTGATTATGATTCAATGGCAAATCTTATGTGGTCGGCAACTATGGCACTCAATGGCCTTATAGGATGTGGAGTTCCAGGCGACTGGTCGGTTCATAGTATCGGTCATGAGCTCACAGCACTTCACAAAATTGACCATGCCCGTACTCTTGCAATTGTTCTTCCCGGATTATGGAAAGTCTTAAAGGAAGAAAAGAAAGAGAAATTGCTTCAATATGGAAGAAGAGTCTGGAACATAAATGAAGGTACAGAAAGTGAATGTATTAATGCTGCTATTGCCAGAACTGCTGAGTTTTTTGAATCTTTGGGAATTCCAACTCATTTGTCTGATTATGGAATAAATGCCGGGACCATTGATGAGATAGTCAGAAGGTTCGAAAAGAGGGGCTGGTTAAATCTCGGAGACAGAGGACTGACAACTACAGAAGTTGTCAGAAAAACACTTGAAATCCAGATGTAACTATGATAACCAGATTAAATCAGATATATTGTTGAAAAGCAGGTCAGTACAAAGCCGTATTATAAAGAAATAGTGCTCAGTTATTGGTTAGTTTCGAAAAGTGCAATAGACTTTTTAGGCAAGTTTTTTATATTTAATCCTGGCCGGAGTAGTGTCTGAAACTCTCTTTTTGTAGTTTTCCTCGTAGTCGGAATAGTTTCCTTCAAACCAGACGACTTTTGAATTGCCTTCGAAGGCAAGCATGTGAGTTGTAACCCTGTCGAGGAACCATCTGTCGTGTGAGATTATTACGGCACATCCTGCGAAGTTTTCAAGTCCTTCTTCAAGGGCACGTAATGTATTAACATCAATGTCATTGGTAGGTTCGTCCAGGAGAAGAACATTTGCCCCTGACTTCAGAGTTAGAGCAAGATGAAGCCTGTTTCTTTCTCCACCTGAAAGAATACCACATTTCTTTTCCTGATCGCCTCCGGTGAAATTAAATCTTGCAACATAGGCCCTGGCATTAACAAGTCTGTTACCTACCATGATGTCATTCTGACCTCCTGAAATTACTTCATAAACGCTCTTTGTCAGATCGATTGCCGCATGAGCCTGATCAACATAGCCGATTGAGACAGTATCTCCGGTTTCAAATACTCCTTTATCAGCTTTTTCCTGTCCCATGATCATTCTGAAGAGAGTTGTTTTCCCTGCCCCGTTTGGTCCTATTACACCAACAATTCCATTAGGGGGGAGATTAAATTCAAGTTCTTCGAACAAAAGTTTGTCGCCGAATGATTTACTGACAGAGGATGCTGTGATAACTTTATCTCCCAACCTGGGCCCGTTAGGAATAAAAATCTCCAGTTTTTCTTCTTTTTGTTTAATATCCTGATTAAGAAGATTTTCATAAGCCCCGAGTCTTGCTTTTGATTTAGCATGTCTGGCTTTGGGTGACATTCTGACCCACTCAAGTTCTCTCTCCAGTATTTTTCTTCTTTTTACATTTCCTTTTTCTTCAACTTCAAGCCGTTTTGATTTCTGTTCAAGCCATGAGGAATAATTTCCTTTCCAGGGGATTCCCTCACCTCTGTCAAGTTCCAAAATCCAGCCTGCTACATTATCAAGAAAATACCTGTCATGTGTTATACAAATAACAGTTCCATGATATTGTTTCAGAGTGGTTTCCAGCCATTGTACCGATTCTGCATCGAGGTGGTTGGTAGGTTCATCTAGGAGAAGGATATCGGGTTGTTGCAAAAGAAGGCGGCATAATGCTACTCTGCGTCGTTCGCCACCTGACAGAACATTTACCCTTGCATCACTTTCAGGGCAGCGAAGTGCATCCATAGCCCTTTCCAGTTTATGCTCTATATTCCATCCATCATTATAGTCAATTTTCTCCTGAAGGATAGCCTGCCTGTCCATCAACTGCTGCATCTTGTCAGGATTCTCATAAACTTCAGGTTCTCCGAAACTGAGATTGATCTTTTCGTATTCCTTTATTATGTCAATTATTTCTTTTACACCCTCCTCAACGATCTCCCTTACACTTCGTGATTCATCTATTAAGGGGTCCTGGGCAAGGTATCCGACAGAGTATCCCGGAAGAAAGGTTACTTCTCCCTGGTATTCTTTTTCAAGGCCTGCGATTATCTTGATCAGAGTTGACTTTCCTGATCCGTTCAGACCAATGATTCCGATCTTGGCACCCAGAAAAAATGAAAGTGAAATATCTTTCAGTACCTGTCTGTGAGGAGGGAATGTCTTTCCCACCCTGAACATTGAAAAAATTATTTTATTATCATCTGCCATAGATTCAGAGTTTATAGGATTAAAAAAATACTCTTTTCTATGCCAAATATAGTGCAAAAAAAAGAGGTTGGCTTACAAAACCTGACCTCTATTTTTTTTAATCAAGGCTAATTTTTTTCAAATAGTTTAATTGATTCATCCTGAAGCAGCACCCATAGGGAATAGACTCCCTTGAGTGTTCCTATTGGGATATTAAGGCAACCAAGGGCAGCAACAACGATTACAAGATACCTTGCCCATGGCTGATAGGTAAGAAGTCCTATTCCACCAACTAATCCAAGAGTCGACATAAATCCAATTAGAACAGGAAGGCTGACAGAGAGGAAACTTAAAACCATTGTTGGTACCTCTTCATTAATTACAAATCCTTTCGCAAACCGGAGAGCAAAGAAAACAGCAATAGCTGCTATGAGACCTAGGACTCCGAAGCCAATATGAATCGCTCCGACAACAGTAACATGTTTTTTCATTTTTGAATCTTCCATGACACTTATTTTTCCCAATTAGTAAATAATTACATTTATGTTTTAATGACTCTCATTTTGATTATTTGATGCATCAATTTACCAATAATTTTTGAGAAGCAACCTTTTTTCAATAAATCTGATCTTAAAGGGAAGAGTTTTACTATATTTGGATTGTAATAAGATTAAAATGAAAAGGAATATTTTATTAGCATTAGCGTTTGTAACTTTAGCTATTACCGTAAACTCATGCGAGAATTTGACTTGTAAAGTTTGCAAGAAGGTTTATTATGATAAAGCGGGTAACATTAAGAGTGAAGATGCAGAAGCTGAGTACTGTGACCTTGAACTTGCTGCAATAGATGGTAAAACAATTGATCTTGGAACTCTTGGAAGTGCAAAATGGGAATGCCGGTAGTTTAAAACCTGACTCCAATCAAAGTTACATCATCAACCTGTGGATTTTCTCCACGCCATTCTTCAAATATTTCATTCAACTTTTCTCCTTGCTGAAGCATTGGCTTTCCGGCCATTTTAATCAATGTCTCTTTAAGTTGTGCTGACATGAATTTTCTTTCTTTTGGTCCGCCGAACTGATCACAATAGCCATCTGAGAAAATATAAAATGCATCCCCCTTCTGTAATTCAATTTTATTCAATGTAAATGGTTGCATTCTATAATGAATAGCCACAGGCATTTTGTCGGCCCGGTAATGAATAAGTTCACCACCCCTTATAAGATACAGAGGATTATTTGCACCTGAATACCATAGAATATTCTCCTCAAAATCGACAAGGCAGACTGCAATATCCATCCCGTCCTTAACAGTATCTTCATCAACTACCTGTTTTAGTGATTTAATAACTCCCTGCCGGAGGTTTTCAATTATCTGATCAGGCATTATAATGTGTTTCCCGTTTACAATTTCATTCAGCATAGTTACACCGAGCATACTCATAAATGCTCCTGGTACACCATGTCCTGTGCAGTCAGCAGCTATGATTACCTGTTTAGTGCCCTGGGAGCTGACCCAGTAAAAATCACCACTTACAATTGCCAGAGGTTTATAGAGAACGAAATGTTCAAGCTTATCACTGAAGAGTTCCAGGGAAGG
Organism: uncultured Rikenellaceae bacterium; assembly: GCA_964639725.1. Lineage (GTDB taxonomy): Bacteria > Bacteroidota > Bacteroidia > Bacteroidales > VadinHA17 > LD21. The sequence continues at coordinate 69,727 of CAZXFB010000003.1, forward strand.
AATAAGCGCTGTCTGAATCCTCAAAGCATACATGATACTGTCAGTAATATGCTTTTTCTGGTATGCAATCTGATCACGCTGAGCGGCAGCCAGATCTCTCTGCTGCTCAATCTCATCTTTTTGTTTTGATATTGTTCTGTTTTTTTCCTCGAGTTTAATATTTGCCTCTTTCTTGATCTTGTAACTCCTGTAAATATAGTAACCCAGAAAGCTGACCAGAAGGAGGGCAAAAATAACAAAATAGAGGATCAGCTTCTGTTTTTCAAGAGTTGCAATCTGGACTTTAATTTTGTCTTCCTGTTCTGTAATCTTTCTTAATTGTTCATCCATCCTTGCTACCTGAAGAGCAATCTTCTCTTTCTGTTTTGTCAGGGTATCTTTCTGTATCTGAACTTCATTTTGCTGAACCAAAATGGTTTGTTTCTGAGCTGAGATCTCACCTTGTTGTTTGGAGATCTGCCTAAACTGGTCAGAAAGAATCTTTTGTTTTTCGAGCAGAGTTCGTTCTTTTACTGATATTTCTTTATCCAGACTGTCAAGTAAAGCTCTCTGGTGCAATATTTCTGCTTTTTGACGTTCAATTTCTTCCTGTTGCTGTCTAACGGTTTCTTTCTGAACCTGGAGATCAGCATCTGTTATAACAAAAAGCTTTTCCCAATCCTCCTGGGTTTTAATTGCCAGCCCAAGGAATAACTCATCAACATACAATCCTGCTTTCTTAATCAGGTCTTCATTGGCTTCAAATTTTGGTTCTCCGTTTACAACAATAAAGTTTATCATCGACTCCCTGAATTCGAAGCCCTCTGTCATTAACATGGTCTGATGTCCCTGAAGCTTTGCCTTTACTTTATTAAGGTTGAACCCACTGATTTTATTGACAAAAAGTATCTGGGTATGTTGTATCTTTTCTTCGCTTCTGAAAACAACTAGTTGAACAGGTTTTCCCTGAATTGTTTTACGTGTTTTTGCCAGATTACCCATTGCCCAGAAAAGATCTGACTTATCATCAAGCACTCCAATTTTAAATACTGCCGAATCAGAAAAACTCTTTCCGTAATCAATATATTTTGCCATATCAAAAATAAATACTGCCTTTGACGAATTATCAAGTACATTCTGGCTTAATGCATTATTCATTAATAATATCAATGCTGTTATCAGCAATGATTCTTTAAGGTAATTGATCGTCTTTAACATGATAATCTGGATTTTTCATTACGAAATTGCACAATATTCTTCAGGAATCCAAATATCTATAAATATCTTCAGAGTGGATTTGTTGATAAGTTGTTTATAACTGAACTCAGAATGCGACCTGTCATCTTATTCTTGTCGTAATTTTATGATTGTTTAAACAAGTATACAAATGGCGTTGAATATCAAGAATATAGATTTATCCGGGAAGAATATAGTAATTGTTGAAGATGACCTCCCATCAATAAAATATTATGAAACCCTATTACAATATTCTGGTGCAGATATAAAAATATTTCGAAACGGGAAAGATTTTGTTGAGTCATTAAGCGAAGGCAACAGAGTTGATCTGGTTTTCATGGATTTTCTTATTCCCTTTATTAATGGGATTGAATGTGTAAGAATATTCAGGAAAGAGAATAAAAAGACTCCGGTAATAATTCTTACGGCATATTTTTCTGAGCAGACAAAATCAGAATCCTATATAGCAGGATGTAATGAATATGTATTAAAACCAATATATCCTGAGAAGATATATTTTCTTATTGAAAAATATCTTAGACAAGAGAGGAGTGTCACTGCGACTTACTATTAGTGACAAGTCACTTCTTGACAGGTTGTTGCATAAGAATATATTTTGAATAATATCCCTCCAGTTTCTTATTAATTTCTTCAGCCAGTTTAGGTTCATTATTTGCAGCACATAGGCTTGCTACTTTTGATGAGTACTGAATTGCTGTCTGTATTTCATATTCTGCTGAGTTAATTATATAAGGAGTCTGTTTCAGAAAATAATCAAGTCTTTCATAATTGTAATCACAAAACTTCCTGGTCATATCAACCGCCTTTACTGAGTCTCCTGCTGAAAAGAATGAATCAATTATATCTGGCATAAATGGATCATAAGGGATCTTTTCAACAGGAAGCATTTCCATACAATAGTTTAACACTTCAAGTGCTTTTTCATTTTTTCCTTCCTGTGACAAGGCTTTAGCGAGCCTGGCATAATTCATCCTTGCTTTAACAACAATAATTGTTCTTTTATGATTATGATCAATATTGACACCTTCCTCTCTGGCTCCACCCCATGCAAACTTTTTTATCATATTGTCATATAAAATATCTGTATCAATACGGCCATATTCAAGCCAGCTTTTATTCTGCGATTTTATTGGAGTAAGCCGGTAGGCGAGTCCTTCAAGTTGAAAATAATCCTCAAGTCCCAAAGCGTCATTATGATATCCTGTTACAAAATATATCGGACGTTTCCAGTCATTATGGGCAATTATGTCAAGGACAATCAATTGGCTTTTTAATATAGAATTCCCCTTAAGTCTTATATCAATGTAAGGCACAATTTTGTCAGCATCTTTAGGTTTGACAGTTCCGGAAGCAAGCACTTTGGCGGCATCAACCGGTATTCTTATTGTGCGTGTTGGAATAATATCCAGTATTTCTGTACTTGAGACCTGAACTTTGGTTCCAATGTTCTCACTGTTTACCCAATCAATAACAGTTGATATATCAACAGGATCTTTCGTTTTCTCCATTATGAAAACCTGATTATTTATCCCATCATAATATTTCTTAACGGGTAATGTAATGGGCAATGGATCAGATTCATATGCTTTATCTTTCATCTGATTTATATACCAGTCAGTATTCAGGAGCATAAGGTTACAAACGCGCATATCTGTTCTTTTTCCTTCAACTTCCTGGGCATACCAGAGAGGGAAAGTATCATTATCCCCATTTGTAAAAAGAATAGAATTTGGGGCACAAGAGTTAAGATAATTAAATGCAACATCCCTGGCAAGGTATCGACCTGATCTGTCATGGTCATCCCAATTCTCTGCTCCCATAACAACTGGTACCGCCAAAAGACATATAATTCCGGAGACAGGTGCTGCAATATTTTCTGAAATAAATTTAGAGATCCCTTCAAATAATGCAAGTACTCCTAATCCAATCCAGACAGTAAAAAAATAGAAAGATCCCGCATATGCATAATCTCTTTCTCTAGGCTGGTTAGGATACTGATTCAGGTAAATTACAATAGCTATCCCTGTCATAACAAATAATAGGGTTACAATCCACCAATTCTTATTATCGCGGTTTAACTGGTAGAACAATCCAGCCATTCCCAATAAAAAAGGTAGCAGGTAATATTTATTTCGGGAAGTATCATTTTTGAAATCGGAAGGAAGGTCAGAAGTTCCGAACCTCGGTTCATCCAGAAATCTTATTCCTGTTATCCAGTTCCCATTTATAGGTCCTCCGGTTCCCTGAGTATCATTCTGTTTACCGGAAAAGTTCCACATAAAATACCTGAAATACATATAACCGAACTGGTAAGTAAACATAAACCTTAAATTCTCACTGAACCGGGGTTTTTTAATTACTGTTTTTTCCCCCGACTGATCAGTCACCTGAACAGGGGTGCCTTTAACTCTGCCCCACTCCTCGTAGACTTGCTGGTGATCGTTCTGATCGCTCCACATCCTAGGGAAAAGAGTAAGAAATCTTTCATCATAAATCCGTTCCAGGTTATGACTTGTGATGACATATTTACCATTCTCAAGTGAATACTTTGCCTTACCTGATTTATAGTCAGTTACAGGAGCATTATAATATGCTCCGTGAAACAGGGGTCTTTCTCCATATTGTTCCCTGTTGAGGAAGTACAAAAGGTTAAATGGATTTTCGGGATTATTCTCATTGAGGGGAGTATTGGCAGAAGATCTGATAACGATAACAGCGTTTGAAGAGTATCCGATCAGAATAACTATTAATGAAGTAAGTATTGTATTCAGGACAGTTCTCTTTTTTCCGGCCAGATACCAGGTAAATCCAGATATAGCAATAAGTATTATAACATTAAGTGCAGATGAACCTGAAATGATCCATATACCTGTAAAAAAAAGAGCTGAAATTGACAGTGCTGCAATAAGAACAGTATTGGAAGATTTTAATAATGATCGTACTGAAAGTATAAAGAGGATTGCAATAATACTTACGTGAAACAACATCCCTGAGTTATGAGGAAGCCCTAATGAGTTGACAAAAAAGAGATCAAACTTTGACGATATAGTCACTACTCCAGGCATAATGCCATACATAAGGAGAGCCAGCATTACAACAGAGGCAATCATTGAAATTACAAATCCTTTCCTGGTAAATTCAAATTTTCTGAAGTAGTAAACCATCACAATGGCTGGGATAGCCAGCAGGTTAAGAAGATGAACTCCTATTGATAGCCCCATGAGATAGGCAATAAGGATTATCCACCTGTCGGCATACTTTTCATCAGCAACATCTTCCCATTTGAGTATTGCCCATACAACCAATGCCGTGAACAGGGACGATGAGGCATAAACTTCTCCTTCAACAGCTGAGAACCAGAATGAATCCGAAAAAGTATATGCCAAAGCACCTACAATTCCGGCAGCAGTAATAGCCATTATCCTTCCTGATGTAAACTGGGTTTCATTTTTCACCAGAATTTTTCTCGCGAGATGTGTGATTGTCCAGAAAAGGAAAAGAATTGTAAATGCGCTTGCCAGGGCTGACATTGAATTTACCATTGCGGCAACCTTAGAAGTATCGCTACCTGCAAAAAGAGTGAAAAAACGTGCAATAACCATGAAAACAGGATTACCCGGAGGATGTCCTACTTCAAGTTTAAAAGCAGAGGCAATAAACTCTCCGCAATCCCAAAGACTGGCAGTAGGCTCAATTGTCATGAGGTAAGTGAAGGCTGCTACCCCAAATATTAGCCAACCTGATATATTGTTTATTAATTTGTATCTTTTCATTCTTTCCCCGGTTTTATAAGGATTTGGCATTAAATTATCAGATGACGAAAATACTTATTTTTTTAATACGATTTTCAACAGAGATTTGCTAAGGTATTTTGTTACTTTTGAGCAATATTTTATACAATGAATTTTCGATTTATCATTTTGACGGTTTTTATTTTATTGATTTCAATATCCTCTTTTTCACAATATTATGATACAGGTCAGGATCCTGCTTCTTTAAAATGGATGCAGATTAAGACCGGGAGATTCAAGGTTATTTACCCTTCCAGATATGGACTCGAAGGAGTTTCATTTGCGCAGTCGCTGGATAAAGCGTATGCAAAGCTCACATCATTTTATCCCGATAAAAAATTTAGAATTCCTGTTATAATTCACAACTTCTCTACACAATCTAACGGATATGTTGCATGGGCACCACGTCGGATGGAATTATATCCTGCACCAGAACAGAATTCTATACCTCTTGATTTCAAGAGTCAACTATCAATACATGAGCTTACACATGTACTTCAGATGGAATCCCTGAACTCTGGTTTCACGAAGTTCCTCTCTATTGGTTTGGGAGAACAGTTTCCAGGCATCGTTTCCTCTCTTTTGCCCCTCTGGTATCTTGAAGGAGAAGCAGTCTTTATGGAGACAATATTGACAGAATCAGGCAGAGGAAGAAGCCCGGCATTCCAGAAACAAATAAAAGCCCTTACTTCAGAAAAAGGGATATTCAAATATGACAAGATGATAAACGGATCATTTCGTGATTTCATACCAGATCATTATCAGACAGGATATGAGATGATTTCATGGGCACATAACAAATATGATCATGAGATATGGAACAGTATGCTCAGTTATACAGCAAATCAGCCTTTTTCTATTAATCCGGTTAATATTAGTCTGTCACAGAGTGCTTCATTAACAAAAAAGAGATTATTCGACGAAACCTTTAAAAATTTAAGGGACATATGGGAAAGGGATATTTCACTTATGGGTTCTCATTTACATGAAATAATATCACCTGATAAAGCCGGGGAATATATCAATTATTACTCTCCGGTTCTTGCCGGACATGACTCAATTTTTGCCATAAAGACCTCTTTGTCATCACCTGCTTCATTTGTACTGATTAAACTTTCAGAAAAAAATGAGAAGAAAATATTTACACCCGGGCGTATGCCATTCTGGTATATTTCATCAGCAAAAAACAAGGTTGTATGGGTTGAGAATCAACCAGACCCGAGGTGGGAAAACAGGAACTATTCTGTAATAAAGATTTTGGATCTCAGGAACATGAAACCCTCTCAACTGACTAAAAACTCAAGGTACATGGCAGCATCTGTTTCTCCTGATGGTAAAATGATTGCAGCTGTCGAAAATACATATGACAATAAAAACAGTATTATTATTTTGGATCCGGATAATGGAGATATTATTCAATCTTCCGCTGCTCCGGGTAATGTATCTCTTCAACGACCAGAATGGACATATGACGGTACCGGGATGACCATAATCTCCCTGGCTGATGAAGGGGAGGGTATTATGTTCTATTCTACAGTTACAAAGAAATGGAATACTTTGATTGAACCTGGGAAAGATGATATTCAATCCTCATTTCTCAGAAACGATTCACTGTTTTATATCTGTTCCTCATCAGGAACAGATAATATATTTCTTTTAACCCCGGATAAAAATATTTCAATACTTACAAATTCAAGATTCGGTACAAGCGACCTTTGTGTCTCAGGAGGAAGAGTGATCTTTTCTGATTATTCTTCCTCCGGCAATGACATTTGCAGTATCGGGTTCGATAAAGCAGGGAAGAAGGGAGTTAGCAATTCAAGATCTTCCTCATTATTGATTAACGGGATAGATCCTGTTGAATATACTTCATTGGAAACTGCTGATTCAAATTATATCCCATTACCATACAGAAAATGGCAACATCTTTTTAATTTTCACAGCTGGATGCCTTTTTATGCTGATATTAAAGAGATCCAGACTGATCCGGCATCAATAAGACCCGGCTTCACAATAATGTCCCAGAATCATTTAAGTACACTTACATCAACAATTGGTTATGAGTACTCCGCCGACAGGAGGCATAAGTTACACAGCAGATTAACCTGGAAGGGATGGTACCCTGTTATTGAAGCGGAGATAGATTATGGAAACAAGCCTGTAATTGATAAACTCCTTGATTCCGTGGCTTATCCTCCTGTTATACAACCCGGGATAAGATTTACAAATAGAGTTTCCTTACCGCTTAACTTTTCTACAGGCAGATTTACACAGTTTTTATACCCCGAATTTACTACTGAATATAGAAACAATTATGTTTATCTCCCGGGAAAGAAGAAGTATGATTATGGTCAGCTGCAGATGACTTCCAGATTATACTTTTCAAATTATCAGCAATCGGCAATAAGAGATATTTACCCTAAATGGGCACAGGTTTTTGATTATAATTATACGTTTTCACCATTTGACAAAGATATTGATGGTACTTCAGAATCTTTGAAAACTGCATTTTATTTCCCGGGATTTTTTCCAAATAATGGAATCAGGATTAGGATTGAAACAGAGAAGCAGGAACTGGAAAGATATTACATGGGAAACAGAATACATTGGCCACGAAGTTATAAGAACATCTATTCGGAAGAATTATATTTTCTTTCATTTGACTATGTGATGCCTCTTTTTTATCCCGACTTAAACATATCGAGTCTTTTCTATCTGAAGAGGATAAGAGCAACGTTCTTTTATGATTATGGCCGGGGTAGTGGGAATGCCTATTTCATTCAGAATGGATCAAGATTAGTTATTAATAATTATCACGATTATTTTGAAAACTTCAACTCATTCGGATTTGAGTTCATGTCCGATTTTCATGTTTTCAGAAGTCCCTTTTTGATATCGGCCGGAGTTCAGGGAGCCTGGAAGGGTATTTCAAAAGCACCCTCATTTGAATTGCTTTTAAATATTGACATTTTTGGAATGAGTATCGGGAAGTCAGGTCTTTAATTCCTTCATATTTTAATACTCCTTGCTGTTGTTTTAATCTGATCCCAGGCTCTTATTACATGTTCAAGAGTAACGTTGGTCTGGCCTGTAACCATCCGTAGTGTATAGTTACCGTTTAAAATTGTGTGAGTAAGGTATATTTTCCCTGAATCATTAAGTAAATGATTCAGTTTTTCATTGATTTCGTTTAACTGACCTTCCTTTCTTCCTGAAGGTTTATACCGGAAACACACCACATTAAACTTTACCGGGGCAAGTATTTCAAAATCAATCTCTTCCGCAATCATTTCCGAAAGCCGCAAGGCGATGCTGATGTGGTACCTGATTTTATCACGAAGGCCTTCTGTTCCATATGATCTGATGACACTCCATAATTTCAATGCCCTGAATCTACGGCCCAGGGGAACACCCCAGTCCCGGTAATCATTAACCTGACCTCTTGTCCTGGTCTTAAGATATTCGGGAAGTATTTCGAATGTTTTGATCAGAAAGTCCGAATCTTTTACGAAAAAGGCAGTACAGTCGAAATTAGTGAACATCCATTTATGTGGATTGAAAACAAGGCTGTCAATATATTCTTTTCCTTCAAGCATCCATTGAAATTCAGGAAGGATAAGGGCAGTACCACCCATGGCAGCATCTACATGGAGCCAGATATCGTTTTCATTGCAAATCTCTCCGATTGATTTTATAGGATCAACAGCAGTAGTTCCGGTAGTCCCAATTGTAGCTACAACACAACAAGGGATAAATCCTTTTTTCTTGTCCTCAATTATTACCTCTTTCAGATTTTGGGAATCCATTGAGAAATCCTCTTTTACAGCAATTTTTACAAGGTTTTTCCGGCCTATCCCACTTATTTTTACTGCCTTTTCAACTGAAGAATGAGTTTGTCCGGAACAGTAGATTCTTAAAGTACCCGAGTGTCCGACTCCTTCGTTATTAGTAGCAAAATTTGTTATTTTTTCTCTTGCAGTAATTATGGCTGCGAGAGTAGCCGTTGATGCACTATCCTGGATAACCCCTTCAAAATATGGAGGAAGCCCTATCAGGTCTCTCAGCCATATCATCATCATTTCTTCAAGTTCAGCAGCAGCAGGAGACGTTTCCCAGATCATACACTGAGCTCCGAGTGTGGCAATAATCATCTCAGCAAGTATGGAAGGAGGGCTGGTGTTTGCAGGAAAATATGCAAAAAAATTTGGATTTTGCCAGTGAGTAATACCCGGCATTATAATCTCATCAATGTCTTTTAAAAAAGAGGAAAATAATTCTGAGTTTTCGGGTGGTTTTCCTGGTATCTTTCTGAATATTTCTCCAGGCTGAACTTTAGATTTTACCGGATAGTTTTCTACATTTTCCATGTAACCAGCCATCCATTCAACCAGCTCATGGGCATTTTTTCGAAATTCATCAGGAGTCATAACATATACCTTATCTTATTGATTCGGTAAGGAGTATTATCTTGTTCAATTTTACTTCGATCACTCCTCCGTTAATCTCAAATAATGTCTCAATGCCAGTCTGATCAACAATAATGACCGGTCCGTTTTCAAGGGTTGAAACTATCGGGGCATGATCTTTAAGTACCTGGAAAGAGCCTTTCTTTCCGGGTACTCTGATTGATCTGATATCCCCTTCGTAAACTTTTTTGTCAGGAGTGATGATTTCTAACTTCATCAGGTAAGTATATTATTTAGATTGTGCGAGAATTTTTTCTCCTTTTTCAATGGCATCTTCGATAGTTCCAACAAGCATAAATGCTGATTCCGGATACTGATCTACTTTCCCATCCATTATCATGTTAAAACCTTTGATGGTGTCTTCAATTGATACCAGTGCGCCTTTGATACCTGTGAATTGTTCTGCCACCTGAAAAGGTTGTGAAAGGAACCTCTGGGCTCTTCTGGCACGGTGAACAACAAGTTTGTCTTCTTCTGAAAGTTCGTCCATTCCCAGGATAGCAATAATATCCTGTAACTCATTGTATCTCTGAAGCAATTCTTTTACTCTCTGGGCACAATTATAATGTGCTTCACCGACTATTTCGGCTGTTAGGATTCTTGATGTTGAATCAAGTGGATCAACTGCCGGGTAAATTCCAAGCTCAGATATTTTCCGGCTTAAGACAGTTGTTGCATCAAGGTGCGCAAATGTTGTGGCGGGAGCTGGGTCTGTAAGGTCATCAGCCGGGACATATACCGCCTGAACAGAAGTGATAGATCCATGTTTTGTTGATGTAATGCGTTCCTGCATAATCCCCATTTCAGTTGCAAGTGTAGGTTGGTAACCAACAGCAGATGGCATCCTTCCAAGCAGGGCAGAAACCTCAGATCCTGCCTGTGTAAAGCGGAATACATTATCCATAAAAAAAAGTATATCACGACCACCACTTTTCCCATCTCCATCTCTGAAATGCTCTGCAACAGAAAGTCCCGAAAGAGCTACTCTGGCTCTTGCTCCGGGAGGTTCATTCATCTGACCAAAGACTAGTGCAAGTTTTGATTCCTTAAGGGCATTCATGTCAACTTTTGAAAGGTCCCAGCCTCCTGATTCCATGTTTTCAAGGAAATCTTTTCCATAAGTTATAACTCCTGCTTCAAGCATTTCTCGAAGAAGGTCATTTCCTTCCCTTGTTCTTTCTCCAACCCCTGCAAAAACAGAGAGGCCTGAGTAAGCTTTAGCTATATTATTAATAAGTTCGAGAATCACGACTGTTTTTCCGACACCTGCTCCTCCGAAAAGACCAATTTTCCCACCTTTTGAATATGGTTCGATAAGGTCAATTACTTTAATCCCGGTGAAAAGTATCTCTTTTTCTGTCGATAAATCTTCATATTTAGGAGATTTACGATGAATAGGATATCCTCCAGTTTTATCAAGAGGACCAATACCATCAATAGCTTCCCCGGTAACATTCATCAGACGACCCTTAATCTGTTCTCCGATAGGCATAGTGATAGGCAATCCTGTAGCGATAACATCCATCCCTCTTCGAAGACCGTCAGTAGAGTCCATAGCTATAGTGCGAACTGTATTTTCACCTATATGTTGCTGGCATTCAACAACCAGTATGGACCCGTCATCTCTTTTAATTTCAAGAGCATCAAAGATGTCTGGCATATCACTTCCCTGCCTCTCAAAGGTTACATCAACCACTGGCCCGATGATCTGGCTGATTTTCCCGGTATTCTGTGACATATTGTTTAATTTTTTTTTAAGTTTTTAGAAGATACAAATTTAATAAATTTTGTGTTTGATAACGACCCGGTATTATAATTAAGTTATGTTTCTGCATTTTTTTTGTACCCTCAATTGTGTTGCAGGTTTATCTATATTATTTTATCTTTATAGCTTAAATAACAAAAGGCAGAAATTAAAACTTAATACCAGACATATGAAAAAACTATTTATTGCATGTATTTTTTTAATTACAGCTCTGTCGTCAGGCAAAGCACAATTTACAAAAGTTGGAGGAGGATTGACTTACGGATCAGGTTTTCACTTCAATAATGAAACAACTGGGGTGTTGGCAGATTTACATAAAAGTCCTTTCGCCGGAATATTCCTGACTGGTATTTATGAACTAAATCTTCCGGTTCATCTTGCCCCATCATTTACATATTTTATACCACGTACGAATAGTGCTGCCACAGGATTTAACGGGGAGGATACAAGAGTATCTGAAATGATGTTTGATATTAACGGGCATTATGTTTTTAACTCTCTGGACAAGTTCGAGTTTTACGGCCTTGCAGGGCTTGATGTAACATTTACAAAAATTAAGTGGCTGGGTACATCCTCAAAAGGGACCGATAATACTTTAGGTCTGAATATTGGCGCAGGGACTTACATGAAACTAACAGAACAATTTGATCTGTACGGAGAGGTCAAATATATTATCAGCAAATACGATCAGCTTATGGTGAATGTGGGAATACTCGTTAACATTGACTGGCTGAAGAAAAACGAGAATCCAGGATTATAGATTACTTTTCACCACCAATAATCGAGCTGGCCATTTGTGCCAGCTCTTAGTCACGTTTAGACTTTAAACCATCCATATGAAAAAACATATTTTTTTCTTTCTTGCCGCTTTGGCGGTAGTTAGGGTTGTTTATACACAACCTGCTAACGTGGGTGGAGGACTTATGTTAAGTTCGGGGTATCATTTTAAGAACCTGAATTACGATTTTAACAAGAGCGGGAATCTTGCATTGACATTAAAACATGTTCACAAGATCAGTTTGCCGATCGAAATAGCTCCTTCTTTTGTATTTTTTCTCCCCCATGTTACGAATAATCTTTATGAGAAGACGACAATTTCAACAGTAGTATTTGATATAGATGGTCATTATAAATTCAATTCACTTGACAGGTTCGAATTCTACGGAATTGCAGGGCTGAATATCCTGCTGGCCTGGAAAAGAGACAAATCCACAGCTGCTGTTCCTATCGGACCAACAGGGACTCAAGGACCTATTGGAGAGCCAGTAATATTAAAAGAAAGAGATAAAGCCGTGGGTCTTAATCTGGGGGCAGGCTCATACATGAAACTAACCGATCAGTTTAAGCTTTATCTCGATGTGAAATATACTATCAGTAAATACAGTCAGTTCACTCTCAATACGGGAATTCTTATAGATATTGACTGGCTGAAAAAACACGAGAATCCCGGAATCTGATCTATCTTGATCTCCCAATCAGAGAGCTGGCAAGTAACGCAAGCTCATTTTTTTTCTTCTCATCAATGTTTATTCTGTCAAGTAGCAGAAATGCCTTGTCAATATACTCATTGGCGAGATTTTCAGTAATGGTTTTAATGTTTAACTGGTCATAAAGTTCAATAACATTTTTAACCTTAGTTTCCGGATCTGATTCCCTGGTTGTTATTTGAGCCTGAAGTTTTTTGAGTTGCCTTCCGGTTGCAATTTCAAGGGCCTTTACCAAAGGATAAGTCTTTTTATTGGCAACGATGTCGCCTCCCTTTATTTTTCCAAACAGTTTCATATCACCATATATATCAAGCAGATCATCCTGAATCTGAAAAGCTAGGCCCAGGTTTCTTCCAAATTCATAAAGATGATCTGAGTCTTTTTCCCCGGCCCCTCCGATTATTGCTCCGATTTTAAAAGATGCTGCTATAAGGACAGCAGTTTTTAACTCAATCATACGCAGGTATTCAATCTGCGATACAATTGTTGCTTTTTCAAAATCCATATCAAGTTGCTGTCCTACACAGACTTCAGTTGCTGCTTTATTGAAAACTCTAAAGACTTTCTGGAGGCAGGATGGAGGAGTTTGCAAAAAGCAATCATTAGCAATAAATGCCATGACATCTCCAGAAAGAATTGCCTGATTGATATTCCATTTACTGTGAACAGTGGGAAAATTTCTTCTTAGAGACGATTGATCCATAATATCATCATGGACAAGTGTGAAGTTATGGAATATCTCAAGCCCGGTTGCAGGTAATATTGCATCATCAATCTGATCGCTAAAAAGGTTACATGCCATTAGGGCCATTACCGGTCTTATCCGTTTTCCACCTATAGAAAGAATATATTTAACCGGATCAATGAGCTTTTCGGCTTCCGTATAATACGAAATATTAAAAATAGCCTTTTCAACTAGAGCTTTAAGCTCGGAGTGATTATACATAATGGGTTTTCAACAACCTTATAATCAATTTTGGGCCTATCCCTTCAAGGCTTCTGCACCACTGACAACTTCAAGGATCTGATTGGTAATTGTTGCCTGTCTTGCCTTGTTATATAAAAGAGTCAGATCGCGTATCATACCTGTTGCATTATCAGTTGCTTTGTGCATTGCAGTCATCCTGGCACCGTGTTCCGCCACAAATGAGTCAAGTACCGCTTTATAGAATTGAATCTTGAGTGACTTAGGTATAAGTTCATTAATTATCTCTTCCTGTGAAGGCTCATAAATATAATCAACAGGAAGCGGTTTTATTTTGCCTTTGGGAACATCTGCAACTGGGAGAAATGATTCATCAGTAAGATTCTGAACTGCTGCATTTTTAAATTGGTTGTAGATCAATTCCACACGATCAAAATTCCCAGAGGTAAAACTCTTCATTATACTTTCTGCAACAACTGCAACATTTTCAAAAGTAAGATTATGTAAAAGGTCATTTTGTTCCGGGAGCATTTGAACTTTCTGTTTTCTGAAAAAATCAAATCCTTTTTTCCCTATAGTGAGGAACCATACATTCCCTTTTTTAAACTGATCATAATACTTTTCTGCAACCACTCTTCTCGCTTCTTTTATGACATTTGAGTTGAAAGCACCACAAAGACCTCTGTTAGAAGTTATTACAACAATGAGGATTTTGTCAGGTGGTGAGACTCTACCATAAATATTTTCTATCTCAGAATCGGCCAGATTCTGTGACAGACCAACAAGGATATCATATAATTTATTTGCATATGGCCTTAATCTCACAATTTTATCCTGCGCCTTTCTTAATTTGGCAGCAGAAACCATTTTCATGGCTGAAGTGATCTGCTTGGTTGATTTTACAGAACTGATCCTTATCCTTATAGCTTTTAAATTCGCCATTAAAAATCTGTTTAATCCTCTTTAATAAAGGTTATTGCGGTTTATATTTCATGATCAGTTCATTGGCAACATTCTCCAGAACTTTAGTTATGTCATTATTCAGGATCCCATCACGAAGCTTATCAAGTATATCTCTGTGTTTGATATCGAGCATCTCAATATACTCCTTCTCAAAATCCTTAACCTTTTGAACAGGAATATCTTTTAAAAGTCCCATGGTTCCGCAATAGATTATTGCAATTTGTTTTTCAACAGGTACCGGGGCATATTGTCCTTGTTTAAGGATCTGAACGTTTTTGGCTCCTTTGTTAAGGATAGCAAGCGTTGAGGCATCAAGGTCAGAACCAAATTTTGAAAATGCTTCAAGTTCGCGATATTGCGCCTGATCAACTTTCAAGGTTCCGGCAATTTTCTTCATAGCTTTTATCTGTGCATTTCCTCCAACCCTTGAAACAGATATTCCAACATTAATTGCAGGACGTACTCCTGCATTGAAAAGGGCTGATTCGAGAAATATCTGACCATCGGTGATAGATATCACGTTTGTCGGGATGTAGGCTGACACGTCGCCTGCCTGTGTTTCAATTATTGGTAACGCTGTTAGTGATCCGCCACCTTTTACCAGATGTCTGATCGACTCAGGAAGGTCGTTCATTTTTCTTGCCACTTCATCTGATTCAATAATTTTAGCAGCTCTTTCCAGAAGTCGTGAATGGAGATAGAAGACATCTCCCGGATAAGCTTCACGACCAGGTGGTCTGCGTAGTAACAGGGATACTTCCCTGTACGATACTGCCTGCTTGGATAAGTCATCGTAAATTATAAGAGCATCACGGCCTGTATCTCGGAAGAACTCCCCGATCGATGCTCCGGCAAAGGGAGCATAGAACTGCGAAGCAGCAGGGTCAGAAGCAGTTGCAAGCACAATAACAGTATATTGCATCGCACCGTGTTCCTCAAGAATTGAGGCAATGTTAGCAACTGTTGATCCTTTCTGTCCTATTGCAACGTATATGCAAAAGACTGGTTTTCCCTTGTCGTAATTACTTTTCTGGTTAATTATTGTATCGATTGCGATCGCTGTCTTGCCTGTCTGCCTGTCACCAATAATCAGTTCTCTCTGTCCTCGTCCGATGGGGATCATTGCATCAATCGCTTTTATACCGGTCTGAAGAGGTTGTTTAACAGGTTGGCGGAAGATTACACCCGGGGCTTTTCTTTCAAGAGGAAGTGTAAAAAGTTCTCCCTCGATAGGTCCTTTACCATCTAGCGGCTGTCCGGTTGGGGAAATTACTCTTCCCAGAAGTCCTTCTCCTACAGCAATAGAGGCAATCCTGCCTGTTCTTTTCACAATATCTCCTTCGCTTATCTCTTCTGTTGGTCCAAGTAGAACTGCACCTACATTATCTTCCTCAAGGTTCAGAACGATAGCCTCAATACCATTTTCAAATTCGATCAGTTCATTAGATTGCACATTTGAAAGTCCGTAAATGCGGGCTATGCCATCACCAACCTGAAGTACTGTGCCTACCTCCTCCAGTTCAACTCCGGTTTGAATTCCTTCCAGTTGCTGCCTGAGAATTTTTGAAACTTCTGCTGGTTTAATATTTGCCATATTTTGATTTCTTTGTTATTTTAATAATTTTTATTGCAAAATGGTGCTTTTCAGCTCTTTTTCTATTTTACGGAGTTTATTCCTGATACTGGCATCGATATAATTATCATCAACCTTCAGGATAAATCCTCCGATAATTTCTGTATTAATAGTTTCTTTGAGTTCTACTTTTGTTCCGAAAACTTTTGTAATAAGTGAAGTTATCTGTTTTCTAATGTTGCTGTCAACTTTAACAGCAGTAGTAAGGACAGATTCAGTTATGCCATTATATTTCATAGTTTCATGCATAAAAACTCTGGCAATAGCAGGTATAAAGCTTTCCCGTCCATTTTTAACAACCAAATCAATCAGAGATAAGGTTAATATCTCAACATTTCCTTTGAGAATAGCAGAAAGAATCTGGTTCTTTTTTGAAGGTACAACTATCGGGCTTTTAAGAAGTTCCTTTACTTCAGGAATTGCGCACAATTCAGAAATAAATACCATATCCTGATATGTTTTTTCTAGTGTGTTTTTCCCGAGAGCTGACTGGAACAGAGCCCTTGAGTACCTTACAGATATTTTACTGTCGTTCATTAACGGTACTTCTATCTAGTTTTTATTGAAGTCAATATCCTTCATGTACTTATCGATCAGCTTTGCCTGTTCTCCTGACTGGTTAAGTTTTTCTCCAAGAAGTTTGGAAGCAATTTCAACTGAAAGAGTTGCTACCTGTTCATGAATTTCGGAGAGAGCTTTTGCCTTTTCTCTTTCAATTCCTGTCCGTGCTTTTTCTACAAGCTTTTCAGCTTCGTCAGAGGCTCTCCCTTTGGCTTCAGCAATAAGCTTATCGCGGATGTCTCTGGCTTCTTTTAAAATGAGTTCACGTTCTTCCCTGGCTTTGCGAAGTATGGCTTCGTTATCACTTTGAAGTTTCAGCATTTCTTCACGTGCTTTTTCAGCAGATGCAAGGGATCCTTTTATCATTTCATCTCTGGCCTTAACTGCAGAGAGGATTGGTTTCCATGCAAACTTGGAGAGGAGAAGAAGGAAAAGAATAAAAATCAGTGCAGCCCAGAAAATAGTGCCTATTCCGGGAGACGTAAGACTGTTTGCTAATAGTAACATATGTTATGTTTTAATCAATTTAGTTAAAATGAAGCCATACAACCAACCGTTGCAGGCTTCAATAATTCAATTTAGCTGATAAGAGCTACAACAATTGCGAACAGAGCAGCTCCTTCAATAAGAGCTGCAGCAATAATCATGGCTATCTGGATCTTTGAATAAGCCTCCGGTTGCCTAGCAATAGCATCCATTGCTGATCCGCCGATTCTACCAATGCCGAGGCCTGCGCCTATTACTGCAAGACCTGCTCCAACTGCTGCAAATGAGATTGGTTCCATAATACAAGTTATTAGTTAAATTAATTAATGGTGCTCCTCAGGTACTGCCAGACTTATAAAGAGGGCAGAAAGAAGAGTAAAAATATATGCCTGCAGGAATGCCACTAAAAGCTCGAGGCAATCCATAAAAAGTACAAAAAATATTGAGACCGGAGCCATCACCAGGGAGTCAAAAATGAAAATAAGACAGATCAGGCTTAATACAATTATATGACCTGCCGTAATATTGGCAAATAGACGGATCATTAGGGCAAATGGCTTTGAGAAAATTCCGATAATTTCAACTGGAATCATAATGGGCAAGAGCCAGAATGGGACACCTGGTGCTGCAAAGATATGCTTCCAGTAAGTTTTGTTACCGCTTAATTGAGTGATTATGAAAGTACAGGTTGCCAGAACAAACGTCACTGCGATATTCCCGGTTACGTTTGCTCCAAAAGGGGGAGGAAAAGGAATCAGCCCCATAAGGTTATTTATAAGAATAAAAAAGAATGCCGATAAAAGATATGGCATATATCTTTCATATTTATGTTCACCAATATTAGGAATAGCAATATCATCACGCACAAAAAGAATTATAGGCTCCAGAAAACTCTGAATACCTTTAGGATGACTTATACCTGTCTTTTTGTAAGAGCGTCCAAGTGACACAAAAATCCACAATCCGATTAATGCAGCAAATAACATTCCCATTACTGTCTTTGTCATTGAAAAATCAAATGGAAGATTCTCCTCATCTGTCACTCCTGACTCATTTACTGAAACAATTTTTCCTTTAAGGTCACCCTCTTCTTCAAGCTTGTACCCTTTATATATGTGGCCATGAGCAAGCTTTTTTGATGAGAAGATATCAATTCCATTGTCTTTGCTGTAAAGGATTACCGGCAGATAAATTGCAACACTCTCCCCATTCTTTTTTGTAAGGATATGCCATTCATGTGAATCAGCAATATGTTCCAGAATAAACGTACTTGCATCGAATTTTTCTTTCGACTTTTCTTTATCAGTTTCTTCCTGTCTGTTAAGTGAAAAAGCTGGGATGCTGACCAGGAGAAAAAGGAAAATACCTATAATATTATGCGTTTTCAAATCAATATATGTTATCTAAAGGCCTGTTTTTCAGTGTTTTCAATATTATTGTTATCGAATACAAAGTGAACGATAAATATAAAACAAAAAATAATAAAACTGATGGCAGATTTATTTTTTTAGCAATAATAAACCATACAAGTGCTAACAGCATCTCCAGGAGCAGTTTAATGCTCATAGCAACAAGACTATGCAGTGTCTGGCTATCAGGTTTTTTTCCCTGTCCTCTGAAAAAAATTATTAGTGTGATAAAAGATATTAGTGTAAAAAAACATGACAAAATGATCAAATGATTCAGATTGATAATAATAATTCCTGTTGTGTTAAGAATATAACCTGAGGCAAGAATAATTACAGTGAATATAAGAAGTGAAATATAACTATAGATATTTTTCATCTTTAAATATCTTTAATTTTAATACCGAATGGAACTACAACTGGTCGATTGCAGAGTAATATCATCTTTACATGTGATTTAAATCAATCTTGAGGGTTTAATTTAAAAACCGCCATAATTTTTTTGCAGAATGAAGAAGTATATACCCAGTAATAAATACTTTGTTATTTCTTCATGGGAAATGTAAACTACTTGAATTTTATAAAATCTTTGACTGCAATATAAATTGCTGCAAATACCCCTAACAGTGACAGTATAATTGTAAAGACAGGCGTTTGTAATCCTGTAATTTTGTCAAGTTTGATCCCTCCGAGAGTAGTGACCAGGATGACTCCCACCATCTGGAAAGCAATGGCTGAGTATTTTGCGAAATCCCGTATTCCTTTATTTCCCTGGTTTTTCGGGTTCTTTTTCTTTAGTGGTTGGGAATCCTCCATTGTTATCGTTATCACTCATTTTGCAGTTTCCGGTAAATTTGGCGCCCGGTTCAATTGAAAGTTTTGAGGTAGCTATATCACCCAGTATTTTTGAAGAAGCCTTTAAATTAAGTAATTGGTTTACAATAATTTTGCCTTCCACAGTTCCGGATACTTCAGAATTTTTGCATACAACTTCACCATTTACTTTGCCGGTCTGACCGATAACGACTTTCCCTTTTGTATTCAGATTTCCTGTCAGAGTACCGTCAATGCGGATATCCCCGTTGGATTTAATATCTCCTGTTATATCAGTACCACTACTTATCAGGTTAATTGCTGCAGGTTCTGTTTCGTTGTATTTTGCCATAATATTTTGAAGTTTAGGAATACAAACTTAATAACTAACAAATATAAAAACTATTGCAGATATAATTAAATATGTTATTTCTCTTTTATTTATGACACTATTTGAGATAAAATCACCTTTACTGGTAATTGAAATAACCTAATACAGATAAGAAAAGAAATTGTTTTAAGATAACAGTTGATTTCGGAAATTGTGTTAGACCTGAGTAAAGCAACAGTGTCCGAAAATGATTTTCACGTGTTATTTATGGTCATATGCCCATTTCAGGTATATAGATCCCCATGTAAAACCGCCACCGAATGCAGCAAGTATCAGAATATCGCCCTTTTTGAGTTTGTGTTCATACTCCCAGATACATAAAGGTATAGTTGCAGTTGTTGTGTTTCCGTAATTCTCGATGTTAATCATAACTTTTTCAGGAGAAAGGCCCATTCTGCGTCCGGTTGCATCGATAATACGAAGGTTTGCCTGATGCGGGACAAGCCATGCAATGTCATCCGACTTAAGATTATTCCTTTCCATAATCTCCACTGCAACATCTGCCATGTTTGAAACAGCAAATTTAAAAACGCTCTGTCCTTCCTGGTAAATATAGTGTTCTTTAGCATCCACAGTTTCATGAGATGCCGGCTTAACAGATCCCCCGGCTTTCAGATGAAGGTATTTCCGTCCCGAACCATCTGTTCGGAAAATATAATCCATTATCCCCAATTCCTCAGTTGTAGGTTCAAGCATTACTGCTCCGGCTGCATCTCCAAACAGAGGGCATGTTGTCCGGTCGGTATAATCAGTTATAGCCGACATTTTATCGGCTCCTATAATAACAACTTTCTTATATCTGCCTGTTTCAACATAAGCAGCTCCTGTCTGTAATGCAAAAAGAAATCCAGAACAGGCTGCATTGAGGTCAAAACTGAATGCGTTTTTAATCCCGCATTTATCAGATATTATATTTGCGGTTGCAGGGAAAAGCATGTCGGGAGTAGCAGTAGAACAAATCAACAGATCAACTTCTTCAGGTGCGGTATTGGTCTTTAATAATAAACCGCGGACAGCCTGTTCTCCCAGATCTGAACTTCCGAGTCCCTCTCCTTTGAGAATTCTCCTCTCTTTTATTCCGACTCTTTGCATTATCCATTCGTCGGACGTATCAACCATTTTAGAAAGTTCCTGGTTTGTCAGCTTGTATTCCGGCACCCAGGCATTTATTCCTGTAATAGCTGCACGTATTTTCTTCATAATTAAATTGCTTCTTTAATCTTTTGAGCCAGATTGGCGTTTACAACCTCCCTAGTCTGAAGAACCATATTCATTATGGCTTTTCTTTTGGCAATACCGTGCCCTATCACAACATTGGCATTGATACCTATGATAGGTGTTCCTCCAATATTTTCCCAGTCAAGACGATCAAAATAATCATCTTTAAGATTTCTTGTTTTATAAATATGATGAAAAGCTTCACCTTGTTTAAGAACAATATTGCCGACAAATCCATCACAAACAACAACATCAGTCATTGTTTCCCTAAAAAGGTGATTTCCCTCAATATTACCTGCGAAATTCAAACCAGGATGCTCTTTAATTAACTCATAAGCTGCCTTAATTGCAGGAGTTCCTTTTGATTGTTCCTCTCCAATATTAAGAAGACCAATTGATGGTTTTTGAATTCCCAGGACATATTGTGCATAGATACCTCCCAAAACAGCATACTGTAAAAGTACTTCAGGTTTGCAATCAGGATTTAATCCTACATCAAGAATAACTGAATCACGATTATCAATACAAGGCAGAATAGTTGCCAGGGCCGGCCTCAAGACCCCTGGAATCACTCCAACGGTATAACTTGCACCTACAAGCATTGCACCAGTGTTTCCTGCACTGCAAAATCCATCAATTTCCCCGTCTTTAAGCATCCTGTAACCAACAGCAATGCTGGAATCCTGTTTCTGGGGGAAAGCTTTTGCCGGATGATCAGCCATCTCAATTACCTGTGATGTATGAATAATCTCAAAGAGAGATGATTCTACCTTCAAATAAGAAAGCTTGTCAATCACTGCTTCCTTATCACCAATAAGAACTAATCTATCACTTCCAGAAAAAAACTTCAGTGAATCAACTGCACCTTCAATGATTGCATCCGGTGCAAAATCACCACCCATGACATCAAGGCCAATTCTCATGATCTATTAGTTAAGTTTAGGAAAGTCAGGCTGTGACTTTCTTCTCAATTGCCAATTTCCCTCTGTAATATCCACATTCTGGACATACCCTGTGATATTTAACTGATGATCCGCAATTTGAACAGCTTGCAACTGTAGGAGGAGTAGCTTTATAATGAGTTCTGCGCTTATCTCTTCTGGTCTTGGAATGTTTGTGTTTCGGATGTGCCATCGTAAAATTTATTAATTATTGTTCATTAGTTTCTTCAATTCTTCCCAACGCGGGTCACTTCTATTTTCATCTTCAATCACAATATGCTCTTCCAGTCTTCTAAGCATATCCTGATCACAGGTACTATTACCATTTTTATCATCGGGGTGCACCCTCTTAATCGGAATGGCAAGATAAATGAATTCATAAAAATATTGATTTAATTCCAATTCATTTTCATCTACAGGGATTGTCAGAATATCAGGATCACTTTCGTCTCTGGTCTTACCGAATTTTACAAGAAGTCTGTTTTCACATTCAACCGGCATATAAAACATTTCCAGGCATCTGTCACAGTTTATCCTTACTCTTCCTGAAATCTTTATATTAAGATCGATATGTGAAGACCTTTTTTCTGCTTCTACTGTTACCTTTAGCTCACCTTCCTTAACTTCTGACTCTTCAATTCTTTCAAAAAACTCTTTATTTATCTCAAAATCATAAATGTGCAGTCCTGGTTTCAATCCGCTTATTGGTATCTTCAAATATCCGGACATCTCTTTTAAATTTTGGTTTGCAAAAATAGGAATCCTTCTCCAATTAAAAAAATTATCAACAAAAAAGTAACAATTATTGATAAAAAAGCTTATCCACCGGTAATAAATCGCAATTCACCGAATTTCATTTACGTGTTTTTCCTACATATAGTAGTTTTGTACAAGTATTTAAAATTACAAAGATATGAGACATACAGATCATTATCATTTAAGAGAGAGAGAACATCATCCCCAGGTAGGAGTAGGCTTGTTTTTTATTGTTCTGGGACTGGCTCTTCTGGTTGCAACAAACGATCTGCTTCATCTGGGAAGTGTTGGCAGTTACTTTACATGGCAGACTCTTATGATTTTCATAGGTGTTTTGCTGATACTTAATCTTCATTTTAGCGGAGGAGTGCTTCTGGTAGCAGGGGGATTGTGGTTTTTACTTGAGGATATCTTTATTGTTGTCCCAAGGCTTATTGAAGTTGGATACTGGCCTGCTGTAATAATTCTGATTGGTATAACCTTTATTTTGTCTTCAATATTTAGAAGAAAAAAGAATAGTAATTAATAAATTTATACTTATGAAAACAAATGAAAACTTAAGAGATGACCATTATGAAAACAGGCATCACCACCATCATCTCTCTAATAATCGGGCAATTGTTGGTGTTGTACTTGTATTAGTGGGATTATTCCTGGTTCTGAGAAACACAGGAGTCTTACCTAATCATATTGAGCATATAATTTTCAGCTGGCCAATGTTACTTGTAACTATTGGACTGATAATAACGATAGGATCATCGGGAGGTAAAACATCGGGAGTGATTGTAATGGCTGTAGGTGGATTCTTCCTTATTCCTCACATATTCAGGGAGACATTTGATGTGAACATGTTCTGGCCCTCAGTATTCATAATTATTGGTATTATTTTTATATTTACAAAAAGAAAAGGATGGAATTCTGTTTCCACAGCTCCGCAAACCGGGGATGATTTTATCGACTATGTTCATGTTTTCAGCGGCGGGGAACGTCAGATAGTATCTGATAATTTCAGAGGAGGAAAAGTTACTGCAGTATTCGGTGGAAGCGAAATTGATCTTACAAAAGCAAAGCTTGCTCCCGGGGTATCTGAGATTGAACTGGCATGTGTTTTCGGGGGCACAACAATTATTGTACCTGACGACTGGAACATTAAAGTAGAAGTTGTTCCCGTACTGGGTGGATTCGGAGACTCACGAAAGCTGAATCCAGGCAGATCTGTTGATACAACAAGGCAGTTGATAATAAAAGGAGCAGTAGTATTTGGAGGTGGAGAAATTAAAAGTTATTAATACCTCATTTTGTGAAGCATCCTGTTCTTCAAAACAGAAAACGTCTGATAGTTTGGTGGCTGGTCTGGCTCTTTCTTGTGCTTGGCCAGTCTCTGCTATTTTACTTTGCTTATGGTAGTTTCAGTAATCTGGGCATTATTGACAGCATCCTGTCTTTGCTGATATATTCAGGCATCGCCTTATCATTATGGTATCCATTCCAGTTTTTCAATATGAGTGAGACCCGGATTATGGTTCTGATTTCCAATCTTTTTGCAAGCGGAGCTATTTCCGTAACATTATGGGTGCTGATCACTAAATTTGTTATGACAATAGTATTGCCAGAACAGAATAACTATGAAGCATACTGGGATGCAACTTTCCCTTACAGAGTCGGGACAGGAGTTTTTATTTATGGACTTATTATCCTTTCGTACTTTCTTTTTATTAGTCTGACTAACCTGTCAGAAAAGAATGCCAAGGAGGCCAGGCTTGAAAGTCTTGTAAAGGAGACTGAACTTAAAATGCTTCGCTCACAGATAAATCCTCACTTTTTGTTCAACAGCCTCAACTCCATAAGCTCTCTGACAGTAACTGATCCTGAAAAAGCGAGAGAGATGGTTATCAAACTTTCGGATTTTATGAGGTATACTCTTTCGAGAAAAGACGAAAAGCCTGTATCGCTTCAAAGTGAGCTAGAAAACCTGATGTTATATCTTGAAATTGAAAAAGTCCGGTTTGGTGACAAGCTGACAACTGAGGAGAATATCGGTTCAGATTGTCTTGATTTTAAAATTCCGGTAATGCTTTTACAGCCACTATATGAAAATGCTGTCAAGCATGGTGTTTATGAAAGTACCGAAAATGTACGAATTGTTACCAGCGCTCTCCTAAGGGATGGATACATTGAGATATTAATAAGCAATAACTATGAGTCCGATTCAGCCAAATCAGCAAAAGGGACAGGAACAGGACTGATGAATGTATCACGAAGACTGGAATTATTTTATGGTTCAAGGGCTTCAATAAAAACCAGTAAAGAGAATGGTATTTATCAGGTAAAACTTATTATCCCGGTATATTATTCCTAGTTGTTTAAACACTTTTAAATGAGAAAGATAAGAACAATTATCATTGAAGATGAAGCTCCTGCAAGGGAGATTCTAAAGCACTACCTGAAAGACCATGATGCAGTTGAAATAGTAGCCGAATGTTCAGATGGTTTTGCAGGATTGAAATCTATATCAGAGTATAAACCCGACCTGGTATTTCTTGATATCCAGATGCCTAAATTGACTGGCTTCGAAATGCTTGAGGTCATTGATGAAATGCCAGAAATAATTTTCACCACAGCTTATGACCAGTATGCTATCCGGGCTTTTGAGCTTAATGCGGTAGATTATCTTTTGAAACCTTTCCCCAGGGAACGGCTAGCCGAGGCGCTAAAAAAAGCTGCAGTAAAAATATGGTCAGTAAAAGGAGAAAAGCATACTCCGTCAGGACTTCTGCCAAAAAGGCCGGAAATCTCTGGTCCGATAAACCGGATTGTTGTCAGAAAAGGGAATTCTATAAATATTATTCCGATTGACACTATACGCTATATTGAAGCGGAGGATGATTATGTAATGATTTTTCATTCAACAGGAAAAGCTCTGAAGCAGCAAACTATGAAGTTTTATGAGGATAATCTTCCAAAGATTGATTTCGTCCGCATTCACAGGTCGTATATTGTTAGAGTTGAGGAGATTAAGAGGATAGAACCATACGGAAAAGATAACCATGTTGCAATACTACAATCGGATGATAAATTGCCTGTTAGCCGGGCTGGTTTTAAGCAGTTGAAAGAAGAGCTGAATTTCTGATCATTTATCTTTTCAATCGGTTCTCTTTTTTCCACCTTTTAAATACCCATTGTAATGGACAATAATGTGAAATATAAAAAATGGGTACCGGATCATAACCATGTGTACCCCCGGGCCTGCATCTTAAAATCCTGTTCATGCCCATCGCGAGTCCTCTGAAGGGGCCATGCAACTTAAGTGCATCAAGCATATATTGCGAGCAGGAAGGTATATGACGGCAGGATGGTCTTAAAAAGGGGGAAATGGAATACCTGTAAAAATGTACAGGTATGGATAAAATGAAGGATAATAATATTTTTGTTAACCGGATCATATCACAAAGATAATATTTGAGGACGGAGGATAGACTTAAATCTTATAAATGATTAATTTTGACCCGCTGACAAAATGACTTATTTTTGCAAATCAGAGATTTTTGGCAGAAATTTTGTAGTAACAAATTTAAAAACAGGAGGAAATTTAAATGAATATCTGGATACTTTTTATAGGTTTTATGATCCTGAGCTGGATCATTTCACTGGTGCTTAAATCGAAGTTTAAAAAATATTCCAAAATACCGGTAGACAATGGCATGGCAGGGCGTGAAGTGGCTGAACGAATGTTACGTGATAATGGTATTTTTGATGTCAGGGTTGAATCAGTACCAGGCAATCTTACGGACCACTATAATCCTGAAAACAAAACTATCAACCTGAGTCAGGAGGTATATAGTGGAAGGAGTATTTCATCTGCTGCTGTTGCGGCACATGAGTGTGGTCATGCTGTCCAGCATGCGACAGCTTATGCATGGCTTGGATTCAGATCCAAAATGGTACCTGTTGTTAGTTTTTCATCCAAATGGGTTCAATGGATTCTACTCGCTGGAGTTTTGATGGTTAATACTTTTCCTGCGCTTTTACTAGCCGGAATAGTTCTTTTTGCCTTAACTACTATATTTAGTTTCATCACTCTACCTGTCGAGATCAATGCCAGTCAGAGGGCACTTGCATGGCTTTCAAATGCCGGGATAACATCATATCAGAATCACGATAAAGCCCAGGATGCTCTGAAATGGGCTGCATATACTTATGTTGTGGCTGCTCTGGGCTCACTTGCAACATTACTGTACTATATTATGATTTTCACTGGGGGAAGCAGGGACTGATCTGATTTGTAACAATTATATTTCAAACCGCAATAATCCATTTGGATTTTGCGGTTTTTATTTATCTGAAATTTCTGGCAGTATCAATCATAATTTTCAAATTCTCAGATGGGGTATGAGGAGGAATAGCACAACCGGCATTCAGGATAAACCTGTTTGAATCTTTGTACAGTGACAATAATTCTATTGTTTTCTTTTGCACATCATCTGAAGTACCTAAAGCTAAAACAGAGCTGGGATCAATGTTCCCAATGAAAGTAGCTCTGTTATGAAAAGTGTTATATATCTTGTCAATGTCAGTTTTATAATCAAGTTCAAAAGCATCAGCTTCAGTTAACAACATGTGTTTCAGAATAGCATCTGTATCTCCACAAATGTGTAAAGCATATTTCAAACCTTCGTTATGAGCTATTTTCACAATTTTTTTTTCAAAAGGCATTGCATATTTCAGATACATTTCAGCTGATATCATCTCGGGTCCGGCCAGGCTATCTCCGTTTGAAACCATGTCGCAACCAGTTTGTGCCATCAGTTTGATAAATTGAGAAGAGGCTTCATAACAATACTCGAGTAATAAGTTGATTTGAATATCAGAATCCATAATTAAATCGAGCATCCAGTTCTGTGTTCCCCGCATCATACATGCTAATGAAAAAGGAGCCTGGTCGCAGTTTCCACGAATATAAAGCTCATTCTTAAAATAATCCTTTAGTAAGTATACTGCTTCCAGCCAAACCTGAATATACCTGTAATCCTCTACTCTTGGTGATTTTAAATGAATAATATCTTCTAAAACTTCTATATTTCCTGAAAGAGGTCTGGCAGGGTCATTGGCAGGAAAATCAACTTGAACACCTACTGCTCCTGCGAGAGTAACTGTATCAATATCAATTAATATACCGTCATATTTATATTTTTCTATCGCTGCAATAAAAGTTTCGCAAATAACTTTGGGGCTGTTGCGATATTGCTCCATAGTAACACCATGTTCCCGGGCAGCCATCATAAAATTATGGAGCATAACAGGAATTTTATCTGGCTGCAAACCATTTAATGCAGCATTTATTCTCTGGTATCCATTCATTTATTCTAAGGATTGTTTTAGAAGAAAAGCTTTCAATTCGCAGTAATACCATAAAAAATAGATAAGTACTGGATATTTATCTTCCTTCAACTTCGAGCCATTGAGTACGTTTGTGTATTATTCTTATAATCAGCCATATTATAAGGGATGGCAGGAATAGATAGATCCAAAAGTCAGTAAAATAGATGCGCTCGGAAAGAAAATAATTTCTGAACAGATCAAGTAAAGTGAATATTATAAATATGTTTACAAAACTGTTATATTCTCTCTTCAACACATTTCTGAAGGAGAAATGAAGTTTGGAAGGGATGTATTTAAAAGAGTATGGGATAAAGGAGCTTACTGTTTCAGCCCATTTGTCATAAATGTCCCCGAACTTCCTCCTAAGAAATTGTTCCTCAGAAAACATGATCCGTTCATAATATAGCCAGTAACAAAGTCCAAAGATCACAGTTACCCATGCTGAGCGGATAAAAAGAACAGGTCCCAGCCACATAAAAAAGTTGCCAAGATAGAGAGGGTGACGTAGAATGGAATAAATACCGGTAACATTCAGTTCATCCGCTATCTGCCCGTATGTGGTATTACGTCCTGATGTGTTTTTTGGAGCGAATCCAACGGTAAAAATTCTGATTGCCTGACCGAACAGGCTGACTCCGAGAAATATCATTTCATCCCTTAGATCAAAAAGAATTGCCTGTCTGTTTCCAAGATACATCATAACAATCCCGGCCAAGATCATAAAAACCGGGAGCCAGCTTCTTCTTTTGAATAACCAGTTGCCACTATTTTCAAATTCATGTACAAGAGCCATCTTTCAGATTTTTAGTGATGGGCAAAAGTATGAAAAATCTAGAAACTGTATTTCAATCTGAGAAATCCGATGTTTATTCTTGTTTTGTCACCGCCCGATTTGCTTAAAAAATGTTGCAGTAAGAGAGAAAAGTCAATATTTTCTGCCAGAGAATAATCAACTGAATTGCCTGCAAAATATCCATTCAGATCGGGAAACCACATAGCTGACACACTTACATTTAAAAGAGGAGTTACTGGATAAGAGAATTGTCCAAAAGCAGAAAATCTTGAAAAGGCAAGGTCTTTGGCTGACATATTCCCTGCATATAATGAGCTGAATCCAGTCATATCTTCAGGATTATTGCAATACATTAGCTGCAGTTGGGATATAGAATTATTTTTAAAGACCCTGTCAAACCCTGCTGTAAAAAGCCCAATTCCTTTTGTATCTGAAATATTCTTTTGCGGCTGAAACCAGGTTGCTTCCCCTCTGAATGAGACAGAACCCAAAGAGCCTGACCATCCTGCTCCTAAAGTCAGGTCTTCGCTGTTAACATATCCGGCAAGAAATTGAATATCATATCCCATTTTATTAAATCTGTACAGTGCTGCAGCAGTTATATCATTCTCATAATCTGCTTTAACTGCAATTTCAATTGCCGATGAAGAGCCAGGATAATACTGAAATCTCACGGCATCACTTCCGGGTCGTTCAATATAGTCGAAATCAAAAAATGAATATGCATTAAAAATATCATTCGGATTCCAAACAAGGGTTTGCCCCCAGTTTATCCTTTGTCTTCCAATTCTGGCCTGAAATTTTCCATAGTTTAAGTCGAGCCATAGTCTGTCAATTGTTGTATTAAGAAAAAAAGATTGTTCATTAAGAATATTCCATGACATATCTGCCCAGCCCTCATCCTGTGATATTATTTCGGAATATGAACGGCTACTCCTTACCATATCACCAATAAATAGCCGATTCCTGAATTCTGAGGCAAAAGTTATATTTTTATTGAAATACCCTTTGAAATTAAGCCTGTTATGTATCAGATTGTCATTAATAAATGCCCCTGAAAGTGAATCGAATATTACACTCTGCATTGTACTAATGTATCCATTGAGTGTAATTTTTTCCGGTTCACTCTGAGCAACAGCATTAACAGGGAATAAAAGCAGGTACATTAAAAAAATAAGGGATATCCTTTTCATATAGTCTGATGTTTTGTTCACACTATTCCCTAACATCATCGGAAACAACTTCCCCGTCTTCAAGGGTTATAACCCGGTGGGCCATTTTCATTACTCTTGTATCATGAGTTGAAAAAATGAATGTTATTTTTTCTTCATGATTAAGTTTTTCCATTATTTCAAGCAAGGTTGAGGCTGATTTTGAATCAAGGTTTGCAGTGGGCTCATCAGCCAGTACAAACTTTGGTCTGGAAGCCAGTGCTCTTGCAACTGCAACCCGCTGTTGCTGCCCACCTGATAATTTTGAAGGTCTGCTGTTCATTCTTTCTCCCAATCCAACTGCTTTGAGCAATTCAAAGGTTCGTTCGTCGCGTTCATGCTTTGACCATTTCTGGAGGTTCATTATAAACTCCACATTTTCTTTTGCGGTCAGTACTGGGATCAGGTTATATGCCTGGAACACGAAGCCAATATTCCTCATTCTGAAGTCAATCAGATCAGATGATTTTAGTTTCGCAAGATTTGTTCCATCAATTATTATTTCACCAGAGGTTGGATTATCCAGCCCTCCAATAAGATTCAGAAGAGTTGTTTTGCCTGAACCGGAAGGGCCAACTATTGCTGCAAATTCGGCTTCCTGAAAATCAAGAGTAATACCATTTACAGCATTTACCTGAATTTCTGTTCCGTTATATGTTTTATAAACATTTTTTATTTCAAGTATTTTCATGCTTGCAGTTTTTAAAATTTATTCTGTTCGGATTGCTTCTACCGGATTTAATTTCAATGCTTTCATTGCAGGATATATTGATGAGATTATTCCTGTTAGAATAATGAGGGCAGTACCCATAAAGAAAAAGCCGCTTCCGATTTCGGGATAGACATGGGCAGAATATCCATATGCTTCCATTCCTTCTGCATACTGAACAAAATTTATCCCGTTTTTTGCTGTTAACTGAACAGTACCCCAACCGAGTAACATTCCCGAAACACCTCCGATAAGCGATAAGAATACTGACTCCAGCATAATCATAGAAAAGACTTTTCGTTTATTCATCCCAATGGCAGTCAGCATTCCCAACTCCCTGGTCCTTTCCAGAACAACCATCAGCATGGTATTTACAATTCCAAATGCGAGTGCTGCCAGTATTATTCCCATAAATATGGCATACATCTGATGTATATAATCTGTCATCATAGCCAGGTCCGGTTGTATCTCCCGCCAGCTCATAATCTCAAGATCCGGAAGTCTTTTTCTCAGGTTCATATAAAAAGCCTCGGTCTGGTTAATATCATCAATCCTCACTATTATCTGGTGGTATGAATCAGTGTCGAGTCCTGTGAGCCTTGACAGATCAGAATTTCTTACAAATACCATACTTTGTTCATACATGGTATTTTTCAGGTCGTATATTCCGGCTACCCTGAATTTTGCACCAACCTGGTTATTTTCCTTATCCAGGAAAGTAAGAGTAACCCCTGAACCTTCACGAAATGACCATGCTTCCTGTTTTATTATTCTTCCAAAATTGTTGTTTTCTCTCTTTGTAAGTAGAGAACTTAAACTTTTATTGAATTTTTTTTCATTCTGAAACCGGATACCCCTCATTGAGGAGAGTTTATTAAGGATAATTTCAGGTACTTTCTTCTCAATGAGGCTGGAAATTACAGTACTATCGATGGAATATCTTACAATATTGAGCTCTTTGGCAAGATCATGACCTAATAGAACAGGGTCACTTCTTTTTTGTGATTTAAAATAATCTCCAGTACCGGGAATTATCCTTTCAGAAATCGTAAAAATCTCCATCTCTTTTTCAGGATCAATCCCTATGATCTGAACTCCAGCACTTTTTGTTGCAGTAGCTGCCATACCGGTTATCATCGTTCTCTTAACCATTCCCGTTATACCACTTTCATTTTTGATCTGTGATATAGTATTTTCCATATCAGGAATAAGGATCTGGGGATCATTGTTTAATCGGAATCCTTTTCCGGATATTTGTATATGAGATATTTCCTCATCAATTGCAGCATCAACACGCTGTGCTATCATTCCATTCATAAATGCAATTGAGAAGAGAGCTGCAAATACTCCTACAGTAACCGATGCAATAACCACAATACTTCGTACACGGTTCCTCCATACATTTTTCCAGGCAGTTTTCCAGATCATATCCAGGGATTTTAAGCTTTTAATGAATTAACTAATTCCATTTTGAATATCTTTTTTAATGGATAGATAATAGCTATACTTACTATTACAGCAACAACAACAGACTGCCACATGAAATACCAGTCGACTGGCATAAAAGGCATAACAGGTTCCATTCCGTAATCTTCATACATTTTTGCCATTTCCCCTGTAAACCTGATGGGATGATAGTAACCGTAGAAAATTACGGGTGTTGCCAGAACAATTCCACTCCCAATCCCCATAATTCCTATTAACAACATTTCAAGAGTTACAACAGCAGCCAGTTTTGATTTTTGCATCCCTAATGCGACCAGCACACCGAATTCTCTTCTTCTTTCGGCCGTCATCATGAGAACAGTACCGAATATGCCGAAGGCAATTACCAGGTATAAGATACCTATCATTATCATTCCGCTCTTGCTGTCAGCATCCATCTGGTTTATCATAAGCTCATTCATTGTTCGCCAGCCAATAACTTTTAATGGAGCTGACAATTTAGAACTCAGATCATTTAACATCCTTTTTATTTCCCTGTCATCATTGTTTTTTATGCTTACAGCCAGCGATGTCAGCATTCCGGGGGCATTATAGAACTCCTGACACACATCATATGGGAGGTAAATAATCTTGTTGTCCAGATCAGGTGTTGGCATTCTGACTATTCCGGCAACCCTGAATTTACCAGCTGATGTAGTTCCATGGTATCCCTGGCCTATCAGTACAAGAGTGTCGCCGATTGCCAGATTGAGATAGGCAGCAAGTTTATCACCGATGAGTGTGGCCGGCTCTCCTTTTCTGAAGTATCCATTTTCGAATGTTGTATATTTTTCAAATATCGGGACTACTGATGCTGAATCTTTTTCACTTATACCGAGGTCAAGGACCATTGAATTTTTGCCCGTATAGGAATTCCCTTTTAAAAGGTCAAGTTTTGATTTATACTTTTCAGGAATATCTGATTTTATGAGGGCATCAATATTTTTTTCAGATAGTCTGTACCTGATAAGTTTCCCTTTTACATCAGAAAGATATCTCTCCTTTTCAGGATCAATTCCCATTACCAGAACTCCTTTGGTAAGAAGACCTGAGGAAGCAAGAGCAAATGATTCGAACCTGGGAAGTATGGCTAAAGTATTTTTATTGCTCATTATTGTCCGTTCAAGCTCCTCTGAACAGGCAAAAACGTTATCAACAATTTTATTGTCCCAGAAATCTTCATGCTGGATCTGGACATAACCGGTATATGATTCAATAACATTTGTGAACATATGATCATATGTCCCGAGCTGGAGTGAACGCATTATTAAGGCAAAAAATACTGCAAAAAAGACGGAGGCAATAGTAATCAGTGTTCTCCGTTTGTTTCTCCAGAGGTTCCTCCATGCCATTATGTAGTTTTTCATTGGTATACCGTATAATAAGTTTAATCGGGCTTTGTCATCTGATGTTTTTCATATTCTGTTGTGAAAAAAAACTCTCCTGGATAGCGATATTGAATCGGATATCCTTAATAATAACAACAGTTCGATTGCCTGGTTCTTCAGCAGGAACAAGCTCAATCTTTGTTTGTATTACTCTGCCATCCATAGTTCTGATATCACTTCCGGTCTCTGTTCTGACGAGAACTCCATCTTCATCGAACAATTCTGCCTTCAGTACCAGGAAATCCTTCATGGATATCCATCTGGTCTGGCGACCCCATATAACTGCAGCTTCATCTTTTGCGACCATACTGATTTTATAGCACTCAATTCCCCCGATAATTTCTACTCCTGTTATCTCATGTGTATAGTCATTCACTACAGATGATTCTTTCAGGATATCATCATTGGTATAGTCAGAACCCATCCATCCCTGTGACATCATTGAGGGAGGAAGTTTGATAAGCCTGTTGATAGAGGGGCTCCAGTTCCACATCTCAGTTCCCCTTTTAAGGAAGGTCTGTCCTGCATCCTTAGCGGGAGAGGTTATCAGAGTCAGGGCATAATCACGTCCAAGTGCCCAGTTTTTGAACTCAACTGTTCTCTGCCATGCCGGTCTGACAATAGTCATAGTCATAACCATCATACTCGACTTTTCTCCGTTGAATTTTTCATCGGCTT
This sequence comes from uncultured Rikenellaceae bacterium, assembly GCA_964639725.1. Taxonomy (GTDB): domain Bacteria; phylum Bacteroidota; class Bacteroidia; order Bacteroidales; family VadinHA17; genus LD21. The sequence continues at coordinate 104,208 of CAZXFB010000003.1, forward strand.
TCCTTATAATATCAGTTGCAGAGAGAACCTGTGTGTATGTATTAGAAAAACAGGCATTTAATGCAATAATTAAAAAAATCTTCAGAATATGTATTTTCATGATAAGTTGCTATTTATAAAGCAGAATTATTCGGTTAACTGTTTTGTCATAGTATAATTCATCAACCTTGTCGGCATAAATGTATGTGATTGCAAAACCTTTTAGAGAAATAAAAAACATATTCATTTCCAGGAGAGGATCATATTCATCACCTTTGATATCTTTTTTTCTGTAGAAATATTCAGTTATGATTTTTGTTATTTCCGATACAAATAACCCTGCTTTATTTGCAACAGGTGAGAGTTCTGAGGATCCAGAAATTATTCCTGATTTCAATATCAACTCCCTTACCTCATTCTGCATCATAAGTTGCATGTAGAGCCTCCAGAATGATTGTTTTTCTCGCAACATCTGGGCAACTCTCTTAACAAAAAATTCAAATTCCTCCTCTGAAAGGTACCCATCTTTGTTAATATCAAAGTAGTTATAAACTTCAGAAACCGACCTAATAAAAATTTCGGAGAGTAATGATTCTTTACTTTCAAAATAGTTGTACATGAGACCTTTGGAGATTCCTGCATGTTTTGCTATATGATTGATTGTTGTTATATAATATCCTTCATTAGCAAAGTGTTCAAGGGCAACATCCATAATAAGGGTTCTCTTTTCCTCCCTCATCTCTTCAAATTGTTTTGGAGTTCTTGGTGACATAGGATATTTATTAGTCTTCAATAAATTGAAACCTGACTTTGAATGAACGGTCGGTCAAAGTTAAAACAGGTTATAAATATTTCCAAATTTTCGCCGGGAAATTTTTAATAAATGCTTTTTTTTAATTCCGATTATAAATCAAAACTGCAGAAAACAAATATTTGGATAAGCGAGATCAATTATTTAGGAAAGATTTTTTATCTTTATCAGTTGTACATAAACCAATTTTACAATGGCAAGCCTCAAGCTTTTACTGGGAATGATCCCATCGACTTCTAAAATTGAGCAGGCTGAAAAAGCCCTGATTTCTGAATTTGAGAAACTGCATAACTTTGCTGAATCTGAGCAGTTGGCAAAATATAATAAGTTGAATGAGTTGGTTAACTCTTCAGATTTTACTCAGAAAAGAAAGGAGATTGAATCTCTGCAGTATAAGAATTCGGATGAATATTCTAAGGAGAAGGAGTTCTTCACCCTCCAGAAAGCAAAGGATATAGTACTCTATTTCAAAACTATCAGCGGAAATGATCTGAAAAGATATAAAGATCTTGAGGGCTCTCAAAAAATTACGGATTTTGAAACTCTTGAGAAATATATACAATCTTCGGAATTCAGGGAAAAGCAAAAGATGCGTCCGATTACATTCAAGGATTCGGATGAATACAGGAAACTGGTTGAATATAAAGCATTGAAAGCTGATCCTGAAATCAAATCATTTCTGAAATCCAGGGAGAGTGACGATTCGAAAAAATCCAGGACAGTATTGAGATACGAGGAGCTTGATAATCTGATGAAATCCTCTGAGTTTCTTGCTAAGAAGAACATGAAACCCATAACCTTTAAGGATACAGAGGAATATAAAAAACTTCTTGAATACAACAGGATAAAAAGCAGTATTGAAATTAAAGAGTTTTTTAGGTTCAAAGCATCAAAGGAGTATGCTAACTTTATCAATACCGATGGTTCAGCAAGGCTATCAAGATATAATGAACTTAAAGAGATTATTGCAACACCGGAGTTTAAGGAAAAGAAAAGTTATCTTCTTGACAAGAAGAGGTTCGAAAAGACTGAAATGTTTAAGCAGGTATCAGAGTATGATAAACTTAAGAAAAGTGAGGATATTATCTGGTATTTCAAGGTAAAAGACTCTGATAAATTTAATATACTGAAGAGCAGGGAATTGACATTCAGTGATGAGTTTGATGGTGACAAACTCGATCTGAAAAAATGGCTTACAAACTATTACTGGGGTGAGAAGCTACTGAAAGACCGTTACGCTGTCGAATCAGATCTCCAGACATACACAGAGAAGGAAAATTTTGAGCTCAGGAACAGTATCATTAAGATCAGTACCAAGCCTCAGAAAGTTTCAGGGAAAGTATGGTCAGCAGCAAAGGGATTTTCGACTAAAGAGTTCAGTTATACTTCCGGACTTATCAATTCAGGAGAAAGCTTCAGGCAGAAATTTGGGGTATTCTCTGCAAAAATTAAACTTGGAGACCCAAATGCAAGAAGCGCTTTCTGGATCCTGGCTGATAAGATCACACCTCACATTGACATTTGCAGGACATCAAAAGGCAAAGTATGGTTCGACTATTTCTCATCAAAAGGGAATAATGTAAAAACGAGCCTCGGATCGAGGTATGCAGCCGATTTCTTTATATACACACTCGAATGGACTTCTGATAAGCTTGTCTGGAAAATTAACAACACAGAGGTTTTTACGCAGACAACTGATATTCCTCAGGAGCCTATGTATGTTTTACTGGCAGGTGGGCTTGATAAACCTATCAACGGTATGACCACCATGGAAATTGACTGGGTAAGGGTCTACCAGGCAAAGAAATAATCTGTTTTTAGAGTATAATGTTGTCAGGGACACAATTACTGTGTCCCTTCATTATTTTTGTAATAAGATGTAACTTTTTATCATTTTATCCGTCTTTGCACTGTAAATGATTTTATGACAGTTAAGGAATATAACAGATCTGTAGAGGAGTATGCCGATCAGGTGTACCGCTTTATCCGTGGAAATCTTAAGGATGAAGGGAGGGCAAATGATATAGTGCAGGATAGTTACGAAAAACTATGGAGGCATATTTCAGAAATAGAATACTCAGTTGTTAAATCATGGTTGTTTTCAACTGCTTACCACAATATGATCGATATTATAAGGAAAGAAAAAAGGATGACATATATGGAACCGGTACATGAAACAGAAATAGGTTATGAATCTAAGTACTGCGATCTGAATGAAATCCTGCATAAAGCGCTGGACCGACTTCCAGAACAACAGAAATCAGCAGTAATGCTGAGGGACTATGAAGGGTACAGCTATAAAGAGATAGGAGAAATAACCGGTCTGAGTGAATCCCAGGTAAAGATAAATATCTACAGGGGAAGAGTAGCGTTGAAGAATTATATTGGGAAAATTGAAACAGTTATCTAATTATGGTAATTGACAGATCAAACTATGAAACCTGGATTATCGACTGGCTCGATGGTAACCTTGATGATATCCAGGCAAGAGAGTTATTGTCATTCCTTGATGAAAATCCTGATCTGAGGGAGGAAATGGAAGATATTTCTTCGATTTGTCTCCCTAAATCTGTTAACTCATTCCAGCAGAAAGAGCTTCTGAAAAAAACAATAGCTGATCTCCCTGATTCTCAGTTTGAATACCTGTGTATTGCTCACCTGGAAAAAGATCTAAATTCTTCCCAGGAGAGAGAACTGAGAAGTATTACCGGCCTGATCCCGGGACGAAGAAGATTATTTGAACTTTTTCAGAAAACAGTTCTAAGGCCCCCGGAATTAGCATATGACAATAAAGAACGTCTTAAGCGGAAGACTACAGGTCAGATGATTCTCAGGTTGTCGATAATCTCCATGAGCACTGCTGCAACCATTGCTTTAATTATCATGGCTTACATGCAGATAAACATGTATATGTCAAATAATAAAATGGCTGTTTCGGAACAATCGGGTCCCGATAGTCTGATAATATATTCAGTACCTCCTGTTGAGTCAGTTAATGAGGTTGCATTGAAAATTGTTGATGAAAGAGATCGTGAAAAGGAGGCAAAAGAAGAGACAATAAGAGGAGGAGAAAAAATTTTGACCGACATTATCTCAGAGCAAAGGAGAGAAGCTTCAGCTTCACCATTTATCAGGGAAGATCTTGAAAGAGATCCGATTATCAAGGTTCCATTACCATCTGTGGCTGAAATAGTACAGGGAAAAGGTGAATATCATCTAATTGAATACAAGTCTCAAATCATTGTATTGTCAGGTGATGAAGAGCGTAGCCGGTTAAGTAAATTTATTGCAGGCAAATTCAGGGATCTGATCCTTAAAGAAGAAAAGGTCTCAACCATTCCATTGAAAGGATATGAAATTGCAGAAGGAGGAATTAAGGGATTAAATATGTTACTGGGGTGGGAAATGGCCCTGGAGAAGACAAATAATGAGCATGGAGAGTTACAATCACTCTATTTCAGTTCAAAGATGCTTAAATTTAATACTCCGGTAAAAATAGAAGAACCAGTTCCGTAACTTTTTTGTACCCATTTCCGTCTCATCTTTAAAAACAATAAATAAAATATTATGAAAAAGTTTGGAGTTATCTTATTGTTCACAACAATAATATTTCAGGGATTCAGCCAGGAATCATCAGCCGAAAGTAATACCGTGAAGCATCAAATGAATGTTTCAGATACAAATGAAATCACAAGAGTGATTATTGGGAAAGATATTATATCTGTTGAAGATAATGCAGATGAGGTTAACATAAAAGTGGGAAACAAGGGATTACGAATTCTTGAGTCGCTGGAGGGGAAAGGACCAAAATTCGAATTTAAGAATTACGTATCGAAGGATGAAAGGGAAAAAATTAAAAGTGAAAAGGAGAGTGTCCGTCCTGCCAGTCGTTTCAAGGGACACTGGTCAGCTATTGAGTTTGGGTTTAATAATTATAATCATATCACCAATACTATTCTCCCTGATGATATTGCCTATATGAGATTAAATTCAGGCAAATCACACAGTTTTAACATAAACTTTTCACAATTGAGTCTTGGGATAACAAGACGTTTCGGAATCGTATCGGGACTGGGATTAAACTGGAATAACTATGTCTTTGCGAACAATAACAATATTGAAATTGGTGACAGAGGGTATATAGTTGAACTTATACCTGCTGGCGGAGAGATCCTGAAGAAATCAAAATTCACTACTTTGTATATGAATATACCTGCAATGCTGGAACTTCAGTTTCAAACAGGGGAAGGACACCATCTTAATATCGCAGCTGGAGCCATCGGAGGAGTAAAGCTTGGTTCACATACCAAAATGGTATTTGAAAACGGACAAAAAGTAAAATCAAATAGTGATTTGAACATGAACATTTTAAGAGGAGGTGTCACGGGCAGAATTGGGTATGGGAATTTCATGGTTTACGGGACTTATTATCTGACACAATGGTTCCATGATAATCAGGGACCAAACTGGTATGAGCTTGAACCTTTCGAAATAGGTTTTGCTTTAACATTCAATGATTAGCAGGCTGGAAATAATTTTTAGTGACGGAGTGCCTGAGGATACATGACTGTGAGAATCATGATGATCAAAATCATCACTTTATACAGGTTTCAGATACCGATCATTGATTTGTTTTTTTCAAAGTCAAAGAAGGTCTTACGCATGATATCCGATAACAAAAGTTTGTAGTTAATATATGATTCAAGTCTTGAGATATAGGCATTATTAAGTCTTTCTCTTTCAAGTGCCATAGCCTGACTATCGATGTCTCCATTTGCATAACGCTGGCGTGAAATCTCAAAACTCTTTTCGGCAACAGTAACATTCTTTTCAAGGAGTTGGAGCCTTCTTAAGCTGCTTTGCAACCTGTCAACAGTTGTCCTGATATCCCGTTCGATAGATACTTTTTCGGCATCCATCTGGTACTGATTCTGTCGCAGAGTGGCCTGGGCGGAATGTACTTTAGCCTTGTTCTCGCCCCAGTCAATAATGGGGATATTCACAGTAAGTCCGACACCAAAACTTCCAGGACGGTCCATCAGATTTTGCCACGTATTGTTAAGTGAAGTCTGAAGTGGAATGGAGAGATCATTTTTGTTAACGCCAATGAAATTATAATTTAACTGAATGGTTCCGTTTATCATTCCTGCTGCTTTTCTCCTTTTTATCTCCATCTGCTGAAGTTCAATCTGAATCTCATTCTCTTTTAATTCCAACCGGTTTTCCAGAGCCATAATAACTGCTTTTTCAACATCAACATTTACTGATAGATAGTCCAATGCATTTTTGACTATAACACTGTCATTAAGATTAATCCCAAGGTTCTCTTTGAAAAGTCTTACCTGGGCAAGATAATCAACTGTTGCTATGTCGAGGTTGTTGGATGCAGCACTGAGATCAACCTCCATCTGAAGAGCTTCCACTTCACGGATCAACCCGGCTGCATATTTACTCTTTGCAATTTCATAAGCTTCCCTCTGTTTATTCTGGCTTAGCTGAGCAATGTTCATCCTTTCGAAATATGATATGAGAGTAAAAAAGTCCTGACTGATATTATATACAAGATTAAGCTCCTCACGTTTAAGTTGTTTAAGGGAAAGATCATAGGCCAGCCGGGCCTGATTATATCCAAGTTTAAGATTGTTGTATCCAAAAAATGCTTCAATTGGCTGACGAAATCCAATGCTTGAAGTTACCTGTGCACTCCTGTTATTATCATTATAATCAACCAGGTTCTGCACTCCTGATCTTATAAAAAGATTTCCATCAGTAGGAAGTGGTTGTGTGATTATCAGGTTCCCGTTTACCAGGTTTTGCCTTACCGGGTAAAAAGAGATACCTGAACTGTCTTCCCATTGTCTTATGGTTTCGGTATACTGTGGAGCAGTCAAAGAGAGACTCACATGTGTTTTGAACTGGCTTGTTGCTGCTTTAAGATTAAATGAAGCTCCTTCCATCCTTTGCCTAAGAATGAGCATTGTTCTGCTCTTTTCTTTAGCAAGTTCAATGCTGCTTTCCAGGTCGAGTGTATATATATTCTGAGCTTGAAGGGCTGATGAAATAAAAAATAAGAATATGACTGATAAAAAAAGTTTTGCAGGATTCATTTATTTAGTTTTTATATCATTGATTTCTGGTAAACGGATTATTCATGCCTGATTGATTCAATAGGTTTAAGTTCGGCAGCTCTTTTTGCAGGAAGATACCCGAAAGTTATTCCAACGAGAACTGAAAATCCAAAAGCAATAAATACAGAGTAGAGGGTGAGGTTCGTCTTAACTTCTGTAACCCATGCTATACCCAGTGAAAAGAGTATACCGAGAATAACACCGATGATCCCGCCGGTAATACTCATTGCCATAGCTTCAGTGACAAACTGGTTCATTATGTCCGATTTACGGCCTCCGATAGCCCTTCTGATACCAATTTCTCTTGTTCTCTCCAGTACAGAGGCAAGCATTATATTCATGATTCCGATACCTCCGACAATAAGAGAAATTGCTGCTATTGAGGCTAAAAGGAGGTTATAAATCCGGCTCTCTTTCTTCTCCTGTTCCATTAGTTCATAAGGGATAATAATGCTGAAATCATCATTGTTAAAGTGACGCCTGTTAATAATGCTGCGGATTACAGATGCTGTCTGGGTCAGTTTTGATGAATTATTCATTTTTATTGTTACCTGCTTGATTTCACTTGACAACGGATTCGTTTTGGGAATGCGTTTTGTAAATGTTGAAAGCGGGATATAAACATCGTTATTCAGATCACGGGCAGCAAGCTCACCTACAGTTTCTGTAAACAGAGCTTTGGTTTGCATTACACCAATAACTTCAAACCATTGATCCCCAAGCTTGACATTTTTCCCAACTGGATTTTCATAGCTTAATAATTCATGTGCAATATTTGCTCCGAGGATACAAACTTTTAACTGCCGTTCATTGTGATCATCATTTATAAATATTCCTTTATCAATTCTGAAGTTTAATATTTGTGATACCGATGGGGTAATTCCAATAACATTGGCTTTGGATGATCTATCCTCATATCGCGCATCGAGTCTTGTTTCTGACTGAGGTGCAATATCAACCACTCCGGGTACAATTTCAGCGATTACTTTTGTGTCGCTGATAGATAATCCCTGGGAGAATTTCATCCTCATCTGTTCAAGTTCTGTATCGGTTAAGTCTTTGTCACGGATTATGACATTGCTTACTCCAAGATCCTGATATTTGGCAAGGGCCTGTTTTTTTGCACCTTCACCTATTGAAACCATCGCAATTACTGATGCTGTACCAAAGATTATGCCCAGCATAGTAAGGAATGAGCGGAATTTATGATCACGAAGACCAAATACTGCAACACGAACATTTTCTGCAAGCTGCATTGTATAATTATTATTAGTTTATCAGTGCTTTTTCTGGTAATTCAAGTTTCTGTCCCGATTTAATCTCTCCCTTAATTATTGTATAATAGGTGTTTGAAGGTCCTTTATCAACTTCAACTTTTCGCGATGAATTTCTTTTCTTAAGAAAAAGATAAAAGTGTTTGTTTTCAGAATAAAGGCATTTATTCGGTACAAAGAGATCTTTGTCATTTTCATAACAAATATATTCGCAACTTACTGTCATTCCGGGTTTTAATCGTGGATCAGATTCGTCTATTATGACCTGTATTTTAAATACTTTCTCCTTTTCACGATCAGTGCATATTTTACTTATTTCTGAAATTTTTCCATGAAAAGGTACGGATTGCAGGGCATCGAGTCGTACAATGACTTTCATTCCCGTTTGCACCTTCCTGATATCTGTTTCATTTACAAAAGTCAAGACCTTCATTTTCCTAATGTCAGGAATACTTGCAAGCATAGAACCCAGATAAACCTCATCACCCAATCTAATTGTTTGTCCGGTCCTCATATTTGAAGTAATCTGAAAAATTCCATCAATAGGGCTTCTGATCAGCATCTGCTTTAAAGTTTCCCGGGCAACCTTCAATTCAGACTCCCGTTGTACAACACGTATTTTCTGAATTCTTCGGTCCAGACTATCAAGTGCAGGAGCAATTGAAAGGCTTCGCTTTATCTTTTTCAGTCTGATTTCAGCCTGTTGAAATTCATATTCCTTAATTTTTCTTTTATTCTCCGATTCAAACCGGAACCTTTCCAGTTCAAGCTTTTTCAGATCAAATGCAGCCTGCTCATTTTTCAATTGAGCTTTAAGGTCCTGAAGGTTGTTTTCCATTTGTACCTTTTGTTTATTGGCAGTTGCAAGTTCGTTCTCAAGTGATTCTTCCTTTTCGATTATGTATTTATAAACGGATGAGGGATCTATTTTAACTATTGAATCTCCCTTATGTACATTTTTGCCATGCTCAACAAGTCCGATAATTTTAAAATTGTATCCGTATATGTAATTGATCCGGGGCATTGTTATAAATGAAGCATTCACAGCAACAAGCTCACCGGTTTGAGTTACAGATTGTCTGAAAGGACCGCTCAAAACTGTGTATTCGCCTGAAGAGTTATTTCTGCAAGAGATTGAAAGTGATATAAGAAGAATTGAGCCAAATCCATTTATTCCGAGGAAGATATTACCTTTAATAAAGATTGGAAGTATTTTCATTTGAATACTGGTTGTTTTAGTGCGTTATTTCATTTATAAACAGACTATTTACCCTTATTATCTGAACCTTTATTCTCATTATTTTCCTCTTTATTCATAAAGGGGTCTGTTAGAGCAAGTTCATCGTTTTCATCTAAACCTTCAGTTACAATTGCAAAATCTGTATTTGTAGCACCTATTTTTATATCGTGACGTTTAAAACCTCCTCCTGATTTTACATAAACAAATTCATTGATCTGGTCTTTGAAAAGAGTTTCAAGAGGAATATATAAAACGTCAGGGGTTTCATTTATGATTATTTTGCAACTGACTGTAAGACCCGGAAGAAGATTTTTGCTTTTACCACTGATTTTAATCTGAACCGGAAATATTTTGATTTTAGATTTGGAATCTTTATTCTGTGCCAGGTTAGCAACAGTTGTCAAAGAACCATTATAGGTAGAATCGGAATATGCATCAGGTTTTATTTCAACTTTCTGGCCAGGCCTTACTTTTGAGACATCAACCTCATTTATTTTTACTTCAGCCATCATCTCATTCAGGTCGGGAAGATCAATAAGAGGAGTACCTGAATAGGGTTGATCACTGATACTCCATTTCTGGCCAGTCATCCAGTTATCCTTTTTTATGGCAATCCCTCTTGCCGGGCTAATTACAAACAGACTCTTAACAGAATTATTAGCATCTTCAAGAGCAACAGTAAGTTGCTTGATGTTAAGAGACTTCTGGAAAAGATCCTCTTTTTGAATTTTCTTCTTGTTTTCTATTTGTTCTCTGACCCTTCCAAGAGCGATGTTGGCAGATTCGAGTTTCAGATTGATCTCTTTTTTTGTTACTTCTGATTCATAAACAGCTTGTTCAAAATTGATTTTCGAAATTTCCTGTGAAATGCGTGCTATTTCCAGGTCAGCCTCCAGATCTTCAATTTCTGACTGTTGTGTGGCTTTCAACTTTTCGAATTCAGCATTTGCGATCTCAAGCTGTTGCTGTGATGTGATAATTGCTCTTTTTATTTCGGAAGGATCAAATACAATAAGGGTATCCCCTCTCTGAACTTCCTGACCATCTTCTACCATACTTGTTATTTTCAGGCCGCCGTAGCGGTATGAAATTGTAGGAGCTGTTACTGCAATTGAGTTTACTGCTCTTATTGTTCCCTCTTCTGTGAGTTCTTCCATAAAAGTACCTCGTTTTACCTGAGTGGTTTGAATATCGGGAAGTTCTTTCCCTTTGCAAGCCACAAGTACGATATACACCAGGAAAATTAATTTTTTCAACATTTATGCAAAATTGAGTTTTATGATTATTAACATTTAAATAATAATTTTATTTACAAGTTAAATACCCTTAACAGCTGAATTTCCTGAGATAGTTTCTTTAACAATTGTTTTTACCGAATCAGTTTTTGCTTTTTCCACCTGATCCTTTTTCAAAGTTGGCTTAATTATCTTCTTTATAAGGTTATATGATGGCTCAGAAAGTGCTATTGTCTCGTTTCCGAATAATCCTTTTGAAACAATTGTATGCGAACTATTAGCCTTACCTGTTTCAATTGTAACCGGAATAAATTTATCCTTATCTTCCACATATACAATTTTTAAACTATCTCTTTCATATATGGCTAACGTCGGTACAATTATTGTGTCCTTTACTTCATCTATTATTATCTCACATGTTGAACTTAAACCAGGTTTCATTTTCAGATGACAACTGTCAATATCCATTATTACCTCATAAGTTTTGACTTTTGAATCTGACTGCCTTGTTTTGCCGGCTATCATTTTTCTGTTTATTTTGCCGGTGGTATAAAGATCTTCTACTGCCTCGATTCTGATCATTACTTTTTGTCCCTTTTCAATTCTTTTATAGTCTGATTCAGCAACTTCGGCTGATACCTGCATTCTGCTAAGATCGGGGAACTGTAATATAGAAAGGTTTGGGAAAACACTACTACCTTCTTTAATCTTGCCACCGATAGATCCTGAACCACTTGAGCTGAAAAACATTAATGTAGGAGCCTCTGCCTGCATTACAATACCATCGCGTTGTGCAATAATTATTAGAGAATTTATCTGATCATTCAGCATTTGTATCCTGCCCTGCTGTTGCATGATTCTTGATTTCATCTGCCTGATCTCAGAATTATCAATTATTTTCTGAGCTGCATATTTTTTCTCAATCTTCCCTTTTTCAACTGTGGTTTTTTCCATTTCAAGGGCCAGGAGTTTCTTTCTGACAGCAGGAGCGAAGTTCATCTGAACTGAATCAAGGGAGCTTATCTGTAGCTGGGCATTGGTATTATCCAGTTGTGCTTTGAGCAGGGACAAGTTCAATGCATTATCTGCTTCCAGTTTTTTAAAGTCAGCTTCCAGTATCTCGAGAGCTGTGACAAAGCTTTCATAGAAACTGATTAACTGAGGAGATGAGAGAACGCATATAGTATCTCCTTTTTTTACAAAGCTTCCATCCTCCACCAGATGCGAAACTGTCATTGAACCATAATTATTTCTTGGTGCTACAACAGGATAATTATTTACCGCCTGAACAGTACCTGTTACATTCAGTTTTTCAACGAAATCAGAACGTTTAAGGTCAAAAGTTACAATATTGACTTTTCTATTGTTGCAGGAAAGGGTCAGTAAAATCAATGTTAGAACCAGAATAGTATAACTCTTCATAATAAGAGTTTTTTTCAGGGCGATGTTTAATTGATCTAAAACGTTATTTTAATACATTTATTGTTAATTAATTAACAAACCTATAAAGTGCTAACATACAGGCCTATAATGGAGAGTATGAATTTTTATTTCGGATTTCAGAATAAAGTTAAATAAATTCCAATGAAAAGAAAGCTTTTAACTAAGAATTTCTTTATAGATTTATTTTGACTAATAACGGAATATTTCAGGGGAATAAGGATTTGACTAAATAATCCCTTAGAGGAGTTTGACTTTTCAGAGATAATACTAGTTTCGATGTTATGTATCTGAAGAAAGAAAAGGGTTTATAAAATTATCCAGAAAATGACAACTTTCAGATATGTACATGAAAGATGCCTGGGAGTTTTTTCGCAGCATCTTACACAAGGTCACAATAAGGAGGATATGGAATCAATATTGTAAATCTCAGGCACTATTTTAAAGTCAATGTTATCAAGGATTAAGTAAAAACTTTCCATGTGATCTGAAAGAAAATTCATTCCTGCTGAAATGTTTCAATCTTTCTTAAGTAAGTAAGTAAATTACTTAATTTACAGATTATTAATTATTAAACGTAGGGATCAATTAAAACCCCAAATCTTTGAGCCAGTTAAGACATAACTCAGGCCAGGAAGATTGAGTTCCCTTGTTGATTGAAAGACCATAACCGTGCCCTCCTTTCTGGTATACGTGTAACTCGGTTGCTATGTTGTTTTTCTGCAAACCTTCGAAATACAGAATACTATTCTTTACAGGAACAACTCTATCATCAGCTGAATGAACCAGGAAAGCCGGAGGAGTTTTGTCTGAAATCTGAAGCTCGTTTGAAAAATGCATGATTGCCTCCTCAGGAGGATTAAGACCGATTAAGTTTTTACGGGATCCGGAATGAGTAACAGATGTGCCAAATGAGATTACAGGATATATTAGTAGTGAAAAATCAGGACGTGCCGATATAGTATCTTTAAGGTCATAAACTTTCTGCCCAAAATGTGTAGAAAGAGTTGAAGCCAGATGACCTCCGGCAGAAAATCCGATAATTCCAATCTTACGGGGATTGATATTCCATTGAGAAGCGTTGCGACGGATTATGCGCATAGCTTCCTGTGAATCCTGCAAAGGACCAATAGTTTTATTCTTCATAATCAAGTCGGAAGGGAGCCTGTATTTCAGGATTACGCCTGCAATTCCGTTTTCATTTAACCATCGGGCAATTGCAAAACCTTCATGATTAAATGCCAGCATACCATATCCGCCTCCAGGGCAAATCAGCACTGCAGTGCCGGTTGATTTTTCAGAAGGAGGAAGAAAGACATAAATTGCAGGATTTGTTACTTTTTCGAAACTTACCGGATTTCCGTCGGTCATAACAGACTTTTCAGAATATGATTCGTTTTGAATTGACCCCGGAACACCTTCGGGCCAAACCTGTAAAACACGATATTGGGCATTGGTGTCTATTTCATTAAAAGACCATAATAACAACACCAGAATTGAGATTTGTATTTTCATGAGCTTGTAGATTTTTAATTCAAACCTTTTAGTTCCTTTCGAGTTCAATTATATTTCTTCCGGGTATTAATTTCAGGTTTTCTGATTCAATTTTTATCTTTTTCCCGTTAAACAAGAGTGTTCTATTTTTTATTTCCGGGTTAATAAAATCACATTCAATATTAGCCGGAATTGTTATCACAAAAACTTCTGATATTCCTGAATCTGTAAATTCTGCATTAATGTTACCTCTGATTGTTGGCACGGAGATTTTACTTTTTTTCAGGTTGCTTAGTTGTGGTCTGATAACCGCCCTGGAAAATCCGGGTTGAGTGGGTGCAATTCCCCACATATAGCCAGGGATTATATTAGCAGGTGCAGCTCCCCATGCATGATTCCAGTCAGAATTTGGTTTATATTTCATATCCCAGGCTTCAAGAGTTATTGTTGAGCCTGATCTGATCATATTCCACCAGCTTCTGTCATTTGTTGCAGTCAACAGGTTAAATGCGTAATCTGATTCTCCTGCATTATAAAGACCTTCAAGGAGGTACTGGGATCCATAAACACTGCAAGCCATTCCTCGTGATTTAATAAAACCGGTAACTGTTTTTTTATACTCATCAGGTACAAGGTTAAAAGCCAGGGCCATCATATTTGCATGCAGAGAAGAATGGGAGGAAGACTCTCCGTCACGATAAATACCTTCATTTTTATCAAGGAGTTTTTCATTGAATGAAGTTTTGACTTTCATGGCCTGGTTAATAAAAAGGAGAGAATCTATGCTATTATCAAGGTAGCCGGCAAGTTCAGACATCTTAACCAGGTTCCTGTAAAAGAAAGCATTTACAACACTGTTAATTTCAACTAATTCGTAACCATCTCTTTCTCCTTCAGGAGTAACCAGTTTCCATCCTGTTTCTTTTTGTCCCGGAGGCCAGTCAACAATATCTTTAATTCTCATTTTAGGATTTGAGAATCCAAGGGATGTCATAATTTCATCCGTAACTTTTGAAGAGCTTATTAATCCATCCTCCCTGGAAAGTTTTATTAAAGTTTTGAACTTAAGTTCTTCATAATAGTTCTTTACCGATTCAATATTCCCAGTAAACATGAAATCGTTATAAAACATTGGTACAGTATGTAATATCCATTCAGTCGGCCATGTAGGATGATCAATAAAATATTCGTTTGTAAGGCGGCCCAGAGAATATTCTCGATCTGTGTAATAATGCCCTAACTGGTTTATGTAAGCATCTGCTTCATAAGGTATCCGTTCACGGTCACCATCGATATAATAACCAGCAAATGAAGTTGCTTTCATACTGTATTTGCATATATCCCAGATCTTGTTCAGGATTGTGTCGGAGCTGGAAAACGAGCTCATACCGTCATCAAAATAGTACCATAAAGCTTTTTGAGTGATGTTTTCAACTTTAAGGTTGTAATTGAAATTTTCCAGTTCACAATACCTGAATGGAGTTACCACACCAACCGAATCGGGCAGTTGGATTGCTGAAGCTCCTGTATTCCTTTCATCTGCAGGAAGATTTAAGAGGTAATTATTTTTTCCTGGAGTTAAAGGCAGTAACACTTTCTGATAACGAATTGAGCCACCGGGATTACGGTCTATATGGTTCAGACCATCTGTTTTCTCTCCTAAATGCACTATTAAAGTATCTTTTTCTGATGGATTAAAATCAAGAATCAGTGTTCCGAAAGCATCTTTCCCAAAATCAATAAAATAATGGTCTCCTGATATTTTTTTAATTTTTTGTGGTTTGTTTAAGATAAATTGAAATTTGTTTCTAGTGGTTGCATAGTTTGAAAATATGCCTGTTCTGAAAAATTGAGCTTTGGAAAATTCTGATACATTATTTTTTGAATCCCATATCCTCACTTTCCAGAAATATGCTGAGTTTTCTAAAAGAGGATTTCCTTTGAATTCTATTTCAGACGAAATCGAACTTATCACTTTCTTACTGTCCCAAATATCACCTATATCATTATTAAGTTTTTCTTTTGTAGAAGCGACCATTATCTGCCAGGCAGACTGGTATCCTGATTTCTCCGGAACTATCCAGCTGAATTCAGGGTTACTGTCAAGGATTTTTATCAGTTCGGGCTCGCGGATAAATTCAATCATTAGTCCTGAGGGTCTGTCGTTTCCCGGTTTACATGAAATGGGTATAAGGGCTGTGGTTAAGATAATGATCCATGCTAGTTTCATAATATGTGGTTTATTATTCCTTACTTATTTTAATCACTTTCAGTTCATATGGGCCAAATGAAACAGGTTCATCACCCACAATTGAGTAAACTTCAGAAGTATAGGGATTTATACATGTAAATTTGCCTGATGAAGAAGATTTAAATGATATTTTTAAAGGAGACTCCTCTTCGTTGAAAAGAATATAATAGTCAGCATTCTCTTTTACAACATGCCTGTATCGTATGTTTTCAGATGCCGGATTCAGACGAATGTCAGGGTTAATATTTTTGATGACTGCATTAATCATTTTATCCGGTGAATCTACCACATTAGCTCCTTTAAGAACTTTGCCGTAATCATGATTGCCCAATACGATCAGCCGGTCATTTTTTGCGAGTCTCCTCAGAAATGGTTTTGCCTCTGCCGGCAAATAAGAAAGAGAGTCAAGAATTATTGCTTTATAATTCATTCCGGCAATATGCACACCTTCTTTGTCAATCCTGGCACTCTCCCAAAGATGTCGTATCTCAAGATAATTGAAATCAAGTTGATGCTGAAAACAAATTTTTGCAGATTTGTCAGGTAAATATGTTGCTTCGCCAAGGATAGCGAGTTCACATACCTGGCGGGAGTCGGTATTAAGCCAGCTCAGCCAGCTGCAAGCGTCGGCATATGATTTGTAATTAGTCCACCAGTCCGAATTCGGACCTACATCAGGGGGACGTTCATCGAACCGGGGACCACGGATTGAATAGTAAAATGCATGGGGAAACAGCAAATTCTGACCCCGTACAAAACACCAGTTAGCAAGCCATACCATTTCATCATAAGTAAGGTTATGACCATATGCTCCATAGAGTTCATTGGAGTTGCGTCTGAGACCCAGGTGAAGCATAGCACTGGAGGCACACTTTGCCATTGTGGAATGTTCCCCTTCAATTGCTTTTGGTCCGGGTTCAACATAACGCCAAACCAGATCCTGTCCCGGGACCTGAAAATAGCGTTCTGCACCAATATCCATAGATCCACCGGGATGACCCATAAGTGAAATTCCATTTTTTGAACACCAGTCTCCTAATCTTTTAAAATAGTTTTCTTCAAGGCAAATATTTATAGCACGGTTATAGTCATCCCGATGTCTCTTTGAATCAGGATTATCGGTGTACCATAAATCAGCAAGATATGGTTTGAAATCATAACCGGTTATTTTATTTATCTGGCTGAATAAGGAAGAATTTCCCGGAACCATTTCTTTAGCACTTCCACGTCCCAAAGGTGATGGCTCATCAGTGAAAATTCCAAGGATTGTATTTCCAAAATATTGACTGAACTCTTTTGCATACCTGTCATAAACCAGTTCTATGAAGCTTGAGACAGCATCAGGATTAAGAATATCTCCCGCAGCGGGAGATTCTTCCATAAGCCTGGAAGAACCTTCTGCTATGTAATGAATTCCACGGATGATACCACCTGAAGGCTTTTCAACAACTGCAATACTATTGCCATCGGGACGCTTGAGAGTGGCTATTAATGTTGTTCCATCTTCAATTATTGGATTCTCTCCGTGTCTAAGGTCAATTTTGGCAAGTCCGCGGGCAGCATGGCCAGGGTTACGGGCAACGACCTGACCGCTTGACGAACCGGATGGATACATTCCCTCATCGTAAAGTATAACATACATTTTGCGTCTGGCGGCCTCATTGATGGCAATTTTCATTGCATGGATCATTTTTTCTGATAGCCAGCCAACGTTCTCAGGTAGTCCGATACGTGGATGTATGACAAATCCATAAACACCATGTGCTTCAAACGCAGCAATCTGTCTGACAATCTCCTCATCCTTTAGGGTATCGTTCCAGAACCAGAATGGCATAACAGAAAACTCCCTCGGAATATCAGTGAACTCTTTTGGAGTATTCTGACCTTTAACAGGTTTAACCAGGGATAAGAGAATTATACATGCAAAAAGAGTATGTCTGAAATTTAATTTCATATTGTTGTAATAAAAATTAATCACATGATAGGATCAAGCTCAAAAATGAAAACAATATAAAGATATTTATTCTTAGGAAAATCTGAATGATAAGATTTTAGTTTCCTCCTGATCCAGCATGTTTATGCTTTTTTTTACAATAATCAGCTTTTTAACAGCAAACATCCGGGGGATTTGCAATTGAGATTATGGATTTTTTTCAGAAAGTATCTGATTTTTTAGGAAACCATGGAATAAATGGACTTGTTTTTCGAGTGTATTCCTTATACTGAGGCTTCTGATCTTTCAGACTTTTTTCTAGAAGGGCAACACCTGAAACTTTTATGATCAGTACTGTCATAAGTAGTGAGCCAATAGCCGGAAAATAGCTACCAGACGAGATACAAATTAATCCATATCCCCACCATACAGATGAGTCTCCAAAATAATTAGGATGCCGTGTATAACGCCAGAATCCTTTATCCATTACTTTACCCTTATTAGCAGTATCTGATTTGAAAAGTGCAAGCTGAAAGTCCCCGCCTGCTTCAAAAATGAAGCCAATAAGCCAGAATACTATACCAGCAATATCAAACACTCCAAGTTGAGGTTTATCTCCAATCAGTGCTCCAAGCAGTGTGAGAGAGATAAGCCACATAAGTATTCCCTGCAAGAGGAAGGTTTGAAAAAAGCTAATCCACCAGTATCTTTTCTCCCCGTATTTTTTCCGGAATTCTCTGTAACGAAAATCTTCCCCTTTTCCAACATTGCGCCATATCAGGTAACCTGAGAGACGAAGTCCCCAGATTGCAACAAGGGATAATAAAAGGATTTTTCTTGAGCCATAACCATCTGTTTTAAGAAAATAAAACAGGGCGGTTAAGACGAATCCAAAACCCCAGAAAAGATCTACTATGCTCACATTCTTAATGATTACGCTCACCAGCCACAGGGAGGTCATCATGATCATAATTATCAGAAAAGCCTGGAAATAGATATCGAGAAAGTTCATGAGTACACTCTTATTCCGGGAGCAATGCAACAGCAGCGGCGCCAATACCTGCATTTGCGCCAATTATGGGAGAAATATTGACAACTGATGCTGGTTTCATGAAGGTGATTTCTTCCATACGGTCTGAATACCATTTTGCAGCATCCGGATTATGAGCATGAAGGATAATATAGTTCCAGACAGTTTTTCCCCGGATAAGTTTTGTTATATGAGCAATCACCTTTTCCATGTTGGCTCTCTGGTTGAAAGATTTATCGAATACAATCGCTTTCCCCGATTCGTCAATTGAAACAATAGGATTAATATTGAGTAATCTCGCTATAAAACCTTTGGTTGCGGAGAGCCGTCCACCCCGGATGAGATATTTGATATCTCTAACACTTACGAATATCTTTACCTTCCTGATCCAATCTCCTAACATTTCAACAACCTTATCATGGGAGTAACCTTCTTCAATTGCCCTGGCCGTTTTTAATACTATCAATCCCAATGCCCCTGATAGATTTTTTGAATTAATGACAGAGATAGGTTTATTGAATTCTTTGCTTATAGCAAGAGCAGCTTTCTGACTACTGTTAAAAGTCCCGCTTAGCTTGTCGCTAAGGTGAATAGCAATAATAGAATCGTAGTGGGAAGCCAGGTGTGAGAAGAGGTTGGTAAAAGCTTTTTCATTTACCTGTGAAGACTTTGGATAATCGGTATTCTCCTCAAGAAGGGTATAAAACTGTTCAGGCTGGATAGTGATTTTATCAAGATAATGATTTTCTCCGAAATTAATATTGATCGGCAGCATGTTAATCTGATACTGATCAATCAGATCTTGTGAAAGATCGCATGTAGAGTCAGTAACAAGCGCAATCTTCCATTTGCGGTTATATACAACATCACTCTGGCGGATCATATCGTCGGCTTTCTGGAATGTAATTGTGCCGGTTTTCCGGAGTTCATTGAACAGATCGGACGGGGTATTTGTATGAACATGTAATCGCCTCATTCTGTCGGAACCGGCAACGACAATGGAATTGCCATATTTGTGCAGTAACGTCTGTATAGTTTTATTATCTACTCCGGAGTTTTTAATTAGTGCTTCGGTACAGTACCGGAATTCAACATTTTCAGGTATTGATTCTTCTATCTTTTCAAACAGTGAAGCCTCAACTTTTACCTGGATCAGTTCCTTCAGATTCCGTTTTGAAATGAACTCTATTATTCCCTCGATGAAAAAAACAAATCCCCTGGCTCCGGCATCAACAACGTTTGCTTTTTTGAGAACTGCCAGTTTTGATCTGGTTTCAATGAGTGATTTGTTAAGTATTTTGAGAGAACCAATAAATAATTCATTGAAATCAGTTATGCGATACCTGTTTTCATAGATATAATCAGCCCAGTCACTGATAACAGTCAGCATCGTTCCTTCAACCGGATTTGAAATTGCTTCATATATGTACCTGACTGAGTTTTTAATGCTCTCTGCAAACTGGGCTATTGTAATGGTTTTGTGATTACCTGTTTCAGCACTCATGCCGTAAAGGAACTGGGCAAATATAATCCCTGAGTTTCCCCGTGCATTAACAAGGGTTGTTTCTGCTATCCTGTCAGCAGTTATTTTATATGACCTGTGAGGGTGAAGAGAATCAATTACAGAGCGTATTGTTGATGCAAGGTTTGTACCTGTATCACCATCGTTTACAGGGAATACATTTATCTTATTAAGTTCAACCTGATGTTCTATAACTTTTCTGGCGCCAGCAATAAATGTGTAATAGAGTCTTCGTCCATCCATTTCATTTAATGGCACCGGGGCTGTTAAAGTCATTATTTGTTAGTTTACAAACGTTTGCAAAGGTAATAATTATTATTTCCAATTAACTACAATATGCTAAACATCAGCAGGCAGCAAATATTTAAAAATGAAGGTTATTAGCCAGAAGGGCAGCAGTTATTATTATCCTTTTCTTATCCTGTCTTACATTTTTGTCAGAAAGAGTTAGTGGTTCATTCCTGAAAAATGCAAAAAATCAAATTGGGAAAATATTTATTTCAGATTTGATCGTTTTAGTCCTGACTTATAGGTAGTAATTGCCCTTTCACGGGCAATATTTTGATCAACAATAGGTTTATGATATGAGGGATTGTCAATCTCATTAACCCATTTTCGTATATACACTTTGTCTGGATCAAATCTTTTCTGCTGGGTATAAGGATTGAAAATACGGAAGTATGGTGCTGCATCGCATCCGGTTCCGGCTGACCACTGCCAGTTTCCGTTATTTGATGATAGTTCATAGTCAAGCAGTTTCTGAGCAAAATATGCCTCTCCCCATCTCCAGTCAATCAAAAGGTGTTTACAGAGAAACCCGGCTGTTATCATCCTTACCCTGTTATGCATGTAACCAGTCTCATTAAGTTGTCTCATTCCTGCATCAACTATCGGGAAGCCTGTTTCTCCTTTACACCATATTTCAAATTCCTTCTCGTTATTTCTCCATTGGATATTATCATATTTTTTTCTAAAGTTGCCAGTTACTACCTGGGGGAAATTATAGAGTATCTGCATAAAAAATTCACGCCAGATAAGTTCATTAATAAAAAATTGGTTTTCTTCCAGAGAATCTTTTACCAGGTCGCGGATGCTTATTGTTCCAAACCTTAAATGTGGTGAAAGGTAGGTCGTCTTGTCTGTAGCAGGGAGATCACGGTATTTATGATATTCTTTTATTGCCGAAAGATCGTAAGGTTTTACTTTTAAAGAGCTCTTTTTGAATCCGATCTCTTCAATTGAAGGGAATGTATAACAGGATGGATAATAATCAGGTCTGACTGGTCTTTTTTTTTCTGTTTTAGTCAAAGGGTTGAGCGCCAGATTTTTTAACCACCTGTTTTTATACGGGGTGAATACAGTGTAGGGTTTTCCGTCTGATTTTATAATTTCATTCTCCTCGAATATCACCTGATCCTTACTTGATTGCATAGATATATTAAACCTTGTGAGAAGGTTTTTAATCCTGCAGTCTCTTTCAATGGCGTAAGGTTCATAATCTTTATTAATGAATACTGAATTAATATCAAATGATGCTATAAGTTTTTTCCAGACTGACTCAGGATCCCCTTTCAGAATATGAAGAGAACTTCCTGCACTCATTAATTCTGAATTGATTTTTTCAAGGATACCATAGATGAAACTGATCCTTGGATCTTTGGTTTCAAGTTCCCCGGTAATATTTGTGTCGAAGATGAATACCGGCAGCACGGGAAGATCTGACTTAAGGGCATTTGTTAATCCAGTATTATCATGCAGACGAAGGTCTCTTCTGAACCAGAAAATGTTGATTTTCATTTTATTGTTGGTTAAAATTTATTATACCCTGCATTACTGGTAAAAACTGAAGATTTTATAATCACCCATTGAAGGTATGATCCGTTAAGGTATGATGATCCGAAAATCATAACGCTTTATTATAAAAAATTAGGTCTTCATTTTTTTCAATAACTTTGGATACAGATCATCTTTTACATATATAAATTCTGGTTCCAGCTTAAGTATAAATTCAAAAGTAACCTTAGCAGAAGAATAATCACCGAGGTAAGAGTATGTCTGTCCAACCAGGATCAAAAGGCTCATATAATTCCAATCACCTCGTGTCTCCTCTGGTTTTTTTTCAAGAATACTCTTTGCTTTGAGGAAATATTTCAGAGCATCTTTCTTGGATCCTCCGAAAGCGGCAGGCAAATAGAACTGGGAATTACCATATTGAACATAACCAAGGAAGTTTTCTTTATCCAGTTCCATCGCCTGTTTTGAATGATCAAGGCTTTTTGGTCCGTTTAACGGGGCTGAAAGTTTATTGAGAGAAATTCTAAATCCATAAAATGCAGATTTATATGCGTTTACAATAGAAAGGTTAGAGCTGGTCTTCGCCAGGATATTGATATTTTTCAAATAAAGGTTAAGATATTTCTTTGCTTCTTCCAGTTTATTGAAGCCTAGACAATAACCTATGTAGCCGTACTGATAATTGACCAGCTCCAATAAAAGATCATCATCCTTATCTCTGATTGATTCTATTTTGTCAATAACATTTTTCCACATTTCCATCTTATTGTTAATATAGGCAGAGTAAATTTCAGATCTGAAATCAGCTTTTAATTCTGCGGCAGAAAGGAATATCAGCAGAATAAATAGTTTAATTTTTTCACTTACCATTTTATTTTTCTAAAGCCTTTATTGATAATGGTTTTGCAGATAATATTTCCTGAGTAATTTGTAAAGGTAATATGAAAAGAGAGCTTTTCAGCACTTTCAGACAGCAATAAATCGAAATTATCCTTCGGTTTTAAATAACTACCAGGAAGCAGATGATCAATTTTGCATCTGAAGAGAAAGATAGAACTGGAAAACCCGGATAGTTATATTGAGGCGGACCAGATTAATCACAAACCAAATATCAAGCGTATATTTTAAAAAGTTGATATATCCATTTTCAAATTTTTAATAAATAATGCAGAGAGTCAAAGTATAATTATCAGAGAGGATATTGTTCTGATCATAAAAATTAGTATCTTTTCAAATATTAATTTATCGTTGTTATGAACATAAAAAAATTATTCCCGGTTTTTTTGAATGCAACCCCTGTTGCCCTTATTCTTTTTGGGGTTTCTGCATTTTCAACAGCCAGCCTGTCGGCCCAGGAAGATCTAAAAGCAAAATATTCCTTCAAAGATTTTGAATCGGCAAAAAAGTGCGGATCCTGTCATCCGGGTATATACCAGCAATGGAGTCAGGCTATGATGTCGCAGGCTTACACACACCATTGGGATGAAATTGAATATTTTGGACTCGCAGTAGCTCATGCAGCAGCCAAGCCAGATTTAAAAGATGCGGTAGACGGCTGCAATGGATGTCATACTCCAATGGCTTTTATGAGTGGACCATTTCCTCCACCAAGACCCTCACAAAATAGTATGGCCAATGAGTCTGTATCATGCGAGGTTTGTCACCTGATACAATCTGCGCAGAGTGACCCCCCGTTTAATTTTAGTTATCTTATAAAACCCGGCACAACTAAATATGCAGTACGAACTCCAACTGTTGAATCTCCGGCTCATAAGATTGTGACAAACGACTTTTTCAAGACGACAGAGTTTTGTGGCAACTGCCATAATGAAAAAAATCCTTTTGGTATATGGGTTAAGAGCACTCAGCTTGAGTGGAAGGAGGGACCTTATGCAAAAGAGGGTGTAAGATGCCAGGATTGCCACATGCCAAAAGGTGGACCTTTCCTGAATGCCCTTATGACAAAGCCATATGATGATTCAAGGCTTCACCTCTTTCACGGGGCTCACGATCCCGGGAAAGTAAAAGGGACAATTGAACTGAGAATTCAACCCGATATGAGAGAAGCAGAGCCAGGTGAATCAATAGTTTTTACTGTTGCTCTGTTTAACCAGAAAACCGGTCATAAATTTCCGACAGGGTCAGTAGAAGACAGGATAGCCTGGCTTGAGGTTGCGGCAACAGATTCTAAAGGAAATGTTTTCCATATTAATGTGGATAAAAAAGGATTTGAAGGTGAAGAGTATACTATTTCAGGAAATAATCTGGCTTACCAGGATATGTCTGTTCCGCTTGGTATCAGTGATTTCAAAGGTGTACAGAGAGATGGAATACCAACAGGTAACAGAATATTCAGGATGCCATATTTTGATCCTGAGGGAAGGATGACAATAATGCAATGGAATACTGCCAGTTTAGGCGTTGATTACAGAATCGGTCCGCGGGAGCTGAAGGTTGAGAATTTTACATTCAGGCTTCCATTCAATATAGCCCCCGGGGAGCTTACAGTAAGGGCGGTTCTTAATTACCAGCTTCTTGTAAAACCAGTAGCCGATTTGCTTAAGGTACCATCAGAGGAATCAGAAGTTCTGGTTGTGAATGAACATTCGACAAAAGTTAAGATTTTACCATGAAATAAGCTCTGAAAAATGATTAATACCTAATAAAATGAAAAGATCTTTAGTTTATATTTCTACAGTACTGTTAGTCATTATTATTGGTTTCCTGGCAGGGAGAAGATGTAATGCAATTCCTGCATTTGCCCGCAAATACCAGATCAGCTGCCAGGTATGCCATTCACCGGTAATGCCAAGGTTAAAAGGTTTTGGTGAGGAGTTTGCAGGTAACGGATTCAGAATGACTGACTATGAATCGCCCAGGTATTTTATTCCAACGGGCGACGATAAGCTCTCACTTTTCAGAGAGTTACCCTTAGCGATACGACTTGATGGTTTTGCCTCTTATAATTTCAATAAGGAAGGAAAATCTGATTTCGCTGCACCTTTTATCGTCAAGATTCTTTCAGGAGGTGAATTGTCTGAAAAACTATCCTATTATTTCTATTTTTTAATGAATGAAAGGGGGTCAATAGTAGGAGTTGAAGATGCTTTTCTGATGTATCACGACATTCTTAAGAGTGGGATTAATTTTTATATTGGTCAGTTTCAGGCTTCTGACCCTCTTTTTAAGGGTGAACTCAGATATACACTCGAACCATATAAAATTTATGATGCTGCTCCGGGAAATTCTTCTGTTTCATTAAAATATGAAAGAGGGATGATGCTTGAAAAAGGATTCTCCTCAGGGACAACGGTTTTAGCTGAGATTGTCAATGGGAGTGGAATAGGAGAGGCTGGCGAAAACTTTATTTTTGATAAGGATAAGCATAAGAATTTTATGCTTCGGTTATCGCAATCACTAGGTGAAAATGTGAGTTTAGGTATTTTCGGATATACCGGGAAAGAGGATCTTAATGGTCATCCCGGAAGCACTTTTACAAGTCAAATAAAGATGTTTGGTCCCGATTTAAAATTGAACTTCAGTGATAAGTTTATACTGAATCTTCAATATGTGAGGAGAACCGACTCCGAGGTTTTTCTTGAATACTCCAATTTGCCGAAATATGATGTATTAACCCATGGTGGATTTGCAGAATTAATTTTTTCTCCAAAGGGAGATATGAGCAAATGGTATCTTACAGGGCTCGTTAATTATGTAGAATCGGAGCTTGATGAACTTGATTACAGGGCAGCAACTCTTCATGCCGGATATCTTGTACGTCGTAATTTCAGGTTTGTGACGGAATACACCTGGCAATTCACAGGTAATTCTTATGGAAAAGTAAATGCAGGGTTTATAACAGCCTTCTGATAAGTATAATAACTACGACTTAACAAGAAAAATTTAAAATAGTCTTAAGTACCCTTTCTTTTGTCTCTTTAGGTGTCGGATTAAGTTCTTCAGCTGTGAAATTGCCATTATTCAGGTTAATCCTTTCAAAAACCATCAGATATAGGTCGAAAATGATCTCAAGACTCAGCTGGTACCTGGCTTCATGCATTGGTCTGATTTTTTGTATTATATCATAAGTCAAATTCCGGTATTTGTCAGCGAGGTAATAATACTCTCTGATAATGTTGCGGAAATTTGAGTCAGCAGGTTTCCCTTCTGCAAATTCACGCAGTTTTTCTCGTGTAAGACCATTTTTAATTATAATTTCATCAGCAAAATAGCTCAAATTGTTTAACTGGTCCTTCTGAAAATCACGTATTATATGAACAAGATAACTAAATATTGCGCAGGGTGTTGCCGCTTCTCTTACATCAAAATGAGGGACTTCATATTTGCCATTATTTTTTTTTGTAATACCATTGAGGTGGACAAATACAGAAGCAGGAGCAACTGATGCTCCCTGGGAATAATCGAGAAATGATTTCAAAGTGGGAAATCCGTCATTATTAATATCGTAAATCATTGATCTGGCAAAGTCTTCCATTGGCCATAATGGAATACGGAACCTGTTTATGGTATCCAGTAACTCTTTTTGGAGTGGATTGCATTCTTTTGAAACAATGATCATTTTCAGCCAGTCATCAACATTTGTTATAAACTCCTTTCTCTCTTCTGTTTCTATGAGTTTATTTTCAGCTTTGTGATTATCTATCATGTCGTCAATCGCTCGCATGAATTTGTAGCAAATCCTGGCTGCACAATATCTTTCTTCTTCCCAGAAATTTGCTGCAATCAGAATATTGGGGTGCTCTTTTATCTTTTCGAAATCAATTGAATGAAAGATTTCTAAGTAATTATCCCTGAGTGAATTCATTTATAAATGAAATTTTTATTTTAAGATTCGTTCTGATGTTAGTTTTGCTGATAATAAAATATTTGGAATACCATTTCCCGGGTGGGTACTGCCACCAACAAAATAAAGGTTCCGATAACGGCTATGCTGGTTATGCGGTCTGAAATATCCCATCTGAAGAAGATTATGAGCCAGGCTTCCAAAGACTGATCCCCTCGAAATATTACAGGCACTTTCCCAGTTTTCAGGTGTATAGCACATCTCTAACTTAATATGTTCCTCAATATCTTCCAATCCCTGTTTTTTCAGTCGATTAATCACCGCAGCCCGTGTTTTTATTTTAAGTTGATTCCAATCCTGATCTTTCTTATTATCAACATGGCCTGCGCCTACAACTATTGAAAGTGTATCATGGTTTATTGGTGCAGCAGATGGGTCACTTCTTACCGGTGCATGAACATAGAAACTGGGATTGTCACTTACTGATTTGTCTTTAAAGATAGCATCGAGTCCTTCGCGGAAAGTGTCGCTTAAAAAAACGCTATGATGCCCAATCTGTGGATAAACCTTATCGAGTCCCCAGTGGAAACAAATTGCAGAGCATGAATATTTCAGTTTATCAAGCTTTTCAGATTTAGCTTTGTCGGGCAACAGTTTTCTGTAAACATAAGGGAGATCAGCATTTGCTACAATAACATCGGCCTGTATTTCACTCCCGTCATTTAGAATAATGCTTTCTGCTTTTTTACCCTTGACTCTGATTTCAGTAACAGGATTATTGAAATGGAAGTCAACATTATTATTCTTTGCAGCTGAGATTAATTTTTCAACTATTGCGAACATACCACCATCCGGGAAAAACGATCCTTCTGTAAGTTCAGCAGAAGGAACCATTGAGAAGAGAGCAGGTGAATTGAAGGGGCTTTGTCCGATATAAATATTCTGAAAAGTGTAAGCCATTCTCAGGTGAGGATGCCGGAAGAATCTCTTTACATAAGCATAGTTTGAAATATATGTTTTGAGTTTGATAAGCATTCCAATATTTCTAAGATTGGTAAACTGAAGCAGATTATCAAAATTCCGGCCAATTAATTTATTTATCCCTATCTGAAAAATTTCATAACCTTTCGAAACATACTTTTGAGATTTTTCAAAGCTTCCTGATTCTATCTTCTCAAGCTGTAATTTCATTTTATTTACATCAGTTGAAAAGGTAATAACCTCATTATCATCAAAATATATTTTATATAGATCTTCGAGTTGTTTGATATCATTATTTTCAAAAAGAGGGATCCCCAGCGACTGAAACACTTCGTTATATATACCAGGCATCATTAGCATTGTTGCCCCAAGGTCGAACCTGTGACCACCCCGGATTATCTGACCGCATCTGCCTCCTGGAGAAGAATTCTTTTCATATATATCAACCTTATATCCATTCCTGGCCAGGAAGATAGCTGTAGTAATTCCTCCTATCCCTGCACCTATGATTAATGCAGATTTTCTTTCTTTCATATATTAATAATTTCTTGTAAAGACTTGTTTAAAATGATTATGTCCCGCTTTTTCGAATTGCAAAGTAATATTTTCAGAAATATTTTTTAATATGGTAATTGATAATTGTTTTAATTAATAGGTTTTAGTTTTACCTGTTGTAAATTTTCATTGAAATGAAAGGTTTCCCCTATTTCAGTTTTTTCAAACATAAGTAATTTGCCGGCGTAACTTAATTTCAGCGGATTTCCAAGATTTGAAGTTATCCGGGTTGATTTCAGTTTACCGTTTTCCCAGTCAATATCAACCTTAAAACCTCCCCGCGCCATTAATCCGTGTATATGACCATTTTGACAGGAGGAAGGCAAAGCAGGTAATAGTTCCACCTCCCCGGCATGACTCTGGAGCAGCATTTCTGTAATACCTGCAGTTGCCCCAAAATTTCCGTCAATCTGGAAGGGAGGATGGTTATCAAAAAGATTATTAAGAGTTGATTTTGTAATTAGTGCCAGCAGATTGTCAAATGCTTTATTTCCATCTTTTAATCGTGCATAGAAATTTATGATCCAGGCGCGGCTCCATCCTGTATGGCCCCCTCCATTTGCAAGACGATACTCAATTGTTTTTTTTGCGGCTTCTGTTAGGTCAGGATTATTCTGATGAGTTATCTGGTTCCCGGGATGTAACCCATACAAATGAGATATATGACGGTGACCCGGTTCCGGTTCCTCAAACTCTTCAGACCATTCCATTATACGTCCATCCTTACCAATCTTTACCGGTGTGAGCTTTTCGAGTGTTTTAACCATCTTTTTACGAAATGCTTCATCAGTGTTGAGAACAATACTCGCCTGTATGGTATTTTGAAGGAGATCACGAATGATCATGTGGTCCATAGTTGGTCCCATAACCATACTTGCATTTCCATCTCCTGAAGGTATTTTAAAACGGTTTTCAGGTGATATTGAAGGACCTGAAACAAGATACCCTGTTTTAGGATTAATTACGAGCCAGTCGATACAGAATTCAGCTGCTTCCTTCATAATAGGATAGGACTTGGTCCTTAAGTATCCTAAATCACCTCCGAACAAAAAATGATCCCAGATATTCTGACAACTCCAGGCTATTCCCATTGGCCACATACCATATACCACAGCACCAGTTGGTTCGGTGAAATGCCAGGGATCTGTTGTATAATGTGCAACAATTCCCTTCATGCCATAAACTTCTTTTGCAGTTCTTCCGGCATTTGGACGAAGTGCATCAATAAAATCAATAAATGGCTCATGCAATTCCGCAAGATTTGTGATCTCTGATGGCCAGTAATTCATTTGAATATTAATGTTAATGTGGTAATCAGCACTTCAGGGAGGTTGCATTCCATCAGCCCATATACCTTGTAAATTTGCCGGCATATCTCCCGGACGGGAACTGCTGATAAGCAAATAGCGTCCAAACTGATAATAGAGTTCTAACAGATCATAATCAATATAGCCATTTTGCATTGCGACGAGCCTGGCATCAGTAGTGAAAAAGGATCCTTCGCTTTTCCCCAGTTCGAGGTCAACACGGTTAAAAAATGATTGATAATCAGATATATGGTCGTTTCTGATTCTTTCATAATGTTTAACTGATACTGCTTCCAATTGACCTGAAGATACAATTTCAGGATTGATCCCCGAATAATCTGTTCCTGCTGTCAGAAAAATTGTTACTGCATCTGCTTTATCAATTCGGATTGAGTCACCTCCTGATTCTGATTTACCTCCTTCAGGAATGATTTTCAGGCAAGTATAAATATTAACACCTAAGCCGTTTCCAATGTGTTCCTTCATTGTTATTATATTACCCGAAGCTGATACTTCAGCATTATTACTCTGCCTGGAGAGGCGCAGTGTAAATGAATGTGATCCTGATTTATCTGCAATTAGCCTAATGACTATTGCCTGATCGCAGGCACTAGAAAAGATCTCTCTGACATAATTTATTCCATTGGCTGTATAGGTTACTCTGGCAACAGCATCCTCAATATCGAGTTCTCGGCGATAATTGGTTACTCCCCGGTTTGGGCCATAATTAAGATAAATATCCCCGAGAGCCTGATAGGTTGCTACAGGATTATGAGGTTTATTACCCAGTATTCCTTTTTGAGCAAGAGCTTCCGCCTCTTTAAATTTTCCTTCAAAAAGCAGTTGCCTGACCTTTGGAAGACTTTTTAAGGCATCGGGGTTGGCATCCCAACGGGATTCACCTGTCCAGACAGATTCCTCATTAAGCTCTATTCGTTCATTTTCAACACGTCCAAAGATCATTGCCCCAAGACGCCCATTACCTACAGGTAGGGCTTCGTTCCAGTTATCTGCAGGTTTATTGAACCATATTTTCAAATCGGAAGGTGTATTTTGGCACAGGGAGTCAGAAAAATATATAAAAAACATCCCTAAAAATGTAGCAGACATGAAAAATGCTTTTGATTTCATATACCTGAATTATTTCTTAGTGTAAATTTATCAGATTTATCATTTTAAATGAGGGATTATATAAAAATAGAGGGACGGTGTTTGCACCGTCCCTCTATTGAATATAATCAATTCCTGGTATTTATTATTTTTTTAAAAGGTCACGGATCTCAGTAAGAAGCGCTTCTTCTTTTGTCGGGGCTGGTGGAGCGGGAGGTGCAGAAGGCTCTGACTCCTCTTTTTTTCTGGCAGATACCATTGCTTTAATAACCAGAAATACAGCAAAAGCCACAATCACAAAATCAAAGCAGACTTGCAAAAAATTACCATAATTCCATGTCACTGCCGGGTTTGTTTCAGTGGCGGCTTTCATAATAAGTTTAAGATCAGTAAAATTTACACCACCTATAATCAACCCAAGTGGAGGCATAATGATATCACTTACAATGGAAGAGACTATTTTTCCAAAGGCGGCCCCAATAATTATACCGACAGCCATGTCGACCACATTGCCTCTCATGGCAAATGCTTTGAATTCATCAACTAGTTTCATAATTTCAGGATTAAGTTAATTATTTTTAAAACCTATATGCAAAACCTACTCCAAGGATTTCCTTGAATTGTATTTTCGATCCAATCATTTCGGTTGCAATAATTGTTCCGTCTCCATTTATATCGAATGGGACTTTAATATTATCATCATAAAGGAGATGTGTGTTAATATTAACAGAAATAAACTTATTCACCTTCAAAGCAATCATATTTTCCCAGCTAACATCTATATTCTGAGGATTATCGGCATAGTTTGAAAAGAGGTCAACTTTTGTTGTCAGGGAGACATTCTTCATAAACTCACTCTTAAAATCATTCTTGGTATATATAACCCTTATATAGCCCCCCATTTCGCTCTTTACTTTTTCTCCCGGGGTTACTCCAAACGCACCAGCATCAGAAAGTACCTGATCTGTGACAAAAGTAAATTTTGCGGTTACCGGTGCAATAAATGCGCTGAAATATGCATTTGGTTTATAATCCAACCCAAGTGCAACAAGAAGATAAGCAGGGGCAAAGAGATCAGAAATTTTATTTTTTGTAGTAGCATCCACATAATTATAACCTGGTTGCATCTGTGTTTTAAAATTCAGCAAGGCTGCATAATAGAAATTATTAAATGCTTCCCTGCCATATTTTGACAGAAAATCGATTTTATCATCAGTTTTCCTGAACCCCCCATCTTTTCCCTGTTTTAACAGGCCATAGCCAAGATCCAATGAGTTATCCCAACGTGATTTTCCATTTATCATATTGGCGAATACACTGAAAAGTCCATTTACTGCAATAGAATTCTGTCCACCAGCAGCCCAGTTTTTCAATGATGTCTGAGCTAGATTTACAGCAAGTACACCTCCGGTTTTCCATCCTTGGATGGTATCTGAAGTGACAGTACGAAGATGTTTTTCACCATCAGTTACCTGACCAGATGTAATTGTGAAGAGTCCCTGCAATATTAAAGCAATTAGGATTAGTCTATACTTCATGATGTTTAATTTTTAGTTAATCATTTTAATAAAAGGTAAAAAAGAAAAGTTTAATTGTTGCAGCAAAAAAATTGCCTCTTTAGTATAATTCAATTCAAAAATTGAAATAAAAAGAACAGCCCAAATATAATAATATAAATTTATCTATTATTTTTATTGTTTTCTGCAATACTCTGCAGTTCATCAGACTCAAGTATCGTTATTGCAGAATCTGTCTGAAGAACAGAGATTAATGCCCTTGCCACATCTCTGCCATTTATAGCTCTGTATTTTCTTAATTTTCCAATGAGAAGAGGTTTAAGGATTCTCATAACAGCTTTCCCGACAATTTCGCCTGTTCTTGTCTCGTTCCTATCACCAAGAAGCATAGATGGTCTCCCAATTGTGGTTTGTTTAAAACCGAGTTTTATGATACCCTCTTCCATTTCACCCTTTATCCGAAGATAGTAATTGCCTGATTGAGAGTTGGCTCCAATAGAGGATACAACTGCAACTTTTCTCACTCCGTTGTATTGAGCAATAGTTGCCAGCCTGACAGGCAGATCCCTGTCAATTTTTTCCATATTTGCCACACTGCCGGCTTTTTTGATAGTTGTTCCGATGCATATAAAAAGATCATCTCCTTTTATCTGTTCTGAGAAAGAATCCAGGTTTGAAAAATCGATTATAATTTCATCAACCTTTGGATCTGAGATATCAGATTTTTGCCGGACAAATATTTTTATGCCGGAATAAATTTCAGACCGGATCAATTCTGCAAGAAGAAGATTGCCGACTAGTCCTGTTGAGCCAAAGATCAGAGCAATTCTTTTATTCATAGTTCCTTAATAGGATAAATAGTTATTATCAAATGGGAAAGATATTAAATTTAAGGGAGATTCTGGCCATAACAGATTGACAAGAGGATTCTCCCTGTTCCGGGCGAAAAGTATCAATAGAATATTAATATAACAATAATCAGGGATCTAAAAACTCAAAGTATTTCTTAACAAAATTTACAAAAAGTAATTGGTTGAAAGCATAAGAAAGTGTCGAAAAATATCATGTAAAGAGTAATGAGAATTGCACATAAAACTATAAATTGCAACACTCCAAAATAATAATCAGGGTAAACATCTCAGATCATGGAAAAAAAAGAAAGTTTTATAGCAAGCATAAATGAAGGGTATACTGCAAAAGGTGACACTATTTTACTTGGAGCGGCGATCCTTGACAGAGTCACAATTCCTGGGACAGAGGTAAGAGTACCTCTTAAGACAATGAACAGACATGGACTTATTGCAGGAGCAACAGGAACAGGTAAAACAAAAACTCTTCAGGTGATTTCAGAGCAACTCTCTGAAAAAGGGGTTCCGGTTCTGCTTATGGACGTTAAGGGGGACCTGAGCGGTATCGCTATGCCTGGAGAAGAGAAGCCTTTTATTACTGAAAGACACAAACTATTAAATATTCCATTTATACCTAAGGGATTTCCTGTTGAATTGCTGACTCTTTCAAAGCAGGATGGAGTCAGGTTAAGAGCAACAGTTTCCGAATTCGGGCCAGTACTTCTCTCCAGGATACTTGATCTGAATGACACTCAGGAGGGAGTTATGTCAGTAATTTTTAAGTATTGCGATGACAAACAGATGGCATTACTTGACATTAAGGATCTGAAAAAGGTTATACAGTTTGTTACTGATGAAGGTAAAAAGGAGATAGAAAATGATTATGGAAAGATTTCCACAGCTACTACCGGCATAATAATGCGCAAGATACTTGAGCTTGAACAACAGGGTGCTGATCTTTTTTTCGGGGAATTATCTTTTGATATTAATGACCTTATGCGAAGGGACAGGGAAGGTAATGGGTATATAAGCATATTGAGACTGAGTGATATTCAGGACAAACCAAAACTTTTTTCCACATTCATGCTTTGTCTTCTGGCTGAGATTTACAGCACAATGCCTGAGAAAGGTGATGCAGAAAAACCCGAGCTCATAATTTTCATTGATGAAGCCCATCTCATATTTAACCAGGCAAGCAAAGCACTCCTGGAACAGATTGAAAATATTGTCAAACTTATCCGGTCAAAAGGTGTAGGACTCTTTTTTGTAACTCAGAATCCGATAGATATACCTAACGGTGTTTTATCTCAACTTGGATTAAAGGTACAACATGCTCTCAGGGCATTCACTGCTGTTGACAGGAAGGCAATTAAGCTCACGGCCGAAAATTATCCCCTTTCAGAGTATTATAAAACCGACGAAACAATTACTTCACTTGGTATCGGGGAAGCATTGGTCACAGCTCTTAACGAAAAGGGAATTCCAACGCCTCTGGCCGCCACAATGTTAAGAGCTCCGGTAAGCAGGATGGATATTCTCACTCCCCAGGAGATAGCGCTAATTAACAGGTCTTCATCACTTGTATCCAAATATAGCCAGACAATTGACCGGGAGAGTGCCTATGAGATTCTGAACAGGAAAATAGAAATAATAGGGAAAACTAATGCAGAGGAACAAGCACGGAAAGAATGGGAGAATGAGAGAGGGGGAGAGAGAGAAATGAGACCAACTTATTCACCTGCCAGGACGTCAATGGGTAGAAGTAGCAGGAGATCAGCTGCAAGTCCAGTAGTCAAAGTTCTTACAAGTGCCACTTTTATCAGGGGAGTCCTTGGTATACTAAAGAAGGTGATGTAGTTTAGTTTACATTTTTGCCAGGTCAACAATATCTTTAACCTCAAGTACTTGTTTATGATATCCCTTTTTTACAGAGTTTATCATTGCTATTGCTAATTCCGAAAGTGTTGAGACAAAATTGGGAAATATGACACGAAGGGATGGATAGAGAAGCCTGAAAAAAGCATAGTAACTATGTGCATTTCTGGCTTCTTTCAGTGGAAGCATAAATCCTGGTCGGAATGCATATACTTTACTAAATGGAAGTTTCATCAGGTCATTCTCAGTTTTTCCCTTAATCCTTGCCCATTTCATCCTGCCTTTTTCGCTGCTGTCGGTACCTGCTCCAGACACATAACAGAAGGTCATATCAGGATTCTGTTCAGCGAGTATTTTGGCTACGTTAATAGTGAGCGTGTATGTTAGAGAATAATAATCTTTTTCTTTTAAATTAACGGAAGAAACACCAAGACAGAAAAAGCATGCATTGAATCCTTTTAATATCTCAGATAGAGGTGTGAGATCAAAAAAATTGGGATGAATGATTTCTATAAGTTTTGGATCTACAATCCCGCATCTCTTTCTGTTTATAACCAGTACTTTCTCAACATCAGGATGTTTCAGTGATTCATAAAGGACTCCTTCTCCTACCATTCCTGTTGCTCCTGTTATTATAGCTCTGATCTTCATAAACTTAATTTATTAATTATTAGAACCATGTTATTTTAATGACAGATTTTAGAAGCATCTCTTGTCTGTCTGTTATCTTTCTTCAAAATCCGTGGAATCGATCCATCCGGCACTTTTTCGTGATAATTCACCTTTTATATACCTGTTATAGAAATCTCTTGAAGCTTCTGAAGCATAAGTATATTTATCGAAGATATCGCCGTTACCAAGGATTCTGGGATCATCCTGTTCACGTAATTCATTTAAGAGTTGTTCACGGAGCTTTTGTTTCATATTGTTATAACCAGGATCTCCCGCCAGATTATTCATACATTCAGGATCGGCACTGATATAGTAGAGTTCTTCGTCTCTCCTTAATCCAAAACTAAGATTCCAGAACGACTCTGAAATTCCGCTTCTTCTCATATTGAGGATAAGTGATTTAACAGGACTTGCATCGCAGTTCATATAACCGGTGATCGGATCACCTGCAGGCCATCGCTGGGGTTTGAAGTTAATAAGATACAGAAAACCATTCTTAACAATTCCTCTAATAGGGTAACCTGCATCATCCTGTCGACCAACATCATGCCGTTCTTTTCCTATCAAAACATGATCACGGGATTTATCAACCAAACGGTTTTTCCTGGAAAAGAGGATATTTGTAAAACTTTTACCCTCAATATATTGCATCCCACATTCAGATTGATCTATTCCGGCAATCTCAAGAATTGTCGGGGCAAAATCGATAAAACTGATATGATCATATATAGTGCGTCCCGGATTCTTAATCCCTTTGCCCCACATTATAGCCAACGGCATATGATTTGAATACTCATAAGCCTGTCCCTTGATACGCGGGAATGGCATCCCATTGTCTGAAGTTACGATCACTATTGTATTACTGAGTTCCCCGCTTTTTTGAAGAATCTCGAGCATCTTAACCAAATGAGAGTCAAAATATTCAATTTCAAAGGCATAATCAAGGATATCATTCCGGACAATATCATTATCAGGCCAGAATTTAAACACTTTTTCAATGTCGGTAAGCTTTTTAGCTCCTTTTCTGACCCCAGATCCATACTCGTATTTTCTGTGCGGTTCGGTTGTACCATACCAGAAACAGAAGGGTTTTCCTGGTTCTCTTGAATTCAGGAAATCCTTAAAATTAGCAGCATAGTCAGAATTTGAAATACCTGTAGAAGGAGGTGTTGTTTTCCGGGCATTAAAGGCTTTTCCTGTCAACTCTCTAGCGTTCCCGCTGCTATCAAGAGCCACACCAGGAGCCCAGCCTTTTGATGTAAAACCAACATCATATCCGTGGCTTCCCAACGATTCCATAAATGTGGTAAACTTAGGAGGAAAGTAAGGAATATGGTTTGCAGCTTCTTCGAGCTGCCAGCTGTTTCTTCCGGTGAGGAGGCAGGCTCTTGAGGGTGATGATTTTGCATTTGGGGTATAAGCATTCTGAAAGAGAATACCTTCCCTGGCAATCCTGTCAAAACCCGGAGTCTTCACCCAGGAACAACCATATGCACCCATATGAGGGAACGAGATATCATCACCGATAGCTATCAGGATATTTGGCTGTTTATCTGAAATAGCCTGTTTATTACTATCAAGGCATTGATTTAAAATGCATGGTGCCAGGATAATAGCGTTTTTAACTGAAAAGAATTTCATTTTGATTAATTTTTATCTGTACCCCATGTATAATCAGGTTTATCCCCCATTTCGAGTATAAGTTTACCGCCTTTAATGATTTCATCATGAGAAACAACAGGTTTGGATAATTGCTTCCCGTTCAGGCTGGCTGACTGAATATAGATATTATCTTTGCTGTTATTATTGGCAACAACAGTAAAGCTTTTACCATTCTGAAGATTTATTTTAACTCTATTAAAAAGAGGACTTCCGATCTGATATTCAGGAATCCCAGGAGTTACCTGATAAAAACCCATTGAAGAAAAGACATAAAATGCCGATAGTCCGCCTCCATCTTCATCTCCCGGTATACCCATGAGATCATTTCTGAACCATGTATCCATTAGCATCCGCACACGTTTCTGAGTTTTCCAGGGTTTCCCAGCGAGATTGTACAGGTAGGCAATATGCATAGAAGGTTCGTTACCCATTACAAATTGACCTACGTTGCCGGTAGCATCGGGCATGATGGAATAGTATTGCCACCTGGCTTTACCGATGCTTTCACTGAACAACTTATCCAGTTTGCTCTCCATTTTTTCAGGACCTCCCATCATTGTAATTAGATCTTCGAAGGCATGATATGGTTGCCAAATGTAGGTCCATCCGTTATTTTCATCATAGTAATCACGTGCTCCCAAGCCTCCGTCATACCGATAGTCAAATGGCTCAATCCATTTATCATCTTTATCTTTTGGGTGATAGAACCCGGTTTCTTTATTAAACAGATTTCTATAGTTCAAGCTCCTTTTCCGGAAGAAATTAAAATCATCATCCAATTTCAGCAGGCTGGCAATTTGTGACATACACCAGTCATCGAATGATGAAGCAAGTGTTATTGCCACAGATTGTCTTTTTTCAAATGAATGTACCTCAGGACAATTTTCCGCTTCCCCTTTTTTGAGTCCTGGGAAATATCCGTAATTATCATAAAATTCATCAAGGAAAGTAGCACTGTCTTTTACCCAGGGAAGTTTGGTTTCATAAAGGATTGTGCTCTTCAAGATGTTATATGCTTCTTTCAGATCAAACCCTTTTATTCCCTTGTTATATGCATCAAGGATCACAGCTGCGGAATGATTTCCATTCATTGCATGTGTATCGCCGAAAATTGCAGGGAACGTTGGCATCCAGCCTGATTGCCTTCCCATCCTGATATATGATGTTATTTTTTCATCCTGTGCTGATGGATTAAGAAGTACCTGTAACGGATGCATTGCCAGGTATGTATCCCACACCCAGTCGTCAGTATAGAAAAGAGTATCATTGGCTGGTTCTACTTTTTTACTCCATATACTGAAATATTTTCCATCTTCGGTAATGTCAATCATTCTTTCATAACACCTGTACAGTGAAGTGTAAAAAACAGTACGCTGATTCTCAGTACCACCTTCTACCTCAATTTTTGAAAGAGTGTGATTCCAAAGTTTCTTCCCGCGAAAAGCGATTTCATTAAGATCCCAATCCTTTATATTATTTTGCAGATTTCTCTTTGCCTGCTCAACACTGATATAAGATAAACCATAACGGATATTCAGATCCTTTACACTATTTGGATTGAATGAAGCAAATAGCACTATCCCTTTACCGGTAGCAGTTGATTCATTTGATATAGTATCATTAATCCTTACCTTTATCAGATTTGGCAGATTGTCTAATTCCATGAAGAGGAAGGTTTTTACCCCGTTGAACGTATCGTATCCTGAAATAGAATTACCGTTGCATATTAATTCCCCCTGGTCCAGTGTCCTCAATATTATTCCAGGTTCCTTATCGCTTCTGTATTGAAAATTGAAAAATCCTGATTTTTCTGAAGGTGAAAAATTTATTATTGTATTTGGTTCAATAAGTGTAACCTGATATAAATAAGGTGCAATATGTTCATTGTCATATGAATATGATGGGAAGTTACTTATATCTTCTGCTTTCCCGGTGAAAGGGAAAAAGGCAAAAGCTTTTCCCGAGCGGTGTGAAACGACATTTAATGGAAATCCCTTAATTTTTTCAGCTGTAAAGTCACTCCTGTCAGGATAAAAACGGATCATACTGTTGGGAAGATGAACAGTAGGAAAAGTAGGAACGAGCAGATGGCTGATATTTCCGATATAAGGATTAACATAATCTGCCGGATCAACTTTCTTCTGCGAACATGTTGATGATAAGAGACCTATTAAAGTGAAGATTGATATAGCCTTTATTTTCATGATTCCAGGGGATATATTTTTAATAAATTTGAATAAAATTACTTTATTGCTACAATCAGCATCTCAAAGTCCTCTGTATTAAGGATATTGTTTCGGCTGAAGGCTCCGAGTTTACACCCGAAAATTTCTGACTTGCAGAAGCCGGCTGATTTTAACAACCATGTTATTTCAGAAGGTACATAATATCTCTCATTACATCTTAAAACCTTTTTTTCCCCTTTATCATCCTCAATTTCAAAAACTGAATGATCGCGGAAAGTCATAAGGTCAAAACTATTTTCACTATATTCTTCCTTTTCTTTGCCTTTATTTACAAAATCCTTAACTGAATGAAAAAGAGGAAACAGTCCGTTCAAGGTTGTGAATATGAGTTTACCTCCTGGTTTCAATGATGCCCATGCATTTTTAAGAATTGAGAAATTCATTTCATCTGTTTCCATTAAAGGGAATGCACCTTCACAGATCATAATAGCCAGATCAAATGAAGCGTTGTAATTAAAATTCCTTGCATCATTAATGAGGAAATTGATTTTCAGATTTTCTTTTTGTGCAACTTTAATGGCTTTACTTAACATTGATCGGGACAAATCTAAACCGGTAACCATATATCCCCTGCGTGCCAGTTCAAGTGAATGCCTGCCGGTACCGCAGCCAATGTCAAGTATTTTAATTCTCTTTTCAAAATTGATTTCTTTTTCGAAAAAGTCAACTTCCCCTTTTGTTCCTAGTGTAAAGCTCTCTTTTTCATACTTTTCAGAATAATCCTGAAAAAGTTCTTCGTACCATTCTTTCATTCTTATGCAGATTTAATGATTAAGTTTCTTTTGGAAAATCTTAATTGCTTCCTCTTTTGTAGAAACAAAAATTATTTGCCCTGAATTATTGCTTTCAGAAATAAAATCTTTGAGACTTTTACTGGTATACTTTTTAAAGTTCCCAATAATTGCGAGCCGGATCCTGTAATTTGAAAATTTCTGAAGGATTTCGCCGGCAATTCCTGTTTTCAAAAGGAAGAAATCCTTTACTATATTTTCTTCATTTACAATTATAGTTGTGGCTCCCATAAAATAACATTCTCCCAGGAGGTCAACTGCATCCTGGAGTGAGCCTATCACAATACTATCAGAGACTATTTCTGCAATCTTCTGTGAGTTGACAATAAGAATTTCAATTTTCAAAATCGGTTAAGTTTTTTGTTACAACATGATCATCTTTCATCCTTAATATTCTGATTATACCAGAACAACGATATATCTGAATAACAATAATTATCAGTTTTAAATAGTTTTGTGTTGAAGAATTTTTTATCGGTCATTCCGGATATATCTTCCGGGCTATTGTTGATTCCATAATTATATGCAGTTGCTATAAATTTTACTTTTGACCTTTCATCATTCCATCTCTCTTTGTACCGGTATTCACAGATTTTTATAAATGCAATAAGATAGTTTAACTCAGTAACAGGATCCTCGAGATCTTTTATTATGGCTGCACGGTATTTCCAATTATTATCATAAGAAGCACGCTCTTTAAACATTTTTGCTGATCTTCTTCCTAAAATCAGTGGTGCATTATCTCTTACAAGTTCGGCAAAAGATGGTTTCATCTGGAATTGTCCAATGGAGAAATTCGCATAATCATCACCAAGGTTTGTATATAGTGTCTTTAATAGTGTAATCTCCATCTTATCGCGTAAGGCAGAATAGCGAACCAGTTCAGGAAAAATAACTGCAATTGCCAGACTATAGGAGATCTGATGTTTTTTTAAAATTGGCCTGATCCAGTTATTGTTTATTTCCAAAAAAGAATTTGCTTTTTGCCACTCCTCCCCAAAGATCTGTTCATAATTCAATGGTTGTGAAAAACCTGATTCACAAAATGAGGCTAATAATAGAAAAAACATCAATATTTTTCCGAAGGTCTTATTAAACAAGTTTGCAGAGCGGAGTAAAATATTTTTCAAAGGGATCTAGAACAATATTTTACATTGCATAATAGCATTCTTTTTAGGAGAATAGTACATATATGCGATGTAAACTTTTCCATCAGCTTTAATAAGTTGTACATTGAATAACTCTGATAGTGATGTCCCGTCACTGAAGATCAGCGTTCCATAATTATGTACAGCATATTTTGTGTTGGCAGAATTGACAAAGAGATCTTTTGACATGGCATGTTCACGTTTTATACTTATGACCTTATTCCCCATTAAATCGGTAATGACATCAAACTTGTTCACAAGAATGTCATCATACTTCATATTACAGCTAAGTGTACCTCCCAGTTTAGGATCAAAAGTGGCACCGGTAACATTTGTAATTAATTTTGGTAAAATACTGGTAGGATCTCCACTCTGCAACATTTTATTGGTCATCTGCTCACTGAACTTCATAGCAAGTTCCATACGTTCCTGATCACTTTTGGCATTCTTCATTGCCTCATCCATTTTCTTTCCCTGATCTTCAGTTGCAACTATTGTTTCAGTAACCGTTGCAGCAAACTTGTTCTTCGATTTTGTGACTGCAAAACTGTTAATCTGGGCATAAGGGCCATATTTAACTCCATTGAATGTTATCAGATACTTATCACCAGAACGGCTTATATAGTTTTTATTTTTTGATAACACTACTTCACTTATGTTACCACCTTCATTTTCAACATTAAAAGATCCAAGTTTGGGGTCTCCTTCTGAATATGGTCCAAGGACTTCTCCTCCCCTGGCAATA
Organism: uncultured Rikenellaceae bacterium; assembly: GCA_964639725.1. GTDB lineage: Bacteria > Bacteroidota > Bacteroidia > Bacteroidales > VadinHA17 > LD21. Next base: position 146,600 of record CAZXFB010000003.1, read on the forward strand.
TAATATTTCCCTGAAATCTTATCCTTCAGCAGGAGTGAACCATCTTCATTAACACTGACGTCTAATTCTGAATAGCCAAGGTTGAGTTTACCTCCAAGATCAACAATAAATTCAGCCGGATCACAAGCGCATTTAGGTTCAGGAGTTTTTGTTTCGGCATCGCCTTTATTATTCCCCAGGATCTCATTTGCAACGGAATTCTTTACTTTCTTTAGCAATCCGCCTACCTGTGAATTGGCCGGATTCAAGTATAATATGCATAATATCAGAGAAAAAACTAATGACTTTTTCATATTTTCCAAGGATTAATAATTTACTTAAATGTATATATTTTTTTGATTCAATCTGAAAAGTTGATCATTCCCTTATTTTAAGTGATTCAATATTGAACTTAAACCTGGGTGAATCATATAAAGGATTAAATGTTGGATTTCTGACAATTTCTCCGGTGTTATGATTGAGATAACCTTTAATAAAACCGGGGGGTAACAGGTATATCATATCCGAATTTTCATCTTTGTCAGGGAGAGTTTCTGTCAAAATATTTTCAATGAAGTAATTTCTATTTTCTGTTTTCTCCAGTTCTGACGAGTAAAAATTTATAATTTCATTTGAAATAGCTATGATTATTATATAATTACCGAAAAACTTACGGCTATTGTGTTTTATTATGAGATCAAGTTTATCGCTCGATACCGGGATGGCTGTCTTGTAAAATGATTCAACAAATTTAAATCCATTTTTTATTATACTATTTGCATCTGTTTCATTTTTTGTATAATGAAAATGTATTCTGCAATCCTTTTCATTTTCAAAAAGAAATTCAAGATTCTTTTCTTCAAATATTTTGTCATTAAAAAAGGAGCGGTAATATTTTAACTTTTGAATTTCCTGCAGAAAATTCAGCATTTCATTTTTATTCCATTTTTTCTCAACATCGGAGAGTCTGTTAATAGTATACTCAATTAAAAGGTTCTTTTTGGTGAGTTGAATATGAAGAAAAACAATGTACACCATCAGGATGGTTATAATTAGTATAAAGAAAGTTTCCATGGTCATTTAAAATTTTAGAGAACCAAATTATTTTGTTTTAGAGGACAAAAAATATACCATTATTTAATTCGGTTGAACCATTTCATGTTTAAGGTTACAAGGTAATAATTTTCAAATTAACTGGCTAATGACACTTGCTGATCTGTGATATAAAGATATTTTGATAGTTATTTACTCCGGGAAATTTTATTTACCATATTATTTTAGTTAATAAAAAACATGATATAATTCATTTAACTAAAATGTATGCACAAATTCTATTATTTTTGTGAATATTTTATTAATCCGGACTCTATATTAGTATAAATTGAAAAATAAAAGACCAATATTCAAGAGGATTGCTGTTAAAGTCGGAAGTAATGTGATAGCAGATAAAGATGGTTCACTCAATACCGGGAGAATTCTCAGGATTGTTGAGGAGATAGCTATTCTTTATAAACAGGGAATTGAGGTGATTCTGATATCATCTGGTGCTGTTGCAGCCGGTCGCAGTGAAGTAACTCCTTCGAAAAAAACCAACATTGTTGCCGCAAAGCAGGTTTGGGCAGCGATCGGGCAGATAAAACTGATGTCAAGTTATCAGTTCCTGTTTGGAAAATATCTTATCCAGGCCGGACAGGTGCTGACAACCAAAGACAGTTTCAGGGATAGAAGGCATTATCTTAATATGAAAAACTGCATTTCAGCAATGCTCGAGAATCATGTGCTGCCTATTGTAAATGAAAACGATACAATTTCTATAAATGAACTTATGTTTACTGACAATGATGAATTATCAGGACTTATTTCATCTATGATGGATTGTGATACACTGATTATTCTTTCCAATGTTGATGGGGTTTATAACGGAGAACCAGGAATACCGGGAACAGAGCTTATTAGTGAAATTGATGAGGAATCAGATGATATTGGTAAGTATATTACATCAACAAAATCAGGCTTAGGTCGTGGTGGGATGCTGACTAAATGCTCAGTTGCCAGAAAAATTGCTGCCGAAGGGATTGATGTATTTATTGCAAACGGAACTCGTGATTCAATTATAACTGACATCATCAGAAAAAAAGAGGTTCCCTGCACTCACTTTGTGGCAAGTTCTGAAATAAGAACCGGTGTTAAAAAGTGGCTCTCTCATTCCGATACATTTGCACGGGGAATTGTTTATGTCAATAAAGGAGCTAAAGATGCTTTACTCAATGAAAAGGCCTCAAGTCTTCTGATGATTGGAATTACAAAGGTAGAGGGTTTCTTTAAGAAGGGTGACATTATCAGGATATTTGATGAGAATGAAAATCAGATCGGTCTGGGGAGATCTCAATTTGATTCAAAAAAAGCTGAACAATACCTGGGGCAGAAAAGCAGTAAACCGCTTATCCATTATGATTATATGGTAATTAGCGGGAAGGGATAGATGGAACTGATACACGGGGCAGGCAATGGAAAGAGCTGAGTGAAGTGCCTGCAGCAACGATTTTATGACAGAGGAATAAGCACAGAAAGCAAACAGCTTAAGTAGCCAGTTAAATAAGATCCGGTAATATTGAGCGCATTTAGCCTGTTCGTTTTCCCTTCAAGGATTTAATACTCTTACCTGCAGAATCATGCCAGTATAATTCAGGATAGTCGTGCCTGGGTGCGAAGGGATACGTTTCATAATGGGAAAAGTGCAGATTTATCTGATTCTTGCTGCAAACCTGGTTTAGCTGGTTTCATAATGCCAGGAATAAATGATACTGATATTATAATAAACAGATGGAATCTATCAATATTTGATCTAATAAAAAAGATAAGTATTACAAATGAGTTTAAAAGTATTATCTATTGAGGAAATATTGATTTTATTTTGTGTAATATATTCGATAAGAATACCCGGTTTATGATTTTTTGTTTGTAGCAAATTGAGTTAATTAAGTGAAAATGGATTGCACTGCAATTTTTATCGGGACATTAAAAGCATCAAAGGAACTTATTGCCGTTGATTCATCCTATATTGACCTGATTTTGCTAAGCGTCGCAGATGAAGCTGAAGCAAATATCTCGAATATTGTTGAAGAGAATAATAAAGACCTCTTATTATTGGACAAAGCTGATCCCAGGTATGACAGATTAATGCTCACTCCTGGAAGGATTTCTTCAATAGCCTCTGATATAAGAAATATTGCAAAGTTGCCTTGCCCAACAGGTAAGACCATTTCTGAAAAAGTCAGAACTGATGGATTAAAAATCTCTAAAGTAACTGTTCCTTTTGGCGTCATTGGAGTAATTTATGAGGCAAGACCCAATGTTACTTTTGATGTTTTTTCCCTTTGTCTTAAGTCAGGAAATGCGTGTATTTTAAAAGGAGGAAGTGATGCAATTTATTCAAATACAGCGATCGTAAAAATCATTAAAAATGTACTTATCAAATTTGGGCTCAATCCTGAAACTTTAGCGTTATTACCAGCAGGACATGATGAGACGTTACAGTTACTTAATGCCCGTGGATTTGTAGATCTGATAATTCCAAGGGGAAGTCAGAACCTAATTGATTATGTCAGAAAAAATGCCACAATTCCAGTCATTGAGACTGGAGCAGGCATATGCCATACATATTTTGATGAGTTCGGAGACCGGGAAAAAGGAAGATTGATCGTAAACAATGCCAAAACACGCCGCGTAAGTGTTTGCAATGCTCTTGACTGCCTTATAATCCATGAATCGAGATTGATGGATCTTGATTATATTGTTGGTATGTGCTCTGATTCAAATGTATTAATCTATGCTGACAATAAAGCTTACTTGGCATTGGATGGAAAATATCCGGCATCTCTTCTTGAAAGAGCGTCGGAGAATTCATTTGGGACGGAGTTCCTCTCATATAAAATGTCGGTTAAGACAGTTGGTTCATTAAGTGAAGCCCTTGACCATATTGCAATCTACAGTTCCAAACATAGTGAAGCAATAATTTCTGAAAATAATGACAATCTGCAAATATTTTGCAGACAGGTTGATGCCTCTGCAGTTTTCACCAATACATCAACAGCATTTACTGATGGAGCAGAATTCGGCCTTGGAGCTGAGATAGGGATCTCAACACAAAAGCTTCACGCACGTGGTCCGATGGCTCTCGAAGCGCTGACCACCTACAAGTGGATTATTAACGGGAATGGCCAGGTTAGGAGATAATTCAATAATATTCAGGATGGTACAAGATATTGAAATGATCAAGGCTTTTTACAGGGAGTTACCCGGAAAGATTTCCAATATAAGGAGTGTGCTGAAACGTCCATTAACTCTGAGTGAAAAGATCTTATACAGTCATCTTTACAATCCAGATGATGGATCTTCATTTGCCATTGGAGCTGATTATGTGGATTTTGCACCTGACAGAATTGCTATGCAGGATGCAACAGCACAGATGGCCCTTCTACAGTTCATGATGTCAGGAAGGGAAGAGACAGCGATCCCTGCATCGGTACATTGTGATCACCTTATTGTTGCAAAATCAGGAGCAAAAGAAGATTTAAAAAACTCTCTTTCATCGAACAGAGAAGTATATGATCTATTAAGATCTTCATGCAAAAAATATAATATTGGATTCTGGGAGCCAGGGGAGGGAATAATTCACCAGATAGTTCTTGAAAACTATGCTTTCCCTGGCGGTATGATGATAGGAACCGATTCACATACACCTACAGCTGGAGGTTTGGGAATGGTTGCAATTGGTGTTGGAGGAGCTGATGCAGTAGATGTTATGGCCGGTATGGGATGGGAATTAAAGTTTCCAAAAATAACGGGAGTAAAACTCTCGGGCAGGTTATCGGGCTGGAGTTCTGCAAAAGATGTAATTCTGAAAATTACAGGAATACTTACCGTAAAAGGAGGAACCGGGCACATCATTGAATATTTTGGTGAGGGAGCAGAATCAATTTCCTGCACAGGCAAAGCTACCATATGTAACATGGGAGCTGAAACAGGTGCCACATGTTCTCTGTTTGGATTTGATGATGCAATGGCCGGTTATCTTAAATCGACAGCACGAAGTGAAGTTCTGGGTCTTGCATTGGGTGTAAAGGAACATCTTAAGGCTGATCCTGAAGTATTTTCTGATCCTGCAAAGTACTATGACAGATACCTCGAAATTAACCTTTCAGAAATAGAACCTTACATAAATGGTCCATTCTCACCTGATATTTCTACTCCCATTTCAAAGATGAAATTGGAAGCAGAGAAGCATAACTGGCCAATAGAAATAAAAGCCGGACTGATAGGTTCATGCACCAATTCATCCTACGAGGATATTTCCCGGGCAGCTTCAGTTGTAAGTAATGCATTGAATATTAAGCTTGTACCAAAGGCAGAATTTATGATAAATCCCGGGTCAGAGCAAATACGGTCTCTTGCTGAAAAAGACGGGTATCTCTCTTTGTTCAGAAAAATAGGTGGCGAGATATTTGCAAATGCATGTGGCCCCTGTATAGGCCAGTGGGATCGGAAGGGTTCTGAAATGAATAATAGAAACAGTATCGTTAACTCCTTCAACCGAAATTTTGCCAAAAGAGTCGATGGGAATCCAAACACCTGCTCTTTTATTGCTTCCCCCGAAATTGTAACTGCATTAACTATATCAGGTAATCTTACATTTAATCCTTTAACAGATTATTTAATAAATTCAGAAGGAAACCCTGTAAGACTTGATGAACCAAAAGGTATTGACCTTCCCCCGGAAGGTTATACAATAGTTGAAAAAAAAGTCATGGATTCCGGGTCTGAGGATGATGCAGTCGATATAATAATTGATCCTGATTCAGATAGGTTGCAGATTCTGAAGCCTTTCAAAAAATGGGATGGTAAAGATTTTATAAACCTTCCACTGCTTATTAAAGCGAAAGGCAAATGCACCACGGATCATATCTCTATGGCAGGTCAATGGTTGAAATACAGAGGACATCTTGAGAACATATCAGATAATTACATGATAGGTGCTGTAAATAGTTTCAATGATCAGACTAATAAAATTCTGAATCAGCTTTCCGGCAAGTATGATAGTGTACCGGTTGTTGCCAAGGCATATAAAGCGAACAATATCAGTTCGGTTGTTATCGGGGAAGAAAATTTCGGGGAAGGTTCCTCAAGAGAGCATGCAGCTATGGAGCCAAGATACCTTGAAGTTAAAGCTATAATTGTTAAATCTTTTGCACGAATCCATGAAACCAACCTTAAAAAACAGGGAGTGCTGGCTGTTACATTCTTAAACAAAGAAGATTACAACAAGGTGAGGGAAGATGATAAGATCAGTATCATGGGCTTAAGTGATTTCGCCCCAGGCCATAAGCTTAATGTAACATTAAATCATTCGGACGGGAGAAGTGAGATAATTGAAGTGACTCATTCTTACAATGAAACACAGATAAAATGGTTCAAAGCAGGAAGTGCACTGAATTTATTAAGGAGTGATAAAGTGTAATAAAACTGTAATATTTAATAATGCATATCTTCTTGAAAATTGAGATTTACTGCCTCCCCGGGATAGGAAACAAAATATGCGGAGGAAAATATATACTATGAAATTGAAATGATGTACAAGTCCGAAAAGATCAAGCTGGTAAATGGTACTTTAGTTATACCTGATTTTCCCATAATACCTTTTATTGAAGGTGATGGTACAGGACCAGATATATGGAGGGCAGCCGTAAGAGTCTTTGATGCTGCAGTTGAAAAAGTGTATCAAGGCAAGAAAAAAATTGAATGGAAAGAAGTATTGGCTGGAGAAAAGGCTTTTAATGAGACTGGTAAATGGATGCCCGATGAAACTCTTGAAGCATTCAGGAACTATCTGGTGGGAATAAAGGGTCCTCTTACAACTCCGGTTGGTGAAGGTATGCGCTCGTTAAATGTTGCTTTACGTCAGGAGCTTGATCTCTATACTTGTTACAGACCGGTAAGGTATTTTAAAGGTGTTCCCAGTCCTGTAAAAAAACCGGAGTTAGTGGATATGCATATTTTCAGGGAGAACACTGAAGATATATATGCAGGTATAGAGTTTGCAAATGGTAAACCGGAAACAGAAAAATTTAAAAGGTTTTTAATTGATGAAATGGGAGTCAAAAAAATCCGTTTCCCCAATACATCGGCATTTGCTATAAAGCCGGTTTCCCTGGAGGGTACAGAGAGACTGGTGAGGCAGGCAATAAAATTTGCTATAGAAAAGAAATTACCATCAGTAACTCTGGTTCATAAAGGCAACATAATGAAGTTTACAGAAGGAGCCTTTATGAAATGGGGTTATGCACTTGCTGAACGTGAATTTCCGGAGAAGGTTTTTACCTGGCTTCAATATAAGAGGATTTTAGAAGAACACGGTGAAGAAAGAGCAAATAGAGAACAGCTCCTTGCAGAAAAAACAGGGAAAGTTGTGATAAAAGACGTGATTGCTGATGCATTCCTGCAGCAGATTCTAACAAGACCTGCAGAGTATTCAGTAATTGCCACTTTAAACCTCAATGGTGATTATATTTCTGATGCGCTTGCTGCCATAGTCGGAGGAATTGGCATTGCTCCCGGGGCAAACATAAATTTTGATACTGGTCATGCAATCTTTGAAGCAACACATGGAACAGCCCCGAGATATGCAGGACAGGATAAAGTAAACCCCGGGTCAGTGATTCTTTCCGGGGCATTAATGTTCGAATATATGGGATGGAACAAGGTGGCTCAGACAATTTATTCGGGACTTGAAAAAGCAATAATTGCAGGGAGAGTAACCTATGATTTTCATCGTTTAATGGATAATGCAGTACTTTTAAAAACGTCACAATTTGCTAATGAAATAATTTCAGAATTTAACTTATAACTTTGTAAATATGAAAAATAAGGATTTCTTTGAAAAGCTTGAAGTGTCGGTTAAAGAATCTTGCCAGATCGACAATACTTTATTTGAGAAATATGATGTAAAGCGCGGGTTAAGGAATAATGATCGTACCGGTGTCCTTGTAGGTTTGACCAACATAGGTGATGTTGTTGGATATAAAAAAGAGGATGGTAAGATTATTGCTGTACCGGGCAGGTTATTATACAGAGGAATAGATATCGAAGATATTGCACACGGGTTTCAACATGAGAACAGGCATGGCTTTGATGAGACTGTATATCTTCTTCTTACCGGTAAATTACCAAATAAAGAAGAGATTGAAGAGTTCTCTTCACATCTTGCCTCTTTGAGATCCTTACCTGATCATTTTACAAAAGATATGATACTTTCAATGAAAGGGAGGGATGTGCTGAATATGCTTGCACGTTCAATTTTAGGACTCTATACGCTTGATAGTAAAGCTGATGATATTTCGTTGAATAATATGATTATTCAATCACTTAATATTATTGCCAAGTTTCCTTCAATAATTGCATACTCCTACCAGGCTTTGAGACATGCTTATCAGGGGAGGACATTATCAATCAGGCATTCTCAAAAAGATCTTTCAACAGCTGAAAATTTTCTTCATCTCATAAAAGGAACGGGATCATATTCGAAGCTTCAGGCAGATCTTATTGACCTGTCACTTGTTCTGCATGCTGAGCATGGAGGAGGTAACAATTCAACATTTACAATGCGAGTCACAAGCTCTACTGAAACCGATATATATTCTGCTGTAACATCAGCAATTGGTTCATTAAAAGGGCCATTACATGGAGGCGCAAACCTGAAAGTGCTTGAAATGATGGAGGATATAAAGAAAAATGTAAAACACTGGAAGGATGAATCAGAGGTTGAGAGTTACCTGTTAAAGATTCTGAATAAAAAGGCAAATGATGGTACAGGGTTGATATATGGCATTGGCCATGCTGTATATACTATCTCTGATCCAAGGGCGATTCTGTTAAAAGAGAAAGCAAGGGAACTCTCTATTGAGTCAGGTAAATATGATGAATTTGAACTTTATTCAATGGTTGAGAGAATAACTCCGGAGGTGTTCAGAAAATTCAAGGGAGAGCAATCTGCAAAAGTTGTTTGTATAAATGTAGACTTTTACTCAGGGTTCGTTTATTCCTGCATTGGTATTCCAAAGGAACTTTATACTCCTCTGTTTGCAATGGCGCGAATTTCAGGGTGGTGTGCACACAGGATAGAAGAACTCACCTTCTCTGCAAAAAGGATTATCAGACCGGCATTCAAAGATGTTTACGGACAGAGACAATATATTCCATTAGAAAACAGGTAACCTGGGGTTACCTGTTTCAAAACAATTTATGGGTTGAAAAAATATTAGTAGTTTTCCTCTCTCATTTGCATGAATGCTTTTGGGTGCAGGCATGCAGGACAAGTCTCAAGTGCTTTCTCTGATTCATAAACATATCCACAGTTGATGCATTTCCACCAGACTTTCCCGTTTTTCATAAATACTTTATCTTCTGAAACGTTCTGTAGAAGTTTCAGATATCTTCGTTCGTGTTCAGCTTCAACTTTTGCTATCATCTTATATGCAGTAGCAATTTCCGGGAATCCTTCCTCTTTTGCAACATCAGCAAAATGTGGGTACAGGTCAGTCCATTCCTCATGCTCCCCCTCTGCTGCTGCCTTAAGGTTTTCTTTTGTTGTGCCTATTATTCCTGCAGGGTAACCAGCTGTGATTTCAGTCATGCCACCTTCAAGAAATTTAAAGAATCTTTTGGCGTGCTCTTTTTCCTGAAGAGATGTCTCCATGAAAATATTTGCAATCTGCTCATAACCCTCTTTCTTTGCAACACTGGCAAAAAACTCATATCGGTTGCGTGCCTGAGATTCCCCTGCAAATGATTTTAACAGATTCTGTTCTGTTTTTGTACCTTTCAATGATTTTGTCATAGTTTTAATTTTAATTAGACTTCAATAAAATCTGATTTATCTGAACCACAAACAGGACAGATCCAACTGTCAGGAAGATCATGGAATCTGGCTGTCTCTTTTTCCTCATCGTAGATAAAACCGCATGCTGCACATTTAAATTTTTTAAATGTAGTTGCTGGTTTCGGAACTTCAAGCTTCGATTTATCTATATAAGTAGGAGCATTCCTGGGAGCTACCCCTTTTTTAACCTGCCTGTAATAGAGATATGTTAGTGGTTCCTTGGAATTATCAATTATATCTGATTGAATAAGTTCTCCGATATACATAATATGAGAGCCGGTGTCAACTGTCTGAACTACCTTGCATTCAAGGTAAGCGATGCTGTCATTGAGAATTATCGGAACGCCTGATTCGCCATATTTTACAGAGATTCCATCTAGTTTATCAAAATCTCTTCCGCTTCTATAACCGAATCTTCCCATAATTTCGGGAGATGTATCCTGCTGAAGAACAGAAACTGAAAAGAGACCGGTTTTTGCTATCAATCCTTCAGTAAAATTATTTTTATTGCAGCAAATAGAAAATCTGGGAGGATCTGATGTAACCTGGAATACGGTATTTGATATAAACCCGTTGCCATGTTTCTTATCACCTGAGCTCACAATAAACAGCCCATAGGTAATCTTGAAGAAAGCATCAAAATTTATCATTCCGGATTTTTAATGCAAAATACAATTTATTTGGAATTGTAGTTTGCTAACGTGTAAGAAATTAATATTAACTCTCAGGTTATAACAAAAATCCGGCACCTTTGAGGGATACCGGATTTCATTCAGAAACCATAATTGAGTAAACAAATATTATTTCTTTTTACCAGATATCGGAACTGACTCTTTCAGTCCATCTTCAGTGATTGACCAGTACTTATTACGAAGTTCCCATGGCTCTGTATCATTTTCAATATATGACTGTTCCTCTGAATTGTCTGATCTGGTGATTTGTATTCTTCTATGAAAAAGATTCCCGGAAGAGGAATCAAAATACAAAACTGTTTTTTCCGGGATGAAAAGGTTTATTGCTAAAAAGTCAGCTGTCCATTTTCTCCCCGACGGGATTGTGAAATACTCGTCAAGATAAAGAGTGTCATTACTTATCTTGAAATTATATATCAATGATTCAGATTTTCTTGCTGCTTCATTTTTGGTTTTTCCTGATGACCGTTTGAGAATCTCAACTTTTGAAAGATTCTTACCTGATATATTGAGCTTCATTTCGGGACTGATAAATATCCTTTCTGTTGAATCTACAAGGAAAACTGTATATTCATCATCCGGAACAGCAAACTTCTTATTAAATTTCAGATCAGCCACTTTATTATCAGATATTACGTAAAGTGTATCCGGGGGATTCAGGAGAATTGTTTGTGAAGTCGTTCTGGCAGATTCAGCAAAACTGATTCCCTCATTGAAAAGGATTATTGCCAGGGCTGCTACAGCCAATACCCATATTACGAAAGCAATAAGACTGACTATTCCATCTTTTGCCTTAAACCAGAAGATCATTTTTACTCCCCAGTAAATAAGGGCAAGCAGAGGTAAAATTATGGCAGCGAGTGTAAGTGCAATTATCCATGGTGCAATGGCAGGATTTACAATGTAGGCTAAAAAATCAGGGAAATAGACTACAGTTTTATCGAATACATCAGTTGAAAAGGCCCATGGTAATTTGAAAACAAAGACCATTAACAGAGTAAGGATTGTGAGGAAACCGGTCAGGACAAATACCACGCCAATAATTATCATTATTATACGGAAACATATATTTAATACTCGCCCTATTGCGCGGAATATTTCGTTTAATGCGTTTCCTGCTTTTGAGGTATTATTATAGAAGTTATTATTTGGGTCAGATGAATAATTTCCTGGGTGATCAGACTTAATGTGCAATGAATTGGCAGTATGATATGTGTGTCCATACATTTCTCTTTTTTCCCCATCGCTGTTTGCCACCGGAAGTGCAATCCAAAGCACAATATAAAGCGGGAAACCAATTCCAAAAAATGCTGCTAAAATTACAAATAGGATCCTGAAAAGTACAGGATCAGTATTCAGATAAGCTCCCAGCCCGCTGCAAACGCCACCAATAATTTTATCATCGGGATTGCGGTACATTCTTTTTCTTGACGATGTGGTTCCTCTCTGCTCGCTTTCTGCCTCATTCTGATCAAAATCTTCAGGTTTGCCTATAATAGATATCATTTCTTCCACATTGTTTTTTGTTAAGACCCCTGCCAAACCCTTTTGCGAAAGGAATATTTCAGAAATCCTTGTTTCAATATCTTCAATTGTCTCATTTCCCCCCTGTATATTTCTGAAACGGTTATTAATCGCCTGAAGGTAGTCGCGTAGAATTCTGAAAGCCACTTCGTCAATTTTGAACAGGGTGCCGGCTATATTAATATTTATTGTTTTATCCATTATTGTCAGTTTTAATTGTTTAATAACAGTTTTACCGGGTTCTGATCTGATTGACTGAATCAACAAGTTCTTTCCACGATTTGTCCAGATCTTTGAGGTATGTCCGCCCAGCTTCAGTCAGTTCATAATATTTACGTGGTGGGCCCTGCTGTGATTCCTCCCAGCGGTAACTCAGCAAGCCGGCATTTTTTTGTCTTGTGAGTAAAGGGTAAAGTGTTCCTTCAACCACAATCACCTCTGCCTCTTTAAGTTCTTTTATTATATCGCTCGCATAGCAGGAGTTTCTGGAGAGTAGCGAGAGGATACAATATTCCAGAATTCCTTTGCGCATCTGTGCTTTTGTATTTTCTAAATCCATGATATGTGTTTTTTATCGGTTACTTATTAAGAATTATTCAATAGGTTCTCACAACGACAAGTGTTATGTTTTGTTTGCGACTTCCATTGTGGAGGAGATGGTGAAACTTTGTTTTTTCGATTCGTTTCATATTTGGTTATAATTTCTCATTTTGGCCTGTTTCAGGGAAGGAGTAAAAAATGTGACTTTGAAAACATTTTCCCGGTTTGTTATAGAGTGTTATAATTGGTTTTTAAGAGTATACATATATGCGATTTTGTATCTTGGTATCTGAAGTATATCGAATCCTATTATATGCAACTCGTGTTCTTCTGATAGTATTTTGTTGATACTATCGTATGGCAGAATCCCATTAAATGCTCCGGTTCGGGGATTTTGAAGACTTAAATAAAATTCCAATTCTTCTTTCTTATTCTTGAACTCAGGTATTATAATTAAATTCTTTCTGCTTTGCAGTTGTTTTTTATAATCTGACAGCTGAGATATTGCCTTGGAATAGAATCCTCGATCCAGATAATAGGCGAACCCCAGCATTTTAAATTCAAATTCAGCCATGTAATAACCTTCCTCCTGAAGAGCTTTATTCAGTCTGAATAACTCCTTAACCTGGGTTTGCACCCGGATTTTTATTATAAATCCTGTGATGATCGTAAGAGTTAGCAGGAGAATTATGGATAGAAGTATAATATTATTCCTTTTCATAATGTACTTTTAGAATAATTCAAGATTTTCGTATAGTAGAAATAGTTACTCATAACTTCATATTCCTTCGAACATTATTGAATTCTTTTTTTACTGAATCTTTAATATTGTGAATATTAACAGGTTCTCCCTTCATCTCAATTTTTTGAGCTGTGGTTTTTGCCTCAGGGAGTACGATATAAAGAATGAGGTATACCAGGGCTCCAACTCCTCCGACAAGCGTAATTACAACAAAAAGGATCCTTAGGATAACCGGATCGAGATTCCAATAGGCACCCATTCCCGAGCATACACCCCCAATGATTCTATGGTCAGTATCACGGTACATACGGTGATACCCAGTTGATGAAAACTTGTCACGCGCAGAAGTCCCTTCACTGTCAGAAATATCCTCGGGAGTTCCCATAACAGAAATAACCAGATGCACATCTTCCATGTTAATTACCTGCTTGTAAGTGGTAATCTTAGTACGAAAAAGTTCCGCCATACGTGTCTCTATGTCTGAGAGTATCTCTGATGAACTCTCTTCCCCCGCAAAATGGAGTTCAATATTTTTGAGATACCTTTTTAGTTCAGCGTATGCATCCTCGTCGATATTGAACGAATACCCGCCGAGATTAATGCTTACCGTGATTTTCATAGTACTGTTTGTTTTTTACTACTGTTAATAATTTAAAACTATACAATGCAAAGATATATAATAATATTAATACTATGCAATACATAGTAGTAAAAATATATATATATTAATAAAAATAATTTGGAAATTATTGTAAATCAGATGAATAAAAATTTGTTTTTTTATGACAGAGGTCACTGTTACAGGTTAGAAAACGGGAAAAGTGGGAGAAAATTAAAAATTTGCCAGCTAAAAACTGCCTATTTGTCGAGCCACAGTCGGAATTCGGCTGTACGTGATGAACTCACAAGTATCTCTTCTCCTGCTGTTGGATTTGTTTCGATTCTGATGCGGCTTTTTGACAAGACATCAATTCTGGATATTGACCTGAAACCTACGAGGTATTGCCTGTTGATCCGGAAGAAGTTTGCAGGATTTACAATCTCTTCGAGGTAGTCAAGTGAGAATTCAAGTGGATAGTGCCGGCTATCAGTAGTGCACAAAAAGGTATTTTTTTCCTTCGAATAGAAAAAGCTTATTTCACCGGTCTCAATAACCTTAATCTTATTTGCAATATTAACAACAAATCTTTTCTTGAACCTGTCGCTCTTTCCTGTCAATTCTTCAATTAATTTCCCTATGTTCTCCGATTGGGAAGACCGGAATTTTCTGAATTTTTCGAGACTTGCTGCGAGCTTTTTTTCATCAACAGGTTTAAGCAGATAATCAATGCTATTAAGCTCAAAGGCTTTAATCGCGTATTCATCGAATGCTGTTGTGAATATCACATGGGATTCAACCTTCACATTTCTGAATATGTCAAAACTTATTCCGTCACCGAGTTGAATATCGAGCATAATGAGATCGGGTTGCGGATTATTGTTCAACCATTTCACTGCCGATTCGACTGTATCAATGATTTCGCAAATAACAATTTCCGAATTAAGCTTTAGAAGCAGTTTCTCAAGACGAATGGCAGCTGGCTTTTCATCTTCAATTATAATTGTTTTAATCATAGTTCAATCTGTAGAAGTGGTATCTGCACACTGAATATTTCATCCGTTTCGTTTATCTCAATCTTTCTGTTAGTAAAGAAACGATACCTGCCGGTAATATTTTTCAGTCCTTGTCCTGTTGAGTCAACTCCACTCTTTTTCTGAATATTGTTCACAACCGTTATTGAATCCTTTGAGGCAGTTATCTCAACTGTTAGAGGTTTTTCTCTCGAAATAATATTATGCTTAATTGAGTTTTCCACGAGCATTTGCAGAACAAGAGGAGGTATGGCATAATGATAAAAGTTTTCCGGCACATCGACCCTAATATCCAATGTTTCAGGAAACCTCATCATCTGTAACCTGATGTAACTCTTCGTAATTTCAACTTCATCACGCAGAAGAACCAGTTCCTTTTCGCCGCTCTTAAGCATATATCTGAGCAGTTCAGACAGGTTCTGCACATAATCGACCACCGGTTTATTATCCCCGACCATAGTTGTCAGACTGTTCAGGCTGTTGAACAGAAAGTGTGGATTTATCTGAGCCCTTAAAGCTTCATACCTGGCTTCGATATTATCTCTCTCGAGTCTTACCGATTTTGAAAAGTTGTATTTCCATTGCCGGTAAAAAAAAACCGATTCATGTACTGAAGTTATAAGGTAGGTTATAAGAATTGTAGTCAGTATTTCCATACCGAGGTTTTCTACCTTGTGAATATTCCAGTATCTTCTTTCAAGAAAATATAATAAAGAACTAAAGATAAGTGTGTAGGTTGTGATCATAATTATCTCGAGGATCAGGTGCCGGAAAGGAGCCTGTTCCCACGGGAATTTTTTCCAGAGTAACATAACAATTGACATACAACCGAGCCAAAGGCCTGTTGTTATAACCAGTCCGTGTATCAGATACTGGACTTGATCTTTGTAATCATTGATTCCGTAACTGATAAGGTATAATCCAACGATGATTAACCCTACCAGGGGAATTATGATTATCAGATACTTGTTAAGCAGGTTTTTATTCATCTATATCAGGTTTTTGCCTTTTTTTTCAATTTTGGCAAGCCATTTTTTGCGATCTTCCGCTTTTGAATTTTTTACAGGTCCGAAATAGCTTACTTTGACTGGTTTGACACCACAAAATTCAAGGGTTGACTTCTTTAACTGGTTAACGCTTGGACTTCCGAATGCTAACCGGTAATACCATGCCGGCTGGTCGATTGTTGTTATTATACGGGCTGTTTTACCGCTAAGAAGTTTATCCCACCAAAGCGAATTTTCCCTGTACTGAAAAGCCATCCCCGGTAAGAAGAGTCTGTCGAGAAACCCTTTTGAAATTGCAGGCAACCCTCCCCACCAGACAGGGTGTACCCACACTAAATGATCAGCCCATTTTATATTTTCCCATGCTTCCAGCAAGTCAGGTTCAAGATCCGTTCTCTTCTGATACCCAAACTGAAGATTGGGATTGAAAATCAGGTCACGTATTATTATTTCTTTTACCACGGCACCTGAGGCCAATGCTCCTTTTTTATATGAATTTGCCAATGCAGAACAAAAACTCATGTTATTTGGATGTCCGTCGATTATTAATATATTTTTCATTGTTTATGTATAAATTACCGGTATTATTTTCTTATTTCGATTTAGCATCCATACAAATCTAGCTAAATTTTCAGAATTGAATGCGATAGAGGAACATAGGGACGAAGCCTTGCTGATAAACCTTATAGAGTTCTGCTTTTTTCGGATCGAATCCTTCCATGAAAATGCTTTTATAACCTGTCACATTCTGAAGGTCAACTCCCCACTCCTGACTGAATTTCCTGTTGTTTACCTTAAGGCCAATCCGGAAATCAGTTCTGAAGTAGTCATCATATCTGCCCGAATATGCTTTGCTGTTATCCCTTACTTCAGAATGATCGGCAAGTGATGCGGCATAGTCAACCGGGATATATCTCTTTCCACCTGCCCATACTGTTTTAAGGTCAAATGTGAGCATCTTGTTTTTCCCGAATTCAAGTTCATATCCTCCCAGAAGATTGACAACATGGTTACCGTTAAAAGCTGTATTTCTCCAGATGTTGTGATAACCTGTATACTTTGAATCGAAAATAGAAGTGGTAAACAGAAAATACCAGTTATTGCTCATGAATTTCTCGAGTGTAATCTCAACACCATAGTTCCTTCCCTTCCCTTTATTTATGAGGCTGTCCTCACGCGGAATTCCGAACTGGTCTCCTGCATTGATAAGTGAAAATTCGGCGAATGATTCTTTGACCGGAATATTATACAGATGCTGGTAATAGCTCTCAATTTTCAGCCGGAAATTCTTGTTGTGAAGGAACTGATAACCAAGGACAAAATGAGTACTTTTAGTGAATTCTACATTTTCATTTGTACGTGAATAACTGTATGTCAGAGGATCATATTCCTGGTGGAAATATATCACTTTAGGTTGAAGCTGGCTGTGAAGTCCGAATCCGAAGTTGAATGAACTCTTTTCATTTGTAAGCCAGCGTGCTCCAAATCGGGGTTCAACAGCAAGTTCTTTATTAAGTCCGAAAAACTGGAAATGTAATCCTGAATATGTTGTGAACCTGCTTCCAAAGTTATGCTGCCACTGTATATACGATCTGTAAAACATCATGTTACCATCGATATCGGTTGTAGTAATGAACCGGTTATAGTCGGTATTCACCATGCTGTCGATGTATGATATATTATACCTGTCAACTGCAATGCCAATGCTTACATTATCACCTGCGTTGAATTTTTTTCGTAGCTGTGTCGTGAACGAAAGTTTGTTTTCAGCCTGGTCCCCTCTCAGGAAAGGGACAAAGATCTTATCATTAATTGAATCCAGTATTGCCAGAGATTGGGAATGCTGCCAGGAAAAGGTGGACCTGAGACGTGTTTTTTGGTTCAGGTATAAAGTATGGGATAATCCTGCAACTCCAAGCTCAGATCCGAAGTCAGTAGCTATTCCGCGGGCATTATATTGGTTCTCTGTAGTATCAGTCAGATCTCTTCCAAGATTAATGGAACTTTTTCCCCAGAGTCCAAATAGTTTGAACCTTCCTGACTTTTTACCTGGAATATCAACAAGGAAAGTAAGATCCTTGTATCGGGGAATTGCTGCACCGGTTCCGGCACTGAAGCCGAGTTTATCAAGAACCTCCAGGGTTGAGTACCTGTAGTTGGCAAGGTAGGAGGCTTTTTGCCCCGATTCAAGTTTGAAAAGAGGTCCCTCTGCTCCAATTTCAAAACCATTGAATCCTACCTGCCCGGTAAACTCGGTTGAATTAACATTTCCTGATCTAAGGTTAAGATCGAAGGCTCCGGCAACTGCGTTTCCAAATTCAGCAGGAAATGCTCCAGTAAGAAAATCGGAATTTGAGAGCAGGTTGTTATTGACCATGCTTACCGGACCACCTGTTGTACCCTGTGCCCCGAAATGGTTAGGATTAGGTATTTCAATTCCTTCAAGCCTCCAGAGTACTCCGGATGGAGAATTCCCACGTATAATAATGTCATTTCTGGAATCATTCTGTGTCATAACTCCTGCATAGTTGGCAACCATTCGGGCAGGATCACCAAGGCTGCCTGCAAAGCGTTCAGTCTCTTCAACTGAGAATGTTCTGGCACTTATCATAGCCATCTCGTTCTGGGCTTCAGTCTTTTTTGCTGATGACCTGACAACAACCTCGCTTAATGAATTTATCTTCTCATCGAGCCGGATTTCAAGTACAAGTTCCTTTCCACTGACAATCAAAAGATTGGTAAAAGTTTTTGATTCATATCCGACATAGTTAACCTGGACCGATTGTCTGCCAACAGCAACTTTTTTTATTTCAAACATTCCGTTGATATCAGACGTTGCACCATTAACAGGATTTGAATTCAGAAGGATAACATATGCACCTGTAAGCGGATAACCTGAAATGGCGTCTGTTACTTTTCCACGGATAGTCTGGAAGAGATTTTCATTTCCGGAAAGAGTGAAGGTAAATAGTGCCTGGAGAACGATTAAGAGGAGATATTTTTTCATAATGAGTTGTTTTATTTGTGTCAAAACTAATTCATGTGAGAAGGAGGTAAAAAAGAAAGATGATGAGCGTGAAAATTAGCTGATGAATGAGAATTTAATCAGATGAATAAAAACGCTGATATCGGGCTGTTCCACAACTAATTTATATATTTATCAAAATATTATTTCAATATGAGGAAGAGATACAAATGGGGTATACTGGCACCGGGGAAGATGTCGGCTAAGTTTACCAGAGGACTGAAACTGCTTGATAATGCTGAGCTATGGGCAGTCGGTTCGCGAGATGAGGAGAGAGCAAAGCAGTTTGCAGAAGAGTTCGGTTTTAAAAAATCATTTGGAAGTTACGAAGAGCTGGTTGCCGATGATGATGTGGAGGTAATATATGTAGCATCTCCTCATTCGCATCATTATGAGCATGTTATGCTTTGTCTGAAGAACAGGAAAGCTGTTTTATGCGAAAAAGCTTTTTCTCTGACAAGTCGTGAGGCTGATGAGATGTTAAAAGAGGCAAAGAGGCAGAATGTGTTTCTTATGGAGGCGCTCTGGCCTCCTTTTCAACCTATGTATATTAAAACAAAGGAGATGATTAACAGCGGTGTTGCGGGTAAGATTATTCATCTAAACGCCCGGTTTGGTTTTCAGGCACCATATAATCCGGCTGACAGGAAGTTCAACCTGGATCTGGGCGGAGGATCCCTCCTTGATATTGGTATATACGCTGTCATTGATGCCCTATGGTTCGTGGGTGTTCCTGACGAAATCACGGCAGTAGCATCATTTGCGGAATCTGGTTCTGAAGACTCAATCAGTATTATATTCAGATACAGAGATGGAAGGATGGCTAATCTTTACAGTTCTTTCCGTACTGCTGCAGGAATAGGCTGTGATCTGCTCTGCGAAAACGGGAATCTCTTCTTCTCACGTGGCCGCGATATGTCACAGAGGCTTAATGTAGTAATAAATGGGAAGGAACCGATGGAATACTCTCTAATACCTGATGGAATGGGTTATCATTTCGAAGCTATGGAAGTGATGAAATGTCTTGATGAAGGCAGGATTGAAAGTAGTGTGGTTAACCATGAATTTACCCTTAACCTCATGAGAACGCTCAACAGGATAAGGGAGGCAGCAGGAATTGTATTTCAGGGAAGGGACTGAGAAAATATGAAGGGGAGAATAAGAGAAAACGAATAATAACAATTAGATATTTGAAAACCTCAAACTTATCCTGATAATGTCAGAACCCTGCACAGATATGGACAGTGAGGTTGACTTCTACAGGAAGAAGCTTCTTCTGAGTTTGATCATTCCCGGGATTTTTGTTTTTATAATGTGGCTGGTGAAAATTATTGAGCTCCTTTTTGAATTGGATTTTTCAGGATTTGGAATATATCCACTGAAAATTAATGGGTTTTCCGGAATTATTTTTTCTCCTTTTATCCATGCTGATTTTAAACATCTATTCAATAATTCATTACCGCTTTTCTTTCTCTCGATAGCTCTTTTCTATTTTTATTCAGAAGTGGCAATGAAGGTTTTTGCCTGGACATTTCTTCTTACAGGGTTGCTAGTCTGGTTAGCCGGGAGAGATGCATGGCACATTGGTGCAAGTGGATTAGTATATGGTCTTGCCTCATTTCTGTTTTTCAGTGGTATAATAAGGAGATATTACCGGCTTGTAGCTTTGTCGTTGTTAGTAGTATTTTTGTATGGAGAAATGGTTTGGGGGATATTCCCCGGGGTTTACAAGAATGTTTCGTGGGAATCACATATGCTGGGATTCTTTTCCGGAATTATTCTTTCAATCTGGTTCAGGAATGAAGGACCACAGCAACCTGTTTATGAATGGATGACTGATTTGGAGGAGGCTGATGAGGAAAGAATTGAAGAAGCCGATGAGGTTGAAGGAGAAGAGGGGATTAAAGATCTGAAAAGGATAAGCAGGGATAATAAGGGTGAAGGAAATTCTAAGAGAAAGTATGAAGAAGGTTAAGAAGTCTGAGGATTATCTGTTAATAAAGTTTTTATGAAAGACCTGTCAGTAATCATTGTGAGTTTCAAAGGCTGGCACCGGTTACGAAAATGCCTTGAATCGCTGGGATCATTTACCGGGGATCAATTCAGCATGGAAGTGATCGTTGTTGATAATAATTCAGGAGATGATACTATTTACGAATTTGAAAAAAGCTTTCCCGAATTTATATTTATACATAATCTGAAAAACGGAGGATTCGCCAATGGTTGTAATCTGGGCGCAGGAAGCGCTGATAGTCAGTACCTGCTTTTCCTGAATCCGGATACAATAGCTACCGAAACCGAAACCCGGAAGTTGCTCCTGGCTGCCCGTCAAAATAATGATTATTCTATTGTTTCCTGCAGACAAGTAAACGAAAGAGGAAAAGAGAGTCATGCAACTGGTAATTTTCCTGAACTCTGGAATCTGACAGGCTTGCAGCGATCACTTGCTGCAATTTTTAAGACAATTAAAACTGAAAAGGAGAGTGGTACAGTATCATTCCCTGACTGGGTATCAGGATCTGTTATGCTGATACGCAATGATGTTTTTCAGAGAATAGGAGGATTTGATGAAGACTTCTGGATGTATTATGAAGATGTTGACATCTGTCGCAGGATACGTAATGCCAGAATGGAAATTGCCTTTCTAAGAGATACTGAAATAGAACATAATCATGGTGGTAGCTCAAGGATAAATTTGAAAACGGCTTCAATCACCAAAACAGAAGTCCATATATCAAAACATGTTTATATAAGTAAACATAAATCCAAAGCTGAAAAATATTTAATTCAGATATTCCTTGTAATAAATAACCTTCTGTTTGGTATGATTCTGGCCTTTATGGGACTATTGTTATTTTTTATTCCAAAATTATTTTTAAAAACATTGATTTTTGCAAGACTTGTGAATTATTATTTTTGGGCTTTACTAAGATTAACCTGGATAAGTCCGCAATCGGTAAATTTTAAAAAAACGGTCTGAACAAAAGACCCAAATACTTCATATCCTGTTATTTAATTCACACAAAATTGACTGTTTCTTATTTATTCAAATATTTATCCGGCAATTTTAAAAATTAATTAATTTATAATGCACGAACGTTTCAGGTTTAAAAACAAAGAGGAGCTTATTTTAAAAGCAAAAGAATCAGGTTTCGAACTGCCTTTCAGCGATGATATTTCTCCCTTGCTTAAACCATTGCAGATCAATGATTTTAAAATATCCAACCGCCTTGTTGTTCAACCGATGGAAGGATACGATTCGGAAGGCGATGGTTCGCCTTCCGGACTTACATTGAGACGTTATCTGCGGTATGCTGAAGGAGGCAGCGGGATAATCTGGTTTGAAGCTGTGGCTGTATCATCCGATGGCAGGTCTAATCCTGCCCAGCTATGGATTAATAAAAACAATGCTGATCATTTTTCAAAATTGGTTGATAACATTAGAAAAAGATCAGGGAGCAATGACTTTAATCCGCTTCTGGTTATCCAGCTTACTCATTCGGGCCGTTACAGTAAACCTTATGGTAAACCCATTCCACTTGTTGCTGCAACAAATCCTTTACTCGATAAGGTAGTTCCATATGTTCTCTCCGACGATGATCTGAAATCAATCCAGGACCAATATATTGACGCTGCAAGGCTTTCTGTCCGGGCAGGATTTGATACAATTGACATTAAGGCATGTCATGGCTACCTTATGGTAGAATTATTATCTGCAAAATTCAGAAAGAATAGTATTTATGGGGGGAATGATTCCTCAGAAAGATTCAGGTTCTTTCTTGAGACAATTGACAGGATAAGGGATGAAGTTCCTGATATTATGATAACCACACGTCTGAATATTTCGGATGTTTACAAAGGCGGATTTGGTGTAGACGAGAACAACAATCCTGATTTTTCAGAGGCTTTTATGCTTATTGAAGAACTCAGGTCACGCGGAGTAAGATTAGTTAATCTTAGCATGGGTAGTCCTTATTTCAACCCTCACGTTACACGCCCCTACGATAATCCATTACCTGGTCAGCAGGTTCCGGATGAACACCCGCTTGAGGGAGTCATGCGGATGATTACGGGAACTTCGGTTTTTCAGAAAAAATTTCAGGATACTTTTTTTGTAGGCTCGGCCTACTCTTATCTCCGGCAATATGCCCCGAATGTTGGTGCTGCTGTTATAAGAGACGGAGATGCTTCTTTAATCGGACTTGGAAGAAGTTCTTTTGCTTATCCTTCATTACCAGTTGATCTTATGAGGAATGGAAAAGCAGATCCTGCAAAAGTCTGTATTGCCTGCTCAGGATGTACAAGGCTGATTAAAAATTTAAGGAAAGGAGGGTGTGTTATCCGGGACCGTGAAATTTATGGTGTTGAACTGAAAAAACTTATAGCTGATGGAAAATAGAAAAGTTATCATTGGCAATTTTTCAATAAACTGTTATCGTATCAATTCTCTTATAATTGGAAGTGGCGCTGCATCACTCAATGCTGCCCTGAGTCTTCACAGGATGGGGCAGAAAGATATTCTGGTAGCTACATCGCAATGGGGTGGTGGTACATCAAATAACGCAGGTTCTGATAAACAGACTTATTATAAACTTTCATTAAGCGGAAACAGAGCCGATTCTGTTCCTGAGATGGCACGTGATCTTTTCAACGGTAAGTGCATGCACGGAGATATTGCCCTTTGCGAAGCACAGGGTTCTATCCAGGCTTTTATGAACCTGGTAGCCCTTGGAGTCCCTTTTCCTCATGACAAATTTGGTTCATATGCAGGATATAAGACAGATCATGATCCCGCTGCGAGAGCAACTTCTGCCGGCCCTTATACTTCAAAAATGATGTTTGAAGCACTCTCCTCTGAAATAAAGAAATGTAAAATAAAAATCCTCGATAACCATCATGTTATTACTCTTCTGACTGATTCTGAAGGCCTGAAAGTAGTGGGAGCTGTTGCTATTAATTCGGCTGAAAAAGATCCGTTGAAAGCTTTTGTGCTGTTTAACTCCACAAATGTTATTTTAGGAACGGGCGGGCCGGGTGGAATATATGAAACAAGTGTTTATCCGCAATCACAAGCCGGATCAACCGGCATGGCATTCAAAGCTGGTGCAACAGGCCAGAACCTTACAGAATCCCAGTTTGGAATTGCATCAGTTAAGTTCAGGTGGAATCTTTCAGGAAGTTATCAGCAGGTAATTCCAAGGTACTTCTCAACGGATAAAAAGGGGAAAGATCCCAGGGATTTTCTGAATGTTTTTTTTCCTGATTATAAAAGACTCTCAAAGGCAATTTTTCTGAAGGGATATCAATGGCCATTTGATCCCCGGAAGATAGGCAACTGGGGTTCTTCCCTGATTGATCTGCTTGTTTACAGGGAAATTGAAGAAAAAGGACGGGAAGTCTATTTGGATTTCACGAAAAATGTAGCATGGGAAAATAATAATGAGTTTTCTCCTGAAAGGCTGGATAGTGAGGTATATAATTACCTGAATAACTCCGGAGCTATGCAGGAATCGCCATTTAAGCGCCTTATGGCAATAAACCCTTCAGCTGTGGATCTTTATAAAGAGCATGGGATAGATCTTTCAAGTCAGCCTCTGCAGGTTGCAGTTTGTGCCCAGCATAGTAATGGAGGACTTAAATCTGATACCTGGTGGGAATCGGATCTGAAGAATCTGTTTCCGGTTGGCGAAGTAAACGGGTCTCATGGTGTTTACCGTCCGGGGGGAGCAGCACTGAATTCAGGGCAGGTAGGCAGTTACAGGGCTGCTCAGTTTATAAGCAAAAAGTATACAATGGCTCCGGTTAGTATTAATAAGTTCATACAGGATAACCTTCCAAAGATCGAAAGTGAACTTAAGCTTGCATCAGGATGGATGGAAAACGGCAAGGGATACAGACTTGACGGGTATTTTAAGGAGATAAGAAAGAGGATGTCTGGTGCAGGAGGAATAATCAGGAGTGGGAAAATAGTTTCAAAAGCTGTTAAAGAGGCTGCTGAAATGTTAAACGACCTTCCGAAAGTTATAGGAGCAGAAAATGTTGATGAATTGCGAAAATGTTTTCTATTGGCTGATCATTGTCTTACACACCTGTTATATCTTGAGGCGATTAACATGTATTTAGAAATGGGTGGAAGAAGCCGGGGATCATTTATTGTTAAGGATGATAGAGCAGACAGTTATTACCCTGAATCATTTTCGGGCTGGCAGCCTGATCTTTGCCGTTATGATAAACAAGTTGAAAATGAAATTCTTGAAGTCAGCTATAAAAGCGGGAAAACCGCTTTTTCTCTCACACCGGTAAGAGATATTCCTCTCCAGGATCTATGGTTTGAACGGGTATGGAAGGATTATCTTAAAGATAGTTTCACAGAAAGTTGACAATGTCGGGCAATTTGCTACCTTTAAAGCCGAAATTCTGTAAAACCTGTTAATACAATTCTAGAATGAACAGCAAACCTGTAGCAGTTATTACAGGCGCCAGCAGAGGGATCGGCAGGGCAGTAGCAATTGCCCTGGCATCTGAAGGATATGATATTGCTGCAATTGCACGTTCAGTTGACAGTGAAGGTATGGAGATACTGGAAACTGAGGTAGAAAAATGCGGAGCTGAATTTTTTCCCATTGGACTTGATATTTCCTGCACACTCTGTCATAAAGAGGTAGTTTCAAATATATTGGAGCGATATGGACGTATAGATATTCTGGTTAATAATGCCGGTGTTGCCCCGCTTCAAAGGAATGATATTCTTGAAATGACAGAAGAGAGTTATGACCGGGTTATGAATATAAACCTGAAAGGTCCTGTTTTTTTCGCCCAGAAAATTGCAAGAGAAATGATCTGGATGAGGGAACAGTTACCATGTTACAGACCGGTAATAGTATTTATAACATCCATTTCTGCAGTACTCTCTTCAACCAACAGGACCGAATACTGCATTTCAAAAGCAGGACTAAGCATGTCAAGCACTGTTTTTGCTGACCGGCTTTCAAAAGAGAATGTACTGGTTTGCGAGGTGCGCCCGGGGATTATTCAGACCGACATGACTGCCAAGATAAAGGACAAATATGACAAATGTATTTCGGAAGGACTTGTTCCTCAAAAGAGATGGGGATTACCTGAAGACATTGGTAAGGCAGTAGCCTCAATTTGCAGGGGTGATTGGGATTTTTCGACAGGGATGGTATTCGAAATAAGCGGAGGGCTGAATATCCACAAAATATAATATCTTATTTTTTAATGAGATAGCTCAGTGTAATTCTGTTCCGGAACTTCATTTTCTATAAATTCAAGAGATTTGTTATTTGCTGATTGAACAATTCCATCAGGGAAACTGTTTATGTTTTAATTTTAATTTAAAGAAATATGAAAAAATCAGGAGTTTTAATTTTAACAATATTGTTAATAACTGTCAGCTTATCTGCCCAGGAAAAATTTACAGCAGATAAAGAGAATACAAAATTGTCATGGTTAGGAGAGAAAGTTACAGGACAACACACAGGTACGATAAGTCTTCTTTCGGGATGGATGAACTGGCAAAACAGCAAAATAGTCTCAGGTGAATTTTTAATAGATATGACGACTATAAAAGATTCGGATGCGAATGCAAGACTTGAAGGACATTTAAAATCAGAAGATTTTTTTGGAGTTGAGAAGTATCCGACAGCAAAGCTTGTTTTGACAGGAAGCACACCTTTTGATAAAGGTTCAGGAGTGGTACAGGGAAATCTTACAATTAAAGGAGTCACAAATCCAATTGAATTCAAAGCCGCGATGCAGAAAAGTGCTGCAGGTGTAAGATTTTTTGCCAATATTATCATTGACAGAACCAAATATAATGTACGTTATGGATCAGGTTCATTCTTTGAGAACCTGGGAGACAAAACTATCTATGATGAATTCAAACTTAAGGTAGACCTCCTGGTAAAGTAGAAGGATATTCATAATCCGCATATTTTCCTATAAGTTATTGTATAAAAATTTAGTGGTAAAAATGAGATTTTTCAGATCTCATTTTTACCACTAAATTATAAATGGGTATAAAGGTTTGGAAAAGTCGTAAATCATGACAATCTTGTATTGACAAAAAATGATTGAACATGGCTAATGATTTTTCAATTAATGGTGATAAGAAACAACTTGTTACCAAAGGTTTTCTGATTCCGTTTATTCTTATAACCAGTCTGTTTTTTCTATGGGGCTTTGCTCATAGTCTTCTTGATGTTCTGAACAAGCATTTTCAGGATATTCTTGGAATTACAAAAGCCAGGTCCGGCTGGGTTCAGGCGGCACTCTATGGCGGTTATCTTGTAATGGCAATACCGGCGGGTTTGATTATGAATCGTTTTGGGTATAAGCGAGGAATAATATTCGGGCTCTTTTTGTATGCTATCGGAGCATTTCTTTTTATGCCTGCTGCTCAGATCCAGACTTTTGAATTTACACTTCTCTGCCTCTTCATAATAGCATGTGGATTGACATGCCTGGAAACAGCAGCAAATCCATATTCAACAGTGCTGGGTCCTAAAGAGACATCTGCCCAGCGCCTTAATCTTTCACAATCTTTTAATGGCTTAGGTTGGATTGTTGGACCCGCTATTGGCGGATTATTGATCTTAGGTGACGGAAACGCGTTGGGGACTAATAAATTTGCTTCTTTATCATTGCCTTATATGATTATTGGAACTATGGTACTCCTTGTTGCAATCTTCTTCATGTTTACAAGGATGCCTGAGATCCATGAAGGAGAATATGACAATCATGGTGATAAAGGCCGCTATAAGGATCTTTTAAAATTCAGCCATTTTAAGTTTGCTGTTGTAACACAATTTCTCTATGTTGCTGCCCAGACAGGGATAAACAGCTTCTTTATTAATTACGTAACTGAGCAAATGCCGCAGATTGGCAATGAAAAAGCTGCATATCTGTTATCCCTTGGATTTGTGTTCTTTATGGTTGGCCGTTTTTCAGGAAGTATATTAATGAGCTGGTTTAAACCAAATCAGATGCTGACTTTGTATGCATTAATTAACGTGCTGGCAATGATCTTCGTTGTACTTGGATTAGGGTGGCTTTCGATTATTGCTATATATCTGACATATTTTTGTATGTCAATAATGTTTCCGACAATCTTTGCTTTAGGGATAAAGGATCTTGGGGGATTGACAAAAAAAGGTTCGTCATTGCTTGTTATGATGGTGGCCGGTGGTGCTGTTTGTCCAATTTTCATGGGTTGGATAGCAGATGTAACAAATATGGCTGTGGGATTTATAGTTCCTTTGGTATGTTTTATTTTTATTTTCTTTTTTGGGCTGACAGGTTATAAGATTAAGCCACTGATCAGATAATATGTTCTGTATCTCGACCTGGTTTAAAACTTTCTGATTTATGGATACTCATAGATTTTAACTATAAAATCCATTTTTCTTGGATAGAGTTAAAATATGAGTTCCGAAAGAATAACATTTATTTTTAATTAAACAGGATCAATAATAGTAACCCGGGTTATTTTTGGATTTATAAAATAAGGCTTGAATATGGGAATTCATCTTTTATCAGTTGTTCTGAGTGTTTTATTATTGTGTCAGGATAAAGTTAAACGGGAAACATTTGATTTATTCAATGGGATCTCACTTGAAGGCTGGGATATTATTGATTTTGAGGGGCACGGCCCCGTAAATGTCAAAGATAGCTGTATTGTTATTGAAAAGGGTCTGGGAATTTCAGGGATTAAGCTGAAACGTGATTTCCCGAAAATAAATTATGAGCTTTATCTGGAAGCCAAACGGGTTGATGGGAGTGATTTCTTTTGTGGGGTAACCTTCCCTGTTATGGATTCTTTTAATACACTTGTTATTGGAGGGTGGGGAGGATCTATTGTCGGATTGAGTTGTATCGACGGTGAAGATGCGGCAAATAATGTTACTTATGATTTTAGGAAATTTGAGACCAACCGATGGTACAGGATCCGTCTGAGGGTTACTGATGATAAGATTGAAGCGTGGATTGACAGGGACAAAATTGTCGATTTTACCATTGGGAATTATATATTATCACTCAGATGGGAAGCCGAATCATCAAAACCATTTGGTATTTCAACATGGCAGACAACGGGGGCTTTGCGAAATATAAAACTTACAAGGGGTATAGAATAAGCCTCAGTTCCCAGGCAGGAAAGTGATTTATAAATTAATTATCAATGAGCAGATGATCACTATCTGATCACACAAAACATCTAATCGGAATCAGAAATCCGCTGGATTATCTTCTTTATTTCATTCCATTTTGTATCATTCATCCTGGCACCGATTATTTCAATAACATGTCCTGCCAGAACAGATCCTATCAATCCGCATTTCTCAAGGTTAAGACCTTTTGCCAGGCCATAAAGGAATCCGGATGCATACAGGTCGCCTGCTCCGGTTGTATCATGACATTTAACAGGCAGCGCGTCTACCTTAATCACCTCATCGCCTCTTTTTATCCATGAACCTGCGCTTCCAACCTTAATGATCGCAATTTCGCACAGATCCGAAATAATTCTCAATGCTTCTTCAGGACCTTTTCCTGTAAATGTTTTTGCCTCTTCCTCATTAGCAAAAACAATATCTGTATATTCTGTAATGATTTTTCTGAAGATCCCGATGTTGGCCTCAACAACATTATAACTGGCAAGATCGAGGGCTATTTTCATTTTATTCTCCTTCGCAATTGAAACAGCTTTTTCAATGAGGGTTTTGTTATTAATAAGATATCCTTCGATATAAAGTATATCAAACTGTTTAAAATTGGCAGGGTCAAGGGTTACACTATCGAAGTCCACAGCTGCACCAAGATGCGTCGCAAAAGTTCTTTCAGAATCGGGAGAAATGAGGGCTACTGCAGTACCGGTTGCTGAATTACTCCTGTGGAGTAGGGTAGTAACACCGGCATTTTTCATATCATTTTCAAAGAAGTCCCCTGTTTCATCTTTTCCGACAGTTCCAATAAAACCTGAGGTTATTCCAAGCATTGCCAATCCATGAATAGTGTTTGCAGCTGATCCTCCGGATGCGAGGAAGCGCTTGAAATCGGAGGTTCCTGACTTGATTATCTCTGATCTTTCATTATCTACAAGCTGCATGCTTCCTTTCGGCAGGGCAAATCTTTCAAGAACAGAATCGTTATCAATCAAGGTTATGATGTCCACAAGGGCGTTTCCGAGGCCAAGAATTCTGGTCATAAAAAATATTTTTTCAAAGATATTGCTAAATTCACTAAAAGCCCTTACTTTTGGCCTGCTAAAATATAGCGAGATCTTATAAAATATCTTCCTCAGTAGCTCAGTTGGTTAGAGCAACGGACTGTTAATCCGTGGGTCGTAAGTTCGAGTCTTACCTGGGGAGCGAAGTACATACTAATAATTTTCATAACCGCTTAAAATCAATGATTTCAGGCGGTTTTCTTTTTACAGGTACTCAAAATGTACGGCAGAACTCCTAAAAAAAGGAGTCTTTTTCGAGACCTGTTTTAAAAACCTCAAAAAGATCTCGCTAAGCTCTGTAATACTCTGTTTACTATGCACTTAGATGCATTCTGCACAGGAAGTACTGCTTATCTTGACTTAATTTTGCAGAAAACGAGAGGTCATTTAAACTGAGAAATATGAAAAGCAAAATTACAACACACATCTATGTAAAAGAAGCCAGGAAAGCGAAGAATGGCGAATTCCCTATCTATTTAAGAATCACTATTAACGGCGAGAGAGCTGAAATATCAACTGGAAAAATTGTAAACCAAAATCTTTGGGATAAAACTTCTG
This sequence comes from uncultured Rikenellaceae bacterium, assembly GCA_964639725.1. Lineage (GTDB taxonomy): Bacteria > Bacteroidota > Bacteroidia > Bacteroidales > VadinHA17 > LD21. The sequence goes on from CAZXFB010000003.1 coordinate 177,475, forward strand.
AGAGAGCTGCAGGAAGATCTGAAACAGCAAGAATTATCAATGCTTCACTAACATGAGGATTCTTCGGGACATGATTCAATACATTTGATTAGATTCATGTGAAATACATTCCTGTAATATTATCATCTTGTTTATCATTCCCGACACTCATATTATTTAGATCTATTTTTTAAATACGTTCAGCGCAACGAAAAATCAATTACAAGATGTTTATCACTTCTTACAAAGGCGGTTACAACTTCATAAGTTAAGCTACTTTGTCCGCCTGAAGCCGATATAAGCTGAGATGAACCCGGGTATAAAATAATTTTCTTATTTGCAGTATTACCAGCTTTTAATTCCAATTCAAAATATAAATCACTAAGATTTTTAATTTCATAATATTTTAAAGCTGTTCCAGGATTATTACTCATATTATCAGAATAATGGCTAGGCATAATTTTTACACATGCATTAACCAGATTACGGACATTATCCTCTTTGCCAGCCAGGTATTTACTGGCCCAGGCAATTGTTCTTCCATCATGTAATGCTTCTCTGATTGATGCTGCCGATCTGTCTTTGGCGAGTATCAAAGTCATAGTGCGATGAACATAATCTTCATCAATATCATAAGTACTCTTTATCAAACCATGGGAATCCGATGAACCCATTACTGTTAATCCTTTATCAACACACCAGTCAAGGGCTTTCATATGAAATCCAAATCCATTAAAAACTTCAATGCCATGAATAGTTTTTTCTTTGTATAGATCATTGACGAATTCAATCCATTCATAAGAACCTTCTATATTTGGTTTCCAACCAGGATGGTTCCAAAAAATAAATGCGTCCTGGCTAACAGCTTTTAAGATAGCTTCCTTATCTTCCTCTTTTGCAGGGTTTCTTATATAACCAGAAGCGTCACTTATAAATAGGGCATTGAAATGACCTGGAGGAGTGTTACGGGTTATTTCTGCACCCTTAATAAGTATGATATTACTTTTGACTGCATCATTTTTAATTAATTCGTATGGCTGATTGTTATCAGTTGTATTCACTTCGTTTTTATGAGGATTATATTCAATATGATCTGTAATTGAGATTGCATCTAATCCTTCTTCCCAGGCTTCCTGAAGTCTTATAACAGGCCATACGGAGCCATCTGAGAAAACGGTATGCATGTGGAAATCACATTTCAAAACAATATAGCCATTAACATCAGGAATTGAAATGATCGTTCTTTTTTGAGGACTTCTTAATTCGTCCATACGAAAAACGCCATTATTTACTTGAGCCTGAGCCTGAGCGACCAATAACAAGAAAATAATTAAGAATAATTTAAATTTGCCCATAGTAGTAGTTTTATGATATTATTGCTATTTGCAGGAGTGCATTTTTATTTGTTAGTAAAGCGAAAGTACTAATCAGGATCCTTAATTACAACTTATCTTATTAAATACCTTATATCGGCTTCCACCTGGGGAGAATACTGGGTGGGAGGACTTATATTTGTCTCGTATTATTATTTCTCTTAATATTAATAGAAAAAATTTATACTGAAAAGTCTATTACTTTCTTCAGGTTGTCGATTTTACAAGGATTCCTAAAATATAGGTAGCGGTCATTTAAGAGCATTTCAATGCGAGTAGAGGCATCCAATTTTTCTTAACAAGACCAGACCAACTTAGGCAAAAGAACCTTCTGTTGGTCTTTTTTTTATCCCATAATTAAATTGTATCAGCAAGAAGACACAACAACAACAATATCTTGCTGATCCAGGACTTTAGTCAGGAAGGTTTTTTAATACCCGGGAATTATCCCCGGAGTAATCAGGAAAATAGGTTAAAATTTACATATTCAATATTATTATTGTTTAACTTAAGTATGAATTGTGAAGAATGAGAGTCAGACTTAGGCATTTAATTCTTTTTATATCAGCGTGTTAATGATAATTTGCTTTTGTGACTGACATGGCATTGAATTAAGATGATGAGGGTAACCAGGATAATAAAGAGCATAAAGTTTATAATTCTTTTCGGGAGATCAGAAAACTCTATTTAACTTCGTTCTGAGAATAAAATGGTTTGTCATATAAATGCTTAAACATACTTCTATCTAACTATAAAAGCCGAAGCCTTGACCACATCCAGCCGGTCATTATAACATTTAAATATTTGTTTATTTATCAAGGGATTAACTCCGGAATAGGGTGGTCAATCCTATCCGGCATAACGTGGTCATGGATACCGGTTTTTCCACATGGGCTCCTGCTTTCTATAAAATTCCTGCTGGCCGGGCACCCGGATACGCTCATCAGCACGCCAGCAATCTTCTGCACCGTGACTAATCCTGCTACCAAGACAAGGGCAATAGGGTTGCCGGCCGTCGCGCTGTTGTCATGCATTTGCCCTGACATGTGAAACATCGTCAGGGCTTTTTGCAGAGTCATCTGGACAACTTTATCATGACACGGAAATCCTGCCCACTTACCAGGACTTTAAGCAACGCCACCTAACTTCTCAATGATTTATATCTCGATAGATAATTGGGATCATACTTTTTTCATCCTTAATTAATTAAATCTTCTTCCCAATATAGAACACATAGCCGTAATACTCTCTATACTTGTAATATAATTGAGTTTCATGCCTTTCGCTTGCTATAAATTCTTCGACAGTTTTATTTCCTTCATATTTCTTCAGGAAGGCTTCTTGTACCGAAACTTGTGGAGCATAGAAATGTTCTGTCCAGCATTTTTCAGGCTGGATAAAAGTCGCAACGGGAATATATCCGGCTTTTTGCATCTGGCCAACCTTATTTGGAATAGTGTCTATCTCAGGGTAAGCATCCTGCCAAAACTCATCGATTTCGGCAGGCCTTTCTTTGGTAAACCACGATGCTTCTGAAACGGCAACATAGCCTCCTGTTTTAATTAATTTATGCCACTCGTTCAAGCCCCGTTCAAAACCGATATTATAGATCGCTCCTTCCGACCAGATCAAGTCTAATTCTTCATTCTGAAAAGGAAGGTTCTCCATCGAACCGACGACACCTTTAATTCTATCTTGAAAATTCAGTTTACCGGCATTAAAGTTGAAAAGGTCAATAAAAGTGGGAAACAGGTCAATACCTGTAATTTGTCCAGGTGTATTCTGCGCCAACACCATTGTCTGGCCGCCTGTTCCACAACCAATGTCGGCAATACGGGATTCGCTGGTAAGATTATCGATAAAGCTCAAGGCTTTAATGGTTACTTCGGGACTACCGGGCCCTTGTCGTTCCAGACTTGAATAATATTCGCAGATTAGATTGAAGTCGAATTCGTGAATTGATTTATTTTCGTTACTCATGATGTTTAAATTTATATTGTTGAAACCATTGCTGAAGAGTACAATTTATCCTTTGCCTAGCCTCAAACTATTATTAATATATTGAAATGAAAATAACTACGACAAGAATATGCCTGAGTTTAATTAAGGGACAACCTCTGGTAGAATGCCAAAGGTTATTTACTTCACCAAATCCGTATTAAATTTAAACATCCAAAGTTATTAGATTGGGCAAAGGTAGGAATTTTTTAAAAGTATTGAACTTTTTATATTTAGTTTCATTCAAATAGTTCCTTCATAACAATTCTAAATTTGCTACGACCACCTAATGGCTTTGGGACAAATTCTACTCTTTACAATAGCTGGGATTTCTAGCTTGAGACAGCAAATTAATTGTCAAACAATACCTTATAATTTAATGATAAATAATAATTTTACTTTGATGTAGATTTTCCAGTTGTTAAAATTTAACCTCAATAATATGACTGATATAGAAATAATTGACCTTACACCAGAAAATATTGCTGACTATGGTGTCTGCGGATACAAAGACGTCGAAAAGCATTTGGAGTTACGAAGAAAAATCGACTGGGTTAAGGAATACTATCCTAAAGGGTTAAGAATAAAAGCAATCATTTCAAAAAAAGGTGGTTATCAAGGCATGCTTGAGTATATCCCTGGTAAATATGCTCATAGACCTGTTGATGTTGATGGCTATATGTTTATTCATTGTCTTTTTGTTGGATTTAAAAATGAATTCAAAGGTAAGGGGTTTGCTTCGTCACTAATTGATGAATGCATTAAGGATGCAAAAGGCGCAAATATGAATGGGGTTGCAGTTGTTACCAGAAAAGGACCATTCATGGCAAAGAAGGAAATTTTTCTTAAAAAAGGATTCATCTTAGTTGACGAAACAAAACCTGATTTTGAATTGCTTGTTTTAAAATTTAATCAAATTGCAGGTGACCCAAAATTTAAAAAAACAAACCTCGATATATATTCAAAAGGACTAACAATCATTCGTTCTGCTCAATGCCCATATTCTGTAAAAAATGTAAATGCAATTCTCGAAACTGCAAAGAAGCTAAAAATCAAAGCTGATCTTATAGAAATAAATGATTCCGAATCAGCTCAACAAACTCCATGTGCCTTTGGGACTTTTTGCATAATCCATAATAATGAAGTTATAAGTCACCACCCAATCAGTAACACAAGATTTGAAAATATTATGGCTAAGAGATAGATTTTAAATGATTTAGAATTGAACTAATTTGTAACGAGACAATCAACTCACTGACAAATCCATATCATGACATGATAATTTGCTACGACCATCTAACACGGACGGTGCTATGAAAAGCACTGCCCCGGGTTAACAAAGGTAAATATTATTCTTCTCCTATAAACTTCTTAAAAAAATCCTATAAAATCAGGCTAGGGGTAATAAACTTACCGCTGCGCGGGACAAGTTGTCACAATTTTTGCTCGCCACCCCTGACGATGCTGCGCAAGTCAGGACTTTCAGCTTGACAATTTCATCTTGACGAATAACTTATCACTCCCCTGCCAAATCCGTGACTTCGGCTCTGGACAAATCCTGCAACCGAGACAAATTATCTTGCGCCGGTACCCCCCAGACGCTCCCTCCGGTCGGTCTGGGTCAAAGACCTGACGCTCCCTCCGGTCGGTCTGGGTCAAAGACCTGACGCTCCCTGCGGTCGGTCTGGGTCAAAGACCTGACGCTCCCTCCGGTCGGTCTGGGCAGGTGCAAAAATTGCGCTCCCGATAAAACGGGATATATATGACAACAAAAGAGATATTCCTGATGTTGTCTGTTTTTCTTCCAGGAAATCTTATCCCCATTTGCATTTTTCAGAGGCCTGAATCGGAGGACATTTTACCCTCCAGAATAAGAATAAACACAACAATTGCCTACGTCAGGCTTAAGAATTTTTCAGCTATATGTGCGATAATAAAAGAATTGACATGTATTATCAGGTATTTGGAATCAAACAAAATTGATAAACAATCCTTAATCAAAGATTTTTACTAATAAAAAATTGATGATCATTTATTTTGAAAGATCCATCCACTCTGGACTCTACCAGGAAGCCGAAATAGAGTATCCAATAAATTAAGTTGTAAATAAATATTCTGATTCGTAATTTCGTTTTACAAACAAATAAAAATGCATATTTCTTTTTAAAGTTAAATGAATAGTATCAATTCAAAGGGTTGAATAGGAGAGTTAAGGATTACTATATGATGAAAAAAATAAGAAATAGCAGAATTTCTATTTCTTTAATAATCTATATAACTGGGTTATTAACAACAGGATGCTGTAAAAAAGAGATACCTGTAATTGAGATTCCAATCGTAACTACAGATAAAATTTTTAATATAACAGATAACACTGCAGTATGCAAAGGTAAAATTATCTCAGATGGCGGGTCACAAAAAATTAAATGCGGTGTTTGCTGGGCAACCGATAGTGCACTATTATCTATAGAAAAGGCACCGTATACCGAGAGTTTGCAAGATACTTTCAGCTTTACAGGCAGTATCATTAAACTTACACCTAATACAACATACTTTGGAAAAGCATATGCTTCAAATGAAACAGGTACAGGTTATGGAAAGGCCATAAAGTTCACCACTGTATCACCTTACACCAACAATATTAATTTTAATACCTCCTCCAATTATGGTAACCTTGTTGATCAGGATGGTAATTCATACAAAACGATAAAAATAGGAGCCCAGGTGTGGATGGCTGAAAATCTTAAAGCTATCTCCTTTAGTAATGGAGTTTCTTTAATATACGCGTCTGACTATTGTTGGTATAATAATGACATAGTCTCAAATAGGGCTACTTACGGGGCACTATATTCAACATGGGTTGTACAAAAAAGCAATCTTTGTCCTGCCGGATGGCATGTACCATCGAAAAATGATTGGAATACTTTAGCTTTAACACTTGATCCTAATACTCAAATCGATAGAGATCCTATAATATGCAACGGAGGTGGTAAATTGAAAGAGACCGGTACAACCCACTGGCGTGATCCGAATGCCGGGGCAACAAATACAAGTGGCTTTACTGCCCTTCCGGGTGGTTATGGAAATCATCTTCTTGTCACTGTTGACTCTTTAGGGTTTAATGGATACTTTTGGTCTTCAACATGGATTATCGTACCACCACGTGGACAAACACCAGGCCTTTCTTTACATTACTGTGCAAAAATAAACTTCAACAGGGAAGCTTTATATATTAATTATAATGGACCTGTATATTCATCGGTTAGATGCATTAAAGACTCTGAATGAATTATTAGCTTATTAAAGGATCAACGGATGTTAATACTGACAATACTTTGAAGAACTTCCTCTTTCACAGGACATGTTGTCCCGATTTGCCGGTCTGTTTTCTGCCTTCCCGGGATCTTATAATATTTAGATTCTGTAAATTTAAAACCTTAATTTAATTTTGTTCAAAACTATTAAATAACTTAAGTTGCTATCTATAAAAACTTTTCATTTATTGTAAAAACGAATATAAA